>CAKAIM010000006.1 GCA_916439285.1 uncultured Lachnoanaerobaculum sp. | reverse complement strand
GGCATATGAAAAATAGCAATAGCAGGTACAGGATATGTGGGGTTGTCAATCGCCACTTTATTGGCACAGAATAATGAAGTGGTGGCGGTGGATATTATTCCTGAAAAGGTAGAGAAGATAAACAAAAGAATAAGTCCCAATTCAGGATGAGTATATTGAGAAGTATTTTAAAGAAAAAGAACTTAATTTGCTTGCTACTTTGGACACGAAGCTTGCTTACAGTGATGCCGATTTTGTTGTGGTGGCGGCACCGACAAACTACGATACACAGAAGAATTTTTTTGACACATCGGCAATAGAGGATGTGGTTACAGAGGTTATAAAGTATAACCCTGATGCTGTTATAATCATTAAATCGACGATTCCTGTAGGTTATACGGAAAGTATCAGAAGTAAATTTCACTGTGACAATATTATTTTTTCTCCGGAGTTTTTGAGAGAGTCAAAGGCACTTTATGACAATCTTTATCCTTCAAGAATTATTGTGGGGACAGATACTATGAATGCAAGGCTTATGAAAGCTGCATCTAAATTTGCAAATCTTTTAAAAGAAGGTGCACTCAAAGATGATATAGAAATATTGATTATGGGTGTTGCAGAGGCGGAGGCTGTGAAGCTTTTTGCAAATACATATCTTGCACTTAGAGTATCTTATTTTAATGAGCTTGATACTTATGCAGAGATGAAAGGACTTAATACCAAGGAAATTATAAGAGGTGTTTGTCTGGATCCTAGAGTCGGAGAGCATTATAATAATCCGTCTTTTGGATATGGTGGTTATTGTCTGCCAAAGGACACCAAGCAGCTATTGGCAAATTATGAAGACGTGCCACAAAATATGATTTCCGCTATAGTAGAATCCAATAAGACAAGAAAGGACTTTATCGCTGATAAGGTATTACAGAAGGCAGGGTATTATAACTATGGTGAAGGAAGTGCCTATGATCCGACTATGGAAAAAGAGGTTGTTATAGGTGTATACAGACTTACAATGAAATCAAATTCTGATAATTTCAGACAGTCTTCTATTCAGGGTGTTATAAAGAGAATCAAAGCAAAGGGAGCAAAGGTTGTAATATATGAGCCTACTCTTGATGATAATACTACATTCTTTGGAAGCAGAGTTATAAATAATATTGATATTTTTAAAGAAAACAGCGATGCAATAATTGCAAATAGATATGATGATTGCCTGGAAGACGTGAAAGAAAAGGTATATACAAGGGATCTGTTTGGAAGGGATTAGTATTTAAAAATATTGAATAAATAGAAAAAAAAGGACATCTGGTTTGAAAAAAAAAGCAATGAATACCCAAAAAGTAGTTTTTGATTTTTTTTTAATGAAATATCAATGATACTGGAAAAAGAAAAAAATTTGGACGGAATAACTATAATGAGCTTGAGGCAAAGATTGATGAAAGAGAGGGTGATGTAGAAGGCTTGAGGGAGAAACACTCGGAAGAACATTTATATTTATCATGAATTGCAAGGATAATAAGCAAAATCTTTGAAGAATGGAACAGCAAATCATTATTCAAAGACAGCTTCTATAATTCACATAAAGAACAGATAGACAAGTATAAAAAGGGCAAGGGTAATTCTTGAAAAAAATAACAGTCTCATCAGCTATTAAATCTAAAAAAATTGGCAAAGGGATATACAAAGTCTTGAAATTGAAATTACTAAGCTAAATAAACAAGCTCAATCTATTAAGGAAGAATACGAAAATATCAATCATATCAAATATGCAGCTAAGACTGTAAATGATGATTATGGTATCGACTTATCTATTGAGATTGACAAGGCGATTAAGAGAGGAGAAAAGCCAAGTGTAATTGAACAGATTAAGAAGTATCAAGAGCAAAGAGGAAAAAAATATGAGCAGAGGAAAGGAAAAAAACAAAAAGATTATTATAGGAGTGAGGAAAGGTAGTGATTTTTTGAAGAAATCGGGTATAATATCAATGACAACAGAATATCGTTTAGGAAATTGCAGATTTGATATTTCTAAAAATATTGGCTATGCTTTGGTCGATAAAGAGGGTGTCCCGCTACCGTTAAAGGTGGAGCATTAAAGCAAGCAGAGAGGATAAAACCTCTCTGTTTTTTAGGAGAAAGAAATATTATCTATATTGGATATTAAGAAAGGTGTTTTTAGAGTGTTAAAGCTCAGATATATGCCTAAGATAAAAGACAAGCCTTAAAAACACATTTCACCACTTAATAAAAACAAAAACAGTCAATGCGATTAGAAAGTAAAAAAATCTAATCGTTTTTTTAGTGAAATAGGGTTTACTTAGAGAACTTTTCAAAGAATATAAGTAAAATATGCACTTGAAAATTTTACTTAAAACGGTTATGCTTATTCTAAGTAAAATAGATTTGACTTAGGGGGTGATATTTTGAGATTAGAAAATAATAGAGCCGGAGAATTAAAGAAAATGCAAAGCGATTACGAATGCTTTGTTCCGCATAATTTAAAAAGATATAAAAATTAAATCTTGATAGTGAAATAAATGCTTTAATCAATAAAAGCATATTTATTACTGGGAAGATTAGATGGCATGGCAATAACTTTACCGGATATTGATCTTTTTGTATCTATGTATGTTCAAAAAGAGGCTGTTATAAGTTCTCAAATAGAGGGGACACAAGCCTCTCTTGTTGATGTACTGCAAAAAGATAAGGGAAATGAAAAGATAAAAGATACTGAAGAAATTGTAAACTATATCAAAGCGACTCATTACGCATTTAAAAGACTAAATGAATTACCCTTATGTATGAGATTGATTAAAGAAACCCACTCGGTTCTCTTGTCTAATGTTAGAGGAGAAGAAAAAATGCCGGGTGAATTTAGAAAATCACAAAACTGGATTGGACACGCAGGTTCGACTTTAAAAAATGCAAGTTTCATTCCGCCTGCACCTGATGAGATGGATATTTGCTTGAGTGATTTAGAAAAATATATACATGAAGATAGTGATATTTCAAACTTAATAAAGATAGCTCTAATCCACTATCAATTTGAAACGATACATCCATTTTTAGATGGTAACGGAAGAATGGGTAGACTACTCATAATATTATACTTAAGAGAGCAAGGCTTGATTGAATACCCTGTTCTTTATTTGAGCTATTTTTTTCAAGAAAAAAATAGGAATAAATATTATGAACTTCTCAATAACATTCGTATTAAGGGGAATTTGAAGAATGGATTAAATTTTTTATAGATGGAATTTGTGAAATATCTGAGGATGCAATCACTTCCATCCAAAAAGATTGTTGAGCTTAAGAAGAATGATATAGAGAAAAATTCGACAGTTTTCAAGTGGTAATATTTCAAATCTTCTTTTTAGTATATGAATATCTATTGAAACACCCTTTTTGTAGAATCGGAGGATATTAAAAAAATTTAGCGAGCGTTAGTAAGCCTACTGTCAATAAACTTTTGGAGAATTTAATGGATATGGAAATATTAGAGCTTGTAGAGGATAAAAAAAGGTACAGACAATATGTATATAAAAAAATATGTAGACATTCTTTCAGAGGGAACAATATTGTAAAAAAATAAGAATTTAATAGCAGAAATAAAAAAATATTTGAGGCGATTGGAAAAAGTAAAAAAATCTAATCGCTTTTTTTATTGCAATGAAAGGAGAGTACAGATGACAGATGAGAAAAAAACAAAGTTGAAAAACACATTCAGTAAAAAAATAGGAAAAAAACAAACTATAAAGTTACAGTACATTTCAGTGAAACCAGTGATGAAACAATTACAGATAAAATAAATAGACTTATTCAGAAAGAATGTGAAGATATGAGTTACCAAAAAGATAAATAAATTTCTTAACTACCCTTGACAAAAGCTATCAGAGGATACTCTCCTTAAGGCTATAGAGATTGCAGGTAATGATGCACTGCAAAAGGGAATTGAGGTTGAGCGAAGGGGACTTGGAACACCGGCAACAAGAGCATGTATTATAGAAAATTTGATTTCCAAGGATTTTATAGAGTTTGCATGGTTTATATGGGAAGTAGGTTATGCAGGAATTACGCAACTAAAATGGAACTTATAAAAATAGTATAAAAACAAAAGAACAGAATTTAAGGAGTTATAGTAAGGCATACAGATAGTTTCATTGGAGTGAGTGTCAGCGTTGAAAAAATGTTTACTGCTTATGAGATTGGAACACTAATCCTTAAGATAGCTGAGTATTTTGATATTTCAACTTTCGGTTATAATGTAATGAAGTTGTAAAAGTAAAAAAATGGTGGCGGTAATTGTAGAGGATAAGGTAAGGTTATATAAAGGATGCAGTGGAAAAGAATTATAAAAATGATATATATTGTGTTGTATAATGTAGTAGAATTATTAGAGACTAAGTATGGAGGATGTGTTATGGTACAGGTTAAAATATTAGTAGATGATAATATTAAAAGGGAGGCGGAAAAGATATTTGATGATATCGGCATCAGTATGTCTACAGCAATTAATATTTATTTAAAAGCCGTAGTACGTGAAAATCGTATACCTTTTGAACTATCAGCCGATCCTTTTTATTCAGATGCAAATATGTCAAGAATTAGAGAGTCTATCAGACAGGTAAGAGATGGTGAAAAGAAATTGACTGAGCATGAAATTGAAAATAAATAAAAGAAACAAGGACATCATACTAGAAAACGGTACGATGTCCTTTTTGTTAAACTCTTATATTCTCTCTGTTATCATGGCTGATTGGCCAAGGTATCTTAGCGTAGATAAGCTGATATATAACATATGAGAGTATTGTTGCTCCGACAACATCCAGGAATGAATGCTGCTTTAGGAACAATGTCGAAAGGCATATTGAAATCATAATAATGAATGAAATCGCTTTTACTTTCATATTGTTATAAAAGAATCTTGATCTCAATATGGCCACATGTGTAGCGATTGAGTTGAAAACATGAATACTTGGGAACACATTTGTATTGGTATCTGTTTTATATATAAAGGCTACCAGATGTGTAAAAATATTCTTGTTCGGATCAAGGTTGACAGGTCTTAAGTCTGTTCCGTTTGGGAATATCTGGCAAATAAAGAGCGATATACTCATTCCGAGTGCGAGATACAGCCCGAATCTGTAAAACTCATCTACATCTTTAAAGAAGAAGAAAATCAGTACAGATGCTACGTAGATGAACCATATAAAGTACGGTATAATAAAATATTCATTGAATGGAATAATATCGTCCACCCATGTATGTAAGACATGATACTCATGTGTTATAGTTCTTTCCAGATACATATACCATGGTAGATATATGAATGTATATAAGAAAACCCATGCATGTCTGTATTTCTTTAATATTTCATGTATTCTTTTCATAATGTCTCCCTAAAATTAAATTGCGTTATGTTTAAGATTCGTCTATAGATTGTATAGCTATATGAAAAAAATAATTCAAGCGAATTGGAAAAAAACAGATATTACAATTTATTGAAGAAACTTAAATTATAAATGTAATATAATTATATATATGCATTTCTGCACCGAATATTATATAATAATAGGTGCAAAGGAGGGCTGATATTATGAATGCTAAGCAGAAAAATTATAGATAGAATAGATATGATGGAATCGAAGGACGTTTTTATAGCAAATGATTTTTTTGATATTGCCGGATATGAGACTATAAAAAGCGTATTAAATCGTCTGGTACTGTCTAAAGAAATAAAACGTATTATTAACGGAATTTATTATAAGCCTAAATATATCGAGTATATTGGTGAGTATGAGGCACCATCAGTTAATGAAGTGGCTAAAGCTATAGCACGAAAATATAATTGGACTATTGCACCGTCAGGAAATACAGCTCTTAATTTATTGGGTTTATCTACGCAAGTTCCTGCTAAATGGACATATATTTCCGATGGAAGATATGTAAATTTTAGTTTTGACAATGTAACTATAGAATTTAAACATAGAAATAATGGTGAAATTTCAAATATGTCCACACTTACAGCAATGGTTATACAGGCAATTAAAGCCTTAGGAAAAGGAAATATAACGTCAGAACAGGTACAATATTTAAGTGAAAAACTGTCAAAAGAAGAAAAAGAGGAACTTTTAAAAGATGCCAGATATACCAGTGTATGGATATATGATATTATCAGAAAGATAAAGTGAGGTGGAAAAAAATGTTTGAGTATAATTATATTCCGCAAAAAGATCTGGAACAAATAATAAGAAATGCTGCACAGAAAAAGTGGAGTAAATGAAGCTATTATAGAAAAAGACTATTGGGTATGCTTTTGTACTTAACTATCTTTTTTCAATAAGTAAGTGGAAAGATGTACTGACTTTCAAAGGAGGAACAAGTCTTTCAAAATGCTTTAATGTAATACAAAGATTTTCTGAGGATATAGATTTAATATTGGATTGGAGAGCAATAGGGTATGGAATTAATGAGCCGTGGGAAGAACGTTCAAATACAAAACAAGATAAGTTTAATAAAGAATCAAATCAAAAAGACTGAAGAATTTTTTTAAAAAGGATGTTTATTACCACAAATGGAAGAAGATTTTTAAAGAGATAATTGGAATCGATTTTAAACTCAGCATATATGAAAAAGAACCCCAAACTATATTTTTTGAATATCCAAAAAGCTATCAATCATCGTATTTGATACAGTCTATAAGACTTGAAATTGGCGCTCTTGCAGCATGGTCACCTTCAGAAGTTATTGGTATAGTACCGGATCTGTATAAGTCATATCCGGTACTGTTTAAAGGTAGCTTTATAGAAGTTAGAACCGTACGTCCGGAAAGGACATTTTGGGAAAAAGCCACCATCTTACATCATGAGGCAAATAGACCACGAGAACTTGCTATACCAAAAAGGTATGCAAGGCATTATTATGACTTGTTCTGTATGTCAAACTCAATTTATAAAGATAAAGCTTTTCAGAACAAAGATCTTTTGGATAAAGTTGTAAAGTTTAAACAGAAATTTTATCCTAGAAAATGGGCTAAATATGAAGACGCAAGTTTTGACGCCATAAAGTTGGTACCGGAAGAGTACAGATTAAAAGAAATAGAGCTTGATTATAAAAACATGGAAGAAATGTTTTTCGCAGAACCGCCGAGTTTTGATAAAGTAATGCAAGGCATATTATCGCTTGAGAAAGAAATACATAATTTATAGCATAAACAAAAAAGCACTGTTATCAGTGCTTTTCTATTATATATTTCGCTTCTTCTTCACTTATGCCACAGTCTTTGGCACTCCATCCGCTTTTTAAAAGATTATATATTCGAAGTTCTCTGTCACTCAAATCACTTTTTCCTGCTTGATAACTTTTTTTTTATTAAAATGATAATCAGCAGGAGAAGTAAAAAGCCTCCTACACAGGCTCCGACAATAATATAGTTTATCTTCGGAATATTAAGTATTATATTTGTAAAGTTTTTGGTGGTGTTTTGTAAGCTGTTTTTATTATTGTTTGCAGCAACACTTTCTTCTGTATTGTTATCATTGGCAACATAGTTTTCATTTTTCTTTGCCACTATATCCACAGATCCTATAGGATAGTCGTTATAAGTATAATCTACCTTGCAAAGTGCGGACGAACCTGAATTTTCTTCAAAGTTTACCGTTGACTTGATATCGTTTATATCGGCATCATTCGGCAATGATATTGATGCATTATCGTCAGGCTCTATAGTATACTCGTTAAAATCAGGTATCAGTGAGATATTACTTGAAAAATTTGTGTTAATATCTGTAGAATTCAGCTTTATATTTTTAAAGTTGGCAAAGCCGAAGTTCAATAATTCCTGAGTATCCGTATAATGTGTTTTATTTCCGTTAAGTACTACAGTAATAAGTCCTATACTGTCATTTCTTGCATATGTCACCAGTGTATTTCCTGCCAGTGAAGTATAACCGGTTTTACCGCAGATTGCGTTCTGATAGAAATTACCGGAGGTTTTTCTGAGCATGGAGTGATGATTGTACAAGGTTTGTCCGGTAGGGACTCTGCTTGTAGGCGGTAAATTGTAGTATGTAGCGGAATCTATTTCCGTAACCGTAGGATTTTTAAAAGCCGCACGGCTTATTAAAGCATAATCATATGCGCTGGTATAGTGCTCAGGATCGTTTAATCCGCTTGGATTTGCGAAATGTGAGTCTGTACAGCCAAGACTTGCCGCTTTTTCATTCATCATATTTGCAAATGCTTCAATGCTTCCTGCCGTATGTTCCGCCAAGGCATTTGCGGCTTCATTTGCCGATTGTAAAAGCATTGCATAGAGGCAGTCTCTTACAGTAAGTGTATCTCCCACATCTATACCTGCACTTGATGAGCCGGGTTCGACATTAAATACTGCATTTTTTGAAAATGTAACCATATCGTCAAGATTACAATTTTCCACTACTAAAAGGGCAGTCAAAATCTTGGTTATACTTGCCGGATAGTAATGTTCATGAATGTTCTTACCATAAAGTACAGCTCCCGAGTCGGCATCCATAAGAATGGCACCTTCAGATAAAACATTTGTATCTACCGGCCAGTCAACATATGCAAACGACTGCATAGGGAGAGAGTATGGTTATAATTGTTAAAAATAATTGTTAGAGTAATTTTTTTTAAGTTTTTAATTTTTGCGTTCATTACTATATTATGCATCTATTGTTTAAAATAGTAAAGTAAAGAATTATGAATATTTTAAAATGATAATATGATATAATTTAATACAATTGTGTATTGCTAGTATTCAAAAGACATATTATAATGGGAATGTTGCATGCGATGTTTCAAATGAGATATCGCCATTTTTATGTAAGTAATGGTTATTGCTTTTGTGAAAGGGAAAAATATGAAATATGATGTAATGATAATCGGGGCAGGTCCCGGAGGTATTTTCTCGGCTTATGAACTCATAAATCAGGACAGCTCACTGAAAATTGCGGTTTTTGAGTACGGTAATCCGCTTGAGAAAAGACATTGTCCAATAGATGGAGACAAGATTAAGTCTTGCATCAATTGTAAGAGCTGCGGAATCATGAACGGTTTTGGTGGTGCAGGAGCATTTTCTGACGGAAAGTACAATATTACCAATGAGTTTGGTGGTACTTTGCATGAATATATCGGAAAGAAAAAAGCCATTGAACTTATGAACTATGTAGACGGAATCAATGTAAAGTACGGCGGCGGAAAGACCAAGCTTTATTCTACAGCAAATTCAGATATTAAGAGACTTTGTTTACAAAACAATTTGCATTTATTGGATGCAAGTGTTCGTCATTTGGGAACTGATATCAACTATGAAGTTCTTCAAAATATGTATACAGATTTAAAGGATAAGGTGGAGTTTTTCTTTAACACACCTATTGTCAAAATAGAAAAGCTGGATGCAGGATATAAGTTATATACAAAGCAGGGTGAAGAATTCACCGGTGATAAATGTATAGTATCCGTAGGTAGAAGCGGAAGTAAATGGATGGAGCAGACCTGTAAGGAGTTAAAAATACCTACAAAGTCAAATCGTGTGGATATCGGTGTAAGAGTTGAGCTTCCTGCCGAGATTTTCAGACATCTTACAGATGAGCTTTATGAGAGTAAGATTGTTTACAGAACGGAGAAGTACCAGGATTTGGTAAGAACTTTCTGTATGAATCCTAAAGGTGCCGTAGTTAATGAGAATACAAACGGTATTGTTACAGTAAACGGACACAGCTATGAGGATCCGGCGCTTCAAACAGAGAATACAAACTTTGCATTGCTTGTATCAAAGCATTTTACAGAGCCGTTCAAAGACAGTAACGGATATGGTGAGAGTATCGCCAGACTTTCAAACATGCTTGGTGGCGGTGTAATGGTTCAAAGATTCGGAGACCTTATCAGAGGTCAAAGAAGTAGTGCAGGTAGACTTAACAAGTCATTTATGACACCTACACTCAGTGCTACACCGGGAGATTTGTCTTTGGTTATTCCTAAGAGAATTTTTGACGATATCATTGAGATGATTTATGCTCTTGATAAGATTGCACCGGGAACTGCAGGTGATGAAACTTTACTTTATGGTGTAGAGGTTAAGTTCTACAACATGGAAGTGGAGCTTGATAAAAATCTTGAGACTCTTCACAAGGATCTTTATGTAATCGGTGACGGCAGCGGTGTTACTCACTCACTTTCACATGCTTCGGCAAGCGGTGTGTTTGTAGCAAGGCATATATTGGGAAGATAAATATATAGCAAAGATATATTTAAAAAAATTCCATAACATTATCGATAAAAACAAATAAATCAAAATAATTAATATAAAAAAAGCTATAAAAAAATCGGATTTTTTGGTATAGGTACACAAAACCTATACCTTTTTTTAGTATACAAAAAAATATTTTTTTAGTGATAGAATTATATGAAAAATGTTTCAGGAGGAAATTATGAATATCAAAAAGTGAAATCAGTGTGGACAAGGTTAGACAGGATGCGGAGGACAATTACAGAAACGGATACTTCTGTTGCGAAGCGCTCATGGCGAGCAGTTGTAGACAATTTTGAACTTGATGTTCCGAGAGAAGTTATCGCAATGTCATCAGGTATGGCTGTCGGAGCAGGTAAGAGCGGATGTATGTGCGGTGCTCTAAACGGAGGTATTATGGCTCTCGGTATGATTTTTGGTAGAACCGAGCAGAACGGTCCGAAAGATCCAAAGGTAGTAAAGTGTATGGAGCTCACCCATGAATTACATGACTACTTCAGAGATGCAAACGGCAAGCATTCAAACTGCTGTAGAGTTCTTACAAGAGAATTTGATATGGGTGCCGGAGAGCACAAGGAGCAGTGTATCAGATTTACAGGAATTGCCGCAAAGAAGGTGGCTGAGATTATTGTTAGAGAAAAGGGATTGAAGAATATAGATTAATAAGGGGTAGTTATGAGTTTTTTAAAAAGGGTGCCTTTACCTTTATGCGGAGTGGCATTGGGGCTTGCGGCACTTGGGAATCTTCTTGCGGCTTACAGTCCTTATTTGAAGATACTTTGCGGAGTTTTGGCATTTGTAGGAATATTGTTTGTAACATGTAAGTATTTAACCATGTCTGATGCTTTTGTAACGGATATGAAAAATCCGGTGACTGCAAGTGTATCGGGAACATATACCATGGCTTTGATGCTTCTTGCAGGTTATATTAAGCCTATATTACCTGTATTTGCAATGATTCTCTGGTATGTGGCTATTATCTTACATTTTGTACTGATAGTTTATTTTACTTTGAATTTTATTTTAAAGATTAAAATACCTGATGATTTGATGAAGGTAGTTGCAAGCTATTTTATCGTATATGTTGGAATAGTGGTTGCTTCAGTTACTGCACCGGCTTTTAATAATATAGCACTTGGACAGATTTGCTTTTGGATAGGATTCATTCTTTACATTCCTCTTTTCTTCTATGTATCTTTCAGATATATAAAGCTTGGAAATAAGAAGATTGAAGCAAAGGCACTTGCATGTATCTATGCCGCACCTGCAAGTCTTTGTGTTGCCGGATATATCAGTTCTTTTGAGCAAAAGAATGCAGAGTTTTTGTCAATATTGTATGACTTTTCATTTGTGTCGTATTTGATTGCTGTACTTGTAATACTTGATGTTTTTAAAAATTATACAGCTGATAAGAAAAAACACAGATTTTATCCAAGCTATGCAGGATTTACATTTCCATTTGTTATCAGTGCAATAGCAGGAAAACAATTTTACATGGTAAGTAAAAGTATAGAACATATTAGATGGGGGATTTATCCGGGTATATTATTTGTGAATGTACAAATTATAATTGCAATTATCTTAATGTTGTTTACAGCAATAAAGTTTTGCAATTCATGTTTTCTCAAAAAGAATAAAGAGATTTTTAAAAGATTGTTTGCATCGACAAGCAGTCGCTTTTTTTATATTCAAAAGATGCAAAAAAATATTTTTATATGCTATAATTTTTTTGCGAAAAACTTAAGGGAGAGAAATTACCGTAAAAAGTTTATTTTATGTATTAGGCTTTGCTTAGATTTTTGAAAGGTGTATATGGAAAAAAGAGATACAATCACAGAGATTTTTGGGGTTAATGTATTCAATGATGAGGCTATGCAGGTATACTTGCCGAAGGCGGTATTTAAAAAGTTAAAAAAGACTATCGAAGACGGTCTGGAACTGGATAATGATATTGCGGATTCAGTAGCTCATGGAATGAAGGAGTGGGCAATTGACAGAGGGGCTACTCACTATACCCACTGGTTTCAGCCTTTGACAGGTGTAACCGCCGAAAAACATGATTCTTTTATTTCCGCACCGAAAAAACGGCAAGGTCATAATGGAATTTTTCCGCAAAGGAGCTTACAAAGGGAGAGTCGGATGCATCAAGTTTTTCCTTCAGGCGGACTTAGAGCAACATTTGAGGCCAGAGGATATACCGCGTGGGATTGCACATCTCCTGCATTTATAAAAAAGGATTCTTTGGGTGTTACATTATATATTCCTACAGCATTTTGCTCTTACAGGGGTGAAGCACTTGATAAAAAGACACCTCTGCTTCGTTCAATGCAGGCTATAAACACTCAGGCCCTTAGAATACTCAGACTCTTCGGAAATACCACGACAAAGAGAGTAATACCTTCAGTGGGTGCGGAGCAGGAGTATTTTATTGTAGACAGGGAAAAGTATCTGCAGAGAAAGGATTTGATTTATACAGGAAGAACATTTTTTGGAGCAATGCCTCCAAAGGGACAGGAGCTTGAGGATCACTACTTCGGTTCTATCAGAGAGAGAATAGCTTCCTATATGAATGATATAAATCATGAACTTTGGATGCTTGGAGTTCCTGCAAAGACACAGCATAATGAGGTTGCTCCGGCACAGCATGAGCTGGCACCTGTTTACGAGCAGGTTAATGTGGCTGTGGATCACAATCAGGTGACTATGGAGACCATGAAAAAGGTGGCTGGCAGACATGGACTTACATGTCTTTTGAATGAGAAACCTTTTGCAGGTGTAAACGGTTCGGGAAAACATAACAACTGGTCTTTGACTTCAGATGACGGAATAAATATGTTAAATCCGGGAGATACACCGCATGAGAATATACAGTTCTTACTTGTACTTGCATGTATTTTAAAGGCGGTTGACAAGCATGCCGATTTGCTTAGAGAATCTGCCGCCTGTGTAGGTAATGATCATCGTCTTGGTGCACATGAGGCACCGCCTGCTATTATTTCCGTGTTCCTCGGTGATCAGCTTCAGGATGTTATAGATCAGCTTTGCTCCACAGTAGAGGCTACACATTCCATTCAGGGTGCTACATTAAAGACAGGCGTGGCAACACTTCCCGACTTTGAAACTGATGCTACAGACAGAAACAGAACATCACCTTTTGCCTTTACAAATAATAAATTCGAATTCAGAATGGTAGGTTCTTCCGACTCCATCGCATCACCGAATATTGTTTTAAATACAATAGTGGCTGAAAGTTTTAAAGAGGTCGCAAATGAGCTTGAAAGTGCAAGTGATTTTGATGAAGCCGTTCATGATATAATCAAAAGACTCTTCACCGCTCACAGAAGAATTATATTTAACGGAAACGGGTATTCCGAGGAATGGGTAAAAGAAGCAAAGAGAAGAGGACTTTCAAATCTTCCAAGTATGATAGATGCCATTCCGGCTCTTGTATCTGAGGATTCTATAAAGCTCTTTGAAGAGTTTGAGGTATTCACCAGAACCGAGCTTGAATCAAGAGTTGAAATAGAATATGAAGCATATTCAAAAGCAATAAATATCGAGGCAAAGACTATGATAGATATTGCGGGCAAGTCTATTATACCGGCGGTTATAAGATATACCACAAGACTTGCTGATTCTATAATTAAGTTAAAATCTGCGGTTTCAGGTATAGAGCCTTATGCACAAAATGCTATCTTAATAGAAGTTAATGAGCATTTAAAAGAGTCAAAAGTTGCACTTGAAAATCTTAAAAATTATATGGATAATGCCGCAGAAATCACGGATGTAACTGCGCATGCTAAATATATGCATGAGGTGGTGGTTCCTGCAATGGAAGCGCTCAGAAAGCCTATTGATACTTTGGAAATGATAGTGGATAAGGATCTTTGGCCGATGCCAAGCTATGGCGATCTTTTGTTTGAGGTGTAATAATGATAAAGGCTGTTATTTTTGATCTGGACGGTACATTGCTTAATACATTGACTGCACTGTCGTATTGTATGAGTAAAACAATGAAACATTTCGGGTTAAAAGAAATTGATATAGAGCATACAAGATATTTTGTCGGAGAAGGTGCAAAGAAGTTCGTGGACAGATCATTGATATATAACGGTGATAGGGATTTGAAACTTGCAAATGAAGCTTACAAAGTATATGATGAGATATTTGCTGTGGATTGTCTAAAGGGTGTTAAGCCCTATGACGGTATTACAGAGCTTCTTGAAGCTCTAAAGCGGATGGGAATAAAGTCTGTGGTTTTATCAAATAAATCACAACTCGGTGTGGAGAAAAATATAAATGGGATTTTCGGTGCCGGAGTATTTGATTTGATATACGGAGAGAGGGACGGTATTCCAAAGAAGCCCGATCCTACTTCTTTAAATATGATAATAAAGGAGCTTGGACTCTCAAAAACAGAGATACTCTATGTCGGAGATACCGCTACGGATATGCAGACAGCTCTCAGAGCCGGAGTTACAAGCATAGGAGTACTCTGGGGATTTAGAGATGAGGATGAGCTTAGAGAAAATAAGGCTGATTATATTATAAATAAAACCAAGTGAAATACTTGAAATAATAAAAGAAAGATAAAAGCAATTCCGGGTCATATGGCCTGGAATATTTTTTATTTTAGAATATTTAAAAATTTGCCGAGAGAAGGATTGATATTCTTTTCATCATATAAAAATACAATCTCTCTTTTTGGTATTGTAAGACCTTCAGGCATCTCTATTTCCACCAATGTTCCTTCTTCAAGTTCTTTTTGTATAAACTCCTTTATAACACAGGCGATACCTATTCCGGTTTTTGCAAACTCTATAAGAAGTTCCATATTGCTTGTTTCAATGGATTGATTGAGCTGAAGTTTGGAATCTTCTATACAATTGTCAATATATTTTCTTGTGGCATTGTTTTTATCCAATAACATTATATTTCCGTCTCTGAAGGGATTGAAGTTGTTGTTAAATATATGTTTCAGACTGTTAAGATATCCGGGAGTTGCTACAAAGACATCATGTATCTCCATTATATTTATATATGACATATTGTTGACTTTAGCAGGCTTTGCAACAAGACCGATATCAATTTTATTTTCAGAGAGAAGAAAGCTTGTTTCATCGGAAGACTGAGTAAAAATACTTACCATGGTATGTGGATTTTCCTTCATGAATTTGTTCAGATACGGAAGTAAAATATATTTACAAAGTGTATTACTTGTTCCGACCGTTATTTTACCTATATTGAATTGTTTTATCTTTGTGAGATGATTTTCACCTGCTTCTATAGCCGAAAATGCATTCTGCAAATACTCATAAAAAATCTGTCCCTCCGGTGTAAGGCTGACACCCTTTGATGTTCTTACAAAGAGTGCGATTTCAAGACCTTCTTCCAACCTTAGGATTGATTTTGATATGGCAGGTTGGCTGATATACAATAGCTTTGCGGCTTTTGATATACTGCCGGCCTTGGCCACCTCAAAAAATATTCTATATTGTGATAAATGCTGTTCCATATTCCTCCGCCTAGTTACATTATATATATTAAAATTATAGTTAATCTGTAACCAATATAACTATATGTAATACTTGATATATTAAATTTATATCGCTATTATATCATTTGATATGTTACAATCAACAGTAATTAAATGAAAAGAGGAAAAAAATATGGGAATGACAATGACACAGAAGATTTTGGCTGCCCATGCAGGACTGGACTTCGTAGAAGCCGGCCAGCTTATAGAGGCTGACTTGGATCTTGTGCTTGGAAATGATATCACATCACCAGTTGCAATCAATGAGATAAAGAAATTTGAAAAATAAAAAAAGGTATTTAACGGTGAGAAGATAGCACTGGTAATGGACCATTTTGCTCCGAATAAGGATATTAAATCTGCTCAGAACTGTAAGACATGTAGAGATTTTGCAGATGAGAATGAGATAGTTAATTTCTTTGATGTCGGAAGAATGGGAATTGAACATGCACTTTTACCTGAGCAGGGACTTACCGTGGCAGGTGACTGTATAATAGGTGCTGATTCTCACACATGTACTTATGGTGCTCTTGGGGCATTCTCAACCGGTGTAGGTTCTACAGATATGGCCGCCGGTATGGTTACAGGTAAAGCATGGTTTAAGGTTCCGAGCGCAATCAAAGTTTAATTTAAAGGGTAAGCTCTCAAAAGATGTTTGCGGTAAGGATGTGATTCTTCATATTATCGGAAAGATAGGTGTAGACGGTGCGCTTTATAAATCAATGGAGTTTGCAGGTGAGGGTGTTGCATCATTATCTATGGATGACAGATTTACAATCTGTAATATGGCAATCGAAGCCGGTGGAAAAAACGGCATATTCCCGGTAGATGATATAACTTTGGATTATATCAAGGAGCATTCAAACAGAAGCCCCAAGATTTTTGAAGCTGACGAGTGATGCTGTATATGATGAGGTTATCGATATTGATCTGTCAGCATTAAGGCCTACAGTTGCATTCCCGCATTTACCTGAAAATACAAAGGTAATAGGTGAATTCGGTGATATAAAGATCGACCAGGCTGTAATCGGTTCATGTACAAACGGGACATATTTCAGACCTTAGAAGTGCGGCTGCACAGATGAAGGATAAGAAGGTTGCAAAGAATGTAAGATGTATTGTAATTCCTGCAACACAGGAGATTTACAAGCAGGCTATAAAAGAAGGACTGGTAGATATTTTCATAGACGCCGGTGCAATAGTTTCAACTCCTACATGCGGTCCTTGTCTTGGAGGATACATGGGAGTTTTGGCGGCAGGTGAGAGATGTATATCCACTACCAACAGAAACTTTATCGGAAGAATGGGACATGTTGAATCAGAGGTGTATCTTGCTTCTCCTGCAGTGGCTGCAGCCAGTGCGATAGCAGGAAAAATAGTGGCACCTACAGTATAAAGATCGGGAGGTTAATATGGAAGCAAGAGGACATGTATTTAAATACGGTGAAAATGTGGATACCGATGTTATAATTCCTGCAAGATATCTTAATGCCACAACAGGTGAAGAGCTTGCAAAGCATTGTATGGAAGATATTGATAAAGAATTTGTGAATAAGGTTCAAAAGGGAGATATCATTGTAGCAAGAAAGAATTTCGGTTGCGGTTCATCAAGAGAGCATGCACCGCTTTCTATCAAGGCAAGCGGAGTAAGTGTGGTAATTGCAGATACATTTGCAAGAATTTTTTACAGAAATGCAATAAATATAGGTTTACCTATTATTGAAAGCCCTGAGGCTGCGCAGAGATAAAAAGCAGGTGATGAGGTCAAAGGTGGATTTTGATACCGGACTTATTACTGATATTACAACAGGAAAGACCTATAAAGGTCAGGCTTTCCCTGAGTTTATGCAAAAACATATCATAAATGCAGGCGGACTTGTAAACTATGTAAATAATAAGAATAAATAAAATTAAGGGGCAAATTTTAGCCCCTTTAGTTTTATTTATCTTTATTAATTTCAGCCATCTTCATAGCCCTTACCTTTAACGGCAGACCGAATAATGTTATAAATCCGTCCGCATCGTGGTGGTCATACAAATCACCGGTTGTAAATGATGCAAGTGACTCTGAATAAAGAGAGTATGGTGATGTTGTACCGGATTTTATAATATTTCCCTTATACAGCTTAAGTTTAACCTCGCCTGTTACATACTGTTGTGTAGACTCTACAAAGCTTTGAATAGCCTCACGAAGAGGTGTAAACCATTTTCCTTCATAAACTATCTGTGCAAATTTATTTCCCATATCTTTCTTCACTTCAAATGTAGCTCTGTCAAGTACAAGCTCCTCAAGTGCATCATGAGCTTCCATAAGTATAGTTCCGCCCGGAGTCTCATAAACACCCCTTGATTTCATACCTACAACACGGTTTCTCAACTATATCTATGATACCGATACCGTTGGCACCTCCAATCTCATTTAATTTTGTAATGATTTCTGAGACTTTCATTTTTTTCGCCGTTTAAAGCTGACAGGAACACCTGCTTCAAAGCTTAGATAAATCTCGGTTTCCTTATCAGGAGCCTTTTTGAGGTGTTACTCCAAGCATAAGTACATGCTCATAGTTCGGCTCAATAGAAGGATCTTCAAGCTCAAGACCTTCATGACTGATATGCCAAAGGTTGCGGTCACGGCTGTAACTTGAATCAGCTGAGAAAGGAAGGTCAATGCCATGTGCCTTACAATAAGCTATCTCATCCTCACGAGACTGCATTTGCCATATATCTGTCATACGCCAAGGTGCTATAATTTTAAGATCGGGTGCAAGAGCCTTGATGCAGAGCTCAAATCGTATCTGATCGTTTCCCTTTCCTGTAGCACCGTGACAGATTGCAGATGCACCTTCTTTTCTTGCGACATCTCACAAGCGCCTTTGCGATTCCCGGCCTTGCCATTGATGTACCGAGAAGATACTTGTTTTCATATACTGCACCTGCCTGTACACATGGAACAATATAATCATCACAGAATTCATCAATCATATCGATAATGTAGAGTTTTCTCTGCACCGGATAATTTTGGCTCGTTTCCTCAAGACCGTCAAGCTCATTTCCCTGACCGCAGTCTATGCGTGACAGAAATTACATCATAATTAAAATGTTCCTTTTAACCAAGGTATAATAGCGGTGGTATCAAGACCGCCTGAATATGCCAATACAACTTTTTCCTTTGCCATAAAAGCCTCCTATGTATAAAAAAATACCGTATAAAAATATAGAAATAAATAGCTTATAAACATGTATAGCTATAAAAATACATTTATAAATATACATTAAAAAAAGAATATTATGCAAGAGAATTTTTTTCTTTTTATACAAATAAATTTTTTTCTGTATTCACTTGGAGTAAGATTTGTTTTCGGACTTAAAAAAACTCGGTTAAAAATGGGTAAGTGAAGAAAATCCGGTCTCATGAGATATCTCGGTAAGAGATTTTTTGTCTCCATTATTTTTCTTTCTGCGTGCATTATCCTTGTTTTTATTTATATATTGAACTACCGTTTTTGAAGTTCTCTTTTTAAATTCTCTGGATAAATGGTACTTTGAAATAAAAAAAGAGCTTTGACAGTACTTCGAGACTTAAGTCACTCATATAATTATTATGTATATAGTGTATCACCTGGTTTATTCTGTTGTTATCTCTCTTTCGGACCTCGGGTTTTGATTGTCTGAGAATTGTTATAAGTAATAAATTTAATAATGTTTTTTTATATTCACCGGAAAGTATATTATTTTTCTTCTTCATCCAATAACATTTCAAGCAGTCGATGTATGGAAAAATTTGGTATTCTTATTATAATGATAAAACCTGAAGTCGTTTAACAGTTTTTGATATATTTCCTCCGATTCTATTTCTTCAATGTAAAAGTAAAGTACAATACGCTTAAAAAGCAACATCTTCCCGACCGAAAGAGTGATGAAGTACATATGGAGGTAATATTATAAAAATCTCCGGGTTTCATAATAACAAGTTCATTTTTGAATCATCTGGTATCTTTCGCCACTTTCCAGATAATATAGTTCAAAAAAATTCATGAAAAATGAGGTTCGGACATATTGTCGTTTACCCCTGTCTATCTCTTCACAGGATATCTTTTCACCCTGTGCTATTTTTATACCTGCATTGTCTAACATATAAAGCCCTCATGTTATTTAATATAGCGATATTTTATTGTATAAAAAAATATAAATATCAAGAAAAAAATAAAAAAACTGCTTGACAAACAAAAAAATAAATAGATTATTATAAACCCATAAAACAAGTAGGAAAACAGGAATACAGAAAACGGAGGTTTGTATGTCTAGAGTTTATAAGAGCAGTAGTGAGTTAATCGGTAATACACCATTGGTAGAAGTGTCAAATATTGAAAAGGAGCTTGGCCTTAAAGCAAGAGTATTGGTAAAGCTTGAATATTTCAATCCGGCAGGTTCTGTAAAGGACAGAATTGCACTTGCAATGATTGAGTCGGCAGAAAAGGAAGGCAAATTAAAGCCGGGTTCTACTATTATAGAAGCTACATCAGGTAATACAGGAATCGGACTTGCATCAGTAGGTACAGCAAAGGGATATAAGGTTATTCTTACAATGCCTGAGACAATGAGCGTTGAGAGAAGAAATATCCTTAAGGCATATGGAGCTACAATAGAGCTTACAGAAGGATCAAAGGGAATGAAGGGTTCTATTGCCAAGGCTGAGGAGCTTGCTGCAAGCATTGAAGGAAGCTTTATACCTGCACAGTTTGAAAATAAGGCAAATCCTGCAGTTCACAAGGCTACAACAGGTCCTGAGATTTGGAATGATACTGAAGGTGAGGTTGATATCTTTATTTCAGGTATCGGAACCGGCGGTACTATATCAGGTGTAGGTGAGTTCTTAAAGGAGAAGAAGCCAAATGTTAAGGTGATCGCAGTGGAGCCTACAGGTTCTCCTATACTTTCTGAAGGAAAGAGCGGTCCTCATAAGATCCAGGGTATCGGAGCAGGATTTATTCCTAATACACTTAACACAAAGATATATGATGAGATTATCAAAGTAGAAAACGAGGAAGCATTTGAGTATGGCAGACTTATAGCATCAAAAGAGGGTATCCTTGTAGGTATATCTTCAGGTGCGGCACTCTTTGCTGCAATTGAGGAGGCTAAAAAGCCTGAGAATGAGGGAAAGACTATAGTTGCACTTTTTACCTGACAGCGGTGACAGATACTTCTCAACACCTTTATTCACAGAATAAAAAATATTTCATCCCCTTATTATCATATGAGATAATAGGGGGATTTTTAAATATTAAAGCTTGTGCGGGATTGCGATAGAGATATATCAATGATATAATAATAGCTTAGTGAATAAACCGATACAGATGGGGGAAACTTATGTCAGAAGAAATTAAAAATACCAATACTGAGACAGTTTCAAAGAATTTTATTGAGATAGAGATAGAAAAGGACCTTGAGTCCGGAAGATTTGACCATGTGCAGACCAGATTCCCACCGGAGCCAAACGGATATTTGCATATAGGTCATGCAAAGTCAATTATTTTAAATAATGATATTGCAAAAGAGTACGGCGGAAAATTCAACTTAAGATTTGACGATACAAATCCTACAAAGGAAAAAGAGGAGTTCGTACACTCAATACTTGAAGATGTTAAATGGCTTGGAGGAGAATTTGAGGACAGACTGTTCTTTGCTTCAAACTATTTTGAGGAGATGTATGAGAAGGCGATTCTTCTTATAAAGAAGGGTAAGGCATTTGTTTGTGATTTAAGTGCCGATGAAATCAGAGAGTACAGAGGAGATTTTAAAACTCCGGGAAAGGAAAGTCCATACAGAAACAGAACGGTTGAAGAGAACTTAAAGCTCTTTGAAGAGATGAAGAACGGACTTTGTGAGGACGGAAGCCGTGTGCTTCGTGCAAAGATTGATATGGCATCACCAAATATCAATATGAGAGACCCGGTAATCTACAGAGTTGCAAGAATGACTCATCATAATACAGGTGATAAATGGTGTATCTATCCTATGTATGATTTTGCACATCCGATAGAAGATGCTATAGAAAATATTACACACAGCCTTTGTACTTTGGAGTTTGAGGATCACAGACCGCTTTATGACTGGGTCGTAAAAGAGTGTGAGTACGATCATCCGCCAAGACAGATTGAGTTTGCAAAGCTTTATCTTACAAATGTGGTAACGGGTAAGAGATATATCAAGAAACTTGTAGAGGACGGAATAGTTGACGGATGGGATGATCCGAGACTTGTTTCAATAGCTGCACTTAGAAGAAGAGGTTATACTCCTGATGCAATCAGAAACTTTGTAAAACTTGCCGGAGTATCAAAGGCGGATTCTTCTATAGAGTCGGCAATGCTTGAGTATTGTATCAGAGAGGATCTAAAGCTTAAGAAGTCAAGAATAATGGCAATACTTGATCCTATAAGGCTTATAATAGATAATTACCCTGAAGGTCAGTCTGAATTATGTACAATGCCTAATAATCTTGAAAATCCTGAGCTTGGAGAAAGAGAAATAGAGTTTGGTAGAGAACTCTATATTGAGAGAGAGGATTTCATGGAAGTACCTCCAAAGAAGTATTTCAGACTCTTCCCGGGAAATGAAGTAAGACTTATGGGTGCCTATTTTGTAACCTGTACATCTGTGGAAAAGGATGAAAACGGTGAAATAATTGCGGTTCATGCCACATATGATCCTGCGACAAAGTCAGGTTCAGGTTTTAGTGAGAGAAAGGTAAAGGGAACAATTCACTGGGTAAATGCAAAAACTGCACTTAAGGCTGAAATGAGACTTTATGAGAATATAGTTGATGAGGAAAAGGGCAAGCTTGACGAGAACGGAAACTTGAATCTCAATCCAAACTCATTGACAATACTTAAAGATTGCTATGTTGAGCCATGTCTTAAAGATGCAAAGGCATATGACAGCTTTCAGTTTGTAAGAAACGGATTCTTCTGTGTAGATGCTAAGGATTCGAAGCCTGATGCATTGGTATTTAACAGAATAGTATCACTTAAGAGCTCATTCAAGCTTCCTAAGAATGACTGATGGAACTCCTTATAGATTTAAATAGTGATTGCCCTATATATGAGCAAATCTATGAATTTATAAAGAATGAGATAAAAAGCGGGCAAATCTTGCCAGAAACCAAACTTCCTTCAACAAGGAGCTTAGCGCAGAGTTTAAAGATATCAAGAACCACTGTGGTTAATGCCTATGAACAGCTTTTAGCTGAAGGATATTTAAAATCCAGAGGCGGTAGCGGATATATTGTAAATCGTCTGGATGTTTTAAACATTGAAAGAAAGAAATATAAAAGGGAAACCAAAAGGAAAGATTTTAGGATTGAAGATGATATAAAGATTGATTTTTCACCTACAAGAATCGACTCAAAGAGTTTTCCTTACGCATCCTGGAGAAGTATTGCAAGAAAGGTGTTTTCAAGTGAAAAGGAAGATGTTTTTATTGCAGGAGATAAGCAGGGAGAGTTCGGACTTAGAACTCAGATAGCAGATTATCTTCATACTGCAAGAAGAGTGGTGTGTTCTCCTTCAAATATAATAGTCGGAGCAGGTAGCGAGTATTTGATATTGCTTCTTGGATTATTGATAGGGAAAAGAAATATTGCACTTGAAAATCCGGGATATATTAAAGCTAAAGAGATCTTTAAATCAATGTCATGGAATGTACTCAGTGTGGATATGGATGATGAAGGTATGAGTATAGATATACTTGAATCAACTGATGCCGATATATGCTATCTGATGCCTGCAAATCAATATCCTACCGGTGTTATAATGCCTATAAACAGAAGAAGAGAGCTGATTTCATGGTGCTATGAAAGAGTGACAGATATATAATAGAAGATGATTATGATTCGGAGTTTAGATTTGTAGGTAAACCCATACCTGCTATGCAGGGGCTTGATCCTTCAAAAATCATATATATGGGAACATTTTCAAAGGCAATAGCACCGGCGATAAGAGTGGCTTATATGGTTCTTCCTGAAAAGCTGATGGAAGAGTATGAGAGCAAACTTAAATTTCTCTCCTGTACGGTTCCAAGATCCGATCAAAATATCCTTGAAACATTTATAAAGGAAGGATATTTTGAAAGACATCTGAACAGAATGAGAACCAACTACAGGCTAAAGAGGGATGCTCTTATTGAAAGTATAAGAAATAATCTGCCACAAGCAAAAGTTTTTGAAAATAACTCGGGACTACATATCTTACTTACACTGGAACATATGAGTGAGGAAGAGATAATAAACTGCGGAAGACTTGCAGGAATCAGACTTTATCCTATATCTGTTTTTTATACAGGTAGAAATATAAGAAAATCCACCGTTTTGGTAGGCTTTGCCGGCTTGACTATAGATGAAATAAAAAAAGGTATAGAAGATTTCGGCAAAAAGATTTATACTGAATAAAAAAATATTGTAAAGGAGTAAGATTATGACAATAAATAAGAATATGACAATCGGTGAACTGTTGATTACAAATGATTTAATAGCACCTATACTTATGAGAACAGGTATGCATTGCCTTGGATGTCCTTCATCACAGATGGAGACTTTAGAAGAGGCTTGCATGGTACATGGAATTGACTGTGATACATTGGTATCACAGATAAATGAAATATTATCAGTTTCATAATATCGGTTTTATATAATAGATTATAATACATTGTATTTACGCACATATAGTTAGTTGAAATATATTGAATATATAGTTAGTTGAAATATATTGAATATTGACAATATTATTATTGTTTGATATAACAAATATAAACAGTATTTTAACCGAATGTGAGAAAGGGGAGTTTTATGCAGATAGGTATTGAAACAAATCAGGTACGAGAAAGAGCTGAGATGTTCAGGTCAACAGGAAATGAGAGATATAATGAGTTAAGAAGATTTCTTGACAGAGTTATAAAACAAGAATTACCAGAACTGTGGAGAGGATCAGGTGCAAATGCATATATTGCAAGATACGAGAGCTTGGCGCCAAGCTTTGAGGCTATTTCAACGTTGATAAATGATGTTGCACAAGGGTTGATAGCAAATGCAAACTTCTATGAAGAAGCTGATAATGATGCGACAAAAGCAAATAACAAAAAAATTAATGTTTGTAAAGGGATGTGTTAATTCGCATCCCTTTTTGAGAATATAGGAATAAAATATGGAGATAAAAAACAATATTGAGTTAGTATTTAGTCTTGAAAAGGCTTTAAGCAATAATATTAAATATATTGTTGCTGATAAAAATTTTTTTGATTCAGATATATCAGATGAAATACCGGGTGATATAGAATGTTCAAAGACATATGAGGGCGGTGTAGTATCAGGTGAGTTTGTACAAGATGCATTAAAAAAGATGTGCGAATTTATTATCCAGACCGGTGTAGCATTAGATGATGCGGATAAAGAAGCAGAAAGAAATAATTTGTCAAGTAAAAAGTCTATTAAAGTGAATTTTATAGGTGGAAAAGATATGTTTATATGGCCATTGGAGGCAAGGATTAAAGCTAGAAGTATAAAATCAAATATAGAGAAGATAGACTGTGGAATATTATCAACTAAAATAGTACTTGATGATATAGCCAATAGTTTATCTATAGAATTTAAAGGGGCTGCATGGAGAAGTGTACGAAGCTATACTGAAAATATAATTGCACCTTTAGTTAAGGTATATGGTTCATGGCAAATAGAATATTCAAGAGCTATGGAAATATATTCCATAGAAGCAAGTAGGTTGCCGAATATCGGATTTATATATAGGGAAAAATTTGAAGAATATATTGACAAATGGGAAGCTGCTATAGATAGAGAATTTAATAGAAAACATGTCAATATGCGAAGAATATTCAGGCTTAGGTGGAATATATCCAAATATCGAGGATATATAGATGCTATGGAGAGATTTGCGGATAATACAGCTGGTATATTTGATGAATGTAAAAAGACTTGAAAAATATAATACTTGATACAAAGACAGAGTTATCTGCAGTAAAGTTTAATACTGTGGCAGGAGAGATATATTTTACAGAACTTAGTGCAAATTTAATAAACAGTCTTAACTTGGAGTCAAACAGATATGATTTGTTAAAGGGTGGGCTAACATACAAAGAAATAAACGAACTGTGTAGATTAGGTTTTGAATTACCTGAACTACGTAGTATGTATATTCCTATGAAGAAATGTGGTGAGGAGGATTTTTTCATAAACCTCGCAAGAAAAGATTTTGATAAAGCATTTTCTAAGGTACCTGAAAATACAGTTTCACAAATGTTTATATCAGAATATATATTAAATTTAAGTATAAGTGATGGGGACAGCGAACTTACAAGGGCAATCAATGCTATGCTAAAGCCGGTAGAATCTGAAGATCCGTATGGAATTGTATATGGCCAATATGATGGAAGTAATATACGTGCTGTAAAATATATGGGTATGCTGTACACATGTTTAGAATACAAATTGGGATTAAATAGTTGTATTTTTCTTAGAAGAGGATATAAGAAATATGGATGACTATAATGATTTAGTATTAAGAAATGAAAGACTTATTGCACTTGCTACATTATTTGGAAGTGCATATGATGTGATAGGTGAAGCCTCAGAAACTAAAAAAATAAAAACTCTTACAAGTGCATCTGTTCCACAGTTATCTGAATTAAATATAAATAGTCTGTCATTTAATAATAAACTGAAAAGTTATGATTATTCTATAAAAATATTCCGGTAAGATGCTTGAATTGACAGGTGTTGACGCACGCCCTGGAGATGCGATTAATGCAGAAATATCGGTTAAAACCGATATACTTAGAGAATCAACAAATGTAGATTCTCAGATGAAAATAGAGGATTTGGAAGCCTTAAATGAGAAGAAAAGATTATTGAGAGAAAAGTTTTATGCAGATTTGATAGCTATTCCTTTAATTGACGCTATATATATTGCCAATCCGGCATTGGGGCTTTTTGTGAGTTCAGTATATGAATTTGGAGCAGGAAATTTTGGAAATGGAATATATTACGGAAGAGAGGGCTTGGCTGAATATATAAAACAAGAGGAAGCCATAGCTGATAATTCAAAAATTAAACACATAGGTAATGATTTAAGAGTCAGAGCCGTACAAAGAACTGTAAGCACTATAGTAGATTATAAAAAAAATGATAAAGAATTGGATGCTCAAATAGATCATAAAAAGGATGAGATGGCAGCTAAGTGGTTCTATTTAGGAGGAGAATATGAGGTAGGTGGCAAGAGAAAGTTGGTGTTAATAGGGGCATATGATCATGCTAAATTAGAAAAGATAGGCACAATGAATCGTATAGGAATAGAAGGGCTACTTATGAAATACAAGGGTATAGAATTAGTGAATGAAAGGAAGGATGATGTAAAAGAAGAATATAAAGATAGCATATATAATGGCAATAAGAAAGGTTTTTTAGATGAACTAGAAAATTGCAGTAATAAAGGTAATAAAGACGGCGATGATACTAAAGACGACAATGACATTAAAGCCAGCAACGATATCAGAGACAATAAAGCTAGCAATGATATTAAAGCCAGCAACGATATTAGAGACAATAAAGACAGTAATGATAATAAAGGTAGCAAAGATAGTAGTGGAGAAAATAATGACTCGGTTATTAAGTCTATATGGTATGGTGGTGAGGACGTTAATGTTTTAAATATGGATAAAGCAGAGGTTGAGGAGGCACTGCAAGAATTAAGGGGGTCTTACTTTAGAACATGTGGAGATAGGTTACCTGTATTGGATGAATTGTTTGATAATCTTGACAATAATGGAGTGAAAAATGAAAAAAAGTAAGATTTTCATTTGTATATTACTTTGTCTGTGCTTATGTGCTTGTACTAAAAAAGCAGATAAGATTGAAAGAGGAGGGTACGAGCGTAAATATAAAAGCGGTTATTATGCAAGTGAAATTAATGAGGATAAAAATGCAATATGTGTAATCTATTCACATAAGGGGATAGGTGATGATATGAAATGGGGAGGTGATGATAAGGAAATAATTCCCAATAAATACACT
Organism: uncultured Lachnoanaerobaculum sp.; assembly: GCA_916439285.1. Next base: position 79,277 of record CAKAIM010000006.1, on the reverse strand, counting down.
ATAGATAATGACTTACAGGGAAGGTATTTGGATACTTTTGGGGATGAAAACGGAAATCCTTTGGGATACAATTTGAAAACTACAGAGCTTGATAAATTCAATGTTGATATATATGATATTAAAACAGGAGAAAAGCTCAAAACAATAGATGTGAAAAGTGTCTTTGATAATGATGATAATATAAAACCTGACATGCCATATACAGCAATGACATTAGAATATGATGGAAAACCATATATTATGGTGCAGTCTGAAAGAACAAGTGAAGATATAGAAAACGGATATGAAGATAAGCAAAAAGCAGTATTTATCAATATAGAAGACGAGACATATTTTGAAGATTGGGCAAGAGATGTTTTAGACAGACGTAGTAAAGGTGAGAGGATAACTGCCGTTAATAAATGGGATGTCTTTAATAAGATGCTTTTAAAACAAAATTCACTTTATTCATATATAGATATTATTTCCTCTTCATATTGGGAAGGGTTTACAAATATATATGTATATGATATAGACAGAATTCCAAAAGAAAGTAAGAGGCTTTATGAATTATTTCCAAAATTAAGGGAGAATCTGAATAAACTTATATCTGAAGGAGAAAGGGCAAAAGTGACCTTTATGTTATCTGACAGTATAAGCGATAAGGAATTAGCAGATATGTTCTTTGAGAATGTAGAGGATATATCGTTTGACGGAGTGATAGTAGATTGTAGGCATTCGGTAGACGGACTGCCACATAAGATTAATAACTTTGATGAATTTAAAAAATATATAGAGCCATATAAGATGGCAAGACCGAGTTATAAGCCTATACCTGATAACAGATAGATATATTGGCGGAGGAGTAGAAGGATGAAGAGAACCCTTTTATTATTTGTATTTTGCATAATATTTTGCATCGGATGTGGAAGTAAAGATAAAAAGGTGGATGAAAATACAACACATAAGATTGTAGATGACGGTTACACAGTGACATGGGGAATAAAAAATAATCTGCAAAGGCTTTTGATTAGTGAAGACGGAAATGCCCTCTGTGCGATACAGGATAATGATATGAAAGAAGGTGAAGACCCTGTAATAAGATATATGCTATATATACCTCTAAAATATGCTGTGGAAGTGAACATGACAGTGAATTCAAACAGAATGAGGGATGTCAATACAGATAAAACATATTTAGAAAGAAATATAGAAAATTTTGACGTAAAGGTTTATGGTATAGGAGGTAAGCAAATAAAAAATGAAATAGATGTTCTTGAAATTTTTAAAAGAAAAGAATATGAACATAATGCCTACCGACTATACTATGTTCACAACAAGAATGTATGAGAATAAGCCCTGCCTTGTATTCGGAGCGGAAGATATAGTGCCTTCAAATGAAGATAAGAACAATAATACAGAAAGGATGATATATATTGATGTGGAGACAGGAGAGCTGTTTGAAAAAGAGTATGAAGATATCATAGAGGATTTGGAAGATGAAAACAGAATAAACCTAATATACACATCACAATTTAGTAAGTTTATGGAACAAAACATGGATAATGTAGTTTGGTCGGATTTTGATACAAATTCAGTAAGAACATTAAGCTTTTTTGAGGGGTGTAGGCAGATACATTTTACTGATATAGAAAACATCTACGAAAATAATACAAAGCTGTTCACTATGTTCCCTGAACTTAAGAGGCTATGTGATGAAGTAAAGAAAAATGATATAAATAAAGTAAGGGCAAATATGGCAGTGGATATAGTACTTACAGGTAATCCAAGTGAAGAGGAAATAATGTCAATTATACTGCCTGAGGGTAGAGAAGTGTCTTTTGAAGGAGTTAAAAATAAGTGCTGAAAAATTCAGTAGACGGAAAAAGAGCATGATATTCATAGCTTTGATGAATGGAGAGAATACTGTAAACCCGCTAAGGATCCCGGTAAATATGCATCACCGGTAGTTAAGTAAGAATAATAAATAGTTGTTTTATTCTAATGAAAGGCATAAATATGGACTATATACTGGCTTTAAGTGAAGAGTATTATGAAGAAGTTGCTGTTAAAGACATCAAGACTATATCAGATAAAAATAATAGTTACTTTAGAATTATGTAATGAGTATAAGACATATACCAGACCGGATACTTTTTTTCATTGGAAAAAGATGGGGATATAAAAAAATTAGTGACAGCAATGTATTTTTGAAGGTTAGTGGAAATGGAATAAAAATAATTGGAGAAGTTGAGAGTGAGCTCATTTATTTAAACAAAAGAAGGTTAAGGAAAGACTGCTTTGATTTAATAAGAGGAGATTGCATCTTAATAGGTGAATGCTTACTGACTTTTCATAGAGATTATATAAAGGTATGTGGGAGAGAGAATAAATTCACAAGTTTACTGACTCCTATGGATAAATCAATACTGCCATTTTCCGACTTTCCTGAATATAAGCGTTCTCCAAGGATAATAAAGAGAATTCCTAACGACAGTATAGAAATAAAATCACCACCTGAGTTTTTGAAAGTGGATAAAAATGAACTAATTATGACTGTATTACCACCTATAACATCTTCAGCAGTAACAGTTGGTGTTGGTATGTTGATAGGCAGAGGTAGTTATCTCCTTATGAGTATAGGAATAACAATAGTTACTGTAATATTTTCGATAATTAGATTTTTTAAGGATAGAAGTGAACGGAGTGAGACAAACAGGAAAAATGCCGTTTTGTACGAAAAATATCTGTTAGACAAGCGTAAGGAACTATATAATAAATATATAGAAGAGAAGGAGTCATATAACTATAATTATCCAAGTACAAGTGATATAGTTAAAATAATAAATAATTATAGCAGTAGGATATATGAAAGACTTCCATCAGATCGTGATTTTTTAAATATTACATTGGGAAGATATACAGGTGAAGTTTCGTTTAGAGTAACATTGACAGAAAAGGGTATTTCATCAAATATTGATAAACTTTATGAAGAAGCTAAATCGCTGAAAGATGAATATAGTATCCTTGAAAAGGACTTGGTGTTCTCATTGAGGAAGTCAAGGCTTGGATTGGTTGGAAACAGGCAATTTGTACATGAACAGTTAAAATCATATATATGCCAACTTACAACATTTCAAAGTTATAGAGATTTACAAATTATTGTTGTTTTTGATGAAAAGTATCAATCTTCATTTGAATGGATGAAGTGGTTGCCACATTGTAGATTGCAGATGTCGAATGCATTTGGAATGGTATATTCAGATAGAACAAGAGATCAGGTGTTAAATAGTGTAAATCAGGTTTTAAAAGAAAGGTCACAAAAGTATGATGAAAGTAAAGGTAAATCTACTTTTCTGCCACATTTTTTATTTGTAATAGATGAACCGGAATTTATTTTATCTCATTCCATAATAGAGTATATCAATGGAGATTGTGAAAAGCTGGGTTGCTCAGTAATATACACAAGCTATTTAAGAGCAAATTTACCTGAATTTATAGATACTATAGTATTATTAGACCATGCCAAAGAAGGTACACTTTTGATAAAATATGGTGAATACATAGATAAGAAAATAAATATTAATCAAAATGGAAGTACTAACTTTGAGTTACTTGCCAGGAATATAGGAGTATTAAGTCATGTTTTAAGCAGTACAAGTCATATACCTGAGAGCATAACATTTTGTGAACTTTATAATATCAATAAGATAAATGAACTAAATATTGAAAAAAGGTGGAGCACCAATAAGTCAGAAAAATCATTGGCAGTACCAATAGGAATGAGAGCTGAAAATGATATAGTTGAGTTGGATTTACATGAGAAGGTACATGGTCCACATGGTTTGGTTGCAGGTACTACAGGTTCGGGTAAGTCTGAAATAATACAAACATATATAACTTCACTTGCGATAAAATTCAGCCCATATGAGGTAGGTTTTTTGCTAATTGATTATAAGGGTGGAGGAATGGCATCTTTATTTAGAAAGTTGCCACATTTACTTGGTACGATAACTAATCTTGACGGTAGTGAGAGTATGAGAGCTTTGGCATCTATAAAAAGTGAACTTGCAAGTCGTCAAAGGATTTTCAATGAAAATAATGTAAATCACATTAATGCATATATGAGCCTATTCAGAGAAGGTGTTGTAAATGTTCCAATGCCACATTTGTTTCTTATAAGTGATGAATTTGCAGAACTTAAAAAGGAACAGCCGGAGTTTATGAAAGAACTTGTATCTACTGCAAGGATAGGAAGGAGTTTGGGTGTACACCTCATATTGGCAACACAAAAACCAAGTGGAGTAGTAGATGACCAGATATGGTCAAATTCCAGATTTAAACTTGCATTAAAAGTTCAAGATGAATCTGACAGTAAAGAAATATTAAAGACACCGGATGCTGCAAGTATCACTTTGCCGGGAAGAGCATATTTACAAGTAGGAAATAATGAGATATATGAACTATTTCAGTCTGCGTGGAGTGGTGCCCCTTATTATGAAAAAGAAGAAAGTGAAATTGTACTGGATAACAGAGTTTATATAGTAAACAGTATCGGTCAAGGAATGATTGTAAATGAAGATTTAGGTTTATCCGAAATTGAGAAAAAGGCAACTAGCACACAATTGGAAGTGATAGTAGATTATATAAACAACTATTACGTAGAATGGAAAATAAAATCTGATAATAATGTAATAGATGTAAAAAAGCCTTGGCTTCCACCACTGAATACTAAAGTCAAAAGTCCACTTATAAATACAGTTGTTAGTCGAAGTGACTATATAGAGAATGGTATTTCTATTCCGATAGGAATGCTTGATATACCTGAGTTACAAGTCCAAAAAAACTATGATATTAATATTACGAATGATGGAAATACTATGTATATTGCATCTGTAGGATTTGGTAAAAGTGTATTTTTGACGACAGTTGCGTTAAGTATAGCGTTAAAATACGATGTTTATGATGTGAATTTGTTTGTTTTAGATTTTGGAAATAATGCATTGATTAGTTTAAAAAGACTGCCACATACAGCGGAATATATATCTTTGGATGACAGAGAGCACTATAACAGGTTAAAGAGACTTCTGGAAGATGAAATAAAGAATAGAAAGAAACTAATGGCTAAGGAATTTTCACAGAATATATCTATGTATAATCAAACGGCAGATGAAACTTTGACATCATGGATAGTTATGATTGATAATTTTGATGCAATAAAAGAAATGGGGTTTGAAGAAGAGGAATTTTTTACAAAAATATCCAGAGACGGAATGAGTTTGGGAATATATATTGTTATAACAGCTACAAGGGTTAATGCTATTCGTTCTGCGACATATAATAACTTTAAGATAAAAAAATAGCAGGTTACAATTTTGAAAAAAGTGAAGTTCTTTATATGGTAGGTAGAAGCGAATATACTATACCTGAGGTAAAGGGAAGATGTCTTGTGAAATACAATGATAGAGTGAGTTGTATGCAAATATTTACAATGACTGACTTTGACAATGATTTGCAATATAGAAATAATATAAAAAGCTATAGTTGATAATATAATTAAAAGTGCCGGAGATGTGGAGGCAAGACATATGCCTGTGATGCCTGAGGAACTTACATTAAGCCTAGCAGAAAGTTTTGTTAATAATAATATAGATATTTATGTAGGAATTGGAGTAGACAATGTTGAAAAGGAAGGATTTACATTGGAGGAGTCCCCTATTATTATACTTGGTAATGAGGGGTAGTGGTAAGACAAATTTATTGAAGCTATTTATTTATCAAATGACTGATAATACTTATATTTCTATTTTTTTGATTCAGATAATAAAGAACTGTATCAATATAAGAGTGAAAAAAATAGAGATAATAAAGGATATTGATGAATTTATTTTGTTTATGGATAGGCTTGAGGAAGAAGTTATAATTAGAGAAAAACAAATAGAAGGACTGGAAGAGGAACAAAAGAAAAATGTAATAAGAAAATTAGATAGAAGGGCCGTTTTTATAGATGATTTATCATTGTTTTTCAGTCATAAGACTAATGCTAAATCAGATATTGCAAATGTTATGGAAAGAGCATCAAAGACGGGTGTATTTATAGCTGCAACAAGTTTATTAAGTAAGTTTTACTCCGGAGAACCTGTTACAGATTTATTTAAACGCTCGGGTAGAGGTGTACTTTTGAGTAACCAGTCTTATATGGGAGTAGTACCGGTTGAACTAATACCCGGAGTTAATGAGGGTGTTATTTACAAAAAGGGTTTTGCAGCAATTGTTAGAATTCCAAAGGCGTAGGAGGACTATATGGATGAGGAAAAAATGAGAGAGATATATTATAAATATTTGAGCGATTTGTCAGAGATAGATGAGGCAAAAGCAGCATGTAAAGATAGAAAGGCGGATATTGATACAGATTGGGAGATTAGCAGATCCATGTGTAGGGAAGAAAATGAAATGATATCTGAGTTTGTAGTCAAATATGGGGAGTCTGAGGAGACACTATTGTTGAGGAAGCACATGGGTATATTTTATGAGCAGGAAGAAGCTGATTTTAGAAAACAAAAAAATATTCTTGAAGACGAGTATAGAACTTTGTTGCAAAGAGAACAAAGTATAGAAGAAGAGTACAGAAAGTGGTCACTTTGCGAAGATACAGAGGACAACAATGGATAATTACAGCGAGCCGGATAATACAAGACTGGACTTAGATCCTTCTGTGTTATACGAAAGGGGTGGACGCAATTCTTCCACATTGGATAAATTTGGCATTCCTGTTTTTGATAAAGACATATCAGATACTATAATGAAATATGAACAGAATGAAAAAATAGAAATAGCCTATATAAGAAACAATGTTTTTGATAATAACTTATATAATGGAGATACAGAACTGGAATATATAAAGAAACAAGTATTTTTATCAAAGCAGGTAAAATGGGAACCACTTGTAGTAGATGATGTAAAGGTAGGCAATAAAAACAGGTTTTTTTAATTTTACTTATAATAGTTGTACCACTTGCAATCATAGGTATTTGTAGAAAAAAAGAAGGTTATAAGGAATGCTTACATTGACAATAGTGATTATAAATAGTGGTCATGTGCTTAATATAATGATTAAGGCTGAACAAAAGAATTTTTAGATGTTATAAACATACTGATACAAAATAATTTTTATTAAAAATTGAGAGTAAGGAGTATGGAATATATGTACGATCTTGGAGACTGGGAGAGTATATCAATAATTTGTTAACATTCAGACAAGCAAATATATTTTTATGGTGATATTTTTGTATCTGGAGGTTGAAGAGCGATGAGTGAAGAACTATATAAAAAAAGGTTGATTTAAATTCAAACAATATTTATGAGTATGAAATGCTGAAAAAAACCTAAAAACATGATTTTTATACAATATGAGTATGAAGAGACTATAGATGAAATAGTAATAAGATATAATATTGACGGACTTAAGTCTATAAAAGATTTTATATCTGATAAAAGAAAAAGTGAAATATTCTCTGTTAATAGAACTTATGGAAATAATAAGAGAAAAATAGTCAGGTATATTTTTTTCACTATCACCTGAAAAATATATTTGTAAATGACAGACAAAGAATAAAAAAATACTTGTTAGGGATATAAATGGAGAACATCAGTCAAATAAAATTGATGAGATACGTGCATTGGCAGGCTTTTTATTACAAAAGAAGTACTCATATAATGATTATATAAATGGTGGACTTAGTTTGTTGTCAAAAAAATGAAGATACAAAGTTTCTTGCAAATTGTAGTGAAGAGAATGAATTATATAAAGAGCTGAATTCTTTATTTAATAAGGAATTGGATAAAGAAAAAAATTAAATAATATTACTGTTGGTAAGAATAGTTATTTGGCTATAAAAAAAGTATGGCAGTGATATTTGCATTGATTAGCATTTGTATGTCAATAATGTTTTTTAGACAAAGTATTATTGTATTAAAGCCTTCCATGAGTGCATTATATGCAGAAAGGTCGTATCTTGAAATGAACTATATAAATGTGATAGACAACTTAAAAGATGTATCTGTCAGTACTATGAATGAACATGAAAAATATATTCTGGCGGTAGCATATATAAGAAGTCAGTCTGTGGATGCATTTTCTGAGGAGACTAAAGACATGCTTATAGATAGGTTGTCATATAATTCTGATGTTAAGCAACTCGACTATTGGATTTATCTTGGAAGGGCAGATGCAGATAATGCAATAGATATTGCGCAGCGTCTTTCAGATAATCAACTGTTATTATATGCGTATATCCAAAAATATGAAATTGTATCAGCTGACACAACATTATACGGAGATGATAAGTCTAGTCAATTAAACAGTATTAGAGAAAATATAAAAGATTTGGCACAAACACTTGGAATAAAGTATGAGCCTGAAAAAACTGAAGAATAAAATGGGTGATTATATATGTATATAGGGACAGCTAAAATAAAGTCAAAAGCTAAAAAAATGAAATCAAAAAAGGCAGAAATAGAGTTTATGCTATCGGATAAGGTGGCAGATGTAGAAGTACTTAGATTATTTATTCCGGATGGTAAGGATATATCATTTAACGGGGTTATTATAAACGTGAAGGATTCAGCAGACGGATTACCTCATAAGGTCAATAACTTTGATGATTTCTATAAGTATGTGGGGCCTAAGGAACACTTAGGACTGGATTTAAGGACTATAATAGATAACTAAGTATTAATTTAATGAAACTATAAAGATATAAGGTATGGCATGAAATAGAGTGTTATTAAGACATCTTTTCTTTGTAGGAACTTATATACTGTAGGAGGGCATATGAACAAAATTTTAAAGTCAACGAAACTTATGGCTGTAGCGTTAAGTGTATGTATGCTATGTAGCGGTATAGTTCTTGGAACTATTGCCAATACAGAGATTCCACAAAATCTTAACACAGCTAATAATTATCAGATTATTGAAAGTGACAAGTCATATAAAGTGGTGTCCACTAAAGATATAGCTGTAGTAAACTTAGATGACGGAGTAAAGGTAAAAGGAAAGAAAGCATACTATGCCGGGAAGATAATAACACTTCCGAATGAACATTTTTACATGACAGGATTGGACGATGCCAGAAACGGATTAAAATCAGGAAAGTATGGTGCATACATAGTAATACCGGCTACATTTTCAAAGGCAATAGAGAGTATAAACAGTGATCCACAAAAAGCAATAATAAAATATACGGTTAATGCGGATAATAATGATGCATCACTTGCAAGTATTGTAAATGATATAAATTCATTTGCATCTGTTGTAAGTGAAAATATAACATTTATATATGTGAGTGCAATATTGGAAGAGTATCACAGAGCTCAGGACAATACAAAGGTAATACTAAAAAACGACAGTATAGACCTTGACAATATAAACAGCATATCGCCTGAAAGCTTATTGGGCAGATATGAGAATGTTAAAGAAAATAATATAGATTTTAAGCCTTCAGACATAGATCTGGATAAATATAATATAGAAAATGAAAATATAGTTGATTCGTTTTCAAGGGAACTAAGAGAAGCCAAGGAAGAAAATGAAAGAAACTTTGATAATATAAAGAGAGAAGGGGAAGAAGTAAGAACAGGTACAGACAGTTTTGGAAGATTTTTTGAAAGCCTGACACCACTGAGGGATAATTCCGGAAACAGTGTATATTCACATGGACTTACAAATATTGAAAGACTTTTAAGCGGTCATAATGATAGGTTAAATTCATCTTTTAATATGTTTGATGAGATATTTAAGAGACAGAATGAACAGACAAAGAATGCCTTGCAGGAAGAGGCAAATGTGCACCTTGCTTCAGAGTCAAACGCACTACGTAGTCGAATTAATCTCGAAATAAGCAGCATTATAGAAAACAGCTACAGAAGAATTTTTGAACAGGAGTATCAAAATATACAAAGGAGTGGTATGGAGCTTATGAGGCGATATATCGAAAATGTGATAATGCATGAACTCGTTATGGATACAGAGGAGAGGGAGTATCTTCTCTCAAAGCTTGCTACCGCATCAGATGCAATCATGCGTGAAAATATAAATACGGCAACAATGTCCAATGCAATAAACAGTATGACGGATAATATTGTGCCTACATTTAATACAACAATGAATCCTTTTATCGGGTCAAATACATATTTGACGGGATTGAATACAGCGGCTGAAACAGATTTTAATACAATAAAAACAACATTGAATTTCCCGATAGAGGAACTGAATGATGCATTTAGAAATGATATAGAAGATGTAATAGATAATTCGGTATCAAATATGTCGGCAGAGATAAATGAAAAGATAAGAGATTTTAATGATGTACAAAGAAGGTATATAGATTTGCTGGATGACTACAATCCATACACACATCTTAATGACAGTTATATGTCAAGAGCTACAAATGAACTTGAGAGAAGTACAGGTATGGTATTATCCGAGTTTAGAGATAAACAGACGGATGATGAGAAAAAGGTTTATGACATCATGAGATTAAGTGATGAAAATATCAGAATGTATGATGAAAGTATAGGTAAGCCTACGACACTACAATGAAGAATGTGATAGATGTTGTAAATGAGCTTAGAAGTAAAAAGGAAAGTACTAAGTCGGAAAACAGTGAGTTAATGAATGATTTTTCAGACAAACTTTCATATACAAGGATTGGTAGTGTAGGAAATAAGGATGCATATAACTTTATATCAAGTCCTGTAGAGATAGCACCAAATGATGACAGTAATATAGAGGTAAAAAGTGACTATATGTATAATCCGAAAATTCAAAAGAGAAAAAGTGTTTTTAGATAATAAATATGCAAAAGGAGCAATATCTGTTGGAACTATTAGCTTAATTATATTATTGGGAATATTGATAAATATTATTTTTTTAGAAAAAGAGATTTGAGAGGTTTTAATAAAAAAATATTATATTGCTTATCCTATATTAAAAATTCGAGTGACTTTAATAGATTAATTGTAAAAATTCTATTATATCGTTAATATTAGTACATCCTCCAAGCATAGTTATTGTTAATAACCGGAGACTTGGAGGATTTTTATATCAACTATATAAGTTTTGCAAAGAATGAGGCAAATATAACCGTAATAATGCCTGCAACCGCTATGGATAAGGAACTCATAGCACCTTCGGTTTCGCCCATCTCAAGAGCTTTTGAAGTACCTATGGCATGTGCGGACGAACCGAGACCTATACCCTTTGCAATAGGATTTTTTATATTGAAAACTTTATAAACGATATCAGCAGATACATTGCCGAAAACACCTGTTACAATGATAACGGCAGTGGTAATAGTGGAGATACCTCCAAGTTCCTCCGAAACTCCGATACCTATTGCTGTAGTTATTGACTTCGGGAGCATGGATACATAATTTTCATGACTCAGACCGAAGAGTAATGACATTACAAATATCGATATCAAAGAGGTTAAAACACCTGCAATAAGTCCCGACATAATGGCTTTAAAGTTTGACTTTAACAAAGTAAGCTTTGAGTATAGCGGTATGGCCAGAGCCACAGTCGCGGGAGTCAATAAAAAGCTGATATATTTTGAACCTTTATAAAAATCTTCAAACTTGATATTAAACATAACAAGTACAAAGATTACTATAATGATGGAAATAAGCAGCGGATTAAAGGCGGCTATTTTTGTCTTTTGTCTTAAGAAGACTCCGGCCTGATATGACAGTAAACATAGAAGAACTCCGAAAAATATAGAATTACTTAAAAAATTACTCATCTATTTGCCTTCCTTTTGCTTTTTATTGTCAAGTTTTATAACAAATTCTGTTACCTTACCCGATACAACCATAACCAAACGGTGGAAATTACAGTCATAATAAGAAGTGGTATAAGTACAGGTTTGAGAGTCGGCCAGATATCAATCAGACCTGCCGAGGCAGGGATAAACATAAGAGGCATTATATCTATTAAAAACATAGAAGCGCCTTCAACCTGTTCAATCTTAACTACTTTTAAAACAAGTAATGCAAGCATAATGACAAGTCCATATATGCTTGCAGGTATGGGAAGCGGTAAAACGGCTTTTAGCACTTCCCCTAAAAAACTTACAAATAATATGATTAGAAATTGTCTGATAAAACGCATAAACTCCCTACAATTCTATTAGATTGAAATCCTGCATAGTTGCTGTCATTAACTGAGCTTCTCTCATATGACAACTGAATACAATGATTTGTTCCGGCACATTATTGGCAATCCAAAGTAAAGCGGCTCTAAGACGTATCGAATCGTAGTTTACAAAGCTGTCGTCAAATATAAACGGTAATTCTTTAGAGCGTCCCTGCATAAGTCTGCCGGCTGCTATTCTAAGTGCCAGATACACCTGATCCATAGTACCTGAGCTGGCCTGTTCTATAGGAACAAGTCTGTTCGGAGTATTAAGGAATACATTAAAATTCTCGTCAATGGATATAGAATCATACACACCGCCTGTTATACCTTCAATAAGTTCGGAAGCATCCTTATTCAGATACAATCCGAAAGAGTTCTTGATAGTCTGTGAGAGATTTTTCAAGGTCTCGGTGGCAAGATCTATAGCATCCATTTCAAAGCGGATCTTATCATTTTCCGCAATGATATTTTTTAATGAAGTATTTTCTTCCTTCAATTGTGCAAGCTTTTCCATTAGTTTTTCGAGTTCCCACTCGTTTTGTTTTTTGGCATCAATACCGCTGGCATATGCAGCCTTTTTAGCACGCAGGTTTTCTATATCTACGCTCAGGGCTTCACTTTTTGCGATATCTGCTTCCATTTCGTCAAAAATTCTCAGCTTTGAACTGAGCGTCTTGTTGGCACGGTGGATATTTTCTTCCGTTATAGAATCAAACGAGCCTACCCTTGCCATTATCGCGATAAGATTTACTTTAAGCTCGGTTAAATGCCTGTTGTCCTTATTATGAATCGTATATATATAACTTGCAAAAATCAAAGATGCAAGACAAATAATTATAAAAAGGACCATTGCAAACTGATAACTTATACCTGTAGAGGTTGTAAGAAAATTGTTTTTTCCGGTCTTAAAGATATAACCTGCAAGGATTACACTGACTATCGATAAAACAAGTAATATGGTTGAATAAACCTTATTAATTGATTTCTTCTCATTTTCATAAGCGGAAAGATAATCGTTATAGCCTTTATTAAGATCGTTTTGCAATTCTATAATAGTCTTTTTATCATTAAACCCGAGATCTGAAAGGTGCTGACGCTTGGAAGCAATACTTTCAATTAGAGTCTCTTTTTGAGAATTTAAATCAATAATTCTTTTTTCCGTAATGGCATCGGCCTCTTTTAAAGTTTTCAAATGTGTTGAAAACTCGGGAGAGGAGATTTTCTTTTCAAGAGCTCTTATTTCGGTCAAATTCTGATTGTAGGTCTTTGCCGCATCGGGATTCAAAGCGGCGGTAAACGCTTTCTTTTTTTCTTTCAAGAAATCCGAGGCTTTATTGATATTTAAAGACATATTACCGGTGGTATTCATATTCGCAATATAGTTTTTAAGCTCCACCACCATTTTGGCGTCTGTTGCGGATTTGAGCTGTGATATACTCACTGTATTTGAATATGCGGTTTGTGAAAGTCCGCAAAGTGCTTCCTTTAAAAATTCACCGGGATTTTCAACATTCTTTCCGTCTGTTTCATTTACTACGGCAAAAGGGGTTGTTGCGGTCTTTGTAAAATCTCTCTCTATGCGATAGTTTTTGTCATGATAAGAAAAACGCAGGCTTCCGCCATATATATCGCCATTGCCCCCAAGGTTTGAACTTGGTCCAGGTATCACTTTTACTTGCTCTACCTTTTGCTCTTTCAAGGCCGTAAAACATTGCTTCGATAAACATAAATATTGTGGATTTTCCGGCTTCATTGTAGCCGTATACAATATTCATATTATCGGCAAATTGCAAATCTTTATTTTTGAATTTGCCAAAGCCGTCAATATGCAAGCTTAGCAGTTTCATGTTTTCCCCCTTTCATCAGTAGTTCTAAGTAATGCATTAATGCCGTAATAAAGGGCCTTTTTATCAAGTTTGCTCATATTAGGCCTGTCAAGTTCTCGAATAAAAAAACCTATCATATCTGAAGGATGCTCTGCAAAGAGTTTTGCAAAATCATATTTAGGTTCGGAATCATCTATAATCTCAGCTATTCTAAGTGTTGATGAGAGTGAATCCAAATCAAATTCGATATCGGGATCTCTTAGACCCTTTATTTTAAATCTGTATATATTTTGTTTGCCCTTAATATTAATAGTTTCCGTCAAAGAGGTATGTAACTCCGCATTCGTAGTTTCAGGAGTTACATTTATTGTAAGTGAGATATATGAAGTATTTGAAATTTTTTTATAAACTCAAAATCCTTCATGACACGTGTGTTATTATCTATCTCACCATAGAAAATTCCGTGGTCTCCGGTTTCAGTCATATCCAGAGGTTCAGGAGAGCCACAGTAAGCCATATGTCTGTCAAAAAGTACTTCAGGCTTATGTATATGTCCGAGAGCTATATAAGATGAAGAAATCTTGTTTAATTCATTTTTATCAAAAGGCAAATGCATTGCATCACCGCCATGTAAAAGAAGAATTTTCACTCTGTCATTTTCACGAATGGAAAGGCCGGAAACAATATTTTCCTTAACCTCCCTGTCATGATATGAAAAAGCCGTAGATTTCCGTGTTTATATCTTGGAAATACACACTGCTGATAGTCGGGGTGGACAAATAAACCACATTTTTTGCCCATGGAAAGCTGAGTATATTATTGTTTTCTCTTAAACAGTCATGATTGCCGGCAATAATAACCACTTTTGTATCCGGTATTGTGGAAAAAAGAAAGTTGACTTCTTTTAAATCACGACTGAAGGGCTGGGAGTGGAAGAGATCGCCTGCAATAAGAAGTAAATCGACTTCTTTTTTCTTTGCAATATCAATAATCTTTTGAAGCGAAGATTTTACCGCATCGGCTCTCTCCTTACCCCATGGTCTATTTGAATCAGGCTTCATACCATAATGAATATCACCTGTATGTATAAATTTCATATGGCTAAAGTATACCTCCCTATTATTATAATTCGCAATTTCCTACCGTTCTTGGGAATGGAAGTACATCTCTTATATTTGACATTCCTGTAAGGTACATAACGCATCTCTCAAATCCGAGACCGAAACCTGCATGTCTGGTTGAACCGTATTTTCTAAGATCAAGATAGAAATCATAGTCCTTTGTATCCATACCAAGCTCTTCTATTCTGGCTAAAAGCTTGTTATAGTCATCCTCTCTTTGGCTTCCTCCCATTATTTCACCTATTCCCGGAACAAGACAGTCCATAGCGGCAACAGTCTTTTTATCTTCATTTTCTTTCATATAGAAAGCCTTGATTGCCTTTGGATAATCAGTAACAAATATAGGCTTCTTAAATACCTGCTCAGTGAGGTAACGCTCATGCTCTGTTTGAAGATCGCAACCCCATGAAACCTTGTATTCAAAGTTTTCGTTGTTCTTTTCAAGTATTTCTATAGCTTCGGTATATGTAATTCTGCCAAAGTCCGACTCGGCAACATTCTTAAGTCTGTCCAAAAGTCCCTTATCTACAAACTGATTGAAGAATTCAAGCTCAGGAGCAGCATTTTCAAGTACATAATTTATTATATATTTGAGCATGCTTTCAGCAAGGTCCATATTGTCGTTTAAATCACCGAAGGCAAACTCAGGCTCAATCATCCAAAACTCTGCAGCATGTCTGGTGGTATTTGAATTCTCAGCTCTGAAAGTAGGTCCGAATGTATAAATATTTCTGAATGCCATGGCAAACGTCTCGCCGTTTAACTGTCCTGAAACTGTAAGGTTTGTCTCCTTGCCGAAGAAATCTTTGGAATAATCTACGCTTCCGTCATCTTTGAGAGGCGGATTTTGCGGATCGATAGTTGTTACTCTAAACATCTCACCGGCACCCTCAGCATCACTTCCTGTAATGATTGGAGTATGTACATACACAAAATCTCTTTCCTGGAAGAATTTATGTATAGCATAGGCAATAAGAGATCTCACTCTGAATACCGCCTGGAATGTATTTGTTCTTGGACGTAAGTGAGAGATTGTTCTCAAATACTCCAAAGTATGTCTTTTCTTTTGCAGAGGATAATCGGAACTTGATTCACCTTCAATATCAATATGTGTAGCCTGAATTTCAAAAGGTTGCTTTGCACCCGGTGTTGCTACAAGTGTGCCCTTTATAACAAGTGCGGCACCGACATTAACCTTTGTCAATTTATTAAAATCAGATAAACTGTCATTGTATACAACCTGAATCTGCTCAAAATAACTTCCGTCACTTATAACAAGAAAGCCGAAAGACTTTGAATCTCTGTTGCTTCTTACCCATCCTCCTATTGTGATTTCAGTATCAATATACTTTGCCGTGTTTTTGTATATTTCTCTTACTGTTGTCAGCTTCATTAGATTTCCTCCTTAATACCGTTTAGGCATAAATTTAGTAACATCTAATTATAGCATATATTTAATTGTTTGGACAACTTAAGAACGAATAATATTTTACGTTTTATGCGATATTTGAAGCTTTAGTGAAAGCAACTAAAAATGCACAAAAAAACTTTGTGCGATTTTTTTATTGTAATATGGTAAAAACTATTAATTGTATCATGATTATTTAAGGCAGATATTAAATTTCATCAAAACATAGAAAAAAATGCGTTAAAATAAAATCTTTTATTCACAATCAAGTATATTTGTGCTATAATTCAAGTGTAAACATAAGGAAATAGCATTAGCAACGAGGTGTGTACATGATTAAAAAGGAAATGATAGCTATGCTGTTGGCGGGAGGACAAGGCAGTCGCCTTGGGGTGCTGACACATAATGTGGCTAAACCAGCAGTTTCATTTGGCGGTAAGTACAGGATTATAGATTTTCCGTTGAGCAACTGTATCAATTCAGGTGTTGATACGGTTGGAGTCTTGACTCAGTACCAGCCTCTTAGACTGAATACCCATATAGGAATCGGAATTCCGTGGGATTTGGATAGGAATATGGGAGGAGTCACTGTATTGCCGCCGTATGAAAATGCTGCAGGTAGTGACTGGTATTCGGGTACTGCCAATGCAATTTACCAAAATCTTGAGTATATGGAGAGTTACAATCCGGATTATGTTTTGATACTTTCGGGTGATCACATATACAAGATGGACTATGAGGTAATGCTCGATTACCACAAGGCAAACAATGCCGATATAACCATTGCGGCTATGCCTGTTTCGATGGAAGAGGCATCAAGATTTGGAATACTTATAACCGATGAGAGCGGCAGGGTAACGGAGTTTGAAGAAAAACCGAAAGTTCCGAGATCAAACCTTGCATCTATGGGAATTTATATTTTCTCATGGAAAACTCTTAGAGATTCTTTGATTGAATTATCAAATGAGCCCGGATGTGATTTTGGCAAACATATTATTCCGCATGTGTTTAACAAAGGCGGTAGAATTTTCAGTTACGAATTTAACGGATATTGGAAAGATGTAGGTACTTTGCAAACATATTGGGAAGCAAACATGGAGCTTGTTGATATAATACCTGAATTCAACCTGTATGAAGAATACTGGAAGATTTATACCAAGGGCGATATTATTACTCCACAATATATTTCGGAGGCTTCCACCATAAATAAGAGTATTATCGGTGAAGGAGTGGAAGTTTACGGAGAAGTGAACAATTCGGTAATAGGTGCCGGAGTTGTTATTGAAGAGGGTGCGGTGGTTACCGACTCCATAATTATGAAGGGAAGTAAGATAGGCGCAAACTCCAAAGTTACCAAAGCTATTATCGCTGAAAATTCCGAAGTCGGGAAAAATTGTGAGATTGGAGCTTTGAATTCTGTGAGAGCAGATACGATAAGAAAGTTTACAATTGCGATCTTGCAGTAATCGGGGAGAGAACAACTATCCCTGACGGTGTTGTTATTGGTAAGAATACGGCTATTTTAGGAAAGACAACCATAGATGACTATGTGGATGGTAAACTTTTAAGTGGTGACTTCATTGTAAAGGTAGGTGGTAAGATATGAGAGCAATAGGAATAGTGTTGGCGGGCGGAAACTCAAAAAGAATGAAAGAACTTTCCAACAAGAGGGCTATTGCAGCAATGCCTATCGCCGGAAGTTACAGAAGTATAGATTTTGCACTCAGCAATATGTCAAATTCACATGTGCAAAAAGTGGCTGTATTTACACAGTACAACTCAAGATCGTTGAATGAACATTTGAGTTCATCAAAATGGTGGGATTTTGGAAGAAAACAAGGCGGTTTATTTGTTTTCACACCGACTATTACCGCTGAAAGTTCAGATTGGTATAGAGGTACCGCTGATGCATTGTATCAAAATTTGGTGTTTTTAAAGAGATCTCATGAGCCGTATGTTATTATTAGTGCAGGTGATGGTATTTATAAACTTGACTATAATAAAGTATTGGAGTATCATATTGAAAAGAAAGCAGATATTACTGTAGTATGCAAGAAAGCAAATGATACAGAAGATTTGACTAGGTTCGGTATGGTTTCAATAAATGATGATGGTAGAATAGTCAATTTTGAAGAAAAACCGATAGTTACAGATTCTGTAAATATATCCTGCGGGATATACATTATCAGAAGGAGACAACTTATTGAACTGATTGAAAGAAGTATTGCGGAGGACAGGTATGACTTCGTAAAAGATATTTTAATCAGATACAAAAAAATTTGAAGAGAATATACGCATATAAGATTAATTCTTATTGGAGTAATATAGCTTCGGTAGAATCTTATTATAAGACAAATATGGATTTCTTGAAAAGAGAGGTGAGAGATCATTTCTTTGTAGAATATCCGGGTGTGTATTCTAAGGTTGACGATTTGGCCGCCGGCAAAGTATAATCCGGGGGCTAAGGTGTCAAATTCACTTATTGCAAGTGGCTGTATCATAAACGGTACAGTTGAAAACTCAGTTCTTTTTAATAAATCGTATATAGGTAACGGTTGTATAATTAGGAATTCTGTTATTTTGAATGATGTATACATTGGCGATAACACAGTCATTGAAAACTGTATTGTGGAAAGCCGTGATACAATACGTGCAAATTCGACTTATATTGGGACAGCAGAGCAGGTCAGAATAGTAATAGAAAAAAACGAAAGATATACTCTTTAAGGAGATTAAGGGGGGATTCAAATAATGCAGATTACTGATGTCAGAGTTAGAAGAATTGATAAAGAAGGTAAGATGAAGGCCGTTGTATCGATTACTTTAGATAATGAATTTGTTATTCATGATATTAAAGTTATCGAAGGTGAAAGGGATTGTTTATAGCTATGCCAAGCAGAATGGCGGCTGACGGTGAGTATAGAGATATTGCTCATCCTATAAACTCTCAAACCAGAGAACTCATTTCGGACACGGTCATAGGTAAGTATGAAGCAATGTTGCTTGAAGACGCAGCAGATGTAAATGTATAATTTGATGAGTGTGAAATTTATATTACGAAAAAGTTTTTAAGGGCTGTGAAAAACAGCCCTTATTTAAGTTCATTATTTTAAGATAATGATATGGCTTTATAGAATATCGCTAAAGCTTGATAGATTATACTTTTCTTGATATAATCATTTAAGACTTTTATAATAAAAAGCGATGACATTTTGCTACATATTATATATGTGGCGGAA
This sequence comes from uncultured Lachnoanaerobaculum sp., assembly GCA_916439285.1. The sequence goes on along the minus strand of CAKAIM010000006.1, from coordinate 59,508 downwards.
TACCATTTTTAAAATAATGGAGATGCTAATGAAAAACAAAAAAAATACAAAGGCAATATTAAGGAAAAACTTGTTGTATTCACTTATAGTCTTGGTGTTTTTGCTTGGAATATTGTTTGTTGCACCGGGGAAAGGCTGTGGTGCAATAATTTTTTTACTGGCACTTTTCGCGATAATATATATTATCGGTTGGAATATTATGATTTCAAGAAATTTGTCAAATTACATGGTAGAGTATGCTATGGCAAGCGAAAACACGCAGAATATATTTTCACAGGACTTGGATATACCATATGCCTTGATGGACAAAAAGGGGATTATAGCTTGGAGAAACAGGGCCTTTAATTCACTTGTACAAAAAGACAGGCAGTCCAAAAAGGATATTCATGCAATGTTTGAAAATATCACGGAAAATGATATTGAGGAAATTACCGATAAAGCGGATTTTCACGGCGAATATCAAGGTAGAAAATATCGTATAAGGATAACAAGATTATATATTGAGGAGTCTTTTGTATATACGATTTGCCTCTTTGATGAAACCGATTTGGTGGAATTACAAAATAAGAAGGATGATTCCATGCCTGTGGTAGGACTTATCTATATGGATAATTATGATGAGGCCATGGAAAGCGTTGAAGAGGTAAGAAAGTCACTTCTTGAAGCGTTGATTGACAGAAAGATAAATCAATATATAAACAGTTTTAACGGTATTGTAAAGAAGCTTGAGAAAGATAAATTTTTCTTTGTTATAAAGAGAAAAATTTGAACTCGGCGATAGATGTAAAATTCGATATTCTGGAGGATGTAAAGACTGTAAATATCGGTAATGAAATGAGTATAACCTTAAGTATCGGTATCGGTTATGGAAGTGAGAATCTTTCAAGAAACTATGAACTGGCAAGAATGGCTATGGATATGGCGCTTGGAAGAGGAGGAGACCAGGCTGTTGTAAAGACTGAAAAAGAGATAAAATACTTCGGCGGAAAAGCTCAGACTGTTGAAAAACAGACAAGAGTAAAAGCCAGAGTAAAGGCTCATGCATTCAGAGAATTGCTTGAGAATAAAGATAAAGTAATTATAATGGGGCATAAAATACTTGATATGGATGCTTTCGGGGCTGCAATAGGAATATGGAGGATTGCCACCAGTCTTAATAAAAAAGCTCATATTCTGATGGGGGATGTAAATCCTTCGGCGAAGCCTATGATAGAGAAGTTTAAGACTGCGGAGTATCCGGATGATTTGTTTATTTCCGAGGAAAAGGCTGTAAACAGTATTACAAACGATTCTTTAGTGGTTGTTGTGGATGTAAACAGACCAAGTATTACAGAGGGACCTTCACTTTTAAAGAAAGCTAAAAATATTGTGGTATTTGACCACCACAGGCAGAGCTCGGAGATAATTACAAATGCAACATTATCTTATGTGGAGACTTTTGCATCATCGGCATGTGAAATGGTATCTGAGATTGTGCAATATATATCTGACGATATTAAGTTGAAAACTGTGGAAGCGGACGCTATGTATGCAGGAATAGTAATAGATACGCAAAACTTTAATGTGCAAACAGGTGTAAGAACATTTGAGGCTGCGGCATTTCTAAAGCGATGCGGTGCTGATGTTACCAGAGTCAGAAAGATGTTTAGAGAAGACGCTAATGATTACCTTGCAAAGGCTGAGGCGATTCACAATGCCGAGATCTTTAAGGAGTACTATGCTATAAGTGAATGTGATTCCGAGAATACGGCATCACCTACTTTGGTATGTGCACAGGCTGCAAATGACCTTTTAAATATAAAGGGTATAAAGGCAAGTTTTGTTTTGACATTATATAATAATATAATATATATCAGTGCAAGATCCATGGATGAAGTAAATGTACAGACAATTATGGAAAAACTTGGTGGAGGCGGACACAGATCCGTTGCCGGAGCACAGATAAAAGAGGGCACAATAGAAGATGCGAAAAAACGTGTGAAAGAAGTGCTTAAAGAAATGACTGAAAAAGGAGAAATATAATGAAAGTTGTTTTATTGGAAGATGTAAAATCGTTGGGAAAAAAAGGCGATATTGTAGAAGTAAGTGAAGGTTATGCAAGAAACTTTATCATACCTAAAAAGAAGGGTGTAGAGGCGAATCAGGAAAATTTAAATACTTTAAAACTTCAAAAGGCAAATGAAGAAAAGATAGCAAAGGAAAAGCTTGAGGCTGCAAAGGAATTGGCTGCAAAACTTAATGAAGCAAGTGTATCATTGACAATAAAGGGTGGAAAAGACGGAAGAACTTTCGGATCCGTATCGTCAAAGGAAATAGAAGAGGCTATAAAGAGTCAGCTTGGACTTGAAATAGATAAGAAAAAACTTGTAATTGCGGAGCCTATAAAGACTTTCGGAAATCATGAAGTAAAGGTAAAGTTACATAAGGATGTCACAGCTGCGTTAAAGGTAAAAGTTGGAGAAGAGTAATGGAAGAGGCTCTGGTTAAGAGAGTGATGCCAAACAGTATAGATGCCGAAAAAGCGGTCTTGGGATCTATGCTGCTTGATAAAGAGGCTGTTGCAAGTGCTATAGAAGTTCTTGATAAAAATGATTTTTACAGCAAGGCATACGGCACTGTATTTGAATGCATGGTTGAACTCTTTAATGAAGGCAAACCTATAGATTTGGTGCTTATTCAAAATAAGCTTGTGGAAAAACAGGTACCCCCGGATATAACAAGCCTTGATTTTTTCAGAGGGATAATGGACTCGGTTCCGACATCTGCAAATATAAAAAATTATTCTAAAATTGTTAAGGATAAGTCCAATGTCAGAAGGCTAATTAAGATATCGGAGGAAATAGTAAATGATTGCTATGTGGGCGAAAAGGGAGTTGATGAACTTTTTGCAAAAACGGAAAACGAGATATTTAAATTACTTCAGACCAAGGAAACAAAGGATATCGTACCTATAAACGATGTGGTATTAAATGTTTTGGATAAAATAGAAGCTGCGTCAAAAAACAGTGATACCGTTACGGGTATTCCTACAGGTTTTGTGGATTTGGACTTTAAGACCAGCGGACTTCAGCCTTCAGACCTTGTTTTGGTGGCTGCAAGACCTTCTATGGGAAAGACCGCATTTGTCCTTAATATAGTTCAAAATATTACTATGAAGAAGAAAATTTCATGTATGGTTTTTTTCTTTGGAGATGAGTGCAGAGCGACTTGTCAACAGACTTTTTGAGTATGGAGAGTAATGTGGATTCGCAAAAGCTCCGTACAGGAAATCTTAATGACAATGATTGGAACAGTTTGATAGAGGGTGCTGTAAGTGTAGGATCTTCTACTTTGGCAATTGATGATACTCCGGGTATTTCTATAAATGAGCTTAGATCAAAATGTAGGAAGATGAAGCTTGAAAAAGGGCTTGATATTATTATAATAGATTATCTACAGTTGATGACGGGAAGCGGAAAGGCAAATATAAGCAGACAACAGGAGATATCGGATATTTCAAGAAGCTTAAAAGCTTTGGCAAGAGAAATGAGAGCGCCTGTTATTGCACTTTCGCAGCTTTCAAGAGCCTGTGAGACGAGACCCGATCACAGACCTATGCTTTCGGATTTGAGAGAGTCGGGAGCGATAGAGCAGGATGCCGATGTTGTAATGTTTTTGTACAGAGACGATTATTATAATAAGGACACGGAACATCCGAATGAAGCTGAGGTCATTATTGCAAAACAAAGAAACGGTGCAATAGGAACAATAAATCTGGTTTGGAAACCTGATATAACAAAGTTTGTAAACATGGCGAGATAGGCAACTGTCTCGCTTTTTTATATGATTAAATATTTTTTGTGCAATAAAAAAGACCTGCATGAAGCAGGTCATATGATAAGTATTATCGCTTTGAGCAAGCAATAATTAAGCTATAATAGCATCTGTAGGGCAAACTGAAGCACATGTACCGCAATCGATGCAAGCATCAGCGTCGATGTTGAACTGAGTATCTCCCTGTGAAATTGCACTTACAGGACACTCACCTTCGCAAGTTCCGCAACTAACGCACTTATCTGTAATTGTATATGCCATTGAAATTTCCTCCTAAAATTTATATGTTTCTCTTACTTGATGATATTCTAATCTATTTAATGTAAAATAACAAGAGCAAATTTGCATGTATTGAATAAAATACAAGTTAGTACTACCTTACTTAATATACAATTTATACAATGATTTGCATTAATCAGATTATTCTATAATCTTGATATCTTGCTTTTTAAACAGGTTTTAGTATATAATACGTAATCAAGTTTAAGAAAAAAAGGGGAAGTTACGATGACCTTATTGGAAAATTGGAGAAATAAAGCTTACGGCGATGCGACAGATGACAGGCAAAAAGAAGAGATTTGGAAAAACTACTTTATAGTTGAAAAGGGTATTTATGAGAGTATTTTAAAGAACCCTAAAGATGTTATTAAATGCACTGTAGCTGAATTGGCAACAAAATTTGATACAGATATACAAACAATTACAGGATTTTTGGACGGTATAAATGATTCGCTTAATAAGCCAAATCCTATTGAGGAGATGAAGGAAGATACTGAAATCAGTCTTGATATTGACCTTGAGAAGCTCTATTACAACATGGTGGAGGCCAAAGCGGATTGGCTTTATAACTTACCGGAGTGGGACAGTCTTTTGGATGAGGAAAAGAGAAAAGAACTCTACAAGACTCAGAAAAAGAGCGGTACTGTAGTAAAAGAAAAGAAAATCGGCAGAAATGATCCGTGTCCATGCGGAAGCGGAAAGAAATATAAATTCTGCTGCGGAAAGAACTAAATAAGGGTATTATTTTAGGTGGCGGTTTGACGTCACCTAAAATTTTAAGGAAAAATAATGGAGCAATATACAAATTTTGCAAAAGTATATGATTTGTTCATGGACAATGTTCCCTATGACAAGTGGGTGGAGCAGATAAAGGATATATTATATAAAGAGAATATAAAAGACGGGCTGATATGTGATTTGGGTTGCGGTACCGGAGCAATTACCGAAAGGCTTGCAAATCTCGGATATGATATGATAGGTATAGATAATTCATATGATATGCTTGATGTTGCAATGGAAAAGAAATATGCTTCAGGCAATGATATATTATATCTTTGTCAGGATATGAGAGAATTTGAGCTGTACGGTACTGTAAGAGCAATAATATCCCGTTGTGACAGTTTGAATTATATAAGAGAATTATCTGAGCTTAAAGAAGTATTTGCCTGGGTGAACAATTATTTGGATCCTGACGGGCTTTTTTTATTTTTTTGATATGAATACTGAATATAAATATCAAAAATATACTGGGAGACAATACTTTTGCTGAGGTAAGAGAGCAGGCAAGTTTTATATGGGAAAAATACATACGACATTGATAAAAAGAATCAATGAATATGATTTGAACCTTTTTATAAAAGATTGAAGATGATAATTACAAAAGGTTTGAAGAAAGACATGTACAAAAAAAGCTTATGCTTTCGATGAAATATTATCTGCGATAGATTCAAGTAATATGGTGCTTGAAAAATATATGGATGCGGATACCTATGGGGATATAAGCGAAAATACTGAGAGAATACTTTTTGTAGCCAGAGAGAAGGGAAAGTAAATGAAAGATTATATGGTGAAAGCCACTGCGGCAAACGGATATATAAGAGCTTTTGCTGCAAATACAAAAGATTTGGTTGAGGAAGCCAAAAACGATCATAATACTTCACCGGTGGCGACTGCGGCATTGGGAAGAATGCTTACCGCGGCGGCAATGATGGGAAGTATGATGAAAGGAGAAAAAGATCTCCTTACATTAAAAATTGAGGGCGACGGACCTCTCGGAGGAGTGATTGCAACAGCAAACAATAAAGGTGAAGTAAAGGGATATCCTTTTAATCCTACGGTTATTATTCCGCCTAATGCAAAAGGCAAACTTGATGTTGCAGAGGCAATCGGCGTCGGTCTTATGAGTGTTATAATGGATACCGGAATGAAGGAACCTTATGTAGGTCAGGTGGCACTTTTATCCGGAGAAATAGCTGAAGACTTGACATATTACTATGCGACAAGTGAACAGACACCTTCAAGTGTCGGACTTGGAGTATTGTTAAATAAAGATAATACAATAAATGCGGCAGGAGGATTTATTATACAGCTTATGCCACATTGTCCTGATGAGATAATAGATAAGCTTGAAACTAAAATCAATAATCTGAGACCGGTGACCACAATGCTAAGTGAGGGTATGTCTCCAAATGATATACTTAAAAGTATTTTGGGAGATATGGATCTTGAATTTAATGAGAGTCTTGATCTTTGCTTTAAATGCAATTGCGATAAGGAGAGAATAGAAAAGGCTCTTATAAGCGTCGGAGAAAAAGAATTGCAGGAAATGATAGATGAGGGTAAGCCTATAGAGGTGAAATGTCATTTTTGTAATAAGGCATATGACTTTAATGTGAACGAGCTTGGGGAAATGCTGAAAAAAGCTACAACAAGATAGTTAAGTTGTATTGACGAGAAGGCGATAAAAAGAGCTCTGTAAAGAGCTCTTTAAACATATCTATGATTATCTGACCACTGTAACGTTTACAGCCTGAGGACCCTTGGCACCCTCGGTTAAATCATATTCAACTGAGATTCCCTCATCAAGAGTCTTAAACCCTTCCATGTTTAAATCGGAAAAATGTACGAATACATCATTTCCGCCTTCATCTGAGATGAAACCGTAACCTTTTTGGTTATTAAACCACTTAACTGTACCTCTGTTCATAAATAATGCCTCCAAATAAAAAAAGTGTAACTACAGAAAAAAGTTAAATAGCTTGAAAGATTACAGGCTCAAAAATCCGTTTTTGGGATAATTGAAAGTCGTTCTTTGTTTAGATGAAAGTAAAACTTTCTATCATCAAGCATTCAAGTGGTAATTTTTATCTGTAATCATATAGTATCACGTAATGTGTATATTGTCAAATATTTAATTAGAGGAGATAGATAATTATGCATAATAACAGTGTATTTAATCATTTAAAGACAATTAAATAAACATAAGCTTACTGTAATGGACCTTTGTTTTAAAATTGGTCTAATTAAGCAGGGATTCCTACACGATTTGAGCAAATATTCGCCTGAAGAGTTCTTAATAGGTATAAAATACTATCAAGGAGACAGGAGTCCGAATGCCATAGAGAAGCTTGAAAAGGGATATTCAAGCTCATGGCTACATCATAAGGGAAGAAATAAACATCATTTTGAGTACTGGATTGACTACGGTCCTGACGAAAAAGACGGCCTTATGGGTATGAAAATGCCTTTAAAATACGTGCTTGAGATGTGTTGTGACAGAATTGCGGCTTCAAAGGTCTATTCCGGAGACAGCTATACAACAGATGTTCCGTGGGATTATTACAGCAAGAGAAAAGATTATATTGATTTACATAAGGATACCAGAGCTTTGCTTGAAAAAATCCTGCTAATGAATAAGAATGAGGGTGAAAAGAAGGCTTTGGCATATATGAGATGGCTTTTAAAAACATCCGTATGTATATTGATTTTATATTATAAATTATATAAAAAAATTGAAAATATATATTGAGTTAATACATAAAGTCCTTATAATCAGAATTTATAAGGACTTTATAAATTTATAACCTATTTCAGTATTTTTTTGTATCTATTTTTCTGAATAATCTAATTATTATTTTAATAGTTTTGAAAATGTTTGAATATTTCGACCAAGTATTTGCTGAAAAAAACTCTTTGTCATCAAAAATCGATTCTTGCTAAATTTCATATTTTTTTCTTTTGATTTATAATCTTTTTTTAAATGTTTCATCAATATCCGTCATATTAAAGCAGTATATATAATCGGCAAACTGTCTGATGTAGGCGGTTTGTCTGGTGGCTTTTTTTCTTTCACCGCTTTGTCTACAAATTCTCCTATACTTTTATGTATGGCATAATCTTCAATTGTCAGATAATAGTAGTCCTTGTAATTTTCAAAGAAAAAAATTTTCAACTCATCTTTTAATATAGGTATGCTTATTTCCGCTTTATTACCTGAAATATATAATGAAACATCGTCGGTGAGTTTCAAATCATGCGGTAGAGTTTCATTGCAGATGTAATTTAAAAACAGTGTATCATTATTTACATGTACTGACGTGACGGAACAAAGATTGAGTCGAAAAAATTCCGGGATAAGAAAGCATCTCCACAACCTTTAACATACCCAAAAGATCTTCTTCGTTATGTAATAGCAGGGCATGTAAAATATCCGAATCTTTATTTTGTGTATATCTGTAGTAAAATTCTATAAGTTCGCCTCCGGTATAGATATCCTCTCGATGCAGCCCCAGAAATTCCTCCAATGATTTCTGATTCATTCTTTCAAGTCCGAGCGGTTTCTTTAAATGTCTTATCTTCTTGTAAATATCGATGCTTACATACTCATCAAGCGGATTGAAAAGATAGTATTGCTTGGCACATTCTCTTATATAAGGAAGGTCAAAACCGTCTCCGTTAAAATGAATCAAAGTATCGAATTTTGCGGCATACTCATAAAAGGACTGCAACATGGCCGTTTCATCAGATATACTTTCGGAAAACCATTGCTTAAAGTTTAAATTATCTTTTTCAACACTTATACAGCCGATAAGATAAAGCTTTGAATTCTTCGGACTCAGTCCTGTGGTTTCTATATCAAAAAAAGTACTCTTTTTCGGATTTCCTATTTTTGATAAATCATATTTTTATATTGTTTTTAAAAAAATCTTTTGTTATTTCTTTCATACCTGTATTATAATATCCTCGAATGTTTTTAATCAATAATTTGCGAAAGTGTGTTCGATTTTGTTTGATTTGTAATCTTGCTATATGATATTATAGTCTTGAGATTAAAATATTGGGAAGAGATATGATTGCATATATAAAAGGAATTGTTGTAGAAAAAAATATTGACAATATAATAGTGGAATGTGCCGGTTTGGGTTATGAAGTATTTGTTTGCGGTAGAGATCTGGAAAATATATCAAAGGGAAAAGATATTGTTATACATACATATTTGAAGATTTCAGAGGATGCACATACATTATACGGATTTTTAGACAGAGCTGACCTTAGTATGTTTAAAAAGCTTATAGGAATAAGCGGTGTCGGTCCGAAGGCTGCGCTCAGTATAATGTCGACTTTAAGTACATTTGACTTGAAGATGGCTATTGTTTCCGATGATCACAAGGCGATAAGTGCGGCTCAGGGTATAGGACCTAAGATTGCAAAGAGAATAATCCTTGATTTAAAAGAGAAGGTTGATCTTGAAAGTATCACATCCATAGAGAATGAAAAGCCTGTAAACGTCGGAGTGCAAAGTGAAGTTGCGGAAGCTTTGGTTTCTTTGGGATATTCAAGCAGTGAAGCTTATAAGGTGTTAAGAAGCATTGAGATAGGTGATTTAGATACTACAGAGGATATACTGAAAATTGCTTTAAAAAAAGATGGCGATATTCTAAGAATAAGATATAGTGGGCATATAAATGGAAAGAAGAATAATTTCAACTGAAATAACAAAAAGAAGATAAACAGATAGAAAAAAGTCTGAGACCTCAATTTTTAAATGAATATATCGGTCAGGATAAAATAAGAAAAAACCTTAAAATTTATATAGATGCTGCAAAGCTTAGAAAAGAAAGTCTTGACCATGTGCTTTTCTACGGCCCTCCGGGACTTGGAAAGACTACACTTTGTAATATCATTGCAAATGAGATGGGTACAAACTTAAAGGTTACCTCAGGACCTGCAATTGAAAAGCCGGGAGATATGGCTGCGATTTTAAATAATCTGAATGAGGGTGATGTGCTTTTTGTGGATGAGATACACAGGCTGAATCGTCAGGTGGAAGAGGTACTTTATCCTGCAATGGAAGATTTTGCAATAGACATTGTAATAGGTAAGGAAGCCGGAGCAAGAAGTATAAGACTGGATTTGCCCAGATTCACTTTGGTGGGTGCAACCACAAGAGCGGGTCTGCTTACGGCACCGCTTAGAGACAGATTCGGTGTGGTACAAAAGCTTGAATTTTATAATACAGATGAGTTGAAAGAGATTGTAATGCGCTCATCCATGGTTCTCGGTGTGGAAATAGATGAGAGCGGAGCCATGGAAATTGCAAGAAGAAGCAGAGGTACTCCAAGACTTGCAAACAGACTTTTAAAGCGTGTCAGAGATTTTGCACAGGTAAAGTATAACGGTGTGATAGATAAAAAAGTTGCGGATTATGCACTGGATATCCTTGATGTTGACAAACTTGGGCTTGATAACAATGACAGAATGATTTTACTCACTATTATAGAAAAGTTTGGAGGAGGTCCGGTGGGACTTAATACTTTGAGTGCGGCATTGGGTGAGGATGCAGGTACTTTGGAAGATGTATATGAGCCCTATCTTTTGATGAACGGACTTATAAACAGAACACCGGGAGGAAGAGTTGCTACTGAGAATGCATATATCCATCTCGGTATTGAAATGAAAGGTTAAGAATGAATAATGTAGAGCTTTTGGCTCCTGCAGGCTCATATGAGAGTCTCGTGGCGGCGGTCAATGCAGGAGCGGATGCGGTATATATAGGAGGAAAAAAGTTTTCAGCCAGAGCATATGCCGATAATCCGGAAGAGGATATTTTAATAAAGGGTATTGAATACGCTCATACTTTCGGGGTAAATGTCTATATGACTGTAAACACTCTTTTAAAGGAAAGTGAAATCGGAGAGCTTTTTGATTATATAAAGACTTACTATAATGCAGGCGTTGATGCGGTTATAGTACAGGATCTCGGCGTGTTTGAATTTATAAGAAAGCATTTTCCTAAACTTAGCGGTACATGCCAGTACTCAGATGACTATAACGGGAAGCTACGGAGCCATATTCTTAAAAAATCAGGGGGCAAGCAGAATAGTTCCGGCCAGAGAGATATCTTTGGAAGAAATAAGAGACATAGATAAAAAGAGTGATATTGAAATAGAGTGCTTTGTACATGGAGCGCTTTGCTACTCATATTCAGGGCAATGTCTTATGAGTTCAATGATAGGCGGAAGAAGCGGAAACAGAGGAAGATGTGCTCAAACCTGCAGATTGCCTTATGATGTGTATGAAGGTGACAAAAAACTTAATAAAGCCGATGAAAGAAATCTTTTAAGTTGTAAGGACCTTTGCAGTTTGGATATTTTGCCGGATCTTATTGAGGCGGGAATAGATTCTTTGAAAATTGAAGGAAGAATGAAAGCGCCAAGATATACTGCAGGTGTGGTAAGTATATGGAGAAAGTATTTGGATCTGTATAATGAAAAAGGAAGAGCCGGATATAAGGTTGAGAAGGCGGACAGAAAGCTTTTACTTGACCTCTTTGACAGAGGCGGACAGACCGACGGTTATTATAAGGAGCATAACGGTAAGGATATGATTGCTCTGCATGAAAAGCCTGTTAATAAGCAGGTGAATGCCGAGTACTTTGATTATCTTGATAAGACTTTTGTTGAAGGTAAAAAGCAACTTTCCGTTTCAGGCTCAATCAGATTAAAAGAAAATACTCCTATAATATTTGATGTAAGTATAAATAATCTAAAAGAGGTCTATGGCAGAGATAAAGAATTTGACAAGTCTTTATCTGTGGAAATTATCGGTGATATACCTCAGCCTGCAAAGAACAAAGCTGTTTCTTTTGAAGATGTGGACAAGCAACTAAAAAAGACGGGTAACAGCAGGTTTTACTTTGAGAATTTAAGTATAGAGCTGGATGATAATCTGTTTATCCCTTTAAAGGCTTTAAACGAGATAAGAAGAGAGGCCTTGGATAAGCTTGAAGAGAAAATTTTAACAAGATATACAAGAGATGATTCGGATATAAAGGAATACGAAGGATTTATACATCCGATTATAAGTGGTGAGAAAAAAGAATCCGAGAGAGTAAAACTCAATATTCTTTGCGAGAGTATGGACCAGATAGACGGTGCAATTCAATTTGCAAGGGAGGAAGGTATTGTATTTGATGAGATAAGTTTAGAGAGTGAACTGCTTGGATATGAAGGAATCACCGGAAAAAAATAAATACATTAAAGTCTTATTCAAGCACCTGTAATTTATATATGCCTGCATATTTTTCAGAGATGAGGCAAAGAAGTTTTTTTCAACAAGTATTTAAATACTATAAGAGATTTTAAATTTGATAATTATATAGTCAGAAGTCTGGAAGAGATATTTTATATAAATGATAATATAGATACTTCAGCAAGTATTATACTTGATTACAATATCTATGCTTATAATAAGAATACAATAGACTTTTATAATGAAAAGTTTAATGTAAAGAGACTTACATATCCTTTGGAGCTGAATCTGAATGAGATGAAACAGCTTGAAAATGCGGGAAATGAGATGGTTGCTTACGGAAAGATCCCTATGATGGTTTCTGCACAATGTTTAAAGAAAACTACAAAGGGCTGTGACCATAAGAAGGAAGTACTTGTATTAAAGGACAGAAAAAACAGTGAGATGCAGGTAAAAACACATTGTGATTTTTGTTATAACACGATACTTAATTCAAAGCCGCTTTCAGTTATAGGAATGGAAAAAGATATAAAAAAGATTGCACCGGGAACATTAAGACTTTGGTTTACCACAGAGAATGTGAGAGAGACAAAGGCTGTTATAATGAAATACTTTGATTATTTTATTAAGGGAATTGATGTTGAAAATATTTCGGATTTTACAAGAGGACATCTAAAAAGAGGCATAGAGTGATATGTTCTTTACTATAGCGCAGCATTGGTTTATACTTCTTTTAGTTATCACTAAAGTGGAGGTGTGGAATGATAGAAGCAACCAGCTGCGGTGGTGTAGTTATATATCATGGAAAGATATTGACCTTGTTTAAAAATTATAAAAATAAATATGAGGGATGGGTTTTGCCGAAAGGAACTGTGGAACCGGGTGAAACATTTGAACAGACTGCACTGAGGGAGGTTTACGAGGAAACCGGAGCAAAGGCTAAAATAGTACAATTTATAGGAACCAGCCATTATACATTTAACACAAGTACGGAGATTATTGATAAGAGAGTACATTGGTTTTTGATGAAGACCGACAGCTATTTTTCAAGACCGCAAAGAGAAGAATATTTTGTAGATTCGGGGTATTATAAATACCATGAATCTTTTCATCTTTTGAAATTTTCAAATGAAAGGATGATGCTTGAGAGAGGTTATAATATGTATATGGAATTAAAAAGAAAAGGGAGATGGGATGATAGATTTTAACAGAGTTTATGTTATGAATTTGGAAAATGCCATAAGAGGCGCAAGAAATCCGATGAATTCATGGGCGAGATCGGACAGTTATTATGATGAAAACGGTCAATATATTTTAGGGGAGAATGATTTATCGCTTGCAAAAAGGCTTAGAAATGCCGGAACAAGCGATCACAGAAAGTATTTAAGACAGGTGATGCTTTCCGTTGATATAACCGCACCTATGTATTGGTGGAAAGAGTACGATACATATAAGGTTGCTACAGTTGCAAATTCCACATCCACAATGCACAAGATTCATTCAAAACCTTTTGAGATTGATGATTTTTCACATGATCATCTGACTGAAAACGGTCTGAAAGTTTTAAAAGGCCTTGTTGATGAAATGGAAAAGATAAGACTTGAATATGTGGAAACTAAGGATAAGGCACTTTGGTATGACCTTATACAGCTTTTACCTTCAAGCTACAATCAAATGAGAACCTGTACATTAAACTATGAAACTCTCATTAATATTTATAAATCAAGAAAACATCATAAACTTGAAGAGTGGAGAAGTTTTTGTGAGTGGATAGAGACATTGCCTTATGCAAAGGAACTGATTATAGCTGAGGAATAGAATGAATATAATTGTTTCGGTAGATAAAAAATGGGGAATCGGAAATAAGGGGAAGCTCTTGGTTTCGATTCCCAAAGATATGAAACTTTTCAGGGAGGAGACTGTAGGAAAGGTGATAATAATGGGACATAATACATTATTGTCACTTCCCGGTTCTCAGCCGCTTGCAGGAAGAGAAAAATATAGTTTTATCAAAAGATAAAAAAACTTGAAAAAAAGTAAAAAGGTGCAACAGTAGTAAACAGTTTGGAGTCATGCTTGGAGTACCTTAAGGAAAATAATATAAATGATGAAGATGTTTTTGTTATAGGGGGAGAAAGTGTTTATAGAAATTTCTTGCCCTATTCCAATGTCGCCCATGTTACATATATTGACTATGAGTATGCGGCGGACAGACATTTTTTGAATCTGGATGCTGGATAAAGAATGGAGTCTTTTCCTTGAAACAGAGGAAGAGACATATTTTGATATACCTTATACATTCAGAATGTATAAAAGAGTTTAGGTAAGTTTTTTTGAAAGGCAAAGAGATGGATAAGAAATTTGATTTATTGACTTTGGGACAGGCACTTTTAAGACTTTCACCTGTAAGAGATGACAGATTGGTAAGAGGAGATACACTTATCAGGCAGGTAGGAGGTGCGGAGTTAAATGTTGCTGTAGGCTGCATCACTTCTAGGGATTAAAAACCGGAGTTATAACAAAGCTTCCTTCACATGAAATGGGTGCATATATAAAGAATACTGTCAGATCTTATGGAATCAGTGACGATTATATAATATATGATTCAAACAAAGATGCCAGAGTTGGGGATATATTTCTACGAAAACGGTGCATATCCAAGAAAGCCTAATGTAATATACGACAGAAAAAATTCCTGTTTTGAAAGTATAAGTATAAATGAGTTTCCGGAAGATATGTATAAGTCCACCACATGTTTTCATACAACAGGTATAACATTGGCTCTTTGTGAAAAGTCAAGAGAAACCGCAATAGAAATGATAAAGAAATTTAAAGAGAACGGATCTATTATATCATTTGATGTAAATTTCAGAGCCAATCTCTGGTCCGGTGATGAGGCAAGAGAGACTATAGAAAAGATATTGCCGTTTTGTGGATATATTCTTTTGCTCCGAGGATACGGCCAGACTTACTTTCGGAAAGACCGGAGATGTAAGAGAAATTATGAAGTCGTTTACCGAGGAGTATCCTATCTCAATAGTGGCATCTACGCAAAGAACAGTGCATTCACCGAAGGTACATGATTTCGGATCTGTAATATACAATGCTTATCAGGATAAGTATTATACGGAAAAACCTTATAAAGGCGATTGATGTTGTAGACAGAATAGGAAGCGGAGATGCATATATTGCAGGAACATTGTACGGACTTTTAGCATTACAGACTTGACTGCGAAAAAGCGCTGGCTTACGGCAATGCATATTCTGCCGTAAAAAACACTATACCGGGCGATGTGCCTTCTTCAAATCTGAATGATATCGACAATATAATTGCGGATCATAATATGACTGAAGGCTATAAGTCTGAAATGAACAGGTAGTAAAAAAATAACATTTAAGGTTAAATTAGCCAAAAAAATAACGAACTGTTCTTATATATTGCTTTTTATTTAGTTTGTTTTTGTTTTTGTGTTAATATTATAGTTTGAGATTTTATCTATTTGGAGGGATAAGCAATATGTTTCCTATTGTGAAGAAAAGAAAATTAGCTGAAAACATTTATTTATTCGATGTTTTGGCTAAGAGAGTAGCAGCAAAATGTCTTCCGGGAGAGTTTGTTATAGTAAAGCAGGATAAGCAGGGTGAAAGAATTCCGCTTACAATCTGTGACTATGACCGTGAAGCCGGAACTGTTACTATAGTTATTCAGGTTATTGGCGGCTCAACCAGACTGATTGCAGATGAGCTCAACGAAGGCGATGAGTTTATGGACTTTGTAGGACCGCTTGGAAATGCAAGTGATCTTATAGGTGAAGACATAGAGGAATTAAAAAAGAAGAAAGATTCTTTTTGTAGCCGGCGGACTTGGAACAGCACCTGTATATCCACAGGTTAAATGGCTGTTTGAAAGAGGCATTAAGGCTGATGTTGTTCAAGGTGCAAAGAGCAAAGACTTTGTAATACTTGAGGACGAGCTTAAGTCCGTATCCGATAATTTATATGTATGTACAGATGACGGTTCTTACGGATTCAAAGGGCTTGTAACTGATAAGGTAAAAGATCTTGTTGAAAATGAAGGCAAGAAGTATGACCACTGTGTAGTTATCGGTCCTATGATAATGATGAAATTTGTATCACTTCTTACAAAAGAACTCGGTATACCGACTATCGCAAGTATGAACACAATCATGGTAGACGGTACCGGTATGTGCGGTGCCTGCAGACTTTCTGTAGGTGATGAAATTAAGTTTGCATGTGTAGACGGACCTGAGTTTGATGCACATAAGATTAATTTCAACGAAGCACTTCAAAGATTGCAGATCTATAAGACGGAAGAAGGTAAAGAACTTTTGAAGATTGTAGAAGGCGAAACACATCATGGCGGATGTGGCGTATGTGGAGGTGACAAATAATGGCACAGGATATGTGGAAGAAAGTTGCTGTTGCTGAGCAGGAGCCTGAAGTAAGAGCTAAAAACTTTGAAGAAGTATGTCTCGGATATACTGAGGAAGAGGCAATGGCTGAGGCTGCAAGATGCTTCAACTGTAAGAATGCAAAATGTATACAGGGTTGTCCTGTATCTATAAATATTCCTGCTTTTATACAGGAAATATTAAAGGGTGATATTGAAGGTGCGTCAGATGTTATCGCACAGTCAAGTTCACTTCCTGCCGTATGTGGAAGAGTTTGTCCACAGGAGACACAGTGTGAGGGTGTATGTATCAGAGGAAACAGAGGTGAGGCTGTTTCAATAGGTAAGCTTGAGAGATATGTAGCTGATACTGCAAGAAAAATGGGTATTAAGCCGAAGGCAAATCCGAATAAGAACGGAAAAAGAGTTGCTGTAATCGGTTCAGGTCCTGCAGGACTCAGCTGTGCAGGCGATCTCGCAAAACTCGGATATGAAGTTACCATATTTGAAGCATTGCATGAGCCGGGCGGAGTTTTGATATACGGAATTCCTGAGTTCAGATTACCTAAGGATGAAGTTGTTTTACCTGAGATTCAAAATGTTGTCGACCTTGGTGTAAAGATTGAGACTGACGTTATCATCGGAAAAACCGTTACAATAGATGAGCTTTTGGAAGAAGAGGGATTTGATGCCGTATTTATCGGTTCAGGTGCAGGTCTTCCTATGTTTATGGGTATTCCGGGTGAGAACGCAAACGGAGTATTTTCGGCAAACGAGTATCTTACAAGAAATAACCTTATGAAGGCTTTCAGAGACGACTATCACACACCTATTATTAAGAGTAAAAAGGTATGTGTTGTAGGTGGTGGAAACGTGGCTATGGATGCCGCAAGAACAGCCCTAAGACTTGGAGCCGAAGTTCATGTTATATATAGAAGAAGTGAAGCCGAATTGCCTGCAAGAGCTGAAGAAGTTCATCATGCAAAGCAGGAAGGTATCATATTTGATATTTTGACAAACCCTGTTGAGATCCTTGAAGATGAAAAGGGTTGGGTAAAGGGAATGAAAGTTATCAGAATGGAACTTGGAGAGCCTGATGCCAGCGGTAGAAGAAGACCTGTAGAGGTAAAGGGAAGTGAGTTCGTTATCGACTGTGATACTGTTATCATGTCACTCGGTACTTCACCTAATCCTCTTATCGCAAGAACTACAGAAGGTCTTGATATCAATAAGTGGAAATGTATCGAAGCCGATGAAAAGACAGGACAAACTTCAAGAAAGGGAGTTTCGCAGGTGGTGATGCCGTAACAGGTGCCGCTACGGTTATTCTTGCTATGGAGGCCGGAAGAGCCGGAGCACGAGGAATACATGAGTATCTCTCAGAAAAATAAATATAAAATAATATAAATTAATTGAAGCCTTTATAGTCGTATTTAGTAAAAAATAACGGTTATAAAGGCTTTGTTATATCTATTTGTTATACCTGCCATGAAAAAAATATATATGCATTTCAAATGTGTTTATTGACAGAATTATATGAAATAAATATAATGAGATGAGTTTTATAAAATTTAATTTATGGAGGCATTATGAAGAAAAAGAGTATTATTGTCAGCAATGGCATTGACATTTGGATTGGCATTGACAGCTTGTGGAAACGCAGGTTCGGATAAAGCTGCAGATTCAGGATCTAAGGCTGAGACTGAAGCTGCTGCAAAAGTTGACGGTGACGTATTTACAATAGGAACTACAGGACCGCTTACAGGTAGTGCTGCATCTTACGGTAACTCGGTAAAGAACGGTGCTACTATAGCTATTGACGAGATCAATGCGGCAGGCGGAGTAAAGGTTGGAGACAAGACATATAAGCTTGCACTTAACTTCCAGGATGATGAAGCTAAAGAAGATAAGGCTGTTAACGCATATAACAATCTTATGGACAGCGGAATCAATGTATTTATGGGCGCTGTAACAAGCGGTTCATCACTTGCACTTACAGATTTAACAGCAAAGGATAATATTTTACAGATTACACCTTCAGGCTCAGCTAAGGCAATCACTGAGAATCCAAATGTTTTCAGACTTTGCTTTACAGATCCTCTTCAGGGAAAGATGATTGCAGATTTCGTTGTAGATCAGGGATATGAGAGTGTTGCTGTTCTTTACAACAACTCTGACGAGTATTCAACAGGAGTATATGAGGCTTTCAAAGAGGAGCTTAACACAGCCGGAAAGTCCGATTTACTTGTAAATGAGCAGTCATTCACAAATGATGATGTAGACTTTACAACTCAGTTGACACAGATCAAAGCTTCAGGAGCTAAGCTTATATTTGTACCGGGATATTATGAAGCTGCAGCATATATTGTACAGCAGGCAAAGCAGCAGGGTATCGATGCGGCATTTGTAGGTTCTGACGGTTGGGACGGAGTTTTAGGACAGGTTACAGATCCAAGCGCTGTTGAAGGTGCGGTATTCTTAAGTCCTTTCTTGGCTTCAGACCCTTCTGCAGCAGATTTCACAAAGGCGTATGAGACTGCATATAAGGCAACACCTGACCAGTTCGCAGCTGACGGATATGATACTGTTTATGTAATCAAGGCGGCTATGGAGAAGGCAGAAAGCATTGAGAGCAACGACCTTATCAAGGCTATGACCGAGATAGAGGTAAACGGTATCACAGGTAAAGTATCATTCAATGCCGACGGTGAGCCGAACAAAGAGCCTAAGTTTGTTACTATTACAAACGGAGAGTATAAGCTTTTTGATTAATCTATGAAATTTTAAAGAGGACGGGATTATTGTCCCATCCTCTTTTTCTGACATAGACCTCGGAAAGCTTCTAACGTAAGGTAGGAGTTTCCGTAGTTTAGGTAAAGAGGGGTAAAAAAATGTTAATTAACTTTATTGAACAGTTAATAAACGGATTGAGGACAGGAAGCATTTATGCATTGATAGCTATAGGTTATACAATGGTATACGGTATAGCTAAAATGATAAATTTTGCTCATGGAGATATAATAATGGTAGGAGCATATGCTCTTTATTTTAGTATATCGGTATTGGGTTTACCTGTTCCGGTAGCACTTTTATTAACTGTTATTGTATGTTCCGTTTTGGGCGTTTTGATTGAAAAGATTGCGTATAAGCCGCTTAGAAAAGCACAGCCTTTGGCAGTACTTATCACTGCAATAGGTATGAGCTTCTTTTTACAGAGCAGTTCTTTATTGATGTTCGGTTCAACACCGATACCTTTTCAATCTGTAATTCCAAACGAAAATATAAAGGTAGGACCGGTTATAATTTCAAGTATTACTTTGGTTACATTGGTAGTGACCGCTGTTGCAATGATTTTACTTACATTGTTTATAAACAAGACTAAGCTGGGTTCTGCAATGAGAGCCGTTTCGGAGGATAAGGGAGCGGCGGAACTTATGGGTATCAATGTAAACAGTACCATATCGATGACTTTCGCAATAGGTTCGGCACTTGCGGCTGTAGCGGGTATTTTGTATATAAGTCAGTACCAGTCTATGAAGCCTACACTTGGAGCGTTGCCGGGTATCAAGGCGTTTGTGGCTGCAGTTCTTGGAGGAATCGGAAGTATACCGGGAGCTATGCTTGGTGGAATACTTCTGGGACTTATTGAAAGTGTGTCTAAGGCATATATTTCAACAGAGCTTGCAGATGCTATTGTTTTCGGAGTTTTGATTGTCGTTTTATTATTCAGACCTTCAGGACTTTTGGGCAAGAAGAAGATTGTAAAGGTATAGGTGTGGTATGAAGATATTAAATAAAAAAACTATATTTAATATAGTTATAATGTTACTGGCCTATGTATTGGTATTTGCTTTGATAAACTCGGGAATACTTAGCAGACAATATAAATCCTTGATAGTTCCTATATGTGTGAACATAATGTTGGCTGTTTCACTGAATCTTGTAACAGGATTTTTAGGTGAGCTTTCATTGGGTCATGCAGGATTTATGTCAATAGGAGCATATACAAGTGCTTTGATTTCCATCAATACGAGCTTTTTACCTCCGGCGCTGTCCTTTTTTATAGCCGTGGTTTGCGGTTGTATATTGGCGGCTGTTTTCGGATTTTTGATAGGCGTACCTGTACTTAGACTCAGAGGTGACTATTTGGCTATAGTAACACTTGCATTCGGAGAGATAATAAAGTCTGTTATAAATTATCTTAATTTTACGGGAGGATCAAAGGGACTTAGTAAGATTCCTTTATATTCCGATTACAATAATTTTACAGTCGTATTTATTATCATGGTAATATGTATAGTGCTGATTTCAAATCTTATAAATTCAAGAGACGGAAGAGCGATAAAGTCAATTCGTGACAATGATATCGGCGCGGAGTCTATAGGAATAAAGATAAGTAAGTATAAGGTAAGCGCATTTTGTTATAGCTGCAGGTTTTGCAGGACTTGCAGGTTCACTTTATGCTCATAATGTGGGCATTATAAAACCTAATATTTTTGATTATAATAAATCAATTGAGATACTTGTATTTGTGGTTCTTGGAGGCATGGGAAATATTCCGAGTTCAATAATATCTGCAATAATTCTTACCGTATTACCTGAGTTCTTAAGAGGTGCGGACAATTTGAGAATGTTACTCTATGCAATAGTGTTGATTTTGATGATGATATTTAACAACAGTAAGTTTAAGGCTAATTTATCACTGAACAAAACCTTTAGAAAGCTTGGAAAGGAGGATTAATGCTGGAGTGTAAGAATCTTGGAATTCAATTCGGAGGATTAAAGGCGGTAGACAATTTTAATCTTAATATTGAAAAAGGAATGTTATACGGTCTTATCGGACCGAACGGTGCAGGAAAGACTACAGTTTTTAACCTCTTGACAGGAGTTTATAAGCCGACCGGAGGTACAATACGACTTGACGGAAATCTTATAAACGGAAAAACACCTACACAGATCAATAATATGGGTATTGCAAGAACATTTCAGAATATTAGACTTTTTTCAAATATGTCGGTTTTGGATAATGTAAAAGTGGCATTACATGAAAAGGTAAAATATCCTCTGCTTACATCCATGACTCATATGTTCGGATTTTCCAAAAAGGAAAAGGAAATGGATGATCTTGCTTTGGAGATACTGGATGTATTTTCACTCGGCTCAAAGAAAGATGTTCTGTCGGGAAATCTGCCTTACGGTGAGCAGAGAAAGCTTGAGATAGCAAGAGCGCTTGCTACAAGTCCTTCTTTACTTTTGCTTGATGAGCCGGCGGCAGGTATGAATCCTAATGAGACGGAAGAGTTGATGGAAACTATCAGAAAAAAATCAGAGATATGTATAATCTTACAATTCTCTTGATTGAACATGATATGAAGCTGGTGGCGGGAATTTGTGAAAAGCTTACGGTACTTAATTTCGGTACCGAGCTTGCAAGCGGAACACCGAGTGAAGTGCTTAATAATCCTGATGTAATTACAGCATATCTGGGAGAGTAGGAGGAACGATGGAAATATTAAAAAGTAAAAGATCTTGTCGTGAACTATGGAGTGATCAAGGCTGTAAAGGGCGCAAGCTTTTGCGTCAATCAAGGTGAAATAGTTGCTCTTATAGGTGCAAACGGTGCAGGAAAAACTTCTATTTTGCACACTGTTACAGGGCTTCTCAGTGCAAAAGAAGGAAGTATCGAGTTTGACGGCAAGGATATTACCAAGACCAAAGCACATGATATAGTTAAGCTTGGAATGGCACATGTGCCTGAGGGTAGAAGAGTTTTCGGAGATTTGACGGTAATTGAAAATTTGAAACTCGGCGCATATATAAGAAATGATAAGGCCGGGAATTGAAGAAAGTCTTGAGAAAATTTATAAGAGATTCCCAAGACTGTCTGAGAGAAAGACTCAGATTGCAGGTACACTTTCAGGTGGTGAGCAGCAGATGCTTGCAATGGGAAGAGCTCTTATGAGCAATCCTAAAGTCATTGTGATGGATGAGCCTTCAATGGGACTCTCACCGCTTTATGTAAATGAGATATTTGATATTATAAGAGAAATCCATGAGAGCGGTACAACTGTACTTTTGGTTGAACAAAATGCCAAAGAAAAGCTCTTAGTATTGCCGACAGAGCCTATGTTCTTGAAACAGGAAATATAGTTCTTAACGGAGATGCAAAGAAACTTATGGATGATGACAGTGTAAAGAAAGCATATCTTGGGGAATAAAAAAGGACACATAAGTGTCCTTTTTTATTCCATGCCTCCGAGAAGTCTTTTCATAATGTACTGATAAATATCCTGACTGCATGAGCGCCAATTGTTTTTCATAATATTGGCCTGTTCTTCATCAGGGGAATTTATTTCTATATTTATAAGCGGGGTTTTACCTTCTAAAACTTCGCAGTGTACAATCAGGTCGTTTCCCGGAAGCTTATAATATTCTGCTGTAGTGGAAACTTCATTTCTCATACGGAATTTATTTGTCTGTATAAACTCGTTTATATCTGTAATTATAGCCGGAGAGATCTGTTTCTCAAAAAAAGAGAGGGCTTCCTTGCCTTCTTTTGTCATTTCATATCTGGAATTGTTGTTTATATTCTCGACACTCAGTAAGTTTGATTCCAAAAGCTCTGAAAGAGCCTGTTGGACTATAAAATATGTAGTATATTCTTTACTGACAAAAAAGTCGGATATATTTGAGTTTGTAAGTGGGAACTTAACTTGTTTTAACATATATAGTATCATTAACTTATATAAAGTCATCGGTTCTGAGAGCATCGTCGGACCTCCTGTGTAATATAAAGATTTTACAACAAATGGGATATTATGTAAAGTGTAATACATTACCGGTTATTTTATTCGATTGTCTGTGGATTACTAACTGCCGATTAGATATAGAAATTCATTATTATTTATGATAAAATGTAGGTTATGGTTTATGGAAGAGGTGTATAAATGAGAGAGCGAATCAATCGTTTGGCAAAAGGGATTATTGAAGAAGAATTACCTATATTGGTCTGTGAGCCGGATAATATAGAACTGCCTATAAAGATGGATGAAGCCGTTCGCTTTGAAATAGAGGTACGAAGTGACAATAAAGTACCGCTGAGAGGAGTGGCATATTCCGACAATATAAGAGTAAGAGTGGTTGATGCAACTTTTGGCGGAATAAAGAACAAAGTTGTACTTGAGATCAACTCGAAGAATTTGAGCGGAGAAGAAAAAATAGAGGGTATTATAACTTTGGTAACAAATGCCGGAGAAAGAGATATACCCTATACTTTTTATATAAAAAATACCGATACTGTACTTGTGCTTGAGTCATTAAAGACAGTGGACGATTTTATGGTCATTGCAAAGGAAGACATAAATATTGCATTGGCTATTTTTATGTATAAAGACTTTTGTAAGTCAGGTTTTATGAAAGACCTGAGATATCAAAAGATTTATGAGGTACTTAATAAGGGTAATAACTTCAGATTAAACCTTGAAAATTTCCTGCAGGCTGTGGGAAATAAAGAAGCAGTGAATTTTTTGCTTGAATCGGATTCGCTTTATTTAAATACAGTAGAAGAAGATAGAGTTTATACCGTCAAAGTTCACAAAGAAAACTGGGGTTTGCTTGATATTGACGTATCTACAAATGCAGGTTTTATTAAATTAAATACGGATAAAATTAAAAACGAAAACTTTGAAGATAATACTTTTGAACTGGGATTTACTATAGATTCCGAACTCTTGCAAGACAGAAAAAATGTTGCGAGTATAAGGTTTGGTAACGGTTTAAATGAAAAATATCTTGAAGTTGTAATAAATAAAAATCTTGAAAAAGAATATCAAAGAGAAGCAAGAATATTTGAAAGAAAAACAGTGGATCAGTTATGTAAAGCTTAGAGTTGAGCATGAACTTTGCAGCGATAAAATTGAAAAAAATGAGATTTTATTTAAAATGCTTGCGGTACTGGACAGATTACAGGCAAGTACATACAGGAGTTTTTTGGTAAAGCTTTTAAAGGCTGAAATATACCTGATGCAGGGAGATAAGGCTACGGCAAAGTCTATTATCAACAGTCTGGATTCAAAAATAAAAGAGAACAGGCACGAACTCAGAGATGAGTATCTGATTTTAGAATACCTGGATACATATATGTATCCGGATGCCGAAAAGATGAGAGATCTTACAAAGCTTATCAAGGATTTATATAAGAAATATCATTCAAACATTGAATTTATGCTTGTATTAAATCTTGATGAAAGTCTTGCAGACAACCCGGCGGAAAGACAGAAGTTTTTGAAGAGAGCCTTTGAGCTTGGTGACAGGTCAAAAATATTGATGATGGAATATGCTCTTTTACTCTGTAAGAATCCACATCTTTTGACAAGCTGTACAAGATTTGAAGTGTTGGCGCTTAGCTTCGGTATAAGGAATAATCTTATATCGGTTAATCTTTCGGAGAAAATACTCTCCGTTGTAAGAGAGACAAAGAAAATTAACGGAGCTATATTAAATATTCTTCTTTCAATATACAATGCATTGCCAAGCAATGAACTTCTTATAGATATATGTGAGATTTTTATAAAAGGTAATGTAAGAAAAAAGTATGTAAATGCATGGTACGAAAGATGTATTGAAAAGGGATTGCCGGTGGAAGGCATATATGAGTATTTTGTTTACTCGCTTCCCGAAAAATATGATTTACCTATACCTGAATCTGTGCTGAAGCATTTTGAAAGAATAAACTCGATGGCTGATGACTTTAAGGTGAAGATATTTGAAAATATCGTAGAGTTTTATCCACATAACAGTGAAGTATACAGAGAGTTTATAAAGAGAATAAAGATTTTTACCATTGATAATGCAATGAAATTGAAAATGGATGATCATCTTATAAATATCTATTCCGGAATTCTTGAAGATGATGATATAGATGAAAGATTGGCAAAAATCATTCCGTTTTTAATGAACTCATATGATGTGAGAGTGCCTGAAGGTAAAGCGGGTTCTATAGTGGTTGTATATCCGGAACTGAACGGTGAAAAGAAATATGAACTTGTGAATAACAGGGCTTTTGTAGCACTGTATTCGGAAAATGCAATTATCCTTGTAGAGGATTGTGAGGGCAACAGATATTATCCAAAAAATTTGACTGTAGATAAGATATTCCATATGCAAAATCTTATAGACAGGTCTTATGAGTTGGATAAAAATCATGATATGCACAGGCTTGAGATGCTTGGAAAGATTGCAAAAGAAAGTGAAATCAGTGATGAAGATATAGCTTTTAATAGAAGGTGTATTGGATGAAATAGACATTGATTCAAGATTTAAAAATATACTTTTATCAAAGCTTATTGAGCATTTATGGAAAGCTTCAGAGAAGGAAGAAGAGATTAACTTTAAGCTTCTATATAAGACGGCGGAGATGAATTTGGATGAAGACAATATTTTTATGTATTGTGATACATTGATGAATATCGGAAATGTAAAAGAGGCAATAGATGTAGTCAAATTCTTCGGAGTCGATAACTTTTAAAAAAGATGAATTACTTAAGCTCATTATTAAGGCAATTGACGATGAAGCATTTAATCAAAATAAAATACTTGCTTTGATGGCTTTTAATCTTTATAAGGATGAAAAGTACACAGATAAAACTTTGGAATTTATTGCAAAGGTATACAACGGAAAAACACAAAATATGTTGGATTGTCTGAAATTATGTGTTGAGAAAAATATAGAAACATATGATTTTGAAGAAAGATTGCTTATACAAATGCTTTTTCTCAAATCAGACAGCAGATTTGGATGAGGCTTTTCAGAATTTATACTGAGAAAAAAAGAGTTACGGATATAATCATAAGAGCATATTTTACTGTAAAGAGTGATTTATTCTTCATGAATGATGAAAACATAAAAAGACAATATATTTGAGTATCTGGAAGACGGACTCAGTGATGTTGACGATATAAAGGAGTTTCCGAATATTTATATGCTGGCATTGTCAAAGTATTATTCAAAAAAGGATAATCTTAACTTTAAGCAGACAAGACTATGTGAGCAGATAGTAAATAATCTTTGCGATATGGGAATTGTATTTTCGTATTTTAAAAAAATCTGTCAAAGTTTGTAGCTGTTGAAAGAGATATACTGGAATCCACTTTTGTTGAATACAAGGCAAAAGAAAGATTCCGTTATATTGAAGTCAAGAATTTTTTTCCTTTAAACGATGATTTTATTGAGGAGGAGTTTCTCAATATCTATAAAAATATATTTGTTAAATATAAGAAGATTTTTTCTGATGAAATATGGGAATATCAGATTCTTGAAGATGAAGACGGAGAGATGAAAGTTTCAGTAAATGACTGTGTTCAATTCAGTAAAGGGGATAATGCCGGAGAGAGCAGGTTTATTCTTATAAATGATATAGAGGAACTGCCAAAAGACAAAGAGAAAAGAAACTTAAGGAAAAAAAGTTGACCGAGTTTGTGTATAAAGACGAGTTGGTAGCTAATTTATTTACACTGATATAAAAAAATGAAAGGAATGTAAATCATATATTTACATTTGATATTTATATAAAATGGGAGATACGATGAATCCGAAGGTACTTGGAATCGCTTTATCGGATATAAGTACAAATCTTATATTTTACCCCGATGATGAAGCATTAACTTTCCCCACTGTGATAAGCAAAAAAAAGGGTGAAGATGCCTGGGTAGTGGGTGAAGATGCTTATGCTTTGGCATTGGACGGAAAAGGTATAATTACCGATAAATTATTAAAAATTGACAAGAAAAAGACGGTATAGCAACCATTGACGGTACAAGATATGAAGGAAAAAGAAATATTAAAAGATTTACTTCAGAGAAATAATAAATGCCGGAATGGAAAAATTATATAAGGAAAAGCCTGAGGAAGTAGTTGTAGCTATGGCAGGTTTGGAAGAAGAGATAGTCGGTGATATAAGGGAGGCCTTTGTAGGGCTTGGATATCAACCGAACCATATACATATAATAAGCAAGGAAGAAAGCTTTATCTATTTTGTTCTTTCATTAAAAAAAGATATATGGAACAATAAAGTGGGAATGTACGATCTTTCGGATGTAAGTCTTACATACTATGAAATGCTTGTAAACAGAAATTCAAGAAAACTGCTTGTTAATGCGGAGTCTGAAAATATGGATGAGGCTTTTAACTTGCAGATACTTAATAATCCTTCAGGAGCCAAGCTTGCAGATAAGATTTTGACTTCAGTTGCCGAGAAAGTAATGGATAAGAAAAAATTTTCATCTATTTTTCTTACAGGGCAGGTATTTGCAGAACATGAGTGGGCAGACGGATTTATAAGTTACCTGTGTTCAAGAGGTAAGGTATATCTTGATACAAATATTTTCGCAAAAGGTGCGGCATTTAAAGGTGTTGACCTTGCAAGTGAGAACTCCATATATAATTTAACTGCACTTTGTGAAGGAAGACTGAGGTCGGATGTTTTTATAAATGTGGAGAACAACGGTAAAGACGGAAAGATATACCTTGCAAAGGCGGGAGACTTTTGGGGTGAACCGGATACCGAACTTTTAATGATACCTGATGAGAAGGAAGTAATAGATATCAGTGTGGTAGGTGTTGACGGTAAGGTCAAGAAAAACATTCCTATTGTACTGGACTTTCTACCAAAAAGGCCTATAAAGACCAGAAGATTTTATTTCAGAACAAAATTTCGGGATGATAAAATCATGGATGTCGAAATTGAGGACGCAGGCTTTGGAGATATGTATCCGCCTACCGATGTAAAGAGAAATATCGAGGTAAATATATGGGATTGATACTGTGTGAAGCCTTAAAAGTAAAAAAGCCTTTCCATATAGAAGTATTATCGCTTGATATACACAGTTATGAAGAGTTGTGCTATATAATATTTGAGAATCCCTATTTTAGTCACCGAGGGAATAGTAAGTGATACTTTGGTTGAATTTATAAGGGATGACTTGAATTTGGAAGTCTTAGCTGATAATGTGAAAAGGGAAAAATGTCCAACGGAACGGCTGATGAGGATATTTTGGTATATATCATTGATTCATGCAGTCTGTACAATAATGCCGAGACAATTATTTTCAGAAATGTCATGGGAAAGATAAAGAAAATGGCGGTACATGAAGTTGCCAAGCAAAGAGCGGACTATATGTTTTATATAGGAAAGTATGATTTGGCAAAAAAGTACTATCTGGAAATCCTTGATATGGATACAAAGGCTGAGAACGGTTTTATAGGAAGTGTGTATCATAATCTCGGTGTTATTTATGCAAATCTTTTTTTGTATGAAGAGGCTTTGGATGCGTTGAAAAAGTCATATGAACTTACAAATGATGATGTGATTTTGATGGAAATATATTTTCTTAAGAGAATATTTATAGCATCATATGAGGAAGACAATGATGAGGAAATGGGTAAACTCTTAAAAAAGCCGATTTGGCAGGTGAAGCCAAGAAAGCTTTTTGATATAGCGTAGGAAGGCGTTGGAGAAAGTGAAAGAATAAAGAATATAAATTCAATATTCGAGATGGAAGATACGGCAAGGAAGAAAAAAGTTTTAGATGATTATATCGCTGATTTAAAAGCGGATTACAGAAATATGAAATAAGGCAGGTAGATATGAAAAGAATTGGAAAAAGACATACAGCCCTGAAAAAAATCGAGGGCAGAATATAAAAAAATGGTTGGAAGAAAAGTACTTTCCATGCAAAGGTAAATAAGGATAAAAAGCCTTTTACAATTATAATGCCGCCGCCGAATATCACAGGTCAGTTGCATATGGGACATGCACTTGATAATACTATGCAGGATATCCTGATAAGATATAAGAGAATGGCCGGATATGAGGCGCTTTGGCAGCCGGGAACGGACCATGCGGCTATCGCTACAGAGGTAAAGGTTATTGAAAAGCTTAAAGCCGAGGGCAAGGATAAGCACGAGCTCGGAAGAGAAGGCTTTTTAAAGGAAGCTTGGGCATGGAGAAATGATTACGGTACAAGAATAATCAATCAGCTTCAAAGACTTGGTTCATCTGCAGACTGGGACAGAGAAAGATTTACCATGGACGAACAGGGACAAAAGGCTGTAAAGGAAGTTTTCCTCAGATTGTATGAAAAAGGCTATATTTACAAGGGTAACAGGATTATAAACTGGTGTCCTGTTTGTAAAACATCCATCTCAGATGCCGAGGTTGAACATATTGAGATGGACGGTAATTTCTGGCATATAAAGTATCCTGTTGTGGGAGAAGAAGGAAAATTTGTCGAGATTGCTACAACAAGACCTGAGACACTTCTTGGAGATACTGCGGTTGCGGTAAATCCGTTTGGATGAAAGATATAAAGATATCATAGGTAAAAAGCTGGTACTGCCATTGGTAGGAAGAGAAATACCTGTAGTAGCTGATGAATATGTTGATAAAGAGTTCGGAACAGGATGTGTAAAGATAACACCTGCACATGACCCTAATGACTTCGAGGTAGGAAAGAGACATAATCTGGGCGAAATTAATATAATGCATGATGATGCAACTATTGATATGCCGGGAAGCAAGTATGACGGACTTGACAGATATGAGGCAAGAAAACTTATTGTAAAGGATCTTGAAGAAGCAGGTCTCTTGGTAAAGGTGGTTCCTCACAGTCACAATGTAGGCAGACATGACAGATGTAAGACAGTTGTAGAGCCGCTTATAAAGCCGCAGTGGTTTGTGGCTATGAACGAGATGGCAAAGCCGGCTATAAAGGCGATTGAGACGGGAGAACTTAAGTTTGTACCTGAAAGCTATGCAAAGACATATTTGCATTGGCTTGAAAATATAAGAGACTGGTGTATCTCAAGGCAGCTGTGGTGGGGACATCAGATACCTGCATATACATGTGAAAAATGCGGTGAGATAACTGTTGCCGGAGAGAAACCTGAAAGCTGTCCGAAATGCGGATGCCATGAGCTTGTACAGGATGAGGATACTTTGGATACATGGTTTTCATCAGCACTTTGGCCTTTCTCAACTCTGGGATGGCCTGAGGATACTGAGGAAATGAAGTACTTTCTATCCTACGGATGTTCTTGTAACAGGTTATGATATTATTTTCTTCTGGGTGGTAAGAATGGTGTTCTCAGGCTATGAGCAGACCGGAAAATCTCCTTTCCATACTGTTCTTATCCATGGACTTGTAAGAGACTCCGAGGGTAGAAAGATGAGTAAATCTCTCGGTAAACGGTATCGATCCGCTTGAGGTAATAGACAAGTATGGTGCGGATGCACTCAGAATGATGCTTATTACAGGAAATGCACCGGGAAATGATATGAGATTCTACTATGAGAGAGTTGAAAGTGCCAGAAACTTTGCAAATAAAGATCTGGAATGCCGCAAGACTTATCATGATGAACATAGGTGAGGATAAGCCGGGTAAAATAGACAGTTCAAAGCTAATGCTTTCAGATAAGTGGATACTTTCAAAGGCAAACAAACTTATAAAGGAAGTTACAACAAATCTGGATAAGTTTGAGCTTGGTATAGCACTTTCAAAGATATACGACTTTGCATGGGAAGAGTTCTGTGACTGGTATATCGAGATGGTAAAGGTAAGACTTTGGAATAAGGAAGACGAAAGCAGAGATACTGCACTTGCGGTACTTATATATGTTCTTAACAACATACTTAAGCTTTTACATCCGTTTATGCCTTTTATCACAGAGGAAATATATTGTACCGTAAATGAAGATGTCAAGAGTATAATGATTGAGCCTTGGCCTGTAGAAAATCCTGAATACAATTTTGAGGATGATGAAAATAAAGCCGAGCTTATAAAAGAAGCTGTAAGAGCAATAAGAAATGTAAGAGCATCTATGAATGTACCGCCTTCACATAAGGCAAAGGGAATTGTTGTAAGTGAAAGTGAAAAGATAAGAGATACATTTGAAAGTGCAGGAGATTTCTTTAAGCAGCTTGCAGGACTTGATAAGCTTATAATAGATTCGGATGACAGTACTGTTGAGAAGGACTCTGTAAGAGTTGCAATACCGAATGCATCCATATGTTTACCTTTAAAAGAGCTTGTAGATATTGAAAAAGAAGTTGAAAGACTGAAAAAAGAAGAAAAGAAGCTTATAGGCGAGGTGGCCAGATCGACAGGTATGCTTTCAAATGAGAAGTTTGTAAGCAAAGCGCCTCAGGCAAAAATAGATGAAGAAAAGAAAAAAAGCTTGAAAAACTATGAGCAGATGCTTTCACAGGTAAGAGAGCAGCTTGCAAGATTAGCCGACTGATATGAATGAAAAAGAATATATAGAGAGTATTCCCATGTGGGCCAAGAAAAAGAATTCACTTTCGGAAGTAAGAAAGAATATTGAAATTCTGGGTATAAAGCTGCCGAAAGTAATACATGTGGCCGGTACCAACGGGAAAGGCTCCGTATGTGCATATCTCAGCAATATCCTTATAGAAAATCATACGAAGGTTGGAACATTTATCTCCCCTCATTTGATAGAAGTAAATGAAAGAATATTGCTTGATATGACACCTATAAGCGATCGGAACTTGAGACTATATCAAAATACGTAAGAGAAAAGCTGGGTAATTCCGATACGCCTCCTACATATTTTGAATATATCTTCTATATCGCAACTGTCTTTTTTTCAAAATCAAATCCGGATTATGTAATACTTGAAACCGGAATGGGTGGGCGACTTGATGTAACAAATGTTTTTGAAGATACATTTAAGTATTATTACAAGCATAGGAATGGATCATATGCAATTTCTCGAAACAGTATAAAAGAAATTGCTTATGAAAAGGCCGGTATTATTAAGCATAATTCCACAGTAATCTTTGACGACTCAAATGAAGAGGCAAATGAGATAATAAGAGAATTTGCAAAAGCTAAAGTGCAAAAAAAATACCGCTTTCCGATTTTGACTATGAAAGCCTGAAATTTACATATGTAAAGTACAAAAAGAAAGCAGCTGCACTTGCTATACTTGGAGCAGGGGCAGCTGCTTAATACTATAGATAATATAGATGAAGCTTTAACAAAGACTGTATGGCATGGAAGAATGGAAGAGATAGAAAAGGATATTATTATTGACGGAGCACATAATGAACCGGCAATTATAGAGTTTACAGAAAATGCAATGAAGCTTGCAAAAGTAAATAATAAGAAAATCAAGCTTTTGATCTCCGTAGTAAAGGATAAAGAGGTGGAAAAGATTTTTGATATTATTACTTCCAAGCTTGAGGTAAAAAAATACTATCTGACAGCCATGAATTCTTACAGAAGCAATTCTACGGATGAGCTTTATAATAGCTTAAATATACTTTTAGAAAAAAATAAAAGACAGTCAAAGATAAGTTGCTATAATAGCAGTATAGAGGCCTTTAACGAAGCAAAAAAAGAAAAGGCTGATGATGAAATTTTGTTTTGTGTTGGCTCATTATATTTAATGGGAGAGATATTAGAGGGAAACAGATGATAGATTTTGAGGAAGAATTAAGAAAATTTAAGCCTTCACCGGATATTTCCGCAGTGGAGGATATTATAGCAAAAAAAGTGATATTTCAGATATGAATGATATTTTGATGGAATTGTTGAAAGAGCAAGTAAAGGGCTGATATGAAGAAAAACAGACGTCTGGAACAGATATCAAACGGTTATTATAATTTGGGTTTGTCTCTTGCAAAGGAAAGAAATCTATCTTCCGCATTGAATGCGCTAAGCATATCTTTGGGATTGAATAAGAAAAATACAGATGCAAGAAATCTATACGGACTTATACAGTTTGAAATGGGTGAAGAGACCAAGGCTTTGATTTCATGGGTTATAAGTATAAATATTAATCCTATAAACAATCCGGCACAGAATTATTTGCAAAAATTGAGAAATAAATCCGCTTACCTGGAAAAATCACAGGATGCCATTTCAAAATATAATAAGGCGATTTCTCAAATAAAGACTGTAAATTATGATATGGCAAGGATAACATTAAAGCAGGCTGTAGATATAAGACCGCATTTTGTAAAGGCAATGCTCGCACTGGCACTTCTTGATATCAGAGAAGGAAAATCCAGTGAGGCAAAAAAGCTTTTGGATAATGTGCTTGCAATTGACAGATTCAATACAAAGGCTATAACTTATCTTGAAGAGATGAAACCTCTGACTGAAAAAAATTCAAGGAAAGAAAAACTAAGTGTTATCGGCAGTCCGGTAAAGAAGGAAAAAAATCATGTCGAGAAAATGAACAACGGAATGCCTGTGACAGAGATATATAAGAATTACTCGGGAATGTTTACAGCTATCAACGTAGGTATCGGTCTGATAGTAGGTGCATGTGCGATGGTATTTTTATATATGCCTACTATGAAGGTGTCATTGAATAATGCACATAATAAAGGAAATAGTGGCAGATATCACAACAACTCAATGATGTAAATTTCATCGCAATGGAAAGCACTGAAGAGTGAGAACGAAAGTTTAAACGAACAGGTAAATAAACTTACAGAAGTTAATAACACATCAACTGAGAATATGAACTATAAGCTTTTGCAGTATGTTTATTTCTTAGGTCTTATAAAAGAGTACAATACAAAAAATTATACAAGAGCTGCCGAGATATTCTCAAATCTGGATGTAGGCCAGCTTACTGATGTCGACAACGGGCTTAGGGGATATCCGTAACAGGCACATTTGCCGAAATGGCACCTAAGATGAGAGATGAGGGACCTAAACTGTTACTTAAAGTTGCAGACGGACTTAACAGATCCGGTGATTTTGCCGGAGCCATAGGCTATTATGACGCCGCTCTCAGAATATCTCCGGATTATGTGGAAGCCAAGTATAAGAAAGCTTTGGCATACAAGACTATGGGAGATGTTGATACTGCAAACAATCTGTTTACGGAAATTATTACAAATTATCCTGATGACAGGTTTGCAAATGAATCAAAGAAAGAAAGAGGTTATTGATGAATAATATTTCAAGTGCAAAAATATTTTTTTCGCTTTTTTTCAGGAATAATATTCTTGATAGTTGGAATATATGTGATTGTAAACCCTCTGTTTATTGCAGGTACAATAAATATCATATTATGCATACTGCTTTTAATAGAGGGAATTTCTCAAATAAGCGCTTATCTGTCTGAGAAAAGAGAAGGCAGAAGTATTTGGCGACTGATTGAAGGTATTTTATCTGTTGCGGCAGGAATATACTTTGCGGTAAAAGATTCTTTAGGATTGTCCGTTGCTTTTATAGTGGTAGCAGGTATCTGGTTACTTCTTATCGGAATAAGCAGAGTATTTATGGGAATGAGAGTAGTGAAGTTTGAAAAGAATATAGGTCAGAGACTTATTTTCATTGCGATAATTGATTTATTACTCGGTATCATTCTTGTGATAAATCCTGTATTTGTGGCAGGCTATATTTCAGTACTTTTCGGGGTTTCATTAATAGTGCAGGCTGTGGTTGCAATTTTCAGATTCTTTAGATTAAACAGGATGGAGAGGAAGTTGAGATAAATAAAGCAATAAGGAGAACAGTATGAATATTAAAAATAAATTATCGATATGTGTAGCATTGGGTTGTATCGCTTTTGCTTTAGTAGGATGTGGCAGGACCGCTGTAAATGCACAGGGAAATCAGATGACACAGAAAGTGAAAGTATCAGTAGAAAAGAACTATTTTCCTTTATGAAAGATTTACCTGAACTGTCCATTGATAAAAAAATGCTGACAGTGAAAAACATTAAGAGTATAATTAAATAAGTTGCCGATATTGGCAGATTATCTTGAAATAAAGGATGCAAAAATAGAAAACTCAGACATAGGTGTCGGACTTGTTTTAGAGTATGATGAAATATATGATAAGGCAAAACAACTGAAATTATCTGAGAACCCTTTGTATCATTCTCCTTATTTTTAATACATTTAAATTTAATAACAGCATGTTATTGATGCTTGAAAATGAATACATTTCATATATAAAAACAGTAGTTAATATTCCCAAAAGAGTATGTAGAAGGAACAGAGGAAAAAGAGTCGATGTAATAAGCAGAGAAAGCTTATTACAAAAAAATATAAACTTTGAGTACATGAAAGAAAAATCGAAGTTATTATAATGAATTAGTGGAATTTAATAATGCAATATATGCAGACAGACTGTTTTATAATCGTATCAGACTTGGTTCTGATGAAGAAACCTTGATACAGAGGAATGGAGATCCTGATAAAAAAGAAGAGAAAGATGATTTGGAATCTGTTTATACTTATGGAGATGAAAACAGTTACACCTCATTTAAACTGACACCTAAAAACAACGGATCGGGTGAACCGGAAGTATCAGCGATTGTCGTTCATCCAAGTAAAGAAGATATTAACGGCGGTGAGTTACTATATAATTTGGGTTTATTACCGAATGAAAATGAATATTTAAAGAAAGTTCAGGTGACAGATTATTTGGGTGATCCTGTTTTTGAGATTGCAGATGCAGATTATTATAGAATAAGCTCAGATATATCGGATTATTTATATTTTATTTACTCAGAAGGTGGTGAAGTTATTGAATATGGAGTCCACAAATGGATTATTCCTGTAAACTAGTCTAATATTATATATATAATACTTTGAAACAGTACACAAAAAGTGGTAAAAATAGAATAAAAAAATATGTGAGGTGTTCGTATGAAATTTTTTTATTGATACCGCAAATGTGGATGAGATCAGAGAAGTTGCTGCCTGGGGCGTGTTAGCAGGCGTTACAACAAATCCTTCATTAGTTGCAAAGTCAGGAAGAAAATTTGAGGATGTTATCAAGGAAATCACAGACATTGTAGACGGGGCTATAAGCGGTGAGGTAAAGGCTACGACTACAAAGGCTGAGGATATGATAGCCGAGGGCAGAGAGATTGCAAAGATCCATAAAAATATGGTTGTAAAGATTCCTATGACTGCTGAAGGCCTGAAGGCAATAGCTGCACTCAGTAAAGAGGGAATTGCCACAAACTGCACTTTAATCTTTACACCGCTTCAGGCTCTTTTGGCTGCAAGAGCAGGTGCAAGCTATGTTTCACCATTCCTTGGAAGACTTGACGATGTGGGAACAAGAGGTGTTTCTTTGATAGAGGACATCGTTGAGATTTTTGAAATTCACGGTATAGAGACTGAGATAATTGCAGCATCCGTACGTAATAATATGCATGTACTTGAGTGTGCCAAGGCAGGAGCAGATATTGCAACAGTGCCTTATTCCGTATTTAAGTCGATGTTAAATCATCCTCTGACAGAGGCAGGAATTGAAAAATTCATAGCGGACTATGAGAAGTCGGTTAAATAACAATAAAAAAGAGCCTTTATGGGCTCTTTTTTATTGCTTTGAATACGTATTCTCAAGTATTAATTATGCACGCTCTACAAAACCTGAACGAAGGCATGAAGTACATACATACATCTTCTTAGATCCACCCTCTGTTTTGACCTTAACTGACTTAACGTTAGCCTTCCATATTTTGTTGGATCTTCTATGAGAATGGCTTACTGCATTACCAAAATGAGCAGCTTTTTCGCATATTGAACATTTTGCCACGGTTACACCTCCTTTAACTTTAATTATAAAGATTTATAATTATTTTTGGATTGGACTTCATCACAATAGGGAAAAAAACCCGTGCAAAATCCATAACGGATATATTTTACCAAATAAAAAAATACTATTTGCAAGACATTTTATAATTTATTATATTGTGGTAAAATGAAAAAGATTGGAGTTCAGAGCGAAGTTTTAGATTATCTTTGTGAACTGAAAAATCGTATTGTTATGTAAAAAGGAGCATAGAAATGAATAATATTGACATCAAGTCCGTAAATACTGTCAGAGTTCTTAGTGCAGACGGTATAGAGAAAGCAAAAGTCAGGTCATCCGGGATTGCCTTTGGGAGCCGCCCCGATTGCATATGAACTTTTTGCAAATCATATGAAGCATAACCCGAAGAACCCTGATTGGGCAAACAGAGACAGATTTATTCTGTCTGCAGGTCATGGTTCAATGCTTTTATATTCATTATTCCATCTCTTCGGATATGGCGATTTGAGCATTGATGATTTGAAGAGTTTCAGACAGCTGGATTCAAAGACTCCGGGACATCCTGAGTACGGTCATACAGTAGGTGTAGAGGCTACTACAGGACCGCTTGGTGCAGGCATGGGTATGGCTGTAGGTATGGCTATGGCTGAAGCACATATGGCAAGTGTATTTAATAAAGAAGGTTTTGATATAGTGGATCACTATACATTTGTATTAGGCGGTGACGGCTGCTTGATGGAAGGAATATCATCAGAGGCATTTTCACTTGCGGGAACACTCGGACTATCAAAGCTTATAGTATTCTATGACTCAAACGGAATTTCTATCGAAGGAAGTACAGACATAGCATTTACAGAGAATGTAGTGGACAGAATGAAAGCTTTCGGATTCCAGACCATAGAAGTAGAGGACGGAAACGACCTTACAGCTATCGGAAAGGCTATTAAAGAGGCTAAGGCCGATAAGAACAGACCTTCATTTATCAAGATAAATACTGTGATCGGATATGGTGCGGGAAAGAAGCAGGGAACTGCAGGAGCACATGGTGAACCTCTTGGAAGTGAAGCGCTTGCAGCACTTAAAGTCAGGTTTCGGCTTTTCAATCCTGAAGAGAGC
This sequence comes from uncultured Lachnoanaerobaculum sp., assembly GCA_916439285.1. The sequence goes on along the minus strand of CAKAIM010000006.1, from coordinate 21,262 downwards.
TTTTAAAGTTGATGCCGATGTATATGAGAATTTTAATAAAATAAATGAAAAGAATGCAAAGATTGAAGAAGAGTGGAATAAGCTCTTTAAGGAGTATGCAAGTAAATATCCTGAAGATGCAAAGAAATGGGATAACTATTACTCTGAAATCAATGCTTCTTTGATAGATAATGATGAGTTCTGGGCATGGGATGATGCACCTGCAGCCTACAAGAAATATTTCAGGAAGCATTATTAACAGATTAAAGGATATATTCCCTAATCTTATAGGTGGTTCTGCGGACCTTTCACCTTCAAACAAGACTGTTATGAACGGTGAAGGATATATCTCAAAAGGATGATTTTTCAGGAAGAAATATACATTTCGGTGTAAGAGAGTTTGCAATGACTGCTATTACAAACGGTATTTTATTACATGGCGGACTTAAAGCATATTGTGCCACCTTCTTTGTATTCAGTGATTATACAAAGCCGATGGCAAGACTTTCTGCGCTTATGAATATTCCTACAATATTTGTATTTACACATGATTCTATAGGTGTCGGCGAGGACGGACCTACACATGAGCCTATAGAGCAGCTTGCAATGCTAAGATCTCTACCTAATTTCAATACATTCAGACCTGCAGATGCGAGAGAGACTATTGCGGCATGGTATGCGGCTATGGTTTCAAAGTCCACACCTACAGCTATTGTGCTTACAAGACAGAATCTTCCACAGCTTGACGGAAGCGGAAAGAAAGCTCTTAAGGGAGCTTATATTATAAAAGAAGCTTCAAAGTCTACACCTGATATGATTTTAATAGCATCAGGATCTGAGGTTTCACTTGCCATTGAAGCTGCAGCAGAGCTTGAGAAGGATAATATATCTACAAGAGTTGTAAGTATGCCGTGTATGGATGTGTTTGAGGCACAGAGCAAGGAGTATAAGGAAGAAGTACTGCCGAAAAATGTAAGAAACAGAGTGGCAATAGAGGCTTTATCAAGCTTTGGATGGGACAGATATACAGGACTTGACGGAAGAGTAATATCCATGAATTCTTTCGGTGCATCGGCACCTCAGGATTTGCTTTTCAAAAAATTCGGATTTACAAAGGAAAATGTTGTAACTACAGCTAAAGAAGTATTTAATCAATAAATAATATTAAAAACAGATATAGAATTTCTATATCTGTTTTTGTGCTTATTTAGGGAAGGAAAAAACATGGGCGGTATTTTTGGTGTAGTAGGAAAAAATGATTGTGTTATGGACTTGTTTTTCGGGGTTGACTATCACTCGCATCTTGGAACAAGACGTGCAGGAATGGCTGTATTTGACGGAGAGTATTTCAATAGAGTAATACACAATATTCAAAACTCTCCGTTTAGAACAAAGTTTGAAAAAGATGTGGAAGAACTACGCGGAGACATGGGAATAGGTTGTATATCGGATGAAGATCCGCAGCCGCTTTTGATACAATCACATCTGGGCAGCTATGCTATAACTACAGTCGGCAAAATAAGCAATCAAGATGAGATAATAAAAAAACTCTATAAAGACGGTAGAGTGCATTTCCAGGAGCAGAGCGGCGGGCGTGTGAATGACAATGAACTTGTGGCCACATTGATATCTTCAATGCCTTCTTTTAAAGAAGGACTTGAGTATGTTCAGGAAACCATAAAAGGCTCCATGACTGTTGTAATTATGACAAAGGAGGGTATATATGCCGCAAGAGATAAATTCGGAAGGACACCTCTGGTGATAGGTCATAAGAAAGATACATTCTGTATTACATTTGAAAATCATGCATATTTAAATTTGGGATACAGCTTTTATAAGGAACTTGGTCCGGGAGAGATAGTATTTATTACACCGGATAATGTAAAAGAAATATCACCTGCAAAATCAGAGATGAAAATCTGTTCATTCTTATGGGTATACTACGGTTATCCGACAGCTTCATATGAGGGTGTAAATGTAGAAACTATGAGATATAAATGCGGTGAACTTTTGGCAAAAAGAGATAATATAGATGCGGATATTGTAGCCGGAGTTCCTGACTCAGGTACAGCGCATGCCATAGGCTATGCAAATAAATCGGGCATACCTTTTGCCAGACCTTTTATAAAGTATACACCTACATGGCCAAGGTCTTTTATGCCTACAAATCAAAGTCAGAGAAATCTTATCGCCAAGATGAAACTTATACCGGTACAGGAACTGATAGAAAATAATGATATACTCCTGATAGACGATTCCATAGTCAGAGGCACACAGTTAAGAGAAACCACAGAGTTTTTGTATAATTCAGGTGCAAAGAAGGTACATGTCAGACCGGCATGTCCTCCGCTCTTATTCGGATGTAAATATCTTAATTTTTCAAGGTCGAAATCCGACTATGATTTGATTACAAGAAGAATAATAAGAGAAAGAGAGGGGGATAATGTAAGCAAAGAACTCCTCTTTGACTATGCCGATCCGAACAGCAAAAACTATGAAGAGATGGTTGAGGAAATCAGAAAGATTCAAAACTTTTCAAGCCTCAGGTTTCACAGACTTGATGATTTAATAGAATCTATAGGTATAAGCCCATGTAAGTTGTGTACATATTGCTGGAACGGTAAGGAAGCTTGATATTCTGTAATAAATTTAGTATAATATTGGTTTGATAAATCAGGTGTTGTGTTTTATGCAATACGAAAAGGATGAGTATTTTGAGGGGTTCAAAGGAATTTAAAATAATCCTTGTTAAGTTATTTAATGATATACTTGATTATGAGGAAAGCGTTTTACGTGCTTCCGAGTTTAAGGATTTGACCAATAATGATATACATGTAATACGAGCTATAGGAATGAATGAAAAAAAGAATATGTCAATGATTGCAAAGGAGTTGGCGGTTACCATAGGGACTTTGACGATTTCAATAAACAGCCTTGTAAGAAAAGGGTATGTCATAAAAGAGAGGTCCGAAAAGGATAAGAGAGTGGTTTTTGTAAACCTCTCATCAAAAGGTGAAGCGGCTTTTTCAAGAAATGAAGAGCTGTATGATCAGATGGTCAATTCAATGCTTGAAGACTTGGAAGACAATGAAATGGACATATTGATGAAATCATTATTAAAAAGTAAACAGATGTATTAAACAGAATAAAGCTTAAAAAGTATATCGGTAATAAATACGGATATCAATATTGATGGAGGATTTTATTCTTCATATTTTAGATATAATAGAAATTGTAAGAAGGCGGAATGACAAATGAGTAAGAAACCATATTATATAACAACGGCTATTGCCTATGCTTCAGGAAAGCCACATATCGGAAACACATATGAGATAATATTGGCTGATGCAATAGCAAGATTCAGAAGAGAAGAAGGACTTGAGGTTTTCTTTCAGACAGGAACAGATGAGCACGGTCAAAAAATAGAGAATAAGGCAAAGGATGCAGGTATTACTCCAAAGGAGTATGTAGACAATGCGGCAGGACAGATCAGAAAGATCTGGGATATGATGAATACATCATATGACAAGTTTATCAGAACTACAGATGAAGACCATAAAAAGCAGGTTCAAAAGATTTTCAAAAAATTCTATGATCAGGGCGATATATATAAGGGATTCTACGAGGGCATGTATTGTACAGCCTGTGAGTCATTCTTTACAGATTCCCAGCTTGTTGGCGGAAAATGTCCTGACTGTGGCGGTGATGTATATCCTGCAAAAGAGGAAGCATACTTCTTTAAGATGAGTAAGTATGCGGACAGACTCATTAAACATATCAATGAGCATCCTGAGTTTCATTCAGCCTGTTTCAAGAAAAAATGAGATGATGAATAACTTCCTTTTACCGGGACTTCAGGATCTTTGTGTAAGCAGGACAAGTTTTACTTGGGGGAATACCTGTTGATTTGATCCTAAGCATGTTACTTATGTATGGCTTGATGCACTTTCAAACTATATCACAGGTATCGGATATGATGTTGACGGTGAGAGCAGTGAAAGATTTAAAAAGTTCTGGCCTGCAGATCTTCATCTTATAGGTAAGGATATTATAAGATTCCATACAATATACTGGCCTATATTCTTAATGGCACTTGATTTACCGCTTCCAAAGCAGGTCTTCGGTCATCCATGGCTTTTACAGGGTGAAGGCAAGATGAGTAAATCAAAGGGTAATGTTCTTTATGCGGATACTTTAGTTGATTTCTTCGGAGTTGATGCTGTGAGATACTTTGTATTACATGAGATGCCTTTTGATAATGACGGTGTTATAAGCTGGGATTTGATGGTGGAAAGGTTCAATTCAGACCTTGCAAATGTACTTGGAAATCTTGTAAGCAGAACAATATCAATGACAAACAAGTATTTTGACGGAGTTTTGACCGATGCAAAAGATGAGAGCGTTGCAGGTTCAACAGAAACGGATACCGATTTAAAAGATGTGGTGCTTATGTCTGTTGAAAAGGTTGAAAAGAAGATGTCTGAACTTCGTGTGGCGGATGCCATCACGGAGATATGGACACTGTTTAAGAGATGTAACAAGTACATTGATGAGACTACACCTTGGATTCTTGCAAAAGAAGAGGATAAAAAGGCCAGACTTCAGACTGTTTTATACAATTTGGCAGAGTCAATTTCCATCGGTGCTTCATTACTTTACAGTTTCATGCCTGAGACATCTGAAAAGATACTTGACATGTTCGGAACAAATAAGAGAAGCCTTGAAGATATGAATAAATTCGGACTTCTTATGAGTGGAACGAAGGTTGTAAAAGAGCCTGAAATATTATTTAAGAGACTTGATCTTGAGGAAGTGTTAAAGCAGGTAGAGGCTTTAAATCTCGGCGGAAATACTGAAAAGAAAGAGCCTGAGGTAGAGGGTGTTGATGTAAAGGCAAAGGATACTATAGAGTATGATGACTTTGCAAAGCTTCAGATACAGGTAGGACAGGTTATAAAATGTGAAGAAGTTCCTAAGTCAAAGAAACTTCTATGCTCACAGGTACAGATAGGAAGTACAACAAGACAGATTCTAAGCGGTATCAAGCAGTGGTATTCTGCAAAGGATATGGTAGGAAAGCAAGTGCTTGTTGTTACAAATCTTGCACCGAGAAATATTGCAGGACTTGAGAGTCAGGGTATGATACTTATGGCTGAGGATGATGCCGGAAATGCGGTTTTGGTATCACCTGAGAAGAATATAAAGACAGGTTCTGAAATAGCATAAATATTATTGTGTGGGGAATGCTTTTCTTTGCATTCCCCGATTTTTAAAAGCGCATAAAGGTGAATGTGTTGGAAAAAATAAAAATAAAGTTTTTTTCTTCAGCGGTACTGAAGTATATAGCAATGGTTACAATGCTTATAGATCATATAGGAGCAAGCGGATTGATATTCTTAATGTTTAATATAGGCATTTCCATGAGAATGTACTATATTTCAAGGATGATAGGACGTGTAGCCTTTCCTATATACCTGTTCTTACTGGTTGAAGGATTTGTTCACACAAAAAACATAAAAAAATATATAATCAGACTTACATTATTTGCGATACTTTCAGAAGTACCGTTTGATATGGCATTTTGGGGCGGTTTTGTTAATATGCAGCATCAAAATGTAATGTGGTCATTGCTTATATGTGTTATCATGCTTTGCGGGATAAAAAAATATCCGGATTTCAGTGTGATTTTTGTAGGTATAGGATGTTTTACGGCATGGCTTATAAAGTCCGATTATGAGTATATCGGACCTTTGGCTGTAGGATGTATGTATTTATTCAGAGAAAGAGCGGTATATAAAAATATTGCTACGGCAATTATTTTTTCGTTTGAACCGCCGGCACTATTCAGTCTTATACCGATAAATATGTACAATGGTGAGAAGGGAAAGAGTTTAAAAATACTTATTCTACTTCTTTTATCCTGTACATTTGTTGGCTTTGGTTTTAATTAAGAATATTTTGCGATAAAAAAATATTACATAAATTTTAAGAAAAATATTACATGGACAAAAAAAGAAGATTTATATATAATAGATACACATGCTCATTATGATGATGAAGCATTTGAAGAAGACAGGGACGAACTTTTAAAAAGCTTTGAAGCTAAAGGTATAAAGAGAGTTGTAAATATCGGTGCTTCAATGGAAAGTTCAAGAAACAGTATCGCATTGGCAAAGGAATATCCTTTTGTTTATGCTGTAGTGGGAATTCACCCGTCTTGTGCAGAAGAAATCTCAGATAAAAATATTTCTTTACTTGAAGAAATGTCTTTTGATGAGAAAGGTAGTGGCTATCGGAGAAATAGGACTTGACTATTACTATGATGAGCCGGATAAAGAGATACAAAAAAAGTGCTTCAGAGCACAGCTTGACTTGGCAAAGAGGTGTGATTTGCCTGTAGTTATACATTCAAGAGATGCCGCAAAAGACACTCTTGATATCTTGAAGGAATTTGAAGGAGTCAAGGGAGTTATACATTGCTATTCTTATAGCAAAGGAAATGGCCAGAGAATTTATTAAAACTCGGATATGTACTGGGCATTGGCGGTGTGGTTACATTTAAAAATGCAAAAAAGCTTGAGGAAACTGTAGAAGAGATTTCTTTTTGAAGATTTTGTGCTTGAAACCGACTGTCCGTATTTATCCCCTGTACCTAACAGAGGGAAGAGAAATTCTTCATTGAATTTGACTTACATTATAGATAAATTAAGTGAGATAAAGGGAGTATCAAAAGATTTTATTATAGAGAAGTCTTTTGAGAATGCAAAAAGATTGTATCCTAAGATGAAATAATGAGTTTTCATTATACTCACATAGAGTGAGATGGAGATTAAAATGACAAATATTGCTAATCCGGCAAATACTATAGAAATAATCAAAAAAATACGATTTCAACTTTCAAAAAGAAATTCGGACAAAATTTTTTTGATAGATACACATGTTTTAGATAAAATATGTCAGGCATCTGGACTTGGTAAAAATGATTTGGCTATTGAAATAGGTCCCGGAATAGGTGCGTTGACACAATACCTTGCAACTGCCGCAAAGGCGGTTGTTGCTATTGAAATTGATAAAAATTTATTGCCGATATTAAATGAAACATTGGCAAATTACGAAAATATAAGTATAATAAATGCTGATTTTCTAAAAGTTGATTTGGAAAAGCTGATTGAGGAGTGTAGGCAAAAATACGGTGACTTTGAGAATATAAGAATTGTTGCAAATTTGCCGTACTATATTACCACTCCTATAATTATGAATGTACTTGAGTCACATATTCATATTGACAGTATTACAGTCATGATACAAAAGGAGGTTGCTGACAGAATACAGGCATTGCCCGGAAGCAAAGATTACGGAGCATTGTCTTTGGCTGTACAGTATTACTCGGATCCGTATATCGTAGCATTTGTTCCGCCTAATTGCTTTATTCCAAGGCCTAAGGTCGGCTCAAGTGTTATACGTTTGGATATTTATAAAGAAAAACCTATCAAGGCAGTTGATGAAAAATTGATGTTTCAAATTATTCGTGCCGGATTTAATCAAAGAAGAAAGACTTTGGTAAACTCACTCGGTAATTTTGAAGGTCTTAATTTTTCAAAAGAGAAGATAATTCACGCTTTGTCATTGCTTGGAAAGTCTGAAAAGATAAGAGGTGAAGCTCTTACTTTAGAGGAGTTTGCAAAATTGGCAGGATATTTAAAAGAGAGCATATAAATTTTGACAAGGAAGAGAAGATGAGCAAGAAAAAAAAGAATGAATTTTTACGAAGTGTAAAAGATAGAGTAGAAACTATACAGGACATGGATAAAAGTAAAAAGATAATGGCCGGAGGAGTCATAGGTATAGTTGCTTTGGCGGCAATTATAGGTGTGTCTATGTCCGGGAAGAGTGCAAGAAGTGTTGTAACCGAAACAACTGCTTCTGTTGAGAGCTCAACTACAGCGGCCCCGGTTGCTGCGGCACAGGTAATGCCTATGGAGAAGGCCGGAAATGAATTTCCTTCACTTGGTATTGAAGTGGAAACGGAGGAGCCGAGACCTGAACTTTTGGAAGAGGGTGTACAGCACTCATATATAGAAAAGGTACAGGAAAGACTTATGCAGCTTGGCTTTATGGACAATGATGAGCCTACAAATTACTTCGGTGAGGTTACAAAAGCGGCCGTAATGATTTTCCAAAGACAAAACGGTCTTGCACAGGACGGTATTATCGGACCTTCAACATTACCTCTTTTGATGGACGAGAATGCAAAGCATTATGCGGCTAAGCTCGGTGATGTAGGTGAGGATGTAAAAAGAATACAGAATCGTCTGTATGAACTTGGATATCTGGCTTCGGCAGATATGATTACAGGTACATATGATGAGAAAACTCAGGAAGCCGCATTAAAACTCCAGCAGGTAAACTCTTTAAGTGAGGACGGTAAGGTCGGAAGCGAGACCATGAACCTCTTATATTCGGATGAGATAAAGGCAAATACACTTTCGCTTGGAGAGCATAGTGAGGTGGTACAAAATATTCAAAACAGACTGTTTGAGCTGGGTTATCTTACTACAAGACCTGACGGTACATATGGTAACGACACGGAGCTTGCCGTAAGAGTATTCCAGTCAAAGAATGACCTTGTAGTGGACGGGTACCTCGGGCCTTCTACAAGAGCTGTTATACTTTCAAGTGAAGCAAAGGCAAACGGTCTCGTCCTCGGTGATGAAAATGAGCAGGTTGCAAGACTTCAAAGTCTTCTTGCAAAGGCGGGATATTTAAATGAATCGAATGCTACAGGATATTTCGGAGAGCTTACAGAATCTGCATTAAAGAGATTCCAAAGCAATAACGGACTTTCTGCAGACGGTAGAGCAGGAGCACAGACATTTGCCAAGTTGAGTTCGGGAAATACAAACGGACCTTCAAGAAATGATTCTTCAAATGTTGGAAAGTCGGACAAAAAATCAAGTGGAGGAAGCTCAGGAGGCGGAGGTTCATACTCAGGCAGTGTAGGAAGTATGATCAGCATTGCTTCATCAAAAATCGGAAGTCCGTATGTATGGGGAGCAAAGGGATCAAACTCATTTGACTGCTCGGGATTTGTATACTGGGTTCTTAAGCAGATGGGAGTAGGACAGTCATATATTACATCTTCGGGATGGAGAAATCCGGGAAGATATACAAGAATAAGTTCATTCTCAGATATACAGGCAGGAGATATCGTAGTAGTTTCAGGACATGTCGGTATAGCTGCCGGAGGCGGTGAGATAATAGATGCTTCATCTTCAAGAGGTAGAGTAAAGAGAAGCAGCATGTCAAGCTGGTGGAGAAATAACTTTATAGTTGCCTGGAGAATATTCTAATATTTAAAATAAAGTCTATATCTGTCTCGGATATAGGCTTTTTTATGTTGATTATTTTTGATTGTAAAAAAATCACTCTAAATATATAATATTTTTATAAAACATTGAAAGGAACAAGTAGATGATTGATTATACCGAAGGTGCCGGCGTTCAATATCATATTGGCGTCGGCAAGGGTGATGTGGGAAAGTATGTAATACTTCCGGGAGATCCGAAAAGATGTGAAAAGATTGCCGCATATTTTGATGATGCAAAACTTGTGGCGGACAGCAGAGAGTATGTAACATATACCGGTTATCTGGACGGTGTAAAGGTTTCCGTAACTTCAACAGGTATCGGAGGACCTTCATCGGCTATAGCACTTGAAGAGCTTGTAAGATGCGGTGCAGATACATTTATAAGAGTCGGAACCTGCGGCGGAATGAAGCTTGATGTATGCGGTGGTGATTTGGTAATAGCTAAACGGAGCTATAAGAATGGAAGGTACCAGTAAAGAGTATGCCCCTATAGAATTTCCGGCAGTGGCTGATTTTGATATAATTACCGCATTAAAAGAAGCGGCCGACAAACTGAAATACAAGTCACATATAGGAGTTGTTCAGTGTAAGGACGCATTCTACGGTCAACATGAACCTGAAAAATAAGCCTGTAAGCTATGAACTTGTAAATAAATGGGAGGCTTGGCTTAGGCTTGGTACATTGGCTTCAGAGATGGAGTCTGCAGCATTGTTTACAGTGGCATCATATCTTGGCGTAAAGGTCGGATCGATATTTTTGGCAATTGCAAATCAGGAGAGAGCAAAGGCCGGCCTTAGCAATGAGCAGGTACATGATACAAGTAAAGCTATTGAGACGGCTGTTGAAGCTATCAGAATACTTATAAAAAAAGAACAGTTAAAAATAATAAAAAAATACTGAGTTATTTAGAGATTAAATCTATTTAATATTATATTTAAATATAACAACTTGATTACAAATAATTTATGATATATACTTAAAATGTTATTCAAATATAATATTTATATTCGTTTTTTTAAGGAGGAAAAAAATGAAAAAAAGATTATTGGCTATCGGTATGGCAGCACTTATGGGACTTTCACTTGTAGCTTGTTCTTCAGGTTCAACCGAAAGCACAAAGGCTGAGAGCACTGAGAAGGCGCAGGAGAGTAAGGACGGTGGTGAAAGTACTTCAGCCGAAGAGAAGAAGGCATCTACAGATTTAAAAATCGGTATGGTAACGGACGTCGGCGGTGTAAATGACGGATCATTTAACCAGTCTGCATGGGAAGGCCTTCAGAGAGCACAAAAGGAGCTTGGAATTCAGGCAAAGTATCTTGAGTCAAAGACAGATGCCGATTATATTCCAAATATCGAAACATTGGTTGATGATGACTATGATCTTATTATCTGTATCGGATACCAGTTGGCAGATGCTCTCAGAACAGAGGCTGAAGCAAATCCTGATAAGAAATTTGCAATTGTAGACGATGCATCAATCGAGCTTGACAATGTTGCATGCCTTATGTTTGAGCAGGCACAGGCATCATATCTTGTTGGATATATTGCAGGAAAGACAACAAAGACAAATACTACAGGTATCGTTATCGGTATGGCAACAGATGTTATGAACGAGTTCGGATACGGATATCTTGCAGGTGTTAAGGATGCAAATCCTGATGCAAATATTTTACAGAACAATGTAAACAGCTTTGCAGATACAGGTGCAGGTAAGACAGCTGCAAACAACATGGTTGCAAATAATGCGGACGTTATTTTCCATGCGGCAGGCGGTACAGGACTCGGTGTTATAGATGCGGCTAAGGAAGCAGGTATCTGGGCTATCGGTGTTGACTCTGACCAGTCAAAGGTTGCTCCGAAGACAATCCTTACATCAGCTATGAAGAGAGTTGATAATGCAGTATATGATGAGGCAAAGGCTGTACTTGACGGTGAATATAAGGCCGGAGTTAAGACTTATACATTAAAGGACGGCGGTGTTGATATAGCACCTACAACAGACAATCTTCCTGAAGAGCTTCTTAAGGAAGTTGAAGATGTTAAGGCAAAGATTATAGCAGGAGAAATAAAGGTTCCAAACAACAAGGCTGATTTTGAAGCCAAGTATGGTGATATCTACGAATTGGATTAATTAATCTGTTTATTTTTAAAGGGCAGCAAAATGCTGCCCCCTTAAACATATCTACGAATTTCGTAGGTATATTTAAGGGGATACCCTTATAGAATGGAGAAATATGAGAGATATCAGTTTAGATAAGGTAAACGAAATAAGAGAGAGAATGCTTGAGACTGTAAAGACTGCAAGCCTCACACATGAGCAGAAAGTGGCTACTATGGCAAACCATGCTGATTCATTACTTGAAGTTTTGGATAAGCCGGAGGGACTTGACGAGTTACTTGATGCCGATATAGAAAGCCAATGTATATGCGATCTGTTTGAAGGACATGCTCCTATGAGACCCAGATACATAATACCTGATTATGCAAAGTTTATGAAGGAAGGAAGTAAGTTCCTTCAGCTTGATCCGCCGAAGGATCTTTACGAAGCTTTGAATTCATTATTGATTTTCTATCGTCATGTACCGAGTGTAACAAATTTCCCGGTATATGTGGGACAACTTGATGAATTGCTGGAGCCTTTTGTACACGATGTGGACAGAGATTTGGCTAAGAAGATGATCAAGCTTTTCTTTATCAATATGGACAGAACTATTTTGGATTCATTTTCACATGCAAATATAGGTCCTAAGGATACTTTGGCAGGTAGGTTGATACTTGAAGTTGAGGCCGAGCTTGAGCAGGCGGTACCAAATATCACCCTTAAGTATGATCCTGAGGTTACAAGTGATGAGTTTGCTCTTATGGGAATAAATACAGCCCTTCACAGTGCAAAGCCTTCATTTGCAAACCATAAAATGTTTACAAGTGAGTTCGGTGAAAGATATGTTATTGCAAGTTGCTATAACGGCCTGCCTCTTGGCGGAGGTGCATATACTCTTTCAAGATTGATTATAAAGAATATTGCAAAAAGAGCAAAGAATATAGAGGATTTCAAGACAAATACTTTGCCTTATGTAATGGATATTATGGCAAGATATATGGATGCAAGAATCAAGTTTGAAGTTGAAGAGAGCGGATTCTTTGAAAACAATTTCCTTGCGAAAGAAGGCTTTATAAAAAGAGAGAGATTCTCGGCAATGTTCGGTATGGTAGGTCTTGCAGAGGCTGTAAATATTCTTCTTGAGAAAGAAGGAGTTGAAGGAAGATACGGACACAGTGAAGTTGCGGATAAGCTGGCTGTGGAAATAATGGATATTATAGATGAGTTTAATAAAAACCATTTCAATAAATACTGTGAAGTATCGGATTGTCATTTCCTCTTACATGCACAGGTAGGAATCGCTACAGATGTAAATGTATCACCGGGAACAAGAATTCCGATAGGTGAGGAGCCTGAAGATCTTATAGAGCATCTGAAGCATTGCAAGAAATTCCACAAGTACTTCCCATCAGGTACAGGAGATATTTTCCCTATCGACCTTACAGTACATAAAAAAATCATGAATATGTACTTGATATTATAAAGGGTGCGATGAAAGAAGATATCAGATATCTTTCATTCTATTCATCAGATTCGGATGTAATAAGAATTACAGGATATCTTGTAAAAAAATCGGAAATAAATAAGCTTGAAAAGGGTCAGAGTGTACTTCAGGATACTACAGCTCTCGGAATGGGAGCAAAACACAATTGTAAGATATTGGAGAGGAAAGTACGTTAGTGTACAGTGCCGATATCAATAAGATAATACCGTTTAGCAGCGTGGACGGACCGGGAAACAGGACTGCGATATTTTTGCAAGGTTGTAATTTCAATTGCAAATATTGTCACAATCCGGAAACCAGAAACCATTGCATTAATTGCATGGACTGTGTAGAGCCCTGCCCAAGCGCTGCTTTAAAAAATGAAAACGGTAAGGTTGTATTTTATCCTGAAAAATGTATAGGTTGTGATACCTGTATAAATATTTGTAAACATGGTGCTACACCGAGAATTGTAAGACTTACTTCAGAGCAGACATTTGAAAAGATATGTGAGAATGTTCCTTTTATAAGAGGAATAACATTTTCAGGCGGAGAATGTATGTTGTATCCTGATTTTATGAGAGAAGTTTTTACGCTTTGTAAAGAAAAAAAACTGGGTACATTGATAGACAGCAACGGAAGTGTGGATTTTGAAAAACATACAAAACTTTTGGAAGTTACCGACGGAGTAATGCTTGATATAAAGGCATATGACAGACAGGAACATATAAATGTAACCGATGTAAAAAATGATATCGTGTTAAAAAATGCGTTGTTTTTGGCATCGGTAGGTAAACTCTTTGAAGTAAGAACTGTAATAGTACCTGAATTATTTGACTTTAGAAAAACTGTATTTGATACATCTGCGGCTTTGGCTCCTTTCCTGGTAAAGTCAGATATAAGATATAAGCTTATTTCATATAGAGAGAACGGTGTAAGAAAAGAATACAGAAATTATAGAATGCCGACTGAAGAAGAGATGAATGAGGCTAAAGAAACAGCACAAAAAAACGGCTTTAAGGATATTGTAATTATATAGCAAAATCAGTATCAAAAGCTTTTATATGACAAGGAGGGAAATGGACGTAGCTGTCAAGATGCAGGATATAGTCAAGAAATTCGGCGACTTTGTTGCTAATGACGGTATCAATCTAACTGTAAAAAAAGGAGAAGTTCATGCCATTTTAGGTGAGAACGGTGCCGGAAAATCTACACTTATGAATATTTTATACGGTTTATACCATCCTACATCAGGAAAAATATTCATTGACGGAAAAGAAACCGCTATAGGTACTCCACAAAAGGCAATTGATTTGGGAATAGGAATGGTACACCAGCACTTCATGTTGATACCTCCTTTTACAGTTACCGAAAATATTGCACTTGGTATGGAAGATACAAAGGGCGTTGTTTTGGATTTGAAAAAGTCAAGAGAAAAGATTGTAGAACTGTCAAAGAAATACGGATTGTCGGTAGACCCCGATGCCAAGATAGAAGATATTTCCGTAGGTATGCAACAAAGAGTAGAGATAATAAAAGTTTTGTACAGAGGTGCAAACACTTTAATACTTGACGAGCCGACAGCTTCACTTACTCCACAAGAGATAGTTGAGCTTATGGATATAATAAAGAGTCTTACAAAAGACGGCAAATCTGTAATTCTTATCACACATAAGTTAAAGGAAATAAAGGCTTGTGCGGATTCCTGTACTATTATCAGACATGGAAAATATATAGATACTGTTGATGTAAAAGCAACAAGTGAAAGTGAGCTTGCCGCCATGATGGTAGGAAGAGATGTCTCATTTACTGTTGAAAAAGAAAAGAGAGAGCCCGGAGAAGTAGTTCTTGAAGTTAAAGATCTCTGTGCAAAAGACTATAGAAAGGTAGATATTCTTAAGTCTTTAAGCCTTAATGTAAGAAGAGGTGAGATAGTCGGTATTGCCGGTGTAGACGGCAACGGACAGTCTGAGCTTGTAGAGATACTTACAGGGCTTAAAAAAGCCGAGTCGGGTAGTGTAAGCATACTTGGAAAAGATGCTTTTAATGTTACACCAAGACGGAGTTTTGAAATGGGTATTACAAGTATACCTGAAGACAGACAAAAAAGCATGGCCTTGTACTGGATTTCACAGTTGCGGAAAATCTTATTTTGCAAAACTTTGAAAAAGAGCCTTTTTCAAAGAGCGGAATATTAAATGATAAAAATATAGAAGCACATGCAAAAAAACTTATAGAAAAGTTTGATATAAGACCGAATGACAGTGCGAAAAAAGCTGCAAAGACATTATCAGGAGGAAATCAGCAAAAGGTTATAATTGCGAGAGAGGTTACAAACGACTCGGATCTTTTGATTGCGGTAAACCCTACCAGAGGTCTGGATGTAGGAGCTATTGAGTTTGTTCACAGATACCTGGTTGAACAAAGAAATAAAGATAAGGCGGTATTGCTGGTATCTTTCGAGCTTGATGAGATAATGAATCTTTCAGACAGAATAGAGGTAATTTTTGACGGACAGATAACAGGAGAGGTTCTTGGCGAGGATGCCGATGAGAAAGAGCTTGGACTTTTGATGGCAGGAGGAAAAAAGGATGAGTAGGAAAAATAATATACTTTCAAGCAATGCTTTTTATACTCTTATATCAATAGTCATAGGCTTTGTTGTAGGTGCAATACTTTTAAGTATTGCAAAAATCAATCCTTTGGACGCGTATAAACAGCTGTTTAACGGTGTTTTCGGTAAGCCCGAAATTTATGGTCTGGTGTTTGATTTATGCAGCACCGCTTATATTTACAGGGCTTAGCGTAGCATTTTCATTTAAAACGGGTGTTTTTAATATAGGTGCGGAGGGACAATTTGTAGTCGGATCACTCACAGCCTGCGTTTTAGGTATACTTGTGAAGGCTCCGGCAATTATTCATGTTCCGCTTTGCTTTATAGGTGCGGCGCTTGCAGGCGGTATCTGGGGAGCAATAGTAGGAGTTTTGAAGATTAAAAAAGGTGTAAATGAAGTTTTATCCTATATTATGTTTAACTGGATAGCTTTCTATTTATCAAACTTTGTTGTAAATCTAAGTATCATCCATAAAGACGGTGGTGGTGAGGCAACAAAGGATATAGCGGCAACAGCAAGAATTTTGGCTCCTAAATCAATTATAGCGGCTACAGGCGCGTCAGCTGCAAACTACGGTTTTATTCTTGCAATAATATTTGCTGTAATAGTATGGTTTATTATAAACAGAACAACTCTGGGATTTAAGCTCAGAGCCGTAGGTTTCAGCAATACTGCCGCACAGTATGCGGGTATTGATACAGGAAAATCATTCCTTACGGCAATGGCATTTTCAGGTGCATTGGCAGGTATCGGAGGTGCCGTACAGCTTATGGGTATGAGTGGAAGAATTTCACAGTTCTCAGGGCAGGAAGGATACGGCTTTCAGGGTATTACAGTAGCACTTATAGCTTCATCAAATCCGATTGCATGTATTTTTGCCGGAATATTCTACGGCGCAATGAAATACGGCGGTGGTAAACTCTCTTTGGTAAATGCTCCGGCAGAGGTGGTAGATATCATAATGGGTATTATCATCCTGTTTATAGCAATATCAAGCCTGTTTAAAAATATATTCTTAAATCATGGAAAGAAGGGAGCGGTATAATGGACGTTTTAATAAGGAATTTAGGTCTTCTTATAAATGCAATATTGATAGCAACACCACCTCTTCTTTTGGCGGCGCTCGGATCATGCTTTTCCGAGAGAAGCGGTGTGGTAAACATCGGTATAGAAGGTATGATGACAATCGGTGCATTCATGGGTGCATGTGTGGCATATTTTAGCGGCAACGGTTGGTTAGGATTTTTTGTGGGCGGACTTAGCGGTGCTCTTCTTGGAGTTATACATGCAATTGCATGTATACAGTTTGGAGCGGATCAGACTATATCAGGTACCGCGATAAACTTTATAGGACCCGGACTTGCTGTATTTTTATGTAAGGCGATATTTGACAATTCATCCGATTCACCGGCACTTGACACAGCTGCAAAGCTTCCAAAAATGTTTGAAGGTGTGTTTAAGTCAGGTTCATTCGGCTATAATGTTTTTTCCACTTATTCAGTGGCGTATTTAAGCTTTTTATTGGTTTTGGTAGTGTGGTTTGTATTCTATAAAACAAAGTTCGGAATGCATTTAAGAGCTGTCGGAGAGCATCCACAGGCTTGCGCAACTCTTGGAGTTAATGTATATCTGACAAGATATATCTGTGTTATACTTTCAGGCTTTCTTGCAGGACTTGGAGGAGCATTCGTTACACTTGCAACTGTAAGTCAGTTTAGACCTGCGGTAATAGTAGGACAGGGATTTATTGCGATTGCGGCGGTAATCTTCGGTAAGTTTAAACCGCAGGGAGCATTTAAGGCATGTTTACTTTTCGGACTTTGTAACGGTATAAAGGCACTGCTTGGAGCAGGTAATGCTGTTTCACCGAATTTAGTTTCAATGATTCCATATGTAGTAACAATTCTTGCACTTGTGTTTGTAGTAGGAAGTACAAGAGTACCGGCTGCAAATGGTAAGCCTTTCTTAAAGGCTAGATAGGGGGATTATGTTAGCAACAAAATTATTTGATCACACAATTTTAAAGGCTGATGCAACAAAGGAAGATGTAAAAAAAGTATGTGAAGAGGCAATGGCTTACAGCTTTTGCTCTGTATGTGTAAATTCATACTATGTTCCTTATGTTGCCGAACTTCTTCACGGAAGTGATGTTAAAATATGCACTGTAGTGGGCTTTCCTTTGGGAGCTATGTCTACAAGAGCAAAGGCGCTTGAAGCAAAGATTGCTGTAATGGACGGTGCCGATGAAGTAGATATGGTTATAAATATCGGTGCATTAAAAGATAAAGATTATGATGTTGTTCTGGAAGATATAAAGGCTGTAAAGGAAGCTTGCGGAAACGCTCTTTTAAAGGTAATTATTGAGACCTGTCTTTTGACTGACGAAGAAAAGATTAAAGCATGTGAGCTTTCAAAAGAGGCAAATGCCGACTTTGTAAAGACTTCTACAGGATTTTCTACTGCAGGTGCCAAAGTGGAAGATGTCAGACTTATGAGAGATACTGTGGGCAATGACATGGGAGTAAAAGCAAGTGGTGGAATAAATGATAAAGAGTTTGCAAATGCATTGGTTGAAGCAGGTGCAAGCAGACTTGGAACAAGTGCTACTATAAAGATAGTGGAATCAGCCTTTTATGATGTATAACGGTTAAGATATGAATAGAGAAGATATTTTAAAATTACCTAAACTTGACTTACATTGCCATTTGGACGGTTCATTATCAAAGACATTTTTAGAGAATGCTTTGGGAAGAACTTTTACCATGGAAGAGCTGTCAGTCAGTATGGATTGTAACAGTCTGGTGGAATATCTTGAAAAATTTGATATTCCATTGGAAGCCATGAACACCGCCAAAAATATCAAGGCCGCTACTGTTGATGTAATGAAGTCGGCATCAAAAGAAGGCGTAAGATATATTGAAATAAGATTTGCCCCTCTTTTGTCTGTTTCAGACAGTTTGAAGACAGGTGATGTGATAGAAGCTGTAATAGCAGGAATCAATGAAGGAAGCAATCTTTTTAATATTCATGGCAATGCCATATGCTGTGCAATGACACATCATGATATTGAAGATAGTAAGGCTATGTTTAAGGTTGCAAGAGAATACTATGGTAGCGGTGTGTCAGGACTTGATTTGGCAGGAGATGAAGCAAATCATCCTATAGGAGAGTTTAAAGATCTGTTTAAATATGCAACAGATTTGGGTATGAACTATACTATTCATGCAGGTGAGGCAGGACCTAAGTCCAATATAGAAGGCGCTATAGAATATGGTGCAAAGAGAATCGGACATGGTATTGCTATGAGAAATGATGAAAGGCTTTTGAAACTTGCTAAAGATAAACGTATTGGTATAGAAATGTGCCCGATAAGTAATTATCAGACAAAGGCGGTAGGAAAAAATGAGATTTCATCCATATTCAGACTACATAAAAAGGGGCATACTTGCTACCGTCAATACAGACAACAGATTGGTCAGCAATACAAGTATTACAAATGAGATATTATTCTTGCAGGAAAGAGATATGATATCCGATTCGGATATTATTCAGGGAATAAAAAATTCAATAGAAGTATCATTTGCAAGTGATAATATTAAAGATATGCTCTTAAAAGAATTAAATTAAGGGAATATCTGCTTGTGTACACGTTTGTATGACCGGAAGGTTTTATTTATGAGAAAATATAAAAGAGTTTTTGTGGTTGTACTGGATTCTTTGGGAATCGGTGCAATGCCCGATGCCGAAAGATTCGGTGATGCAAATACAGATACTTTCGGACATATAGTAAAAAGCTATGGAAAACTTGATATTCCAAATTTGAAAAAACTGGGGATGTATAATCTTCATCCTGTAGAAGGAGAGTCCGGAGTGGAAAAACCGCTTGGAAGATTTTTCAGAATGGAAGAGATGAGTAACGGTAAGGATACAATGACAGGTCATTGGGAAATGATGGGACTCAGAATTGAAAAGCCTTTCCAAACATTTACTGATACAGGCTTTCCTAAGGAGCTTATAGATGAGCTTGAAAAAAGATGCGGTAAGAGAGTAATCGGTAACAAGTCAGCTTCAGGTACAGAGATACTTGAAGAACTTGCGGAAGAAGAGATAAATACCGGAGCAATGATAGTGTATACATCTGCCGATTCGGTACTTCAAATCTGTGGAAATGAAGAGACATTCGACCTGCAAAACTTATACAGATGCTGTGAGATTGCAAGAGAACTTACAATGAAGGATGAATGGAAGGTAGGAAGAGTAATTGCCAGACCTTATGTAGGTAAGAAAAAAGGGGAATTTAAGAGAACTTCAAACAGACATGACTATGCCCTGAAACCTTTTGGAAGGACTGCTCTTAATGTATTAAAGGATGCCGGACTTGATGTTATTTCTATCGGAAAGATAAACGATATATTTGTCGGAGAGGGAATTACAAAGGCATATCATTCGGATTCAAGTGTGCATGGTATGGAACAGACCATTGATATGCTTGTGGAAGATTTTACCGGCCTTTGCTTTACAAATCTTGTTGATTTTGATGCACTTTGGGGGCATAGAAGAAATCCGATAGGATATGCAAAAGAAATTGAAAAGTTTGATGTTAAGCTTGGTGAGTTTATGGAAAAGATGAATGATGACGATCTTTTAATACTCACTGCAGATCATGGAAACGATCCTACACATACTGGAACAGACCACACAAGAGAGGCCGTATTCTTTATGTCATATTCAAAGAAATTTGACGGCGGAAAATTACTTGATACAACCGATACATTTGCAGTAATCGGTGCAAGTATAGTGGACAACTTCGGACTGAAGATGCCTGAAAATACAATAGGCTACAGTATTTTAGATAAGCTATAATGGAGGTTATATGAATCCGGTTTTCGAAAAAGTGAAAAAGAGCTATGATTATATCAGAACAGTTACAGATTTTACACCTGAGGTTGCTTTGGTACTTGGCTCAGGTCTTGGTGAGTTTGCAAAGCATATGGAAGTTGAATGTGAGATTCCATACTCAAGTATTGAGGGATTTCCTGTATCGACTGTGGCAGGGCATGACGGAAGATTTCTCTTCGGTACGGTTGAGGGTGTAAAGACAGTTATTATGAAGGGAAGAGTTCACTACTATGAGGGTTATCCTGTAACAGATGTAGTACTTCCTACAAGACTTATGATTATGCTTGGAGCAAAGAAGTTAATTCTTACAAATGCTGCAGGCGCTGTAAATACTTCATATAAGCCGGGTGATTTGATGATGATCACAGATCATATATCAACCATAGTACCTTCACCACTTATAGGTGAAAACATAAGTGAATTCGGAACAAGATTTCCTGATATGAGTAATGTCTATTCAAAGAGACTTCAGGATGTGGTAAGAAAGTCCGCTAAGGAAGTGGGAGTTTCTCTAAGAGAAGGCATATATATGCAATTTAGCGGTCCTGCATATGAGACACCTGCCGAGGTAAAACTTGCAAGATTGCTTGGTGCCGATGCTGTAGGCATGTCCACTGCGATAGAGGCTGTTCTTTGCAAAATCATATGGGCATAGAAATCTGCGGTATTTCATGCTTTACAAATATGGCGGCAGGTATCTTAGATCAACCTCTCAGCCATGAAGAGGTATCTGAGGCTGCAAATAAGGTTTCTCATATATTTGAGGGATTGGTAAAAAGTATAATAAAGAATGCGTAAAAAAAGGAGGCTACGAGCC
>CAKAIM010000005.1 GCA_916439285.1 uncultured Lachnoanaerobaculum sp. | reverse complement strand
CTTTTGTATTAAATAAAAATAATGAAATTTGAATAAATATTAAAAATATATAACATATTTAAATATAAAACAATTACATAAAAATAACATCTATTGACATATATATATATATATATAATGTCAATAGAATATATTTAACATATAGGAAATAAAAAAATATTAAAAAAATATTATGTATAAAAAGCATGATAATTTTTAAGCTGAATAAAGTGAAAAAAAGAGGAAGATATATATGATAAAAAAATAACTAAAAAGAAAAAAATAGAAAAAAAGGTATTGTAACGGTTGAAAAAAAGCTGAGTTTGAATGTAGAGGTAAGCAAGGTACATTCATCCGTGAGGGAATAAAGTATGAACTACGTTATCCTTGTTCACTTTATTGTAATAATTTTAATGATTTCTCGACATCATTTCAATTTTTACTTAGTGATGAAAAATCAAATTACTAATTATATGGAAGGGCTGTATGAGGTTGCAAATGAGTTTGGAGTAAAAAAAGTTCCTGTGTCATTAGAAGAGAATTATATTAAGCGAACAAACTTAAATATTGAAACTATTGATGGAATTCCTGTAGATACATTCGGAGTAAATATTATAAACTTTGTAAAAATATGCTATGAATAATAATATTTCAGGTATACTGATAATTCAGAATGACAAGGCATACAAAGGCTCAAAGTCAATAAATAATGGTAAAATATTAAAGGGATCAATTGATTATACAGAAGAAATACAAAGAAATATTGAGCTTTATAAAAACTAAAGATGGTGGAGTAAATTATGGAGTAAAACTAAAAATATTATGATAATACGGTTGAATGCTGTATATTTCCAAGTCTAAATGTTGCAGTTATTGGGAAAAAAAGCTATTACGAAAGTTAAGAGTATAGTAAGAACTAATTATATGATTGTAAGGAATGGATTTACAGATACTGAGATAAAAATTCTATGGAAGTTATCTTGATGGAGATGATAAAATATTTGAAAAAGATTTATATAATATAACATTTGATTAATTTGTTATAGTGTATGGATAACAGTTATTAGTTGTGTTATATGGGAGATCGAATGCATGGTGAATAATACAATTTCCCAAGATGAATTTAATGTATTTATGGGAATATCAAATGTAACCAAAGTAAAAAGTTATGGAATTATACCTTATTGAGGGTTATACCATGAATGATGTTGGGTATGAAGTATTTGGTAAAGATGATCGTAGTTTTACTGTATCTTTGATACATAGATGCTACAATTTTTCAGGGAGGAATGGTGGTAGGTATAGAAAGGGATGTAAATTCCAATTAGAGCATAATTATATTGTAAGCAAAAAAGATATTGAAGAGTTTATTAAGCGATATCCACGTGGGACTTTTGGAAATGGAATTACATTTGAGGATTTTTCTGATTGAAAAAAATCAGACGATATGGAACTCAAAGTCAGAATAATGTTATGAACAACAATTCTGGAAGATTAAACAGAGGAATATCAAGTGATACTGGTGCAAGAAACAATTTTAGTCAAGAGTTGGAGTTAGATCATGCAGATAATTTTGATTGGAGTCAGATGGATCAAGATTTATTTGGAGATAGATTTAATAGTAGATATGGGAATAGCTCAGATAAGTCATCTGTGACATACGGTAGTAATAATAGTATTTATTCAAATAATAGAAGAACAAATTATAAAGAGGGTGTTCAAAAATAATAGACGTAAAAAGAAATCCTAATATTCTAATTGTAGCAATTATATTCTTGTTAATTTTTATTACTATGATAAACAGTGGAACAATATTTATATATGGAGATTATGCATTAGCTTCATTTGCACTTACCGTTATTGCATTTGTATTATGGTGGAAAAGTTAGGAATAGATTATATATGAAATTTTTAAAGTAGGTTGATTTTTCAACCTACTTTTTTTAAATTAACATAGATAAAAATTGATGTGTTAATTACTTTTTTTAATCTTTATTATATTACTTTTGATAAAGAAAAAAATTAAGGATATTATTGAAAAAAATATTACTTTATCATAGAATAATATTATACACATGGCATTTCAATATTTTTTTCTAATAGAGATATTGCAAAATACTGGAATAACAGTAAAATAAATTTATCAATGTTCGGACTGGAAAATCAGAGTAAACCGGAAAAGTTTATGCCGTTTAGAGTTTTTGGATATGACGGAGCGGAGTATGTAAGACAATCCAAAAAAAGAAAAATAAGAAAGATGCCAAGTATCCGGTGATTACATTAGTATTATACTTTGGATATGATGAAAGGTGGAATCAGCCGAAGAGTTTGTTTGAACTTTTAGATATAGATGAAAAAATCAAACCATATGTAAATGATTTTAAGATGAATCTCTTTGAGATAGCATACCTTGAAAGGGAGACGATAGATAAGTTTAGGAGTGATTTTTGGATACTTGCTGATTATTTGTATCAGATGCGTGTAAATAATGATTATGTTGCATGTGAGACGGTAATTAAACATGTAGATGAGCTTTTGATGTTAATGTCTGCAATGACAAAAGATGACAGATTTGAAGAAACAATAAACGAGCTTAGCAGAAAGGAGAGTGTAACAATGTGTGAGGTACTGGATAAAGTGGAAGCAAGAGGTAGAAAAGAAGGTGTGATAAGTGTGCTTATCTCTTTGGTAAAAGATGGCATATTAAGTGTATCGGAAGCTGCGATAAGGGCAGATATGAGTGAAGAAAGCTTTAAGAAGTATTTAGAGTCTTGATAATTGTCGATTTAAACGTAAACTCACAGAATTAAAATAAAATTTTTTGTTCTGTGAGTTTTATTATATGCTTACCTGTTGTGGTTTTTATACAACAGTAAAAAATTGATAGAAATGAATATTATTTCACTGCTTTTGCCCTTGTTTTTTTGTTGATTTCATTATAAAATAGTTTAAGATTGTTTTGTATTTAACAATATCAGTGATACTATATTTTACAAAAAAATATAATGTCACAACGGTCAAAAATATACTTTGACCGCAACAATTTATTAATTAATACGGAGGTTTGTATATGGCTCAAATAGGAGTTTCTGCTATGAAACGAATTGAAGATTTGCTGGATACCGGAAGTTTTGTGGAAATTGGATCATATATAAGTTCAAGGAACACAGATTTTTAATCTATCTGACAAGGAGACTCCAAAGGATGGGGTTTTTGACCGGTTACGGTACGATTAATGACAGTCTGGTATATGTGTATAGTCAGGATCCTTCAGTGCTTGGCGGCTCAATAGGTGAAATGCATGCAAAGAAGATTGTTGCACTATATGATATGGCGATGAAGATGGGAGCACCGGTAGTAGGACTGGTTGATTGTGCGGGTCTTAGACTTGAAGAGTCTTTTGATGCATTGGATGCCTTTGGAAAAATATATTTAGCACAGACAAAAGCAAGCGGTGTTATTCCACAGATACAGGCCGTATTCGGTCTAAGCGTCGGCGGAATGGCAATAAGCAACGGACTCAGTGATTTTGTATTTATGGAGCAGGATAAGGCAAAAGTCTTTGTAAATTCTCCAAATGCTATAAACGGAAATTCACAGGATAAGAATGATTTTTCAAGTGCCAAGTTCCAATCGGAATCTACAGGTCTGGTTGATTTTATAGGAACCGAGTCTGAAATCATTTCAGGAATCAGAGAGCTCATTTCAGTTCTTCCTGCAAATAATGAAGATGATATGTCATATATCGAGTGCACAGATGATTTAAACAGACTTACACCTGAACTTGAGGGTAGAATAAGCGATCCTGCACTTGCACTGAATATTATCTCAGACAGTGGATATGTGCTTGAAGTAAAGAAAAACTTTGCAAGAGAGATGTTTACAGGATTTATCAGATTAAACGGTAATACTGTCGGAGTTGTGGCAAACAGAAGAGCACTGTATGATGAGAACGGTGAGATTGCAGATGAGTTTGAAAATGTACTTTCTCATCAGGGAAGTGATAAGGCGGCAGGTTTTGTTGAATTTTGTGATGCTTTCAATATTCCTGTACTTACACTTGTAGATGTAAAAGGATATAAAGCTACAAAATGCAGTGAGAAGAGAATGCCTAAGGCAGGCGCAAAGCTTACATATGCATATGCAAATGCAACAGTTCCTAAGGTAAGCCTTATAGTAGGTGATGCTTACGGAAGCGCTTCACTTTCAATGAATTCAAAATCAATAGGTGCTGACATTGTATTTGCATGGGAAAATGCAAAGATGGGTATGATGAATGCAAGTGAGGCTGTAAAGATAATATATTCTAAAGAAATTGATTCAAGTGAGGATATAAAGACAACTCTTGAAGAGAAAACAAGGGAGTATGAGAACTTACAAAATTCAGCCGTATATGCTGCAAGAAGAGGATATGTAGATGATATTATCACAGTAGCAGATACAAGAAAGAGATTGTTAGCGACCTTTTGAAATGCTTTTTTTACAAAGAAAGAAGATCGTCCATATAAGAAACATGGATCAATTTAGAGGTGAATCATGAAAAAGAGAATAAAGTATTTAATCTTAAGTCTGTTTATGATTGCCATGCTGGCACTTAGTGCATGCGGTAAGAAGGCCGACTCTGAGAGTTCAATACCGGAGGATGTTTCAAACCAGCTTCCTGTACAGGCTGAAAGCTTATTGAATCAGCTGTACAAAATGGATGATGCGGAGCTTGATCAGGTAATTGAGGGTGTAGAGCAAAACGGTCAGACGGCATTTGCCGAAGGAGTAAAAAACTTTAAATCAACAAAGGAGCTTGTTGGAGATCTTGTAGGAATTGATGATACAAAAGTCTCAGTTTCAGAAGGCAATTATGTTGTTAAGGTAAATTATTCCGGCGAAAACAGAAAATCCGAGATGACACTCGGTTTTGACAGCAAAACAAATCAGGTAGCGGTATTTTCTATCACACCTAAGTACAGCGTTATTGAAAATATGGAAAAGGCCGCACTTAATACAGTTCTAGGTATGGGAACAGTATTTATTATATTGATTTTTATATCATTCCTTATAAAGCTTGTTTAAGTATATAAATGTATTTGAGAATAAATTAAAAAAGCAAAGACTAAGGAAGAACCTGTAATTGAGGCGGTAAAGGTAAACGAGCCTGAAAAATCTTGAGGATGATTTGGAGCTGGTAGCGGTTATAACGGCGACCATAGCGGAGTTTAGCAATACTAGATGCATCAAACCTTATCGTTCGTTCAATAAAGAGAGTTAAAAAGATAGTGGAGGGAAAAATGAAGAATTATACTATTACAGTAAATGGCAAATCATATGAAGTTTCTGTTGAGGAAAGAGGAGGAGCAAGTGCTCCTGTTACACCTGTAGTGTCTACACCGGTTGCACCTGTTGTTAAGCCGGCGGCACCTCGTCGCAAGTGGAAGTGAAGGTAGAGTAAAGGTTGTTGCACCTATGAGCGGAAAGATCCTTGGCATCAAGGTAAGTCTTAATCAGGCAGTTAAAAAAAGGTGAAGTGGTAGCCGTGCTTGAAGCTATGAAGATGGAAAAATGATATCGTTGCACTTGAGGACGGTACAATTGCAAGTATAAATGTAAATGTTGGAGACAGTGTTGAAACTAATCAAACTCTTGTAACAATCAACTAATATCCGGAGGGAGAAAAAAATGGATTATATATTAAATACATTATCCAATTTGATTGCTCAGACCGCATTCATGAATCTTACCTTTGGCAATTTGATAATGATTTTTTTGTTGCCTTTATATTCCTGTATTTGGCAATCAAAAAAAGGGATTTGAGCCTCTTTTGCTGGTTCCGATTGCTTTCGGTATGTTACTTGTAAATATCTACCCGGATATAATGCTTAGACCTGAGAATTCGGCAAACGGTGTTGGAGGTTTGCTTCACTATTTCTATGTATTGGATGAATGGAGTATACTACCTTCACTTATATTCATGGGTGTAGGTGCACAGACCGATTTCGGTCCGCTTATAGCAAATCCGAAATCATTCTTACTCGGTGCATGTGCACAGTTTGGAATTTATGCTACTTATTTTATAGCAATCTTTATGGGATTTAATGATAAAGGCAGCGTGACAATATCTATTATTGGTGGAGCTGACGGCCCTACTTCTATCTTCCTTGCAGGTAAGCTTGGACAGACTGAATACCTGGGACCTATAGCTGTAGCGGCGTATTCATATATGGCTTTGGTACCTATCATACAGCCGCCTATTATGAAATTCTTTACAACTGATGAAGAGAAGAGAATCAAGATGGAGCAGCTTCGTCCTGTATCACAGCTTGAGAAGATTCTTTTCCCTATAATAGTTACGGTAGTGGTATGTCTTATACTTCCTACTACAGCACCTTTGGTAGGTATGCTGATGCTTGGAAACCTCTTTAAAGAGAGTGGAGTTGTAAAGCAGCTTACAGAGACAGCAGCAAATGCAATGATGTATATCGTTGTTATCTTACTTGGAACCAGTGTGGGTGCTACAACAAGTGCGGAGGCATTCCTTAAAGTTACAACTTTAAAGATTGTAGCACTTGGACTTATAGCTTTTGCTTTCGGTACCTGGGCAGGTGTAATATTCGGTAAGATAATGTGTAAGGTTACAGGCGGTAAGGTAAATCCGCTTATCGGTTCGGCAGGTGTTTCGGCAGTGCCAATGGCAGCCAGAGTTTCACAAAAGGTTGGTGCGGAGTATGATCCTACAAACTTCCTTTTGATGCATGCTATGGGACCTAATGTGGCAGGTGTTATAGGTACGGCTGTAGCGGCAGGAACCTTTATGGCAATATTCGGAATAGTATAAGGAGGGATTATGGCAGAAATTCAGAAAAAGCCTGTTCAGATAGTTGAGACCGTGCTGCGTGATGCACATCAGTCTTTGGTAGCAACAAGAATGACTACAGAACAGATGCTTCCTATAATAGATAAAATGGATAAAGTAGGCTACAGAGCTGTAGAATGTTGGGGTGGTGCTACATTTGACGCTTCGCTCAGATTCTTACATGAAGATCCGTGGGAAAGACTTCGTAAGTTTAAAGAGGGATTCAAAAACACTAAACTTCAGATGCTCTTTAGAGGGCAGAATATCCTTGGATACAATCATTATGCAGATGATGTTGTAGAGTACTTTGTTCAAAAGTCGGTTGCAAACGGTATTGATATAATTCGTATCTTTGATGCGTTAAATGATATCAGAAACTTAAAGACAGCTGTTGATGCGGCAAATAAAGAGAAAAATGCTGAAGTTCAAATAGCTCTTTGCTATACTTTGGGTGATGCATACACACTTGAGTATTGGAAAGATATTGCAAAGAGAATTGAGGACATGGGTGCAGATTCTCTCTGTGTAAAGGATATGGCAGGACTTTTGACACCATATGCCGCAGAGGAACTTATAGGAAGCCTTAAGGAATCTACAAACTTACCTATAGAGCTTCATACTCACTATACAGCAGGTTTGGCTTCTATGACTCTTTTAAAGGCGGTAGAGTCAGGATGTGATATAATTGATACAGCTATTTCACCTCTTGCACTTGGAACTTCACAACCTGCAACGGAAGTAATGGTAGAGACTTTCAGAGGAACACCATATGATACAGGTCTTGATATCAACTTACTTTCTGAAATAGCAGACTATTTCCGTCCGATAAGAGAAGAATTTATAAAGAGCGGATTACTTAATCCTAAGGTACTTGGAGTAAATATCAATACTTTAAAATACCAGGTTCCGGGAGGAATGCTTTCAAACCTTATAAATCAGCTTAAAGAGGCCGGTAAGGAAGATAAGTACAGAGAAGTTTTGGAGGAGATTCCAAGAGTTAGAAAAGACTTCGGAGAACCGCCGCTGGTTACACCTTCATCACAGATAGTAGGTACACAGGCGGTTATGAATGTGCTCTCAGGTGAGAGATATAAGTTGGTTCCAAAGGAATCAAAGAAGATAATGCTTGGAGAATTCGGTCAGACTATCAAACCTTTCAATAAGGAAGTGCAAAAGAAGATAATAGGTGATGAGAAGCCTATTACATGCAGACCGGCAGATCTTATTGCACCACAGCTTCCTGAATTTGAGAAGCAGGTTGCAAAGTGGAAAGAGCAGGATGAAGATGTACTTACATATGCACTTTTCCCAAAGGTTGCAGAGGAGTTCTTTGAGTACAGAGCAGCACAAAAGACAAAAGTGGATATGACTAAAGCAGACAAAGAAGCAGGAGCATATCCGGTATAAGTAAAATAAGTATTCAAAAATCCCTTTACTTAATGTAGGGGATTTTTTTATGTAAGTGAAAATGAGAGAAATAAAGAGAAAAGTTTTAAAAACAATTTAGCAGTGCCAGAATTATTCTGTTTGGATTTATTATTATGATATTTTTTTAGGGGCAAGTATTCTAAGTTTGCCTATTTCATCAAGAAGCAGGAATTTACACCTTTTTATAGATGCCCTGTTTACCGCAACCAGCGCAAGCTGTGTTACAGGCCTTATAGTATATGACACCGCTACACATTGGTCGGTATTTGGGAAAATTATAATAATAGCTATGATACAATGCGGAGGACTCGGTGTGGTAACGATGTTAACCGTATTTACTCAGGTTACAGGCAAAAAAATAGGACTAAGAGACAGAGCCACATTACAAAGTGCACTTTCAGCACCGCAAATTGGCGGTATTATCAGACTTACAAGTTTTTATATTTAAAGCGACTATTATTATAGAGATGATTGGTGCACTCTTATGTTCCCAAGTTTTATGAAAGATTTTGGGATAACAAAGGGAATATATTATTCTGTATTTCATTCTATATCTGCATTTTGTAATGCAGGTTTTGATTTGATGGGTGATGTAAGCAAATTTTCATCTTTGACAAAGTATCAATCCGATATAATGATAAATATAACAATAATGTTATTGATACTGATAGGAGGTCTGGGTTTTTCTTATATGGAAGGATATATTTGATTACAGGTTTGATATAAAAAGATATTCCACTCAAACTAAGATAGTGCTTACAATGACATCTGTTTTGGTATTGTTTCCGTCCATATTATTTTTCTTTACAGAATTTAGCGGATTGGACATCAAGACAAGAGTGCTCTCAAGTTTATTTCAGGCGGTTACACCAAGGACTGCTGGATTTAATACTATAGATTATACGAAGTTTAGCGACAACGGTATAGCAATGACGGTTATTTTGATGTTGATAGGTGGAGGATCGGGATCTACAGCAGGCGGTATCAAGCTGACTACAATTTTTATTTTAGTTGCTACAATGTGTTCTGTTTTAAAGCAGGACAAAGAGGTAGCAGTATTTAAGAAAAGGATTGAACCGGATATAATAAAGAATGCCGTTGCGGTATTTGCTTTGGATATATTTTTATTTATAGTCGGATCAATGATTATAAGCGGAATAGAAGGATTTTCGCTTAAAGAAACAATGTTTGAGTGTGCATCTGCTGTTGCAACGGTAGGACTGACTTTGGGTATTACACCACATCTTGGAATTATTTCAAAAATATTGTTGATATGTATGATGTATTTCGGTAGAGTCGGAGGTATAACACTTATATTTGCGGCAGTTACTCCAAAAAAGAACGGGAATGCAAGATACCCTAAGGATCAGGTAGCGGTAGGATAAATTTTATAGAGGTGAATTATGAAGAGTTTTTTGGTAATTGGTGTCGGAAGATATGGACGACATTTATGTAAAAAGTTGTATGAAATGGGATATGATGTAATGGCTGTAGACAGAAATGAGGACTGTATAGAACCGGTATTGCCTTATACTTTAAATTCAATGATAGGAGACAGTACAAAGAAGGATTTTATAAAATCAATCGGTGTAAGTAATTTTGACACCTGTTTTGTAGCCATAGGTGATGATTTTCAAACTTCTTTGGAAACCACATCGCCGCTTAGTGAATGTGGTGCAAAAATATGTGGTATCCAGAGCATCCAGAGATACACAGGCTAAGTTTTTACTTAGAAACGGAGCAAATGAAGTGGTATATCCTGAAAGGCAGTTGGCGGAATGGGCCGCTATAAGATACAGCTCAAATAATATTTCAAATTATATTGAATTGCCCGGAGAAAACTCTATATTTGAATGTAAGGTGCCTAAAAAGCTGGGAGGGAAAAAAACCGTATTGGAGCTTGATATAAGGAAAAAAATACAAAGTTAATATTATGGGAATAAAAAAAGGTGAGAACTGGTATATGACTATTACTCCACAGACAAAGTTTGAAAAGGATCAGGATATAATGGTCTACGGAGCAAATAAATATTTGCAAAAATTCTTACATTTTGATTCAAGCAATTTTACAACTGAAGAAGAGGCTGAAGAAGATGATTGATGATATTTCTATAAGATCGGCAAATCCTGAGGATGCTAAAGAGTCGCTCAAAAATATATGCATATTATGTAACGGATACGGCAATATCATTTGAAACAGAAGTACCAAGTGAGGAAGAGTTTAAATTAAGAATAGAAGAGGTTTTAAAAAGCTATCCGTTTATTGTTGCCTGTAAGGATGATGAAATACTGGGATATGCCTATTTGCATTCATTTGTAGGAAGAAAGGCTTATGAATTAAGTGCAGAGACTACCATATACCTAAATCCGGATAAGAAGAAAATGGGTATAGGAAAAAAATTATACTCTGTCTTGGAGGATATAGCAAAGGCGCAGAATATAACAAATTTATATTCATGTATCGGTTATGTGGATAAAGAGGATGAATATTTAAATAATAACAGTGTGCAGTTTCATGAACATATCGGGTTTAGAATGGTTGGAAAATTTGAAAACTGCGGTCATAAATTCGGTAGATGGTATCATATGGTGTGGATGGAGAAGATAATAGGAGAACATGGAGAGATTAGGGAGTTTTTGAAGTTTAAGGAGGTGGACTATCGTATTTAACTTTCAAAAAAATTAGATAGTTAAAGGTACATTCAAAATTTCATATAGATAATATACAAAAATAAATAGATATATATTAAAGGATAAAGTACATCATAGCTTTCAAAAATATATTTGCGATATACAAATATATTTTGAGCTTTTTAAAGTGTATTTTGGTATAAATTTACAAGTAATGTATTGACAAAATAAATGATTATGTTATTATAAAGAAAAAACGTAACGTTACGAATTGGAGAAATATGATAACTATAACAGAAGTTGCTAAGAAGGCAGGGGTTTCTCCTACAACTGCTTCATATGCGCTAAACGGTAGGGATGGAGTAAAGGCAGAAACAAGAGAAAAAGGTACTAAAAAGTTGCAAAGGAACTTAATTACATACCGAATAAGATTGCCCAAAGTTTTAGAAATGGTAAGACAAGGACAATAACTGTAATAACAAATGAGCTTATTGAAAGAGATAATACATTCACAGGAGAATTTTTTGGAATACTGTCTGAAGCCAGAAAACAGCATTATGATGTACTAATTAAGCTTATCGATAATAGAGAGATATCAGAGCATAAGATAAATGCAATATTCTCAAACAGAGTTTGTGACGGATTTTTATTGTTAGGTAATTTCCCGGAATTATATTTAAAGAGTTTAGTAGAGAGTAAATCATGTGGAATATTGATATCTTCACACACCGATGAGGATATACTACAAGTCAATTGTGATGGTAAATCCGGAATATATAATATAACTAAACTAGCAATAAAAAAAGGTCATAAAAAATTGGAATACTTGACTTATCAGTACTTGACTGAAGAAGAGAAGTTGCGTTTTTCCGGTTTTAAGGATGCAGTAAAAGAAAACAAAATAGGAAATGCAGAAATTTCAATTTGTGGATTTGATAGGGGAAGTATTTATAAGACAGTTTTCAATTGTATAAAGAAGGGAACTACTTGTTTTGTTTGTTGGAATGATACCTTGGCTTATACAGTAATAAATATTTTGGAGGAAATGGATATTAAGATTCCGGAACAGGTAAGTGTGACAGGATTTGATGATATTATTCCAACAACAGGAGAAGCTATTCTTACAACAGTTCATCAGCCGCTTTTTGAGAAAGGAAGAAAAGCTACAGAACTGCTTTTAGCTCAGATTAATCATGATATTGAGCCGGGGAAGAAAAATAATTTTTTTGTAGAAAGCCATATAGTAGAAAGGAAAAGTTTGTAGTGTTATACATCTACAAACTATTATTTGAAACACAATACGTAACGTTACAATATAGATAATAGAGGATTTGTCCTATGGTAAAAGATAAAGAAAAAATAATATGTCCGGATCCATTCATAATAAGATGGAAAAATGATTACTATTGTTATTGCTCAGGTGAAGATGGTATAAGAGTATTCTTTTCACATGATTTAGATAAATTTGAGGATATGGGTTACGTATATAAGGTATCTAATGAACATAGTTTTTGGGCACCATGTGTAATTGAAATAAAGGGTATTTTTATTTATATTATTCTTCATTGAAAGAAAATGAGTATGATGACCACAGTCATTTTTTTGAAAGTTATTAGTTCTAATAGTCCTTTAGGTCCATTTAAGAATAGTGTTACATTAACAAATAAATTTTTGTATTGATCCACATGTTATAAAAAAATCGGGTAAATATATAATTTTTTTATGCAGCAAATATTAATGAAAAATCCGGAGTATGGAAGGATGGGTACTGCAATATGGAGAGATAAATTGGAAAGTCCATGTAAACTATCTGGGAATGAAGAAACTATACTTTTCCCCAGTATTGATCAAGAGATATTTATGAAAAACAGGTTTGGTGATGGAGTTGACTGGCATACATTAGAAGGACCTTTTTATATGTCAGATGGAGAAGAAAGCTGGCTTATGTATAGTGGAAATGCATATACAAGTCCGGATTACTTTATAAATTATGCTATTGAAGATAGTAGTAGCGGTAAACTCAAATACTATAAACAACCGTCAGATAGAGATTATTTACCACTTGTTAAAGGAAACTCAATATTGGATGGAACAGGTCATAACAGTATTACAAGAGCACCTGATCATATTACTCCAATTTTAGTATATCATGGGAGATCAAACAATCTTGAAAAATATGAAGGAGAAGATAGAGTGTTGTGCTTGGATAAAATATGGCGTGAAGGAAATATTTTGAAAACAAGTGCACTGAGTTGGGATGAGAATTTAATATTACCTAAGGCTGATATTAACTTTTTAGATAATTACTCGAAGAACGGAGAAGTATATAAACTAAAATCTAAAACAACATTTAATTTCCCGGATAGTGGTTCATACTATATTGAAGGATGCTTTTAAAGCTGAAAAATAAGGACATATATATTTATCTGATGGAAGGTAAAAAAATAGTAAAAAAAATAGAGATAGAGGAGGGGATTATTGGCAGACAGTTGGAATATTGGTTTTTAACGGATTTATTAAGTTAAAAATTGAAGAAGAATGGATTGGTGAAAAGAATATTGGGAGTTCCGGGCAATATGGCTATAGATACATTTGGGGAGTTAGAAATAATATACTTAGATTGTACATTTGTAAGAGATATTTATAGGAATATACCATGTTACCTTTTGTGAGAAGTCAGTTTAAAAAAAGGCAGTTGTAGAAATTTAAAAAAATATGTTGATGGAGGGAAAAATGATATGAAGAAATTATTAGCTGTGATAGTTGGAGTAAGCGTTGCGTTAAGTGCAGTTGGGTGTAGTGCAAAAAGCTAAAAAGTGAAAAAAAGAAACAAAAAGCAGATGAAAAAAACTGTAATAACATACTGGAACGGTTTTACAGGTACAGATGGAGAAGTAATGCAAAGAATTGTAGATAACTACAATGAATCCAATCAATTAAATGTTGAGATACAAAATGGAGAGGGTATCATGGGATACATTATATCAACAGCTTGCGACCTCTTTACCTGTAGGAGATGGACCTGATATTACTGCATTTGCTACAGAACGAATAGGTGAGTATGCGAAATCAGGTGCAATAAAACCAATTGATGAATTATATTCGAGTAAGAAAGTTGATACAACTAAAATTCCGGCAGTTTTCAATGAGAATCTTCAATATAATGGAAATTATTATGGTGTTCCTTTAAATATAGCTTCTTTAGTTATGTATTATAATAAAGATATTTTTGATAAAGCAGGTGTAGAATATCCTAACGAAAATTGGACATGGACAGATCTGGAGGATGCAGCGTTGAAACTTACAAAGGATATAGACGGTGAGCATCAATATGGATTTGGTATGGCTACTAATAACACAATTCCAATGTGGCCAATTATGATTTGGGCAGGTGGAGGAGACTATATAAAGGATGGAAAATCGGTATTTAACAGTGAAGAAAATATTGAAACTGTTAAGAAGTGGGCAGGATTAATAAGGGATAGTAAAATTGGCCCTCAAGTTTGTACAGGTGCTGAGATTGACACATTATTTTCAACAGGAAAGTTAGGAATGTATTTTTGTGGCCCTTGGGCAGCAGGAAGTTTTGATTCTGCAGGAGTAAACTACGGCATGGCCGGAGTTCCAAGCGGACCTTCAGGTAAAGCAACACTAGCACAAGGTGTCGGTATGTATATGACTTCAAGTGCATCAGAAGAAAAGAAAAATGCAATTTATGACTTCTTTGCATATTGGCAAAGTGTAGATGTACAAGTTGAGTGGTCAGGTAGTGTTGGCTATCCGGTAGCAAATACAGATGCTATTAAAGATGATAGATTGAAAGATAATAAAGCTGTAGCACTATTTAGTGACCAGATTCAATATGCACATTTTTTTATTTACAGCAACTTACTAACTTTAATGAGATAGACAGTGATGCAATTACTCCCGCAATTGAAAAAAATTTTTATTAGATGGAGATGATGTGAAAACAACTTTAGATAATGCCTCAAAACAGATAGATACATTACTCAAGTGATTTTTATTAAAGAGTAGTGAAAAATATTTCACTACTCTTTAAAAAGGAGAATATATGATAAATTCTAAAGGTAAAAAAAGTATTTTGTAAAACAAAGAAGAGCAGGTGTATTATTTATATTACCGTCTATGTTGATATTCAGTATATTTGTTTTTGTACCTCTTATCATGTCATTTATCTATAGTACTCAGACATTTAATATGATGTTTAATAATGTAAAAATTTGTAGGTGCTTCAAACTATATAAAGCTGATTTGTGATTCCAGATTTTGAATGCGTTGAAAAAAATACTGTGTTTTACACAGTATGTATAGTTCCTTTACAAGTTATATTGGCTTTATTTGCAGGTATAGCGCTAAAAAAACAAAGTCGATTTACTGCTTTTTGTTCGCTCAATATATTTTCTGCCGGCGATTGTATCAATGACGATAATTGCAATTACATGGTCATTTTTGATAAATAATGATTATGGAATATATATGTATTTTTTCAGAAGGATTGGAATTAATATTCCAAATTTATTAAACAGTACAACGTGGGCTATGCCTACAATGATTGTTATAGGTATATGGAAGAATCTTGGCTTTAAAATGATAATTATTATTGCAGGTCTTGAAGGAATTTCAGATACATATTATGAGGTGGCTATATTGGACGGTGCCGGAAAGATGGACAAGTTTAGATATATTACTGTCCCTATGTTAATGCCGACTTTAACTTTTGTAGTTGTAGATTCTGTAATATCTTCTTTTCAAGTATTTGATCAAGTATATGTTGTTACTAAAGGTGGACCACTCTTTACAACGGAAACATTAGTTCAATATGTGTATTCAAATGCTTTTGAGAAATCAAATATGGGTTATGCCTCTGCTATAGCAGTATCACTTTTAATGATAACATTACTGTCATCAATTCCGTTATTTAAAATTATGAAGAAAAATGAAAATGAATTATCATAGGTGACAAAAATCCGATTTGAAAGGTTTGGTTATTATGAGTATGAAGAGGATAAAGATTTTAAGATTATTTACCGGTATATTATTGAGTATTGGCTTAATTATTATGTTATACCCTTTTTTTATGGATGTTAATTACGTCATTTAAAAAGAGAAGCAGATATAAGAAGTTTTCCACCTACGCTATTTTCAGTCAATTATACATTTGAAAAACTACATAAATATTTGGAGAAGAATTCCTTTTTATTATATTATAGAAATACAATTATTTTTGTAAGTTGTGTAACCATGTGTTCTATTATATTAGACAGCATGGCAGGCTATTCCTTTGCAAGAATAGATTTCAAAGGCAAGAATATATTGTTTGTTTTTGTGCTTTTAACTTTAATGATTCCGTTTCAAGTTATTATGGTTCCATTGTATTCGGAGTTATTTCACTTGAAACTTTTAAATTCTTATTTGGGATTGATTTTACCTAGAGCAACAAATGCATTTGGAATTTTTATGATGAGACAATTTTTTTGTATCACTTCCAAAAAGGACTGGAGGAGGCTACTGTATTGATGGGTGCAGCTGAGTTTCAAATATATAAAAAAATTATGCTACCTTTATGTAAACCTGCGTTAATCACATTAATTATTTTTCACTTTATGTATAATTGGAATGATCTTTTGTATCCACTTATTATAGCGACAAAGCCTGAAATGAAGACATTATCAGCAGGTTTGGCATCTTTTATGGGAACTCATGTAGTTGATTATGGAATTATGATGGCTGGATCAATAATGTCACTATTACCGATTTTTGTTTTTTATTGTTTTGCACAAAAGGTTTTTGTTCAAGGTATAGCGATGACCGGTATGAAGGGATAAAGTATGAAAAATATAAAATTGAATATTGATAGAAGCAAAATAATTGGGGTAATGCCCGAAAATTTTTTCGGACATTTTATAGAATACATGCATGATTGCATTGAACCGGGTTTACTGGCTCAATTACTAAAATCAAGGAGTTTTGAAAACCTTGATAAAGAAGGACTACTTTCTTTTGAGCCATGGAAATGTTTTGGCAAAAATACAAAATGTGAGTTGGATGATAAGATTATTTATGCACCTTCATATTCTATACATATACTAAATAATAGTGAGGGATATGGAGGGATAAGACAGGAAAAAAATAAAGTTATATGATAGTGAAATTTATAATGGATATATTTGGGCTTATTCTAAAGATACTATAACATTATATATTAAAAATAAAAATGTGATAGAGAAATTATATTTACAGATAGTATAATCTCAGGAAAATGGCAAAAAATAAATTTTTCTTTTTGCAATGGTTCTTCAGATTTAGATGCAGAAATATCGTTTTATATAGAGGGTAAAAATGAAGTATGGTTGGATCAAGCGTCTTTAATACCAAATAATTCAATTGTAGGTACTTGGAATACAGTTGCAAAAAAAATAAAGGATTTGAAACCGGGTACCTTGAGATTTCCGGGAGGATGCGTTGCTGATTGTTACTTTTGGGAAGATGGAATCGGATCTGTAGATAAAAGACCTTGTAAAGAGAATAAACATTGGGGAGGAATGGAAAGTAACAGTTTCGGGACAGATGAATATATTACGTTTTGTAGAGAAGTGAGAGCGGAACCGCTTATATGTGTTAACTTTGGGTCGTCAACATCATATGACGCTGCAAATTGGGTTGAGTATTGTAATGGTGATTGTAATACTGAATACGGAAAAAAGAGATTAACAAATGGCAATTCAGTTCCATATAAAGTCAAATATTGGGAAATAGGAAATGAAGTTTTCGGTAATTGGGAAATAGGACACAGTAATGAATTTGACTATATAAAAAAATATTTAGTTTTTGCAAAAGAGATGAAA
This sequence comes from uncultured Lachnoanaerobaculum sp., assembly GCA_916439285.1. The sequence goes on along the minus strand of CAKAIM010000005.1, from coordinate 361,712 downwards.
AAGAGATGAAAGTATATTTCTATTAGCTTGTGGTGGTGATGGTGGAAGTTTAGATCAAAGTTGGAATGAAGTTGTACTGAAAGAAGGAAAAAGGATATATAGATGCGTTAGCGTTACATTTTTACGCTCCCCTCATTGAAGATCAGGAGTTAGACGATGAACAAATATACTATGCTACAGTTTCTGCTTCAGAAAAATTTGATAAAGTAATTAAAGATACTTGTAGGACAATGGATAAAACCGGATATAAAAATTCCAATTGCAATAACTGAATGGAACTGTAATTATGGTGAGAAAAAAATAAGTCGGAAAGAGAACAGAGTTTAGAAGCAGTTATAGCAAATTCATGTATAATAAATACATTTCTTAATAATATAAATGATCTTAACATATGTAATATTTCAGATTTGATAAATGGATGGGCAGGTGGCATTATACGAAGTAATGATGGAGCTGAGTATGAAAACCGGCACATATAAATTAATAAAGCTATATGTAGATGCGGATATTGAATATGTTATAGACAGCAATTATAATTGTGATGTGTTTAAAGTAAAAGAAACAGGAAATATTGAGGACATGAGTAATATCACATATTTGAACATGGTATGTTGTCTGGATAAACTAGGAAAATGTATTATATTTGTCGCAAATAGAAGTATATCTGATAGTTATATTCTTGACTTGGATTCGGAAGTAGAAAGCTATGAGTATATATGGGCAGATAATATACATGCAAGAAACACTTTAGAATATAAGAATAATATTGATTGTGTAAAAAGTAGATTCTAATGTAAATAGGCTTGTTTTGCTACCACATTCCGTATACAAAAATAAAAAAATAAAATAATTTATAAAAATAATAAAGTTGATTTTTATAGATATTCTAATCTGTAAAAATTATCAACTTTATTTTTATTATAGAAGTAACTTTAATTATTAATATTTCATTGACAAAAAAACATATGAATATGATTAAATGAACTTAGAAATAATATTCCATAAAATAAAAATATTTACTGAAACAATATTTTATAATTTGCGAATGATAGGAGTTTTATGAGAGAAGAAGATTATCAGATTTCTTTTGAAATAATTGCTACAGCAGGGGACAGTAAGGGGTATTCAATGGATGCCATCTGTGATGCAAGAAAGGGCGACTTTGAATCTGCAAATGAAAAGCTTAAAGAGGCGAATAAGAGACTTTTACAAGCTCATGAATTACAGACAGATATGATTGCAAAGGAAGCCGGAGGTGAGCAGGTTCCTGTAAATATTATTCTGATACATTCACAAGACCATCTTACAATGGCGAATGTAGCTGAGGAATTGGCTGAGGAGATGATCTCACTCTATAAAAACTATTGCCGATCTCAAAGACGGAAATAGAGGAAATAAAAAAGAAAATATAAAAGTGATTGGGAGTTCCATAAAATTTGGAGGTAATACATTGGATATAGTATTGCAAATCAAAGAGGAATATTCAAAACTGACCAAGTCGGAACAGAGAGTGGCGGATTATTTTATAGATAATTATAAAGATGCTATAAATCTAAGTACACAATCAATTGCGGCAATAACGGGCACATCACCGGCTACAGTCATCAGATTTGTAAAAAGTCTGGAATTTGACGGTATTCAACAGCTGAAACTGGCATTGGCTGCAGATTTGGATTCGGATAAAGATTATACAGGCGATGAGATAATACATCCTGAAGACGAACTTGAAGATATTATAGAAAAAAACAAAATAAATCTTATTAAGAGTATTGAAAAACTTTATGCTCTGATGGATATAAGTCTTATTGAAGAGGCGATAGATGCAATAGATAATGCAAGGAAAATATATCTGTTCGGAGTAGGAGCCAGCGGTATAGTTTGTTACGATATAAATTATAAGCTTTCAAGAATAGGTAAGGATGTTGTATTTAATAATGATATACATTTACAGCTTGTTAATTTGAACTTTATTAAAAAAGAAGATGCCTGTGTTTGTATAAGTTATAGCGGAAATACAAAGGAGACTGTTTTGGTAGCTGAAATTGCAAAAAGAGCAGGGGCAAAGACAATAGGTATTTGTTGTTTCGGCAAGAATGAATTGTCTAAAATCTGTGATATAACTCTTCGTGTTCCGCATGATGAGAGAGAATTAAGACTTGGAGCAATTTCAAGTCGTAATACCACACTTACTTTATTGGATATGATTTATCTTGCAATATCACACAGACATTATCCCGAAGTTCTTAAAGATATTGAAGCCACAAGAGATTTGATAAAGAAACTTAGAGACTGATTTTGTTAAAGGAAGTGAAAAATGAGAATGCTATGGGGAGGTGCAAGTGCCTCAAGTCAATATGAAGGAGGATTTACTCTTTTTAATAAGGGTATGGATACCCAAGACTGCAGAAGATATATAAAAAGGACAGATAATGCGACTACCTCTACAAGACTTCTGACAAAAAGCCGATATAGAAAAGAGCGAAAAAAATCTGAAAGATGGTGACTTCTTCCCGGGAAGAAAGGGAAGTGAAGGACTTGCACATATTGATGAAGATATAGAATATTTATCTGAACTTGGGATAGACATATACAGGATTTCCGTTGCATGGTCCAGAATTTTTCCGACAGGTGAAGAAGAGGAACCGAATGAAGATGCTCTTAATATGTACGGGGATATTCTTAAAAAATTAAAAGAAAAGGGTATTAAGATATATCTTAGTCTTACACATTATGCACTACCTCTTGCATTGGTTGAAAAATACGGTGGATGGAAAAACAGAAAGCTTGTTGATTTGTATTTAAAATATGCAAAAGTAATATTTGAAAGATTTGGAAAGTACTTGGACTATGTAGTACCTTTCAATGAGATAAACACCGGCTTTTTCAGTACTTTCAACGGACTTGGACTTCTCAGAGATGAAAACAAAGAGGGAAGCGGATATGAGTTAAATGATATATTTGCAGGACTGCACAATCAGTTTATAGCTTCCGCAAAGGTAATTGAGCTTGGAAGAAAAATGCTTGATGCAAGTTTCGGATGTATGGCCGCCTGTTTTTGCTATTACGGATATTCATGTAATCCCTTCGATCAGTTAAAGACGCTTCAATATGAACAGGTGAATCAATGGTTCTTTACAGATGTATTGGCCGGTGGAGAGTATCCGTATTATATGAAGAAGTATTTCAGAGATAATAATGTGAAAGTGGAGTTTCTACCGGGAGATGAAGAACTGCTAAGAAATAATACGGCGGATTTTGTAGGATTTTCATATTACCAGTCAAATGTATGTGCATCGGAAGAGATGGAAAAAACAGCGGGAAATCTTGTTGTGAGTACAAAGAATCCTTATTTAAAAGCAAATGAATGGGGGTGGCAGATTGATCCTGTCGGAATAAGAATTTCCATGAATAAGATTTATGACAGATACAAAAAGCCTGTAATGATTACTGAAAACAGTTTCGGATACAATGATGTACTTTTGGAAGGCAATATTATAAATGATGATTACAGAATAGAATATCTGAAAGATCATTTTGAACAGATAAAGCTGGCAATCGATGACGGAGTGGAATGTCTGGCATATTTGCTCTGGGGAATTATAGATATTGTATCGGCCGGTTCTTTGGAAATGAGTAAGAGATACGGTGTAGTATATGTTGATGCCGACAATCTTGGAAACGGAAGCTACAAAAGATATAAAAAAAGAAAAAGTTTTGAATTCTACAAGGATTATATAGAAAAGGAGAGAGAAAGTGTTAAGTCTTGATAGATTGGATACTGAAAAAAGAAATATTAACACGATGAATCTTGACGAACTTTCCACAGTAGAAATCATTGAGAAAATAAATCAAGAGGATAAAAAAGTTGCAGACTGTGTGGAGCCAGTTATTCCGGAAATAGGAAAGGCAGTGGACTTTGCAGTACAAAGTATAAAAAGAGGCGGCAGACTTATTTATATCGGTGCCGGTACATCCGGCAGACTTGGAATACTTGATGCCAGTGAATGTCCGCCGACTTACGGAGTACCTTTTGATATGGTGATAGGAATCATGGCAGGTGGTGACAAGGCCATGAGAAAAGCTGTTGAAGGTGCGGAAGATTCCAAAGAACTTGCTGTTAATGATTTAAAGGAACTTAAACTTGACGAGAGGGATACTTTGGTAGGACTTACGGCAAGCGGTAGAACTCCTTATGTAATAGGCGGTCTTGAATATGCAAGAAGTCTGGGCAGTAAAACGGTAGCTATCAGCTGTGTACAGGAAGCTCAAATATCCGATTATGCGGATGCAAAAATAGAAGTGGTTGTAGGAGCCGAGGCTATAACCGGTTCAACCAGAATGAAGGCCGGTACGGCACAAAAGATGGTCCTTAATATGATTTCCACAACTACAATGGTAAAGATAGGCAAGGTATATCAAAACCTTATGGTAGATGTGGCTACAACCAATGAAAAGCTGAGAGTAAGGGCTTTGAATATAGTAAGTGAAGCTACAGGAATAGATAAGGATATCTCAAAAAAGCTTTTGGAAGAATCAGGGTATGATGTCAAAGTTGCCATAGTTATGGGAATTGTATCTGTGTGTGCCGATAAGGCTAAGGAAACTTTGGAAAATAATAATCTTGATGTCAGTGCAACGATAAAGAAATTGCTTAAAAAAATAACAGGTGATTGAAAATATTTATTTAAAAATATTAAAATTCGATTTCATACAAAAATCGGGTTTAGAAAGAAGGTAATATATGAAGGTATTATTTGTTTGTTCGGGCGGCATGTCATCAACCATTGCCGTAAATGCCTTGAAAAAAAGAGGCCGAAAAGCATGGTGAAACGATTGAAGTTCTTGCAATAGGAACTCAGGCTGTTGATGACGAGGTAAAGAACGGTTGGAATTGTGTGATGGTTGCACCACAGATTCGCCACAGATTTGATAATATCAAGGCTGCGGCAGATGCACAGAATATTCCATGTGCATTAATCGAACCTATGGCTTATTCACCTCTGGGTGGACCTAAGCTTTATACACAGATGAAGGGATTAACAGGAGGTAATTAAAATGTTTGATAATATTGCTGCATTTTTAGACAAAAATTTAAGTACACCGATGGCAAAGCTCAGTGAACAAAGACATTTAAGAGCTGTAAGAGACGGTATTATTGCCACTTTGCCTATAGTAATTGTAAGTTCACTTTTTCTTGTAATTGCATTCTTGCCGAACCAAATGCCGGCAACTTGGGGAATTTCACAGTTTATAAAAGCAAATGCGGGAAGAATTCTTCTTCCATATCGTATGGCAATGTATATTATGACATTATATGCAGTGTTCGGAATAGGATTTTCATTGTCAAAGAGCTATGATTTGGACGGACTTTCAGGAGCTATTCTTTCAGAATTGACATTCCTGTTGACAGTTGTACCTGTATCACTTCCTGAGGCAAGTGAAGAAATTCAAAGCCTTGCCGCAAACAATCAGGCTTTGGCAGATTATATTAAGGCAATACCAAGCGGTTGGCATCTTGGAATGTCGTATATCGGATCTGACGGAATGTTTGTAGGTATTCTTTCAGCATTCTTTGCGGTAGAAATCTATAGATTTACCCAGAAATCAGGCTTTAAAATCAGAATGCCTGAGCAGGTTCCGGAATCTGTTGCAAGAAGTTTTGAAGCACTTACACCTACCGTTATTATTCTTCTTATAGTTTCAACTATATGCATGTGGCTTGGAATAAATGTTCACGGTATTGTAGGTTCAGTTATAAGACCTATAGTACATGTTGCGGATACACTTCCGTCAGTACTTTTACTTACATTCCTTGATTCATTCTTCTGGTGCTTCGGTATACACGGAAGCAGCGTGGTAGGTAGTGTTACAAGACCTATATGGCTTATGCTTCTTGAGCAGAATTCAAATGCGCTTGCAGCAGGAATGGCTATTCCGAATATTGCTCCGGAGCCTTTCTATCAGTGGTTTATATATATCGGAGGTTCAGGAACAACTATAGGACTTGCAATCTTACTTTTATTCAGATCAAAATCACAGTATGGCAAGACACTTGGAAAGGTAGCTTTTGTACCGGCGCTATTTAATATCAATGAACCGATGATTTTCGGATGCCCTATAATCCTTAACCCTGTTCTTTTGATACCTTTTGTTTTAAATCCGATTATTTGTGCTATAATTGCATGGATAGCAACTGAGCTTGGACTTGTAAACAGGGTGGTGGCGTCAGCACCATGGACCTTGCCGGGACCTATAGGTGCATTCCTTGCAACAAACGGAGATATCAGAGCACTTATATTAAATGTACTTTTGATAATTCTTTCAATACTTATTTATCTTCCGTTCTTTAACAAGTATGATGCCGATTTAAAGAAGCAGGAAGAAAGTGATGTTGCTGCATAATATTTTACGTAATAATATAAAGGAGAGTTATGCGTAGACTTGGGATATCAATTTATCCTGAAAAAGACAATGTGGAAAATATTATTGAATATATTAAGAAAGCCGGATTTTCCGGCTTTTCTCGTATCTTCTCATGTCTTTTATCAGTGAATAAATCAAAAGAAGAGATAATACATGATTTCAGTAAGATAAATCGTTATGCAAAAAGCCTTGGGTTTGAAATAATAGTTGATGTGTCACCTTCAGTTTTTGATAAACTAGGAATATCATATAAGGACCTTTCTTTCTTTAAAGAAATAGGAGCGGACGGACTTAGACTTGATATGGGATTTAGCGGACTGGAAGAGTCTGTTATGACTTTTAATGAATACGACTTGAAGATAGAAATTAATATGTCAAATGATGTTTCAACTATTGATACAATAATGAATTATGAACCTAACAGATACAATCTATACGGATGTCATAATTTTTTTATCCGCATAATTACAGCGGACTCGGACTTGATTTCTTTAAAAAGCTGTACAAAAAGATTTAAAAAAATACGGTCTGAACACTGCAGCATTTATTACTACAAGAAGTAAAGGATCGTTTGGTCCGTGGCCTCACTGATTTCGGGCTCTGACTTTGGAAATGCACAGAAATATGAGTATTGATAAGCAACTAAAGCATATGATTGCTATGGATGACATTGATGACATTATTATTTCAAATTGCTATCCGACAGATGAGGAGATTGAAAAGATAAAAAGCATTCCTCTGGACAGAGTATGCTTCGATGTAAAACTTTTGCCCGAACTTCCTGTACTTGAAAGAACTATAGTTTTAAAAGAAATGCATTTTTAACAGAGGCGATAAGTCGGACAATTTTATCAGATCTACAGCTTCAAGGGTAAAGTACAAGGGTGAAAAGTTTGAAGTAATAAATCCTGCACCTATAAAAAGAGGTGACATTATAATTGAAAGTTCGCTCTACGGTCATTATGCGGGAGAACTGCAGATTGCTCTAAGCGATATGGAAAATTCGGGGATGAGCTCCGTGGTCGGGCATATTGATAAAGATGAGTTGTTCTTGCTTGATTATATAAGGCCTTGGCAGAAGTTTGCAATGAAGGAATCAAAGGAAGTATAGATGAAAAATACTTATTACATAGGAATAGACGGTGGGGGAACAAAGACAAATTTTATACTGTTTGACAGTGATAAAAACAGTATAGCATCCGTTTTAATGCCTACAATCCATCCTGCGCAGACAAGTTTTAAAGAGGCGGTATCTATTCTTGCCGAGGCGAGAGAAAAGTTGCTTATTAATATAAAAGACTGTGATTATGATTTGAAGGTGGGAGCAGGTCTTGGAGGATACGGTATAAATAAGGATTACAGAAAAAAGCTTGAGGATGAGTTTTCATCAGTATTTGAAGAGTTCAGGCTTTATTCTGATGCCTACGCCGCAATGCTTGGCGCACTTGGAGGAGATGACGGAATACTTATTATTGCAGGTACAGGAAGTATAGGGCTTGCAAAGATAGGTGAGAATACATACAGGTGTGGAGGTTTCGGATACAGATACGGCGACGAGGGCAGTGCATACAGTATAGGAAAAGCGATTATTTCAGCAGCCTTAAAGGAATCTGACGGCAGAAACAAAAAAAGTAAGATATATGATTTGGTACTTGAATATTTTAAGATGAATAGTGTTAATGATATAGCAACGAGCGATTTCACAAGAGAGCATATAGCAGGTCTGGCGGCAGAGGCATCAAAATATATTTATAGCTGTGAAAGTATAAAGACTATCTTTGAAAGAGCGGCAGGAGAAATAACTCTACATATAAAAGCATTGAGTGAAAAAAATTTGAAAAATAAAATAAAGTTAAGTTATATAGGAGGAGTCTTTAAGTCTGAGTTTATAATGAAAAATGATAAAAAGAAATGAATCCGGATATTGATATTGTTTCACCGATATTTCCACCTGAAAAAGGGAGTATACTACAAGTATAGTGAAAAGCGGGAATATTTCTGCTATAATGAGTATAAATAAAAAAATTATATTTTGTTGAGGTGAAAAATGGGAAAAAGAAAACTGGCATCCATACAGTATGTACATAATATCACGCCTATAGAGGGTGCTGAAAAGATAGAATGTGTACATGTATTGGGATGGCAAAGTGTAGCTAACAAAGGTCAATTCAGTATAGGTGATAAATGTATATATATGGAAGTGGATTCATTCCTTCCTGTATGTGAACGTTTTGAATTCCTTCGAGCAAGCAGCTTTAAAGAGAATGAAATAATGGGAGCAGGATTCAGGCTGAAAACCATGAAATTCAGAGGACAGATATCACAGGGATTGGTACAACCTTTAGAAATACTTCCTGAAGGTAAATATGAAATAGGTGATGATGTAACCGAACTTCTTGGAATAAGAAAATGGGAAATAGAAGAGAGAGTAAGCAATGACGGCACTGTTATTGCAGAGTTTCCGAGTGAAATCTCAAAAACCGACGAGCTGAGAGTGCAGTCATATCCTGAGTTAATAGAGGAGTTTAAATCTGTAAAGGGATATTACATTAGTACTAAAATGGACGGGTGCAGTGTAACCATGTATAAGAGCGGTGATCATTTCGGTGTATGCGGAAGAAACTATGAATATGCAGATGATGATAAATGTGATATGTGGAAATATGCACATGAACATAGAATAGAAGAGAGATTAAAAGAAAATAATCTTGACGATATAGCAATTCAGGGTGAATTTTGCGGACCGGGTATTCAAAAAAACAGACTTAATCTGAAAACACCTGAGTGGTATGTATTTACAGTAACGGATATGAAAACTAATACAAGGCTTTCCATGTATAAGACCGAGGAGATATGTAAGCTTCTTGGTTTAAATATGGTGCCTGTAGAGGAAGTGGAAGAAGAGTTTAAGTATAAAAACGTTGATGAACTTTTGGAGAGAGCAAAGGGAAAGTACGCTTCAGGAAGGAATAAGGAAGGTATAGTAATAAGACCGGTTGAAACTGTCTATTCAAACACCATAGCAGGCCCGCTGTCTATGAAAGTTATAAATAATGATTATCTTTTGAAAGAGTAGTAAAAATACTTTTATAAAATTGAGAGGGCTACAGTTTAGGATGTAAAAAAATGAGTTCGAAACTGTAGCTTTTTTTGTATTTTTTAAAAAGTCACTTGACTTTAGAAATACGAAAAAGTATAATAAATACACTGCTTTTTGCAGGAGGCTTAATTCAAACATCATAATAACTTAAAAAAATAATTTAAATTGTAGTTGACAAGATGTTGAATTAATGGTATTATATCTAAGTTGCTTGAAAAGAGCAAAATAAGCTTTAAATAATCTGAAAAAACTTTTAAAAAGTTGTTGACAAGATAAAATGAGCTTGATATAATAGCTAAGCTGTTTCAAACAGCGAAGCAAACGAACCTTGATAATTTAAGATTAAACAGTACACACAACCCTGAAAAAATTCTTGATTATTTCAATAATCAATGAAGTTTCAGAAAAAACAACGTTTAGATTCGAACAGAATTTAAAAACCTTTAAAAAAACAGTAGATCTGTGAAAACAGATGCAAGCTAGCGAGAAGGCTAGATTAAACTTTTATATGAGAGTTTGATCCTGGCTCAGGATGAACGCTGGCGGCGTGCTTAACACATGCAAGTCGAACGAAGCTGTTAGAAGGAAGTCTTCGGATGGAATTTTGACAGACTTAGTGGCGGACGGGTGAGTAACGCGTGGATAACCTGCCTTATACAGGGGGATAACGGAGAGAAATTTCCGCTAACACCGCATAAGACCACAGCACCGCATGGTGCAGGGGTAAAAATATTTATAGGTATAAGATGGATCCGCGTCCGATTAGCTAGTTGGTGAGGTAAAGGCCCACCAAGGCGACGATCGGTAGCCGGCCTGAGAGGGTGAACGGCCACATTGGGACTGAGACACGGCCCAAACTCCTACGGGAGGCAGCAGTGGGGAATATTGGACAATGGGGGAACCCTGATCCAGCGACGCCGCGTGAGTGAAGAAGTATTTCGGTATGTAAAGCTCTATCAGCAGGGAAGAAAATGACGGTACCTGACTAAGAAGCCCCGGCTAACTACGTGCCAGCGTACCGCGGTAATACGTAGGGGGCAAGCGTTATCCGGATTTACTGGGTGTAAAGGGAGCGCAGACGGCAATGCAAGTCTGAAGTGAAAGGCGTGGGCTCAACCCATGAACTGCTTTGGAAACTGTATAGCTTGAGTGTCGGAGGGTAAGCGGAATTCTAGTGTAGCGGTGAAATGCGTAGATATTAGGAGGAACACCGGAGGCGAAGGCACTTTACTGGACGACAACTGACGTTGAGGCTCGAAGGCGTGGGGAGCAAACAGGATTAGATACCCTGGTAGTCCACGCAGTAAACGATGAATACTTGGTGTCGGGGAGGTAAACTCTTCGGTGCCGCAAGCTAACGCATTAAGTATTCCACCTGGGGAGTACGTTCGCAAGAATGAAACTCAAAGGAATTGACGGGGACCCGCACAAGCGGTGGAGCATGTGGTTTAATTCGAAGCAACGCGAAGAACCTTACCAAATCTTGACATACTCTTGAATAGCTTTGTAATGAAGCTAGACCTTCGGGACAAGGGATACAGGTGGTGCATGGTTGTCGTCAGCTCGTGTCGTGAGATGTTGGGTTAAGTCCCGCAACGAGCGCAACCCTTGTCGTCAGTAGCCAGCAGTAAGATGGGCACTCTGACGAGACAGCCGGAGATAATCCGGAGGAAGGTGGGGATGACGTCAAATCATCATGCCCCTTATGATTTGGGCTACACACGTGCTACAATGGCGTAAACAAAGTGAAGCAAAGCCGCGAGGCCAAGCAAATCACAAAAATAACGTCTCAGTTCGGATTGTAGTCTGCAACTCGACTATATGAAGCTGGAATCGCTAGTAATCGCAGATCAGAATGCTGCGGTGAATACGTTCCCGGGTCTTGTACACACCGCCCGTCACACCATGGGAGTCATCAATGCCCGAAGTCAGTGACCTAACCGTAAGGAAGGAGCTGCCGAAGGCAGGGAGGATAACTGGGGTGAAGTCGTAACAAGGTAGCCGTATCGGAAGGTGCGGCTGGATCACCTCCTTTCTAAGGATAAAGTAGGGGTTGTGAGTACTGTTTAGTACTAAATTAAAAAGGTACTAAAAATATAACATTATTGGTGTCGATGCGTCTAGGGGACACACCCGTTCCCATTCCGAACACGATGGTTAAGACCTAGTCGGCCGATGGTACTATACTGGAGACGGTATGGGAGAGTAGGTGGATGCCAATTTATGGGGGTGTAGCTCAGTTGGGAGAGCACCTGCCTTGCAAGCAGGGGGTCGAGAGTTCGAATCTCTTCATCTCCATTGCCAGAGAATATCTTTGGCTCAAATGTACCTTGAAAACTGCATACCAAACGAGAAATTATATAAATATTTTATAATTAGACATCCGAGGTATCAATTACTTTAAAGTGATTGATATTTAATAACAAAAATAAATTTTTAAACATAGTGTATGATACACGCTAGTGTCATACATAAACACTAAATCTAAAAGATTTAAGAGGTTAAACATAAAGAGCGTAGGGTGGATGCCTAGGCACTGACAGCCGAAGAAAGACGTGACAAGTCGCGAAAAAGTCATGGGGAGAAGCACATATTCAGTGATCCGCAGATGTCTGAATGGGGAAACCCACTTGGAAGAACTCCCAAGTATCTGTACGCCAATACATAACGTACAGAGGGGAACCCGGTGAACTGAAACATCTAAGTAGCCGGAGGAAAAGAAAACAACAGTGATTGCGAAAGTAGCGTCGAGCGAAATCGTAAGAGCCCAAACCGTGGTGCGTGCACTGCGGGGTAGAGGACTGCAATACGAGTAAGATATATTACCTGAACCGTTTTGGAAAAGCGGGCCAAAGAGCGTGAGAGCCGTGTAAGGGAAAATGTATCGAATCCAGCAGTATCCGGAGTACCACGAGACACGAGAAACCTTATGGGAAGCAGGGGGGACCACCCCCAAGGCTAAATACTAGTCAGTGACCGATAGCGTATAGTACTGTGAAGGAAAGGTGAAAAGAACCCCGGGAGGGGAGTGAAAAAGAACCTGAAACCCTATGTTTACAAACTGTGGAACACCGAAAGGTGAACCGCGTACTTTTTGTAGAACGGTCCGGCGAGTTACATGTACAGGCGAGGTTAAGTATTAAAGATACGGAGCCGAAGGGAAACCAAGTCTTAATAGGGCGGTAATAGTCTGTATGTGTAGACCCGAAACCGGGTGATCTATCCATGTCCAGGTTGAAGTTCGCGTAAAAGTGAATGGAGGACCGAACGCACATCCGTTGAAAAGGGTGGCGATGAGGTGTGGATAGGGGAGAAATTCCAATCGAACCCGGAGATAGCTGGTTCTCCTCGAAATAGTTTTAGGACTAGCCTCGTTATTAGTCTCACCGGAGGTAGAGCACTGAATTTTTGCGGGGGCGTCAAAGCCTACCAAGAGATATCAAACTCCGAATGCCGGCTAGATGATTGACGGGAGTCAGACTACACGAGATAAGTTGGGTAGTCAAAAGGGAAAGAGCCCAGACCTACGGCTAAGGTCCCAAAGTGTGTGTTAAGTGGAAAAGGATGTGGGATTTCGAAGACAGCTAGGATGTTGGCTTAGAAGCGACCCATACATTAAAAAGAGTGCGTAACAGCTCACTAGTCGAGAGGTCCTGCGCCGAAAATGTCCGGGGCTAAACACACCACCGAAGCCTGGGAATGTAGTAATACATTGGTAGAGGAGCATTCTTAGAGGCGTAGAAGCCATACCGAAAGGATTGGTGGAGTAATAAGAAGAGAGAATGCCGGAATGAGTAGCGAGAAAGAGGTGAGAATCCTCTTGGCCGAATATCTAAGGTTTCCTGAGTAAAGCTGATCTACTCAGGGTAAGTCGGGGCCTAAGGCAAGGTCGAAAGACGTAGTCGATGGATAACAGGTACAGATTCCTGTACTACATATAATCAGAACTGTGGGGACACGGAGACTGAAACCGAACCCGGGAGGACAAAAACCGGGGCAAGCGAAGTACCTGTATGGGAGGAAAAACCACCATGCAAGGGGAAAACGTGATGCGTACCGAAAATTAGTAGGGAAGTCGGTTAGGGAGCCGTCAAGAAAAGCCGCTATCGTATTATATGTACCCGTACCGCAAACCGACACAGGTAGATGAGGAGAGAATCCTAAGGCCGGCGGGAGAAGCATTGTTAAGGAACTCGGCAAAATGACCCCGTAACTTCGGGAGAAGGGGTGCCACTTTAATAGAGTGGTCGCAGAAAAAAGGCTCAAGCAACTGTTTAGCAAAAACACAGGTCTATGCGAAACCGCAAGGTGAAGTATATGGGCTGACGCCTGCCCGGTGCCGGAAGGTTAAGAGGAGAAGTCAGGAAACGAAGCTTTGAATTGAAGCCCCGGTAAACGGCGGCCGTAACTATAACGGTCCTAAGGTAGCGAAATTCCTTGTCGGGTAAGTTCCGACCCGCACGAAAGGCGTAATGATTTGAGCGCTGTCTCAACAATGCACCCGGTGAAATTGAAGTACCAGTGAAGATGCTGGTTACTCGCGCCAGGACGGAAAGACCCCATGGAGCTTTACTCCAGTTTGGTACTGGGATTCGGTAATACTCGTACAGGATAGGTGGGAGACTAAGAAGCATGGACGCCAGTTTATGCAGAGTCGCCGTTGGGATACCACCCCTGTATTGCTGGATTTCTAACCTGCGTACCGTTATCCGGCCGGGGGACAATGCCAGACGGGGAGTTTGACTGAGGGCGAGCGCCTCCGAAAGAGTATCGGAGGCGCTCGAAGGTTCCCTCAGAATGGTCGGAAACCATTCAAAGAGTGCAAAGGCAGAAGGGAGCTTGACTGCGACACCGACGGGTGGAGCAGGTACGAAAGTAGGACTTAGTGATCCGGTGGCATAAAGTGGGATTGCCATCGCTCAACGGATAAAAGCTACCCTGGGGATAACAGGCTTATCACTCCCAAGAGTTCACATCGACGGAGTGGTTTGGCACCTCGATGTCGGCTCATCGCATCCTGGGGCTGTAGCAGGTCCCAAGGGTTGGGCTGTTCGCCCATTAAAGCGGTACGCGAGCTGGGTTCAGAACGTCGTGAGACAGTTCGGTCCCCTATCCGGCGTGGGCGTAAGATATTTGAGAGGAGCCGTCCTTAGTACGAGAGGACCGGGACGGACTGACCGCTGGTGTACCTGTTGGAGAGTAACTCCATGGCAGGGTAGCTATGTCGGGACGGGATAAACGCTGAAGGCATCTAAGCGTGAAGCCCCCCTCAAGATGGGATATCTCATGTGAAAACAGTAAGACCCCTTGAAGACTACGAGGTAGATAGGGGCCAAGATGTAAGTACAGTAATGTATTGAGTTGATGGTTACTAATAGGTCGAGGGTTTAACCAAAAGATAGGAAAAAATTTATAATAGCTCGGAATTTGGTAGGCAGTTTTGAAGATACATTTCTTCAAAAAAATACTTGCATAATCAGTGATTATCTGATATAATACACGAGTATTTGCCCTGATAGCTCAGTAGGTAGAGCATGCGGCTGTTAACCGCAGTGTCACAGGTTCGAGCCCTGTTCGGGGCGCTTGTTTAGGCAACTAGACACGGCGACATAGCCAAGCGGTAAGGCGTGGGTCTGCAACACCCTGATCACCAGTTCAAATCTGGTTGTCGCCTTGATTAGAAAATCTAATCCTATGCGGGAATGCTGGAATTGGCAGACAGGCAAGACTAAGGATCTTGTGTCTGTATAGACGTGAGGGTTCAAGTCCCTTTTCCCGCACTTAAAGAACAACTTAGGTTGTTCTTTTTTTGTGTAACACTTTTTAAATGAATTTATAACGCTAACCGTAATCAAAAGTTTAAAATATTGTAATAAGTAAACAGGCGTAAAGTAATTGTTCAATCTTACAAATTTTGGTATAATTTAAGTACTCTAAAATAAAGCAAGGAGTGCTCATGAAAAGGAAAATTCTAACATTGGCATCCGCTCTAACCCTTGTTTCATTATGTAGTTTCAACGCCTATGCAGATATGGATTTGGAGACAAGTAACGCAGTCTCCGGTATGGCCGTAGCCTTAAACAATTATAAGGCAAGCTCTATATCTCCACAGACGGCTCTTGGTGAGTCATTAAAAGAAGCGACTACCAATACTATAGAGATAACGGGAGCTGACGATGCACGAACAAAACTTGTAAATGATACGGTGAAATACGAAGCGCCGTCAATACAAGACAAACTCAAAGAGGATATCATAAAAGATGATATCGTTGTAGCCAATCGAAAAAAAGACACGGTTGTTCATTCAAGTGCCAAAGAGACCGGTGAAGCTGTAGGAAGTATATCTTACAGTTCAGTTGCGACTGTTGTAGGAACCGAGGTGAATGAAAGCGGAGAGTGGTTAAAAATAAACTCCGGAAGTGTTGAAGGTTATGTAAAGGCTTCAGAAGTGGCTACAGGAGAAAAAGCCAAAAAAATGGCGAAAGATGCAATCGTCACATATGCAACCGTTGTAGACATAGATAATGTAAGATTGAGAACAACACCTAATATAACTTCAAATACACTCACTATGCTTGGAGGCGGAGAGAAGTTTGTAGTCGTAGGACAGGATAACAACTTTGTAAAGGTTCAGGTAGATGACGATCTCACAGGATATGTTTATAAGGACTTTATAAAGACGGATATATCTTATAAAAACAGCTAAGACCACGGAAGAGAGTACTATAGAGGCTCTCGAAAAAGGCTAAGCTTGAAACAGAAGCCAAAGAGGCTATGGATATTTATCAAAATCTGGTAGATGCAGACGGTGATAAAACTATAGCGGCAAAGAAAGATACGGTAGTTGAAGATACTACAAAAAGCCAAAGAGACAAAGAAGTCTACGGAGACAACCGAGAAGACAACTTCAGAAAAAAACAGGCACAGAGCCTAAGACTATAAAGTCACCTGCGACCGAAAAAAAGAGAAACACCTGCAAGCAAAGAGGTGAATATCAATGTTCCGGATACAATAAAAAGGAACATCAAAGGCTAATGAAGAAAAAAATCGGAGACTCCGAAGGAGACGACAAAACAGCCTGAAACAACACTGAAACCTACATCAAAGCTTACGGAAGATGCCACAAAGCAGTCAACTAAGGCGGAAACAAATGTCGATACGGTTGAAGCCACAAAGAATTCCGAGGAGAAGAAAGTTTCGGAAACTATAAAGGCTATAGAGGACACTAAAAAAAGAAACGGAATCGTCTAAAGTCACCATAGAAACTGTTAAAGAGCCTGAGGAAACAAAGATTCCTGAAACAACCAAGCAAACTGAAACAGTTCAGGAAAAAGATAGATGCCGTACAGGCACCTGAAACAATCAGTGCTGTAGAAGATACAACAAAGCAGACGGAGACTACAACAGTAGCCGAGCAGCCACAGACTAAGCCTGCGGAATCTAAGGTTGAAATCAGCACACAAGCCACAACAGCGGCAGGATACGGACCGGGTGGAAATACCGAAAAGCCTAAGGAAACTGAGACCAAGGCAAAGAAGGTTCAGAAAGAAAGTTCAGTCGTAACAGGTGAGAACGGTGGACCGGGAGTAAGCAAATCAAAGGCAACCACAGCAGCTACTACTGAAAGCACAAAAGCGGAAGCCAAGGAAAAGGCTTCAAGGTCGGCAATAGTTGCTTATGCTAAACAGTATGTGGGAAATCCGTATGTTTACGGTGGTACATCATTGACAAACGGTGCAGACTGCTCAGGATTTGTTATGAGAGTTTATGAAAAATTCGGAATCAGTACCGGAAGAAATACAAGACAGCAGGCTAATAACGGAAGAGAAATAAGCGTATCGGATGTTCAGCCGGGAGATTTGCTCTTTTACGGAAGCATGGAGAGATAAGCCATGTAGGTATATATATGGGCGACGGAAAGATAGTTCATGCCGCAAATAAGAATCTTGGAATTACAATAGGGAAGAAGTGATTACAGAACCCCTATAAAAGCGGTTACATTCTTAAGATAGATTTTATAAAAAAAGTTGGGTTGCGATTATTTGCCCGACTTTTTTTATATCGGATATAAAAAAATTATTTGGCATTGATTATAAAAAAAGTATTATAATGTCATGTAGTAATAAGAAACGGGAGAGGAAAATGAAAAAAAGAATTATATTGTTAGGAGCTGTTTTAGCATTAACTCTTAGTGCATGCGTTTCTAAGAAAACGGAAACAGGCTCTACACAGGAGAGCAAAGCAACAACAAATATTGATACTAAAGGATTTCTTGTAACATCAATTAATGCAGATATTCAGACTGCAGATCCGCATAAGACATCAAAGGATTATATGGTACCTTTAAATATCTTTGACAGATTGGTTGAAGCAAAGATAAAGAGTGACGGTTCAAGTGAACTCGTACCTTCATTGGCAAAGAGTTGGGACATATCTGAGGACGGAAAAATTTACACTTTGCATTTACAGGAAGGTGTAAAATATTCAAACGGTGCCGATTTTAAATCTGATGATGTAGTGTATTCACTCACAAGAATTCTTGGAGTTACAGGTGCTGTAAACGGTGACTTTGTAAGCCAGATTGAAGGTGCGGATAAAGTTATGGACGGAAGCAGTAAAGAACTTACAGGTGTAAAAGCTGTGGACGATTATACTGTAGAGATCACTTTATCTGAGCCTTATTCAGGATTTTTGGCATGTCTGTCATCATCACCTGTATGTATGCTTGATAAGGAGACTACAGAGGCTGCAGGCGACAAGTTCGGTATCGACCCTTCAGTGACTGTTGGAACAGGCGCTTTCAAGATGGCGGAGTGGACAGTGAATGATTCTATTGTACTTACAAAGAATGACACATATTGGGGTGGAGATGTATCACTTCCCGGTGTTCTTATAAGAGTTATACCTGACTCAGAAACAAGAAATATGATGTTCAAGAACGGTGAGCTTGATATACTTGATTTTGATTACATGCTTGACTATATTGATACATATAAGAAGGAGATGCCTGATGTACTTTACCATACTCCAAGAGTAGGTATTACATACTTTACATTCAATGAGAATACGGAGCCTTTAAACAATGTAAATGTAAGAAAAGCAATTTCTATGGCAATCAATCGTCAGGAAATCATTGATTCATTACTTGGCGGTGTGGCAACAATTGAAAACGGTATTTTCCCAAGAGGACTTATAGGATATAATTCTACATTACCTGAGCTTAAGTATGATCCGGACGGAGCAAAAGCTTTACTTGCTGAGGCAGGTTATTCGAACGGATTTGATATGGAGATTTCAGTTGATTCATCATCATCAGATACTACAAAGACTATACTTGAAGTAATATCATCACAGCTAAGTGAAGTCGGTATAAATGCGGAGATAAAGAATTATGACGAGTCTACATGGCTTGCAACAAGAAAAGACGGTACACTCGGTTCATTTATGTCAACATGGACTGCTGATTATAACGATCCCGACAACTTTATTTATACATTCTTCGGAAATGAGAATAATACAAAGCAAAGGTCACTTAATTATCCTGACAAGGCTGTAATGGACAGAGTAAGTGCGGCAAGAACAATAGTAAATTCTGAAGAGAGATTATCTGAGTATAATGATCTTGAAAAGAAAATTGTTACAGAAGATTTTGCATGGTTACCTATGTTCTCAAAAGAGCACTATTATGGTGTAAGCAAGAATATCGAGGGATTCGAGCCTAACTGGGCCGGAATTTCAGATATGAGATTTGTAGGCTTTTTCAAAAAAATAGCTATAGCACTTAAAATAGATAATTGGTATAATGGAGCGAGATATCGCTCCATTTTTTTATATCGGAGCTTTTTGGAGGCAGTTTTGTTTAAAAATATATTAAAAAGAATTTTGATTTCCATACCTGTTTTGATTGGCGTGGTTTTGATAATATTTATAATGTTAAGAGTAGTACCGGGAGACCCTGTAACCACAATGCTTGGTGAACATGTAAACCAGGTTGTAATAGATAAGATAAGTAAAGAGATGGGACTTGATAAACCTCTGTATATGCAATTCTTTACATATATTTCACATGCTGTAAGAGGAGATTTCGGGACAAGCTACAGACTGAACAGAAATGTAACAGGTATAATACTGGATGCATTCCCGAATACGGTAAGACTTGCAGTATGTGCCGCAATAGTTTCATGGATAGTCGGCATTGTAAGCGGAATATTTGCGGCGGTAAATAAAAATAATATTTTAGACAGGCTGTTTATGGGCACTGCACTTCTTGGTGTATCCATGCCTGTATTTATGATAGCACTTGTATTGCAGTATCTTTTTGCCTATAAGCTGAAAATATTTCCCGTATCGGGATATGAGACAGCGGCATCAATGGTATTACCTTCTATAGTACTTGGATGGAATTCCGCAGGAAGTATTGCAAGAATGACAAGATCGAATATTTTGGAAGTAATGCAGGAGGACTATATCAGAACTGCAAGAGCCAAGGGACTTTTGGAATTTGCGGTTATGAAATCACATGCTTTAAAAAATGCCATGCTTCCTGTAGTTACAATGATGGCACTGCAGATATCTTCCATGCTTTCGGGTGCGGTTATTACAGAGAATATTTTCGGTATACCGGGGATAGGCAGACTTGCGGTAAATGCAATAGAGACCAGAGATATGCCGCTTTTACAGGGAACGGTTATATTTACTACAATACTGGTTATATTAGGAAATTTGATAGCGGATTCATTGTACTCTATTCTAGATCCGAGAATTAGAAAGGAGATATAGAAAGAGTGGTGAAGAAAAACAATAATATGAGTAAAAATATTGATAAAAAGTCGGTTGTTGACAAGGAAATTCTAATGGAAGAGAGCCTTATTGAAAAGCTGAATACTGTAATTAAACAAAACAAGCTGGCATTCTTTTCTCTTATAGTTATTTTTATAATTATATTTTGCGCCATATTCGCAAATGTGATATGCGCATACGGACCGAATGCACAGAGTTTAAAGGACAGACTTTTGGCACCTTCATTTGCACATCCTCTGGGTACAGATGAACTCGGAAGAGATACATTGACCAGAGTTATTTACGGAGCAAGAATTTCACTGACCATAGGACTTTTACCGACATTTATTTCAATGACAATAGGCACAATACTGGGACTTATCGCAGGTTACTTTGGCGGAAAGATTGATTTTGCTATAATGAGGCTTGCAGATATAATGCTGGCATTCCCTTCACTTTTACTTGCGATGGTTGTAATGTATACCATGGGCGGAGGACTTATAAATATATTTATAGCACTGTCTTTGGTAAACTGGGCATCCACATCCAGAGTAATACGTTCGGAAACATTGTCACTTTCAAAGAAAGAATATGTTGAGGCGGCAAAAAGTATGGGTGTAAGTAATGCTACAATTATTTTCAGACATATATTGCCAAACTGTATACCTACATTGGTGGTATTATTTACCTTAAGTATACCTTCAGCCATACTTTCGGAGAGTTCTTTAAGCTTCCTCGGTGTCGGTGCACAGCCGCCTACGGCAAGCTGGGGACTTATGGTCGTGAGTGCAAAAAAATATCTGTTTACACAGCCTGTACTTGTACTGGCGCCGGCTATGGCTATAATGATTGTAGTTTTAGCATTCAATTTTTTGGGTGATGGACTAAGAGATGTATTAGATCCATATCTTAAGGAGCAGTAATATGGACAATATTTTGACTATAAGAGATTTAAAAGTTGCTTTCCAAGTAAAGGGTAAACTTGCCTATGCACTTGACGGCATAAATATAGATATACCAAGGGGTAAGATAGTTGGAATAGTAGGGGAAAGCGGATGTGGAAAGTCTATGACCGCTATGAGTATTATGGGACTTATAAAAAATCCCGGAAAGATAGTCGGAGGAAGTATAGACTTTTGTGGCACGGAACTTACAAAATTGAGTGTAAGAGATTATGCAAAAATCAGAGGCAAGGATATTTCTATGATCTTTCAGGAGCCTATGACATCACTTAATCCGGTGGTGAAAGTGGGAAAGCAGGTAATGGAAGCCATTATTTTGCATGAAAAGATTTCAAAAGAAGAAGCAAAGATGCGTGTCATTGAAATATTTAATGAGGTCGGAATTCCGGAAGCGGAAAAAAGATTCAACTCATACCCTCATGAGCTTTCAGGCGGTCTAAGACAGAGAGTAATGATAGGTATGGCAATGATATGTAAACCTAAACTGTTAATTGCCGATGAGCCTACGACAGCTTTGGATGTTACCATAGAAGCACAGATTTTAAAGCTAATGAAAAAACTGTGTGAATCTGTCGGAACATCAATTATAATGATCACCCACAATATGGGAGTTGTTGCCGAAATATGTGATTATGTATATGTAATGTATGCAGGCAGAGTGGTGGAGTCAACTCTGACAAAAACGCTTTTTAACGAGACTGCACATCCATATACAAACGGACTTTTAAAGTCTATTCCTACTATCGGAAAAAGGCAGGACAGATTGTATACTATAAAGGGAAATGTACCGAATATCTTAAATTTGCCGAAGGGATGCAGATTTGTAGACAGATGTGATTATGCACAGGATATCTGCTTTTCTTCCAGACCGGCAGACGAGTACATAAAGGATAATCATATGGTTTCATGTTTCCTACACAAAAGGATAGAAGATGAAAAATGTAGTATTAAGTTTAAAAAACATAGTTAAGGAATTTCCTACATCAAAGAAAAATAAAAAAGTACATGCAATAAGTAATGTAAGTCTTGATATATATGAGAATGAGACCTTGGCTTTGGTTGGTGAGAGCGGATGTGGGAAATCAACTCTCGGTAAATGCGCTATAGGACTTATAAGTCCAAACAGCGGTGAGAGTATATTTCTTGATGAAAATATTTATGAAAAAAAGGGCGAAGAATTAAAGCAGATTAAGAAAAATCTTCAAATAATTTTTCAGGATCCGTATGCTTCTTTAAACCCAAGAATGACTGTAGGTAAAATTATTGCAGAGCCTATTATCACACATAATAAGGGGATGAAAAAGGCAGATGTGAAGTTAAGAGTCCTTGATTTAATGGAAGATGTCGGTATCAGAAAAGAATACTATAACAGATATCCGCATCAGTTTTCAGGAGGGCAAAGACAAAGAATAGAATTGCCAGAGCAATAGCCCTAAATCCCAAACTTATAGTATGTGACGAGCCTGTATCTGCGCTGGATGTATCAATACAGTCACAGGTTTTAAACTTACTTAAGGATTTACAGGAGAAGAGCAAAGCATCGTATTTATTTATATCACATGATTTATCGGTGGTAAATTTTATTGCCGACAGAGTTTGTGTGATGTTTTTGGGTAAGATATGTGAAATCGGAAATACGGATGATATTTTTGAAAATCCTCTTCATCCGTATACAAAGCTTTTACTTGATGCAATTCCAAGTATTGAAAATGCGGGAAGGCAAAAGGAAATGCTTAAGGGGGAAATACCAAGTCCTATAGATGTTCCAAGCAGCTGCAGATTTCATACAAGATGTCCGTATTGCATGGAAGTTTGCAAGACGGATGAGCCTGTTTTGAGCGAAAAGAACGGCAGAAGTGTAGCCTGTCACAGGGTAAAATAAGTTTTGTGAGATGGTTTAATGGAAGAAAGTAAAAAAACAATAAAAAAATAATATTATAAAAAAATGATATAAAAAAAGATTTGTCGTTATAACTTTGGCGGCTGTTTTGATGGCTGTCAATATCAAGACCTTTGTAAGAACCGGAGACCTTTTCCCGGGAGGTGCGACAGGTATTACTCTGCTTATTACCAGATCTGCAAGAATGTTTTTTAATGTGGAATTACCGTATACAGTGGTAAATATTATATTAAATGCCATACCTGTATATATAGGTTTCAGATTTATAGGAAAGAAATTTACACTTTTTTTCCTGCTGGGTTATATTGCTTTGCAGGCTTTTTTTGGTGGATATTATTCCGGGATATGTGATAACGGAAGATATATTGCTTATAACAATTTTCGGAGGAATGATAAACGGCCTTGCTATAAGTGTTTGTCTTCTTATGAATGCCACTACAGGAGGAACCGACTTTATTTCTATTTTCTTATCCGAGAAAAAAGGAATGGATGCATTTAATATTATCCTTATAGGAAACGCGGTAGTACTTTTGATTGCAGGACTTTTATTCGGCTGGGACAGAGCGCTGTATTCGATCATTTTTTTCAATACGTTACCACAACTGTTATACATGTATTGTATAGAAAGTACCAACAGATTACACTGTTCATTGTTACAGATCATCCAAACGAAGTCTGTGAGATAATTTCAGAAATCAGTCACCATGGTGCCACAACATGGAAGGGAGAGGGACATTACAATCATTGTGAGAGAACTCTTGTATACTCAATAGTATCAAGTGCCGAGGCTGATAAAGTGGTAAAGGCAATCAAAGAAATAGATAAGGCCGCATTTATAAATCTTATAAAGACACAACAGCTCCTTGGAAGATTTTACAGAAGAAGAGCGGATTAGAAAAAAATATTTGTTTAAAAAGCGGTCAAATTCTTATAAGTAAAGAAATTTGGTCGCTTTTTTTGTTTTAAGAAAGAGGTATAGAAATGAAATTATTAGATGCCGGCAGTATATATAAAGGATTTGAATATCCGAAAGAATTTTTTTAAAAAAATTGTACATTTAGGTTTGACGGATTTTGATTTTTTTGGTATTTGATGGATTATGAGCATGCTCGCATGCAGAATAAAAAAAGCTTACAAGAAAGATACCCCGACAGAAAGTTGGTACCCTTTGCAAGAAGAGGTGACAATGATGATATAGTTTGCTTTGATATCGACAGAGGAGGAAGGGTTCAAAAAAATCCACGATTTTTGCAAGTTCAGGATGGGAACAGAGAAAGGACTATGACAGTTTTTGGGATTGGTTTAGAGAAGCTATAGATGAGATGATAGAGGAAGGGGAATATGATGAAATATGAGGAATTAAGTAAGGAAGCTTGTTAAAAACAATATAGTTAAAGTTTAATAGCAATAGTAATTGACACTAATGTATAAT
This sequence comes from uncultured Lachnoanaerobaculum sp., assembly GCA_916439285.1. Next base: position 337,116 of record CAKAIM010000005.1, on the reverse strand, counting down.
CTGTGGTATAAAAATGGATTAAATAAAAAAATTAGAAAAAAAGATGGGTGAATAGGATGAAAAAAACAGAATAAAGAGTAAAGAATAATCCGACACTTTATCTGTATTCAACTTATGGAGCAATAGATTCACTAAATACAAATATAAAGAACCTTAAAGCACTTGAAGAAGCCGGATTTATAAAATTACCGAATATAGGTATACACTATGACAATCTAAGGAATACCATTATAAGGGAGAGTACAAAAGCAGGAAATTCTGTATATGCTGTAAATATACCTATAATATCAAATGGATTTGGAAGATTTCTTGGAGCTACAAATAGTTACAGATTTAGAAGAATTAGGGAGGATATTAAGGTAATGGGAGCATCAGCGTCAATGTTTAGAAAAAGGTAAATATGTAACAGAAAAAGACTTGGATATAATAATTGATATATTTACTGAAATGGGATTTTTATTCAAGTAATAAAGTGGATATGAGTTCAGATGAAAGCGTGTGTTTAAGTGTGAGTTTTTTTAATGATGAGTGGGTAAGAAAGTGGGATGAGGACGAACTTGATTCATTAGATGATAATGACCATATTATAATTTACTTCTTTCCTAATTTGGAAATAGAGCTCGGAGAATATATTCCAAGTATGGGAGAAGAAGTACCGTATTATCTTAACTTTGAAGATGTTTCAGGTAGAGGCAGATTATTACTGGAATTTTTTTGCATAGATATTTTTAAATTGTTTCCGGAAGATGTATTTAGGCGAAGTCACTTTTTATATAAAGGATGATATAGATAAGTTATATGCGAAGGTACCATGGAATGAGACTTGGATGTATGAGGATCCTAAAAACATTCTAAATTATACTATTGATATTTTTTTAAGAGGAGCTGTTTTATATCTTAACAGCTCTTCTTTACTAAAAAAGTTGATAAACTTATAGATTGGTTTAGAGAAGCTATAGATGAGATGATAGAGGAAGGGGAATACGATGAAATATGAGGAATTAAGCAAGGAAGTTTCATACGCACTTCGACATGCACCTTGGGAGTATGAACTTGAAATGGATGAAGAAGGCTGGGTAAGTATAGAGCAGCTTTTGAATGCGCTGAATACAGAAGGTAAGTTTGGAAATATAACTCAAAACGATTTGGCTGTTATGATTGATAAGTCTGAAAAGAAAAGACATGAAATAAATGCAGGAAAAATAAGAGCTATGTACGGGCATTCCATACCGATGCATATAGTAAAGGAAGAGAAGACTCCGCCTGATAAATTATATCATGGTACTGCAAGGAGATTTATTGAGAGCATAAAAAAGAACGGACTTTTACCTATGAGCAGACAATATGTACACCTGTCAGCTGATATAGATACAGCAAAAAAAGTAGGGCTTAGACGTGACAAGAGTCCATGTATATTGGAAATTGATTCTAAGAGAGCGTATGAGGACGGAGTGGCATTCTATCATGGAAATGAAAAAGTTTGGTTGGCAGACAATATACCTTGGTGTTATATAACGGAATTATAGTGAGTAATAGAGTTAATAATACTGTAGTTTTTACATAAATATTTTAAAATCTATAAGGAAGGTATTTCTTAAGCAACCAAAGTCAAAGAATGCAGGCTGAGGATTAGGAAAGTAAAATATAAGACAAAATACAAACCTGTAAAAAAAGTTTTAGAAGAAGAACTCAGAAGGTTTAGTGAGGTTAATAAAATAATGGGAATTTCTGTCGCTATATTTAGAAAAAGACGAATATGTAACGGAAAGAGATTTAGATGCAATAATTGACATATTTGTTGAAATGGAATTTTATGCTAGTGGTAAATCTAAAGATAAAGAAAGTAATGTATGGAGCGTTAGCTTTGTAAATGATCATTGGAGAGAGGTGTGGGATAGGCCAAAATATGTATATGATGAGTTTAGAAATGATAGTGCAATAATATATTTTTACGAGGACTCAAAAGAGGCATTAAATAGTTATGTTCCGATTTTGGGTAAGGTATCAACATGTTTTTTGATTTTTGAGAATATAGCATATAGAGAAATTATGATGCTTGAATTTTTACATAGATACTTTAGTGTGTTTCCTGAAGATATATTTTTGGGTAGATTATTTTTTTATACAAAGAGTGATATAGATAAGGTATATGCAAAACTGCCATGGAATGAATTATGGGCGTATGAGGATCCTAAAACATTCTAAATTATACTATTGATATTTTTTTTATGAGGAGCTGTTTTATATCTAACAGCTCTTCTTTACTAAAAAAAGTTGATAAACTTGTAGATTGGTTTAGAGAAGCTATAGATGAGATGATAGAAGAAGGGAATACATAGAAATGAAAAAGTATGGCCGGCAGACAAAAATACCGCCTTGCTATATAAGGGAATTATATTGATAAGATTTGAGGAGATAAAGGAGATTTTTTATAATGTGGCGTGCAGGTATATTAAGAAAAAAGAATAAGAGCTAATAAAGAAGACATGGAAAAGGTCATAAACATTTTAATGTCAATAGGATATACACATTGTTCGATTTATGACTTAAATGATAATTACAGTTTGTCTGCAAGTACACTTGAAGAGGATGATGAAAGTAATATAAAAAAAGAGTCTACAACATGCATTTAAGTATGTCTATGGTGGAGATAGATATAGAAGGGCGTTATAAGTTTTTTTATCCAAGAGAAAATTGCTATTATTATGCATATATTTACTTTGATTACATTAAAGGAACAGAATTGATAATATCGGAGTTTTTATATAGATATTTTAAACTCTTTCCGGAGGATATTTTTCTTAAGTGAGTCAGGATGTTTTTTTATACAAAAGAAGATATTGAAAAAGCATACTGTAATAAAGACTCAAATTGGATATATTACAGTCCGGATGCTTTTGTAAAAAAGATCTCTTGTGGCGACAGTATAAGAAGGGGATGTATATATGATATGTGAGGGAAGAATATTAGAAAAATTTGAGAGAAAAAGTATAACTGTTGATTGCAGGATGCTAAAGATACTTGATGCTATGAACTACCATAGAATAGTGACAATAGATAAAAGTGATGGTAGTCTTATACTGTTTAAGGAAGATAATGAATACGATTTTTTTGATGAAAAAGATCCTGCGCCAATTATTCAAATTTATGCTTATTTAGGTATAAAGGAGGTTTTCACAAGAAAATCAAGAAAAAATGAGCTTGTTACCTTTTTTCGCTTTCCGGATATGATTGGAAAAGAACTTATCATATTGGAAATAGTACACAGATATATGGAAGAATACCCAAATACCGCATTCTATGTTGATAACGGTTATACATTCAGAAAACATCATATTGATGCAATATATAATATGCCTGAACCGGATGCGGAGTGGATTTATAAAAGCCCGGATACGTATATAAAAGGATAATGTAGATAAGTTATATGCTTAACAGGACTATTTTTGTGGCAGCAGTATAAAAGGGAGAATTATATATGATATGTGAGGGAAGAATATTACAAAAATCTGAGGGCAGAAAAACATCTATCGGTGTCAGCATGTGGAAAATACTTGATGCTATGAACTACAATAGAAGATTGATGATAGGTAAAAGAGATTATGATATTATACTGTCTAAAGAAGACAGTGAATATGATTTTTTTGATAAAAAAGATCCTGCACCAATGATTCAGATTTATTCTTATGTAGATATAAAAGAGATTTTCATAAGAAAGTCAAGGAAACAGGGGCTTGAGACCTTCTTTCGTTTTCCGGATATGATTGGAAAAGAACTTATCATATTGGAAATAGTACACAGATATATGGAGGAATATCCAAATACCGCATTCTATGTTGATAACGGTTATACATTCAGGAAACATAATATTGATGCAATATATAATATGCCTGAGCCTGATGCAGGGTGGATTTACAAAAAAATCCTAATAAATACAAAAAGAAGAGTAAATACTAAAAAAATAATTTAGGGAGGATATTAAGGTAATGGGAGCATCAGGATGGATGTTTAGGAAAGGTGAATATGTAACAGAAAAAAGACTTGGATATAATAATTGATATATTTACTGAAATGGTATTTTATTCAAGTAATAAGTTGAATATTAGTTCAGGTGAAAGAGTACATACAACTGTGAGTTTTTTTAATGATGAGTTGGTAAGAAAGTGGGATGAGGACGAACTTGATTCTTTAGATGATAATGACCATATTAGAATTTACTTCTTTCCTAATATGGAAATGAAGTATGGCAAATATATTCCAAGCATGGGAGAAAAAAGTACCTGCTTTTTATTTACTTTGAAGATATTTCAGGTAGAGGCAGATTATTACTGGAATTTTTGCATAGATATTTTAAATTGTTTCCGGAAGATGTATTTATGGAAATGCACTTTTATACAAAGGATGATATAGATAAGTTATATGTGAAGGTACCATGGAATGAGACTTGGATGTATGAGGATCCCGCTACATTTTTAACAAATATTTTTTTGAAGAACTTGAGGAGATATTAAAGTGATGGCAACATCAATGAGACTTTTAAGAAGTGAAATTCACCCTGATTATATAAGAATAGAAGAGATAATAAATATTTTTTTGTGTCGTTAGGTTATGCAAGATTTAGTATACAGGATGAAACAGATGTTTATATATTAACAATAGCTATGCCGATTACTGATGATGAGTTGGTTAATTCAGAGAACTTTAAAAAGAGTACAATTATTTATATCGATTTAATAGAGAATGATAAGGAAATGTTTTATTGTCCCAAAACTTGTAAAAAAATATTACTCTTATTTATTTTTTTGAAAATGTTAGCTCTATAGAAATAATAATATTGGAATTTTTTTACATAGATATTTTTGAACTTTATCCGGATGATATATTTTGGGACTGTGATAAGTTTTTTTATACTAAAAAAATACATAGATAAAATATATTCAAAAAAACTTATGATCCTAATTGGTTATATATTAGTCCGGATAGTTTTTTTAAGTTAGAGGAGCAGATAATGATATATGAGGGTAGGATATTAAATAAAAAGCTGTATAGAGAAAAAGATTTATTGCGTATAAATTTGTAGATATATTGAGAGAACTTGGATATATTAAATATATAGTTCTTAAAAAAAGGAAACTACAGATCTGATATATATAAAGAAAGGAAATGATAAATAATAAGAATGATACTTCATCTTTATTAAATGTATATGCATACAAAGAATGTAAAGAGATTCCGACTGAAAAAAGCAGAGAGTGCAGAACTTGAAACTTTTTCAGATTTACAGATATAATTGGCAGAGAGTTAGTTATACTTGAAATATTACATAAATATATGGAAAAAGTATAGCGATGCTATATTTTTATGTAGATAATGGACTTTATTTTTACAAAGCAAGATATAGATAGAATTTATAATTTAAAAGAACCGGATTCAGAATGGATTTACAAAGATCCTGATACATATAAAGAGAAAAGTAAATAATAAAAATATTAATTTAGGGAGGATACTAAGATAATGGGGGTGCCAGCATCGTTATTTAGAAAAGGTGAATATCCAACAGAAAAAGACTTGGATATAATAATTGATATATTTACAAAGATGAAGTTTTATGCAGGTGGCAAAGATAAAGAAAAATTAAGTACAGGCGAAAGTTTCAGTATCAGCTTTATCAATGATCATTGGAGCAGAAAGTGGGATGATGACGAGTATCAATGGGATTCACTGGATGATAATGATAACATTATAATTTATTTTTATCCAAAGCCGAAGGAATCACATGAATATTATATTCCAAGTATGGGAGAAACAGTGCCAAGTTATATTATTTTTCGAGGATATATCAGGTAGAGAAAGACTTTTGTTGGAATTTTTTTCGTAGATATTTTAAGCTTTTTTTCCTGAGGATGTATTTATGGAGGAGTACTTTTTATACAAAGGATGATATAGATAAGTTATATGCAAAAACTACCATGGAATGAATTATGGGCGTATGAAGACCCTAAAACATTCTAAATTATACTATTGATATTTTTTTTAAGAGGAGCTGTTTTATATCTAATAGCTCTTCTTTACTAAAAAGTTGATAAACCTATAGATTGGTTTAGAGAAGCTATAGACGAGAATGATAGAAGAAGGGGAATACATGGAAATGAAAAAGTCTGGCCGGCAGACAAAATAACGCATTGCTATGTAAGGGAATTAAATTGATAAATAGATTTGAGGAGATAAAGGAGATTTTTAATAATGTGGCGTGCAGGTATATTAAGAAAAAGAATAAGAGCTGATAAAAAAGACATGGAAAAAGTTATAAACATTTTAATGTCAATGGGATATACACATTGTTCGATTCATGATTCAAATGATCTTTACTGGTTGTCTGCAAGTATACTTGAAGATGATGATGAAAGTAATATGAAAAAAAGAGTTTATTATCCGGATGTAAGTATGTTCCTGGTGGAGAGAGATAGAGAAGGGGTGTATAAGTTTTTTTATCCAAGAGAAAAATTGCTATTATTATGCATATATTCACTTTGATGACATTAAAGGAAGAGAATTGATAATATCGGAGTTTTTATATAGATATTTTTAAACTCTTTACTGAGGATATTTTCTTAAATGAGTCAGGATATGTTTATAGAAAAGAAGACATTGAAAAAGTATACTGTAATAAAGACTCAAATTGGATATATTACAGTCCGGATGCTTTGTAAAAAAGCTCTCTTGTGACAGCAGTATAAGAAGGGGATGTATATATGATATGTGAGGGAAGAATATTAGAAAAATTTGAGGGCAGAAGTATAACTCTTGAGTGCAGGATGTGGAAAATACTTGATGCTATGAACTATCATAGAAGAGTGATGATAGGTAAAAGAGATTGTGATCTTATATTGTCTAAGGAAGATAATGAATACGATTTTTTTGATGAAGAAGATCATGCACCAATGATTCAAATTTATGCTTATGTAGATATAAAGGAGGTTTTCACAAGAAAATCAAGAAAAAATGAGCTTGTTACCTTCTTTCGCTTTCCGGATATGATTGGAATAGAACTTACCATATTGGAGATAGTACACAGATATATGGAAGAATACCCAAATAGCGCATTCTATGTTGATAACGGTTACACATTCAGAAAACATCATATTGACGCAATATATAATATGCTTGAGCCTGATGTAGGGTGGATTTATAAAAGCCCGGATATGTATAAAAAAGGATGATTCTGGTCAGGACAAACAGATAGTATTGGAGGAATGGATGTTGCGAAAAAATAGCAAAAAATAAAGGAGGAGTTACATTAGAATCTACGATTGATGATACGAATATTGTAATGCCTGAATGGGATTTTAATGCTCCTTCAAGTGTAACAGCTTGGGAGGAAGCTTCGAATGTTTACGCAGAGCAAGTATCTGGTGAAATAAGAGCTGTAGTTGGTAGCGAACTAAGACCAGGAAATATTTGGGAAAATATCGAATTACCAAGATTGAAGGCCAATCCAAATGTTACTAAGATTACAACAATAGATCCTAAAACAGGGGTAGAAAAAAATTATATTCGAGAGGTAGAAATGAAAAATTACAGGAACAAGATCAACAATTACTTTTGATTTAGAGAATGGTTTCCTCTTAAAAGCACAAGGAGAATTGTTGATTAATAAAAAATTTGTTGTTTATAAAGATAGTATGACACATTGGGAACCCCCTCATGAAAATCTTCCGATAACTCCAAGAGAAATAGACAATATTATTAACATGGCTAAAAAAATGGAGAGCGATCAAACTATTCGATTGAACTTTATATAATTATGTTGAACTCTATATATTCTAAGTAAACCTGTGGCAATAGATATCCCTTATGATTCAATTAAGAATTTGAAAGTTCCATGGGGAGAATTTACAATTAGAAAATTAGGAGGCAATTAAAATGAGTTTAACTAAAATAACTTGGGAGGAGTTTGATACCTTTGAAAAGATTGAATCACCAAAAGGATATGATTTTCGAACACATGAAGGAAAATACTACACTTTTGGTGAGTTTGGAGTAGCTTCAGTTCGTCGTATCTTTGAGATTAATCCTTCTGATTTTAACGAATATTTATTAGGTAGGAGAACGGCACGTGAAATTGATTTTAAAGCGGAGAACGATCGTTGGCCACCGACGGAAGAAGGAAAGAAAGCTAGTGAGAAACGATTCATAGAAGAGAGTCCTACATCATTAATTGATTTACCTGAAACTACAGAGTTATTTACTAAGGAAGAGCTTGAAAGATTAATTCCAATTGCTGAGCAAATGTGGATTGACTGGAGAGGCAAACTTCCAGATTATTATGTATCACCACTTAAGTAACAGATATATACAATGATACCAACGAGATCTTCACTCTTAAACGAGTGGTGAAGAGGATGGTGGATGATTTTGAAAAAGATAACCCAGGATTTTTTTATAATCCATCTAAGACGTTTATTGATTTGTACATGAAATCAGGCTTCTATATCGCAGAACTCGTTAAGCGATTATATAATAGCAAATGTCTGAAAAATACATTTCCAAATTTTGAAGAACGTTTAAAACGTATCCTAGAAAATCAAGTTTGTGGATTTGTGCCTTCACCATTTATCTATAATATTTCCACTAATTTTATCTTTGGAAATCTTTCTCGAGATATTAGTAGAAAGAACTTTGTTCTAGAAGATACCATCCCTGCGGCTAAAGAAGGGAAACTACAAAAATTGGTAGATAAATATTTTGAGTAGAAGAGTAATTGTTTATCAAGTATGTTTGTAAGTTCAGTACTGAAATCAGAGTCTCTGGTAGTGGTAGTAAAAGGCTTAATCCATTGGGCTTTAATACCCATTTCACGCATATATTTGCCTACAGTGCGCTCAGTAATAGTTTCACCTGACTTACGAAGTTCTTTGGTTATTTTAGGAGCACCATAGTTTTGTTTTGAAGCATCATAAATAAGCCGGATATTCTTCTTAATAGCTTCCTTCCTCTGAATAGCAGAAGATATTTTTCTATTAAGAAAAGAACGATATCCGGATCGAGACACACCCAAAAATTTAAGCATTCCGGAAGTAGAGACACGGTGCCCATTTACTTTAGCTGCCTCTACCTTTGCAGAAACCTCTGTATAGATAGCAATAGTTAACTTTTCCCCAGAATGCTTATGGCTTTTTTTAGTACATCAAGAGCATCCTGAGCATCACGTAGCTCACGTTTGAGGAGAGCTATTTCTTTTGCATCATCAGATTGATAGTTACCTGAGCCACGAACGGGAATGTCACCATCATTATTACGAAATTGACTTTCCCATTTGGCAAGTGTACTAACACCAATGCCAAGATTCTTGGCACATTCAACTTGAGTAAGATCCGGATGTTCATTTCGATAGTTGATAGCATCCAGCTTAAACTGTTTTGAGTGATGGTTTCTTTTACTTGACATAATGAGTTCCTCCTAAGGTTTATTATATAACAAATAAGGAAATATCTCATTTTGTTTTGTACTAAATATATTCTAACACCAACATCATCTGAATGTGGATAAGCTAAGAGAAGAGGTAGCAAAAGGAGGACTTGTTTTAGATTGGATAAACGAAGTCATAGACAAAATCTATGTTTATGATAAGAATACGGTTGAGATTGTTTGGAGATTTGAGGAAGGTGATGAAAAAGATGGATAAAAAAGACGAGATGATGCTTGTAAATCATGAATCCCTTGTAAAAAAGATTTATATTATTAGGGGACAGAAAGTTATGCTTGATTTTGAACTGGCAGAGATTTATGGGTATGAAACAAAAGCTTTTAATCAGCAAGTAAAAAGGAATATTGAAAAATTTGATGAAGATTTTATGTTCCGATTAACTGACGAGGAAGTATCTGAACTTTCAAGGTCACAAAATGTGACCTTGAATAAGAGTGCAGGAAGAGGTAGTAATATTAAGTACAATCCTCATGCTTTTACCGAGCAGGGAATCTATATGCTGATGACAGTTCTCAAAGGAGAGCTTGCGGTCAAGCAGAGTAAAGCTCTGATTCGTACCTTTAAGAAGATGAAAGACTACATCGTAGAAATCAAGGGTTGATTGGGAAAAGAGAGTTTTTACAGCTTTCGATGCAGATCACAAGTAATGTCGTGGAAATGCAGGATTTAAGACGAGATTTAAGAGATGTGGAAGATCAGGTAGCAGAAGTGATGGACACCTTAAATAACGTGGTGCATAAATCTGAGCTGTCTGATTTGATTCTCGACCTTAGCAATCCACAGCTCAAATATGGATTTTTACTTTTGAATGGACAGCCGGTCGAAGCGAATCTTGCTTATAAGGACATTTACAGCATAGCGAAAAAGAGTATTTATATCGTCGATAACTACATCGGAGTGAAAACCTTGGTCTTGTTAAAAGATGTCCCTTCATCGGTAAAGGTCATTATATTCAGTGATAACATCGGCAAAGGACTTCATACCCTTGAATATCAGGATTTTTGTAAGGAGTATCCGTTTAGAAAGATAACATTCCAAAAATCCGGTGGAGAGTTTCATGACAGATACATTATTATCGACTGGAATACCGAACATCAGAGAATCTATCATTGTGGAGCATCTTCCAAAGATGCAGGGCAAAGAATCACAAGCATAACGGAAGTGGTCGATCAGATGATTTATACAGACCTTATCAATAACCTATTGAAAAATCCGGTGTTGAAGTTAAGATAGAAGTGAAGCAGATTGGAAATTTAATAAAATGTATCCAATACTTGACACAAGGGCAGTAAAGAAAAAAAGATAAATTAAGTACAGGCGAAAGTTTTAGTATTAGTTTTATTAATGATCATTGGAAAAGAAAAATGGGATGATGACGATTATCAATGGGATTCGTTTGATTATAATGATAATATTATAATTTATTTTTTTATCCGAAGCCAAAAGAATCACATGAATACTATATTCCAAGTATGGGAGAAACAGTGCCAAGTTATATTATTTTTTTGAGGATATATCAGGTAGAGAAAGACTTTTGTTGGAATTTTTTTTCGTAGATATTTTAAGCTTTTTCCTGAGGATGTATTTATGGAGGAGTACCTTTATACAAAGGATGATATAGATAAGTTATATGCAAAACTACCTTGGAATGAGACTTGGATGTATGAAGACCCTAAAAACTTTTTAATTTATAAAAGGTATGAGAAAAAAAGAAAGTATTATGAATTTGAAAATTATTAATATCTGTACATTCGGTTATGATAGATTTGTTGATGCTGAAATGGAGGACAAAAATAAGATTATAGTACATTTTACAGAATATGATGAATATATAGATAACGACAAGAAATCTGAACGGAAGTTTGTTGGAAGTATAATAAAAAGGTAAATTAAGAATAGATTTAGTAACAGGCTCTTATATTAAAAAAACGGTGAACTTATGTTTGAACAGCCACATAGACATTCCTCACATATAATAGCGACAGTAGAAGTAAAAAGAATTGTAGATGAATTTTCACTTTATGCCAAAACAAGTATATGTGATGAGGAAATATTGGTCGAGTTTGAAAGTAAAGTAAAATATGGTATTAATGATAGGATATACGTTGTCGGATCTTTGGAGTTTGATATTATATCTTAAATCAAAGAGTAAAGAGTAAATTATACTCTTGCATTTTATCTTCATTTATGCTATCCTAAGATGTACTTTGTAACGAGTCTACTTTATGTAACCGTTAAATTTTTAAAAGAGGTGAATTATGAAACAGGGAATACATCCAAATTATTATCAGGCAACAGTAACTTGCAACTGTGGTAACACATTTGTTACAGGTTCAACAAAGGAAGATATCCACGTAGAAATTTGTTCTAAGTGCCATTCTTTCTATACAGGTCAGCAGAAATCAGCTCAGGCACGTGGTCGTATCGAGCAGTTTAACCGTAGATATGGTGTTAAGGCTGAATAATAAAATAAAGAAATACTATTTATTAGGGGGAGTCAGGCAGGTGTCTGGCTCTTTTTAAATAGATTACGGAGTAAATATGAAATATTCAGGAATAGGCGGACAGGCTGTTATAGAAGGCATCATGATGAAAAACGGTGACAGATATTCTACAGCTGTAAGAAAGCCGGATAAAACAATTGCGGTAATGGAAGATAAATATGAGAGCTTAACTACAAGAATGCCGATACTGGGACTTCCGTTCCTTAGAGGTATATTTTCATTTATAGACTCATTGGTTTTGGGAATGAAAACACTGTCATATTCAGCAAGCTTTTTTGAAGATGATGAGGATTCAAAGTCTTCAAAGTTTGAAGAAAAGCTGATAGCAATTTTTGGAGATAAGCTGGATAAAGTGATAATGGGTGTTACGATGTTTATTTCAGTAATAGCATCCATAGCTATTTTTATGGTCCTGCCGATGCTTCTCAGTAATATTATTAAATTGAAAGTTGATAATTACTATGTAATTGCAATTTTTGAGGGAATAATAAGAATTGCAATATTTATCTTCTATAAAAAAATGATATCAAGAATGGAAGATATTAAAAGAACATTTATGTACCATGGAGCGGAGCATAAATGTATAAACTGTATTGAACATGGTCTTGAGCTTAATGTGGAAAATGTTATGAAGAGCTCAAAAGAGCATAAGAGATGCGGTACAAGCTTTATTATCATCGTAATGATGATAAGTATACTTTTCTTTATGGTAATCAGAGTTGATACCATATGGCTTAGAGCGGTATCCAGAATTGTTCTTGTACCTGTTATAGCAGGAGTAAGCTATGAGTTTTTAAGAATTGCAGGAAGAAGTGATTTCTGGCTTGTAAATCTTATAAGTAAACCGGGACTTTGGATGCAGGGACTTACCACTAAGGAACCTACACCTGATATGGTTGAGGTAGCTATTGCAGCAGTTGAAAGGGTATTTGACTGGAGAGAGTACCTGGAGGAAAACTTCTGATATGAAATATATTGAAGCTTTTGATAAATACGTAAAGCTGTTGGAAGAAAAAAACTTCAAGGATGCGAAAAGTGACATACTCCTGCTTATATACGAGATATTCGATTTTGATTTTTCAAAATGGACGATGTATAAGTATGATGAAATAGAGGATATATCAAAGCTTGATACATTGAATGAATATGTGGAAAAAAGGCTTGGTCATATGCCTATACAGTATATTTTAAATAAGGCATATTTTTGCGGACTTCCACTCTATGTCAATGAGAATGTACTTATTCCGAGATTTGATACGGAAGTGCTTGTTGAAGAAGTTTTAGCGCTTTCAAAAAAAGATAAGAGTAAAAGAATACTTGATATGTGTACCGGTTCGGGAGCTATAGCCATTGCATTAAAAAAGCTTGGAGGATTTGACAGAGTTGATGCTCTGGATATATCGGATAAGGCACTTGAAGTTGCAAAAAGAAATGCAAAAGAGCTGGATTTGGATATCAATTTTTTAAAGAGCGATATGTTTTCAAGCTTAACATCTGAAATTAAATATGATATCATAGTATCCAATCCGCCGTACATACAGAGCGATGTTGTAGATACTTTGGAAAATGAAGTAAAGGATTTTGAGCCTAGGCTTGCGCTTGACGGAGATGCTGACGGCATGAAATTTTATAAAATAATTGCCGAAAACTATGAGGACTATTTGGCAGACAACGGAGTATTGGCTCTTGAAATAGGCTATGATGAAGCGGATGATATAAGAGCTTTATTTGAAGGCAAAAATGTAGTGATAAAAAAGGACCTGGCAAATTTAGACAGGGTAGCGATAATATACAGTTAAATAAAATAAATCATAAGAGGAAAAGATGTTTGATAATTTAGAAGATATAGTAGTACATTATGATGAAATCATGGCGGAGCTTGCAAGCGGCGATGTGGCAAATGATCAGAACAGATTCAGAAAGCTGATGAAGGAGCAATCGGATCTTGCACCATTGGTGGAAACTTACGGAGAATATAAAAAAGCAAAGCAATTACAGGTGGATGCACTTGAAATGCTTGAGATGAATGATGAAGAAATGAAGGAGATGGCAAAGGAAGAGCTTGCCGAGGGTAAGAGACTGGAAGAGGAACTTTCCGAAAAGCTTAAGATTTTGCTTTTGCCAAAAGATCCTAATGATGATAAGAATATAATGCTGGAAGTCAGAGCCGGAGCAGGCGGTGACGAGGCGGCATTGTTTGCTATGCAATTGTATCGTATGTACACTCATTATGCGGAGTCTCAAAACTGGAAGGTCGAGATGATAGATGTTAATGAGAACGGTATAGGCGGATATAAGGAAGTAGTGGCAATGGTAAGCGGTAAGGGTGCTTATTCAAAGCTTAAGTATGAGTCGGGAGTTCACAGAGTACAAAGAGTACCTGAGACAGAGTCGGGCGGAAGAATACATACTTCTACAGCATCTGTTGCTGTAATGCCTGAGGCTGAGGAAGTTGATGTACAGATTGATATGAATGATGTCAGAATAGACGTTATGAGAGCCAGCGGAAACGGTGGACAGTGTGTCAATACTACAGACTCTGCAGTTCGTCTTACTCACTATCCCACAGGTATTGTTATCTACTCTCAGACAGAAAAGAGCCAGTTACAAAACAAGGAAAAGGCATTTGCACTTCTCAGATCAAAGCTTTATGAGATAGAGCTTGAGAAAAAGCAAAGTGCGGAAGCGGCTGACAGAAGAAGCCAGATCGGAACAGGTGACAGATCTGAAAAAATCAGAACTTATAACTTCCCACAGGGAAGAGTAACAGATCATAGAATAAATCTTACCTTATATAAACTTGATAAGATAATGAATGGAGACATTCAGGAACTTATAGACGGCTGTATTGCGGCGGATCAGGCTGCAAAACTTGCAAACTTAATGAACAATAGGAGGCTATCATGGAAATAAAGGATTTAGATTGGGGAAATATAGGTTTCAACTACAGAATTACTGATTACAGATATGTCAGCAATTTTAAAGACGGAAAATGGGATGATGGAGAGCTTCTGACAGACTCAAATGTTACGATAAATGAGTCGGCAGGTATTTTACAGTATTGTCAGGAAGTTTTTGAAGGCTTAAAAGGCATACAGAACAAAGGACGGACATATAGTTACATTCAGACCTGATCTAAATGCAAAGAGAATGCATGATTCAGCTAAAAGACTTGAGATGCCGCCGTTTGATGAGGAGAGATTCCTTGAAGCGGTAGACAAGGTAGTACTTGCAAATGAAGCATGGGTACCGCCTTTCGGTTCGGGAGCAACACTTTATATAAGACCTTATATGTTTGCTTCATCACCTGTAATCGGAGTTAAGCCTGCTGCAGAGTATCAGTTCAGAATGTTTGTAACACCTGTAGGCCCTTATTTTAAGGGCGGTGCAAAGCCTATTACAATCACTGTAAGTGAATTTGACAGAGCAGCACCGAGAGGTACGGGACATATAAAGGCAGGACTTAATTATGCCATGAGTATACATCCTCTTATGGAAGCTCACAGAAACGGATTTGATGAAAATATGTATCTTGATGCGGCTACAAGAACTTATGTCGAAGAGACAGGAGGCGCAAACTTTATCTTTATTACAAAAGATAATACCGTAGTTACACCTAAGTCAAATTCAATATTGCCTTCAATTACAAGAAGATCACTTCTTTATGTTGCAGAGCATTATCTTGGACTTAAGACAGAGGAAAGACCGGTTGCCTTTGATGAAATAAAGGAATTCAAAGAAGCGGGACTTTGCGGAACTGCAGCAGTTATTTCACCTGTAGGCAGAATATACAGAGGTGAAGAAGTAATAAGCTTACCTGCAGGTATGGAAGGTATGGGTGAGATTACAAAGAAACTCTATGATACACTTACCGGAATACAGATGGGTGAAATAGAAGCACCACAGGGATGGATCAGAAAAATAAAATAATGAAAAAGTTTAAAGTAAATATAAACAACGAAGTATTTGAATATGAAGAGAATACAAGTTATTTTGATATTGTAACAGAGCATAAGAAAAAAAGGCACTTTTAGTAAAGGTAGACTCTAAATTGCAGGAACTGCATAAGACATTAAAATCCGATATAAAACTTGAATTTGTTACTTTAAGTGATGCTATCGGGCGTTCCACATATGAAAGAAGTGCCGTACTTATACTTTTAAAGTCTATTAAAGATATATATGGTGAGAATATAAAACCTATTGTGGAATTTTTCCACCGGAAACGGACTGTTTATCAGAATGAACGGTGAATCAGGATTTGATATTGATAAAATAGACGGCAGGATGAGAGAAATTGTCGATGAAAATATCAGAATAGAGAAGATGAGTGTTCATACCGATACTGCGATAAAGATGTTTCATGATGCAGGCTTTTTTGAAAAGGAAAAACTTTTTAAGTTCAGAAGAGTATCCAGAGTGAATATATATAAGCTTGAGAACTATATAGACTATAATTACGGCTATATTGTGTATTCAACAGGATTTGTAGATAAATTCAGCCTGACAAAATACAAGGACGGACTTGTTCTTATTATACCTAAGAAGGATAACCCCGAAGTGGTGGAAGAGTTTGTACCTGAAGAAAAAATCTTTAATGAGCTTAATAATGCAAGCAAGAATGCTGAAGACATGGGAGTTGCCGATGTCGGCTCTCTAAATGAGATGATTGCAAACGGTATGACTAATGAAATGATCCTTATTTCTGAAGCATATATGGAAAAGAAGATTGGAGATATTGCGGATGATATCGTAAAAAGAGGCAATGTAAAACTTGTTATGATTGCAGGTCCGTCTTCATCAGGAAAGACTTCTTTTTCACACAGACTCAGTATACAATTAAGATCTCACGGATTGAAACCTCATCCTCTTGAGGTGGACAATTACTTTAAGAACAGGGAAGATACACCGAGAGATGAACATGGTGAGCTTGACTTTGAATGCCTTGGAGCAATGGATATTGAAAAGTTTAATGAAGATATGTTGGCTCTTTTGAACGGGGAAGAAGTGGAGATTCCAAGCTTTAATTTCAAAATCGGGCAGAGAGAATACAATGGAAACTTCTTGAAGCTTGGTAAGGATGATATTCTCGTTATAGAGGGTATACACTGTTTGAATGATGAGCTTTCATACAGATTGCCTAAGGACAGCAGATATAAGATATATATAAGTGCTTTGACTCAATTAAATATAGACGAGCACAATCGTATACCTACTACAGACGGCAGATTACTCAGAAGAATGATAAGAGATGTCAGAAAGAGAGGCACTTCACCTACAAAGACAATTTCAATGTGGGATTCTGTAAGAAGAGGGGAAGAAAAGTATATATTCCCATATCAAAGCAGTGCGGATGCCACTTTCAATTCGGCTCTAAACTACGAGATTGCGGTTATAAAGCAATATGTTGAGCCGGTATTATTCAGTGTACAAAAAGACAGCAAGGAATATCCCGAGGCAAAGAGACTTTTAAAGTTCCTTGACTATTTCCTCGGTATACCAAGTGATAATGTGCCTTCAAATTCTATTTTAAGAGAATTTATAGGTGGAAGTACATTTAATGTATAAACCTTAATAATCTCCCGACATATCTTTAATAAAGTTATGTCGGGATTTTTTATTGATAAAGTTGACTGTTTAATAACTTTTAAGTATAATTGATTTAAGGAGGGGGGAACTTGTACAATATATTTTTTTATAAAGATAAAGATGGGAAAGAGCCTGTAGCTGAGTATATAATGGGATTGTCCGGTAAAAAAAGATAAAGACAGTCGTATTAAACTGAATAAAAATAAGGGATTATATAAAAGTTTTAAGTGAGTATGGAACAAAAGCGGGTGAGCCGTATTTAAAACATTTAGATGGGGATATATGGGAGCTAAGACCGTTAAGAGATCGAATACTTTTTGTAGGATGGAAAAACGGAAGCTTTGTACTATTACATCAGTTTATGAAAAAAACTCAGAAAACTCCAAAGAGAGAAATTGAAAAAGCAAAGCGTGAACTTTCAGATTTAATAGAAAGGGGAATGAATTATGAATAGTGCGATTGGGCAGAATGCTTTAGAATTTATAGATTCTCTTTTAACACCTGAAGAAATATTGGAAAGTGACTTAAGAGTTGCTTTGATAGGAGAACTTATTAAAGCCAGACAAGAAAGGGGATTGAGCCAAAAGAAATTAGAAGAATTAAGTGGTGTAAAACAGCCTGTAATAGCAAGGATGGAAAAAGGACAAACAAGTCCACAACTTGATACGATATTAAAAGTCTTGGCACCATTGGGAAAAAAACGCTTGCTATTGTACCATTAAACAGCAAATAATAGGGATGATGTATTCGGCATCCATCTTTTTAAAAGATAAATTATTAAAGATATTACAAATAGAATGTAAAGAGTAATTGCATATTTTTCAGTGAAAATTGCAAACTTATAAAAGAGGGAACAATAAATTTAGTAATATTTCTTCATTGAAGGTATAATACTAAATAGTTAGTAGATGATAACTAAATTGGAAGTTGGATTAAAGAACTAGTGGAAAAAAATTACATATCTGAGACTGTCATTGAAAAATACTATTAATAGCATGATATATAAATTTCCCTTGTTGACAAAAAAAGGTAACTATTCTTTGTACATTGCAGGAGGTGGCGTAAGTAAATTGCCGGATTTTTTTGGTTGCACATTTTATACTCCATACTACATGGGACTTGAAAAAGCACTATATTTGATTATTCGTTTATGGTATTTTGGGGACTTTATTTAATCATTAAAATATGTATTGCACTTTTTCAAGAGAGTTAAATCCCAAAAAGATGGAAATATTTAGATTGAATGGTTTTTTTGTGAAAAGCATATTTTTTTATTGACAAATACTTTTGGATTTGAGCAAGTGAATTAAAAAAAGGGGATGTCCGGAAGTAAAAATCACTTATTTCCGGGCATCCCCTTTTTCTATTTAAATTTTGATACAAAGTTTTGAATTTTTAAGTGTCGGTGACAGACTCTTTCCTATTGAAACATCATGGTTATATGAGTTTATAATAGCGGCAAGATACTTTGTCATATCTGCTTCCAGATACCAAGGCTTTGTAAGAAGCTCAGGATTTCTGTAATGTACATTTGTTGTACAAACATAATCTATAAGTCCGAGATTATGGAACTCGTCAAACTTATCAAGACCGTTTGTGAAAAGTCCGAATGTAGCACATATTATAATTCTCTTTGCATTTCTCTTCTTAAGTTCTTTAGCTGTATCAAGCATACTCTCACCTGATGAGATCATATCGTCCATGATAATAACATCTTTGCCGTCAACACTGCTTCCGAGGAATTCATGAGCAACTATAGGGTTTCTGCCGTCAATTACCTTTGAATAATCACGTCTCTTATAGAACATACCCATATCCACGCCGAGGTTGTTTGCAAGATAAACCGCTCTGTTCATAGCACCCTCATCCGGGCTTATAATCATCATATCATCTTTGCTTACTTTCAAATCAGGTACATTTGCAAACAATGCCTTTACAAACTGATATGTAGGCATGAAATTGTCAAATCCTGTAAGAGGAATTGAGTTTTGTACTCTCGGGTCATGTGCATCAAATGTGATAATATTGCTTACGCCCATATCTACAAGCTCTGCAAGTGCAAGAGCACAGTCAAGAGATTCTCTCTTGGTCTTCTTGTGCTGTCTGCTCTCATATAAGAAAGGCATGATAACATTTACTCTTTTTGCATTGGCAATACTTGCACCGATAATTCTCTTAAGGTCTTGGTAGTGATCGTCAGGTGACATATAATTTGTAAAACCGTTAGCTTATAGCTGAGAGAGTGATTTAATACATCCACCATTACAAATACATCTGTACCACGAACTGATTCTTTTATTATGCCCTTGGCTTCACCTGAACCGAATCTGGGGCAGGCAATATCAAGAAGATAATTATCACAGTCATAGCCTCTGTAATGCAAGTCCATTTTACTGTTCATAAGCTCAGTAGTATCATTTCTTCTGAACTCAACAATATAATCATTGACTTTCTTGGCAAAAATCATAGCGACTTTCAAGAGCGGCAATCTTTAGAGGCGCTATAGGCAATTGATCTCTAAATACAAAAATCGTTTGGCATTTTTCTCCTGGGAACTTAAGATTTGTAAAAACTACAAATATTATTATTTATTTACGAAGATACTATACACTATTAAAAAAATGTGAAGTCAACAATATAACTTTCAATCTCTTGACTATAAAAAAATTTGATTTTTTTAAATAAAAAAATTGTTTAAAAAAACTAACGATGTTATGTATACATTTCATTTCAAAAATAAAAGACAGTATTTTTTTAATTAATTTTTCTTGTTATAATTCATCTATAAAATAATGCTACTATAATATTGTGCTGTTTTAAAGATATCGATTCACTGTTTTAATTTGCAAAATCAGGAGGGAAATATATGAGAGTCATAGATGATTTAAATAAGGACTGGCTTTTCAAAAAGAATATTGAAGTCACCGACAAACTTATTATAGATGAGAGCTTTTATATGATCAATGTTCCTCATACCTATAACGGTTTTGACGGACAGGACGGCGGAAATGACTACTATAAAGGAAAAGCTATATATGTAAAGAAGCTTATAAGACCTCTTGTATCACCTGAGAGTGATTTTATCTTGAATTTTGAAGGTGTAAATTCGATAGCAAGAATATATATTGACGGTGAGTTTGTACAGGAGCATAGAGGCGGATACTCAAGATTCAGAGTTAATATCACAAGATTTTTTGAGAAAAAAGACGCTCTTATGCTGTCTGTAGAAGTGGATAATGCCAATCATTCCGATGTATATCCTCAGATGGCTGATTTTACATTCTATGGTGGTATATACAGAAATGTAAGTCTTATATCGTTACCTAAGGCAAGATTTGATATAGAATATTATGCAGGAAGCGGAGTGGCTGTTACTTCAAAGATAGATGGTGATGATGCAATAATTGATATTACCGCCTATGTAAAAGATCCGGACGAATCGGATATGGTAATGGTTGAGGTAAGAGATGGCTCCAGCTATGAAGATATCGGATTGTTTGTTGCACCTGCAAAGAAGATAACAAAGCTGAGCATGAAGATAGATGATGCTCATCTTTGGAACGGTGTAGAAGATCCGTTCCTCTATAAATTGAGTGTAAAGCTTGTAAGACATAATGAAGTACTTGATAATGTAGAGGTAAATCATGGTATCAGAGAGTACTATGTAGACCCTGAAAAGGGATTTTTCTTAAATGGAAAGAGTCTACCTCTTAGAGGTGTGAGCAGACATCAGGACAGACTTGGAAAGGGTAATGCACTTGCAGAGCTTGACCATTTTGACGATTATGACCTGATAATGGACGTAGGTGCCAACAGTGTAAGACTGGCACATTATCAGCAGGATGATTACTTTTATGAGCTTTGTGACAGATACGGACTTGTAGTATGGGCTGAGATTCCTTTTATATCCGGAATGAATAAGGATCCAAAGGCACATGAGAATGCTATGGAGCAGATGAAAGAGCTTATTTATCAAAACTACAATCATAGCAGTATATGCTTCTGGGGAATTTCAAATGAGATAACGATTGCGGGAGATATTCCCGGACTTGCAGATAATTTGAGAGAGCTGGATGAACTTGTAAAGAGTATTGATAAAACAAGACTTACAACAATGGCTCAGGTATCAATGCTTCCTATGGATTCAGATCACAATCAGATCACAGATATACTGGCATACAATCTATACTTTGGATGGTATGGCGGAAAGTATACAGATAATGAAGTATGGTTTGATAAATTTAGAGCTATGCATCCAAACAGAGCTGTAGGACTTTCAGAGTATGGTTGTGAGGGTATTATAAGCTGGCATTCCAATACACCTGAATGTAAGGATTATAGTGAGGAGTATCAGGCACAGTATCATGAGCATATGGCAAAGCTTCTTGCTGAAAGACCTGAGATATGGGGCTCATATGTTTGGAATATGTTTGACTTCGGCTGTGATATGAGAGATGAAGGTGGTGTTAAGGGCAGAAACAATAAAGGTCTTGTAACCATAGACAGAAAAATAAAAAAAGACGCTTTCTATGTATATAAGGCATATTGGTCAGATGAGAAATTTGTTCACATCGTAAGCAAGAGATTTGCCATCAGAAGTGATGAAAAGATAAATATAAAGATCTATTCAAATATGGAAAAGGTAAAGTTGTTTGTAAACGGCACTGACCTTGGCGAAAAAGAAGGGAAAAAGACTTTTATATTTGAGAATGTAAGCCTTAATATGGGTGCAAATTATATAAAGGCGGTAGGCATAAGTGATGATGAAGAAATATCAGACAGAACCACATTTGTCAGAGAAAAAGAAGCCTTTTGCCGGATATGTAAGACCTGCGGATGAAGAAGAAGCTGAAGAAGTTAAGAACCGGTTTGAGGATATGGACAAGGAAAGTCTTGATGTTAAAAAGATTGAGTACAATCCTGAATATTTCAGCATAAAGGATACTGTGGAAGATGTAGTCAGAAATGAAAAAGCAGGAGATATATTGGTATCTATTGTAAATCAATTTGGAACAATGAAGGTTAAAAAGAGCATGCTTGGTATAATGGGTGGCATGCTTGTAGAAGAAAAGTCTTCATTCTTCAGTCCTGATAAGGTGGATCCTGAACAGGTACTTGCACTTATAAATAAGAATTTGCAGAGAATAAAGAAATAAATATTTGTTTAAGAGGGCTGTTACCGTAAAAAGTAGTAGCTTTCTTTACTTTACAAACATATGTGAGATTGTTATTATAAGAGAGCAAGAGTAATGATTATGGTCATTTACTATTTACAAATGAATGGAGTAAGATGAATTTTCATATAATAAAGAGCGTTGCCAAAGGGTCTATAGCCGAGGAGATGGAAATAGAGCCGGGAGATAAGCTTATATCTATCGACGGCAATGAAATAAAAGATGTATTAGATTATAGATATTATATAAATGCCGAAGAGTTCACCATGGTGATTGAAAAGGCAAACGGTGAAGAGTGGGAGCTGGATATTGAAAATGACTATGAAGATATAGGACTTGAGTTTGAAGAGGGACTTATGAGCGATTATAAATCCTGTACAAACAACTGTATATTCTGCTTTATAGATCAGATGCCACAGGGAATGAGAGAGACGCTTTATTTTAAAGATGATGATTCCAGACTTTCCTTTTTACAGGGCAATTATGTAACACTCACAAATATGAAGGATGCAGATATAGACAGAATAATCAGATTTAATCTTGCCCCTATAAATATATCCGTACATACAACAAATCCTGAACTTAGAAAAAAAATGCTTCACAATCGCTTTGCCGGAGAATCACTCAGATATATAGATAAGTTATATGAGAAGAATGTTCCTATGAACGGACAGGTGGTTATGTGTCCGGGTTATAATGACGGCAAAGAGTTAAAGCGCACATTAAACGATTTATTAAAATATGCTCCTACAATGGAGAGTGTATCCGTAGTGCCGGTAGGTATTACAAAATTTAGAGACGATTTACCCAGACTGTCGCTTGTCGATAAAGCAAAAGCAATAGAGACTATAGAAATCATAGAGGATATTCAAAGAAAAGCTATGGAAAAAAATGTAATATGCATTTTGCACAGGCAAGTGATGAATTTTATCTGATTGCAGAAAGAGAAATGCCGGGTGAAGATACCTATGACGGATATATACAGCTTGAAAACGGAGTAGGGATGCTTAGACTTCTGAGTGAGGAAGTACAAGATGCGATAGAAACCTTGCAAATAGATAAAGAAGATATACAAAAGAAAGAAGTTATAAGTATTGCAACAGCCATTTTGCCTGCACATTCCATGAAGGAGCTTGCAAAAAAGATTGAAAAAAGGTTCCCTGCGAAGAAGATAAATTTCTATACTATAAGAAATGATTTCTTTGGAGAAAAGAATCACTGTGGCAGGACTTTTAACCGGAGTTGATATAATAAATCAGTTAAAGGGTAAGGAACTTGGTGACAGATTATTATTGTCGGTAAATATGTTTAGAAGCGGAGAAGAGGTATTGCTGGATGATTTGACCAGAACCGATATTGAAAGAGAATTAAATGTCAAAACGGTTATTGTCGGTCAGTCAGGATATGATCTGGTTAATGCAATAGTTTCCGATAAGTATATAGAAGAAAATGCCTATAAGGCATATGAAAAAGGAGTTAATAATGAGTAAACCCGTAGTTGCCATTATAGGCAGGCCGAATGTAGGAAAATCTACATTGTTTAACGCCATAGCAGGGGAGCCGATTTCCATAGTAAAGGACACCCCGGGAGTGACAAGAGACAGAATATATGCTGATTGTACATGGCTAAATATGAATTTTACACTTATAGATACAGGCGGTATAGAGCCGGACAGCAGTGATATTATACTTTCACAGATGAGAGAACAGGCTGAGATAGCTATTGAGACGGCAGATGTAATTGTATTTATTACAGATGTGCGTCAAGGACTGGTGGATTCCGATTCTAAGGTTTGTGATATGCTTAGAAAATCAAGAAAGCCTGTTGTACTTGCTGTAAACAAAGTTGATTCAATGGCTAAATTCGGAAATGATGTATATGAGTTTTACAATCTTGGAATAGGAGATCCGATACCGGTATCAGCCGCATCCAGACTTGGAATAGGTGATTTGCTTGAGGCTGTGGCGGCACATTTTAAACATAAGGACACTGAGGATGAGGAGGATGATGACAGACCTAGAATTGCCATAGTCGGAAAGCCGAATGTAGGTAAATCATCTATTATAAACAGACTTACAGGTCAAAACAGAGTAATCGTATCGGATATTGCGGGTACTACCAGAGATGCCATAGACACTGTGGTTGTAAATAATAAACAGGAGTATGTTTTTATAGATACAGCAGGTCTTAGAAGAAAATCAAAGGTAAAAGAGGATATTGAAAGATATTCAATAATCAGAACTGTAACAGCTGTAGACAGAGCTGATGTGGTAATACTTGTCATTGATGCAAATGAGGGTGTTACAGAACAGGATGCAAAGATTGCAGGAATTGCACATGACAAGGGTAAGGGTATTATTGTTGCTGTAAATAAATGGGATCTTGTTGAAAAGGATAATAAGACTATTTATGAGTATACAAATAATATAAAGAGAATACTTTCATTTATGCCATATGCGGAGTTTGTCTTTATATCTGCACTAAGCGGTCAGAGACTTCAAAAGCTCTTTGAAATGATAGATATTGTCAGAGAGAATCAGACACTTAGAATACAGACAGGTGTATTAAATGAGATAATCTCAGAAGCTACAGTAATGCAGCAGCAGCCGTCTGATAAGGGTAAGAGATTAAAAATATTCTATACCACACAGGTAGCGGTAAAGCCGCCTACATTTGTTATTTTTGTAAATATAAAGCAACTTATGCATTTCTCCTATCAAAGATATTTGGAGAACAAGATTAGAGAGGCCTTCGGATTTAAGGGTACATCTATAAGATTTATTATCAGAGAAAGAGGAGAGGACGCCAAATAATGCTTAGAATTCTTCTGTTAATAATAGGTTATTTTATCGGAAATATTGAGACGGGATATATATTCGGAAAGCTCAATAAGATGGATATAAGAAATTACGGTTCAGGAAATGCAGGTGCTACAAATACTCTTAGGGTACTTGGTCCAAAAGCGGGACTTATAGTTTTTTTTGGAGATTTTTGTAAATCTTTGATCCCATGTTTGGTTGTAAGATATATTTTTAGAGATAATGTAAGTTTAAGTTATGTATACATGCTTTATATTGGACTTGGTGTGGTACTTGGTCACAACTTCCCTTTCTATCTTGGATTTAAGGGTGGAAAGGGAGTCGCTTCCACAGCAGGTATAATAATGGCTCTTGACTATAGAATTGCTTTTGTTTGTCTGGCTGTATTTATCTTGATAGTTGCTATAACAAGATATGTATCACTTGCATCGATAGTTGTAATGATTATTTTTATAGGTATGTCACATATGTTGGTAAAGACAAGCTATGGATTTACAGATGGAAGTTCTCCTATGGAGTTTAGACTTTTGATAGTTATTATCGGATTTTTATCAATATTTATGCATAGGGCAAATATTAAAAGATTACTTAGTGGGACTGAGAATAAAATAGGGAAAAAGGTGTGAAAATGAATATTTCAGTTATTGGTTCAGGTACTTGGGGTATGGCACTTGCAAGACTCCTATTTGATAACGGGCATAGTATAAAGGTATGGTCTGCAATTGAAAGCGAGATAAAGGAACTTAGAGAAACCCGTACACATAAAAATCTTCCGGGTGTTGTATTTGATGAAGCGATTCGATTTGAGACTGATTTGGAAGTTGCTATGGAAGGCTCCAAGATTTGTGTGCTTTCAGTACCTTCAATTTTCACAAGAAGTACTGCGAAAAGAATGGCACCGTTTTATGAAGAAGGACAAATCATTGTAAATGTTGCAAAGGGTATTGAAGAAAATACTCTTGAAATACTTACAGAGCAGATTTTGGATGAAATAAAGAATGCAAATGTAGCAGTACTTTCAGGGCCAAGCCATGCTGAAGAGGTGGTAAGACTTCTGCCTACTACATGTGTAGCCGGAGCAAATGATTTAAAGACTGCTGAGCTGATTCAGTCTGTATTTATGAGTCCGGTATTCAGAGTATATACTTCTACAGATATGTTGGGTATTGAGCTTGGCGGTTCACTAAAAAATGTTATAGCATTGGCGGCAGGTATCTCAGACGGACTTGGCTATGGTGACAATGCCAAGGCTGCTCTTATTACCAGAGGAATTGTTGAAATAAGCAGACTCGGTACAGCTATGGGAGCCAGAATAGAGACATTCTACGGGTTGTCAGGTATCGGTGATCTGATAGTTACCTGTGCAAGTAAGCACAGCAGAAACAGAAAAGCCGGTATGCTTATGGGACAGGGAAAGACCATGGATGAGGCTATGAAAGAAGTGGCAATGGTGGTGGAAGGCGTATATTCCGCAAAAGCTGCCAAGGCACTGGCAGATAAATATAATATCTGTATGCCTATTGTTGATGAGGTAAATGCCGTACTTTTTGAAAATAAGGATCCTAAGCAGGCGGTGGATGCACTGATGCTTAGAGACAGGATATCGGAGAGTATCAAGGGGATGTAAGATGAATAAAAAAATATAGATTACATGGCAACTAACTCGCTTGAGGATATAAAATCCTACCTTGGTACGGATTTAGAAGGACTCAGTGAAGAAGCTGTTCAAAAAAACAGGGAGAAGTATGGAGCAAATAAGGTAAAAAAGGAAAAGAAAAAGTCACTTGCCAAAAAGCTGGAGGAAGCTTTTATAAATCCTTTTACAGTCGTACTTGTTTGTTTAGCTGTTGTATCTACAGTAACGGATATTGTATTTCCGTTACTGCATATGTTCGGAAATACAAAAAAGGATTTTAATCCTATTACCGTAATTATTATTTTAACAATGGTATTTGTGTCCGGTGTACTCAGGTTCATTCAGGAGGGCAGAAGCGGTGATGCCGCAGAGAAGCTGCTTGCTATGATTAAAACCACATGTACCGTGACAAGAAAGAATAAAAATCATATAGAAATTCCTTTGGATGAAGCTGTAGTAGGTGATATAGTTTACCTTTCGGCAGGTGATATGATTCCTGCCGATGTAAGGATAATAGAAGCAAAGGATCTTTTTGTCAGTCAATCAAGCTTAAGCGGTGAGAGCGAACCTATAGAAAAGCTTGCCGGTGTCTGTGAAAAGAAGGACAATATCACAGAATATACAAATATAGCTTTTATGGGAAGCAGTGTTATATCGGGAAGTGCCGCTGCAGTTGTTATAGCGGTCGGAGACAATACGCTTTTCGGTTCAATGACTTTGGCAATATCCGGTGAGTCTGTGGAAACAAACTTTACAAAGGGAGTCAATGCGGTTTCATGGGTACTTATCAGGTTTATGCTTGTAATGGTACCCTTAGTCTTTGTTATCAACGGAGTAACAAAGGGCAACTGGATATCGGCATTTTTATTTGCCATATCGGTTGCGGTAGGATTGACACCTGAAATGCTTCCTATGATTGTAACAAGTTGCCTTGCAAAAGGTGCTGTATCAATGAGTAAAAAGAAGACTATTGTAAAGAATCTGAATTCTATACAAAACTTCGGAGCTATGGATATTCTGTGTACAGACAAAACAGGCACATTGACTCAGGACAGAGTAGTACTTGAGTATCATTTGAATATAAAGGGAGATGAGGATTCAAGAGTACTCAGATACGGATATCTTAACAGCTACTTTCAGACAGGTTATAAGAATCTTATGGACCTTGCCATAATTCAAAGGACTGAGGAAGAAGAGGAAAACGACTCACAACTTATTGATTTGTCGGAAAACTACAAAAAAATTGATGAGATACCTTTTGACTTTAATAGAAGAAGATTAACTACTGTAGTACAAAAATAATGCAGGTACTATAAAAAAATGGTTACAAAGGGAGCGTTTGAAGAAATGCTTTCTATATGTTCTTTTGCGGAATACAACGGAAATGTTCAGCCTATAACAAATGACTTTAGACAAAAGAATTCTGGAAACAGCAGACACACTTAATGAAAAAAAGGATTCAGAGTGCTTGCAATTGCCAGAAAAAGATATAAAAAAAGCAAAGTTGTAATGTTGAAGATGAAACTGAAATGATTCTTATGGGCTATCTGGCATTTCTTGATCCGCCTAAGGAGTCGGTACGCAAATGCCATAAAAAGCGCTGAAAGAGCATGGAGTCAGAACAAAAGATTCTTACAGGTGATAATGAAAAAGTTACAAAAAAACAATATGTAAGCAGGTCGGCCTTGAAGTAAGAAATATCTTTGCTTGGCAGTGATATTGAAAAGATGGACGATGAAGAGCTTAAGAAAACGGCAGAGATAACAGACGTATTTGCAAAGCTTACTCCAAGTCAGAAATCAAGAGTGGTATCGGTACTTAGAGATAACGGACATACGGTAGGCTTTATGGGTGACGGAATAAATGATGCAGTGGCAATGAAGGTTGCGGATATCGGAATTTCTGTGGATACGGCTGTGGATGTGGCAAAGGAGTCTGCAGATATTATACTTCTTGAAAAGGATCTTATGGTTTTAGAGTCCGGAATCATAGAAGGACGAAAGACATTTGCAAACATGATAAAGTACATTAAGATGACGGCTTCATCAAACTTCGGAAATATGTTCTCAGTTTTGGGTGCCAGTGCACTTTTGCCTTTCCTGCCTATGGAGAGTATGCATCTTATTTTGTTGAATCTGATTTATGACTCATGTTGCAGTGCTATTCCATGGGATAATGTTGATGAAGAATTTATTAAGTTACCGAAAAAATGGGACGCTTCAAGTATAGGCAAATTTATGGTATGGATAGGGCCTACAAGTTCAATCTTTGACTTTGCAACATTTGCATTTATGTATTTTGTTTTCTGCCCGCATTTTGTAAGCCATGGAGTGACATATAATAATCTTGCAAGTCATTTTACCGGTGATGAGCTTAATATGATAAGAGCTTCTTATGTGGCAATGTTTCAGGCAGGATGGTTTGTAGAGTCGATGTGGAGCCAGTCATTGGTTATACATATGATTCGTACTGTGAAGCTTCCGTTTATACAAAGTCGTGCCTCCGCACAGCTTACATTACTGAACTTCTTCGGAATAATTTTTATTACAATTATTCCGTTTACTCTGCTTGGTAAAGTACTGGGATTTTCATCATTGCCTTTATCATTCTTTTTATTTCTTTTGCCATGTGTACTGGCATACATGATACTTGTAACAGCAGTAAAAAAGGCTTATATTCACTATCACAAAGAGTGGTTGTAACAGTGAACAAAGCCGTTAAAAATTATTTTTGTTGTAGATCCGCCTTCGGTGTGGCTACCATTGACCAGTTGGAATGGTAAATCACAAAGCCGGGAGCGGCACCTGCAACTTTTTTTATGTTTTTCTTTTGAATATAGTCTACTTCCACTTTATCTGCATCTTTTGCCTTTGAATAAAAAGCGGCAAGTGCGGCGGCTTCTTCATAAGCTCTGTCAGGAAGTTCCTCTTCATTGTTTGATTTTAAAATTACATGAGAACCGGGTATTCCTTTGGCATGAAACCACCAGTCATTTCCGATAGCTACTTTAAAGGTAAGCTCTTCATTCTGATAATTATTTTTACCCACATATATATCATAACCGTCAGTTGAAATATAGTGATATGGATGAGATGTACTCTTTTTTTGTTTACCGGAAGAATGTTTTTTTATATAACCGAAGTCTACAAGCTCCTGACGAATCTGTGAAAGACTCTCATCATCACTTGAAACATCAAGTGCGGTCTGTATGGAGAGAAGATGCTCAATATCATTTTTTGTATTTAAAATCTCTTCGCTGAGCGCCTTTGTAGTCCTGCTAAGCTTTGCATACTTATCATAGTATTTCTTTGCATTTTCCTTTGCCGATTTGTTTTTATCAAGCGGAATAGTGATTTCTTTATTATCATCGTAGAAATTCTCTGTTGTAAAGGAGCTCTCTCCTCCTTTAAGGCTGTATCCGTAAGTATTTAAAAGGTCTCCGTATACTCTGTAGATATCCTTTTTATCTGCATCTTGAAGCTGTTTTTCCTGTAAATCATACTTTTTACTTGCTCTTTCAAGTGCGGTATTTACAATACGTCGCAGATCCGAACTCTTTTGCCTGTTAAGCACAAAGGCTTCTCTGGAAGAGTAGAAATCATATAGCATCTTGCTGACAGAATCATATGATTCCTTTTTATATTCCTCACTGTCATATGAATACAGCTCAACACAAGAAAACTCAAGCGCTTCTTCTTTTCTGTATACTATATTCGGTGAGAAGTTGTGAGAGCTTATATCATCAAGTAAATTCCTTATTGTATGAAAAAGATGAGTATACTCAAGTTCACTAAGAGATGTGGAAGGAGCCTGTGAGGGGAGCGAAGCTCTTAAAACTATTTCCTCAGCTATAAGCGGACTGATACCTGCAAAGTTCATATAAATTGACTTTGACAGAGCATATTCCTTTGATTTTAAAATCTCTATAAACTCCTCAAGTTCCGTATTTAATAAATCTTTTTTCTTTAATTCATCAGGCAGGAAATATTCCCTTCCCGGAAGTACTTCCCTTAAAGAACTCATATTTGCGGAGATTCTTTTGATAGAATCAATTATTTTATTGTTTTCATCGGTAAAGATTATATTGGAATGCTTACCCATTATCTCCACATACATGCGTTTATGACTAAGATCACCCAGTTCATTTAAATGTTCAAGCTTAAAGCAGAGTATTCTCTCAAGGCCCATCTGAAATATATCGGTTATTTTTGCCGTTCCTATATACTTTCTAAGCAACATTAAAAAGGCCGGAGCAACCTTTGGAGCCGGTTTATTTACATCGGTAAGATAAACCAGCGGAAGTGAAGCACTTGCAGAGATTAAAAGTCTGTATGTCTTTGCATTGTTCTTTATTGTAAAAATAAGCTCATTCTCCTCAGGCATTGATATCTTTGATATTCTTCCGCCAACAAGATTTGTATTAAGCTCGTATGATAAATTTGATATGACTATACCGTCAAAAGCCATTGTATACCTCTATTCTTAACTGTATTTAAGTATTCTTTATTTGTATCGCCTACATTTATAGGGCAAATATGATATATTACAGTATATATATTTATGCTTTAAATTTCAACTTTGCTTTTAGAGTAGGTTCAGACATAGGGTATATAATAAGTTCAGACATAGGGTATATAATAAGGACATTGAGTTTTAGGCATTATTGTGATATTATAAAAGCAGTTTTGTCTATAAAAATAGAAGGCATTGCCTAAGAATAAGTGAGGTGTATTATGGCTGTTTTTTTATCATCATTTATAGGAAGTTTAATTAAGGCTATCATTTTTGGAATTTTAGCTTTTATAGGTATAAAGCTGGGCAAAAAAGCAAGAGATATGAGAAAAGGAAAATAACAGATATATGAGTAACAAAAATTTTAACAGTGAAAACGGGGTAAACAAGATAAGGAAGAAATTCCTTGACTTTTTTGAGAGCAAGGGACATTTGGTAATGAAGAGCTTCTCTTTGGTTCCTCACAATGATAATTCACTATTACTAATCAATTCAGGTATGGCACCGCTCAAGCCGTACTTTACAGGTCAGGAGATACCGCCAAGAAGAAGAGTATGTACATGTCAGAAATGTATTCGTACAGGAGATATTGAGAATGTAGGAAAGACAGCAAGACATGGTACATTCTTTGAAATGCTCGGAAACTTCTCATTTGGAGATTATTTTAAGCATGAGGCTATAGCTTGGACATGGGAGTTTTTAACAGAGGTCGCAGGTCTTGATGCCGATAGACTTTATCCTTCAGTATATTTAGAGGATGATGAGGCATTTGAAATCTGGAATAAAGAAATAGGAATTCCGGCCGATAGAATATTTAAGTTCGGAAAGAGGATAACTTCTGGGAGCATGGAGAGGGACCTTGTGGACCTTGCTCGGAAGTATACTATGACAGAGGTGAGAAGTACGGCTGTGGTAAGGAAAGCTGTACTGTAGGCTGTGATTGTGACAGATATATGGAAGTATGGAACAATGTATTCTCACAGTTTAACTCAGACGGAAAGGGCAATTATACAGAGCTCATTCAAAAGAATATAGATACAGGTATGGGGCTTGAAAGACTTGCGGTAGCGCTTCAGGATGTAGAGTCCATATTTGAGGTTGATACTATAAAGAATCTGCTTGACAGAGTTGCAGATTTGGCAAAGACATCATATAAAGAGGATGCAAAAAAGGATATATCACTCCGTCTTATTGCAGACCATATCAGATCATGTACATTTATGATCTCAGACGGTATTATGCCAAGTAATGAGGGTAGAGGATATGTACTCAGAAGACTTTTAAGAAGAGCTGCAAGACATGGAAGAATGCTTGGAATAAAGGATACTTTCTTGGCTTCTCTTGCAAATACGGCAATAGAGCTTTCAAAGGACGGTTATCCTGAGCTTGAAGAAAAGAAGGAGATGATCCTTAAGGTTCTTACCGAGGAAGAGAACAAGTTTGATAAGACCATAGATCAGGGACTTTCAATCCTCGCAGAAATAGAAGAGAATCTTACAAAGAGCGGTGAAAAGGTAATATCAGGAGAGGATGCATTCAGACTGTATGATACTTACGGTTTCCCTCTCGATCTTACAAAAGAGATAATTGAGGAAAAGGGATTCACCGTAGATGATGCTGGCTTTAATAAGGCTATGGAGGCTCAGAGAAATCAGGCAAGAGCGGCCAGAAAAGCTACAAACTATATGGGAGCCGATGTTACCATATATCAGTCACTTGATCCGAAGCTTACTACAGTATTTGAAGGTTATGACAGCCTTCTTGATACAGGTAAGATAACCGCACTTACTACAGAGGATGAAATAGTTGAGGCTATTGCAGAGGGTGATCATGGAACAATTATCCTTGATAAGACTTCATTCTATGCCACCATGGGTGGTCAGAATGCGGATATCGGTGTGATAAAGAAAGATGACGCGGTATTTAATGTAGTGGATGTTATCAAGCTTGCAGGTGATAAGATCGGTCATGTGGGATTTGTAAGTCAGGGAATGTTTAAACTTGGCGATACTGTGGAAACTGTTGTAGATTCTGAAAACAGAAAGAAAACAGCCGCAAACCACTCTGCAACTCACCTTTTACATAAGGCACTTAGAGAGGTGCTTGGAAACCATGTGGAACAGGCAGGAAGCTATGTTGCCGCAGACAGACTGAGATTTGACTTTACACATTTTAAGAGCCTTTCAAGAGAAGAGATTGCAGAGGTAGAGGCGCTTGTAAATGCAGAGATAAATAAAGCTCTTCCGGTAGTTACAGATGTAATGGATGTGGAGTCGGCTAAAAAGAGCGGTGCTATGGCACTTTTCGGTGAAAAATATCAGGGCGATGTAAGAGTTGTAAGCATGGGAGACTTCTCAAAGGAACTTTGCGGCGGTACTCATGTACACAATACATCGGATATTAAGCTTTTCAAGATTCTTTCAGAAAACGGTATTGCTGCAGGTGTAAGAAGAATAGAAGCTCTTACAGGTGACGGTGTTATCGAATTCTATCAGGATATAGAAAACAGAATGCAGAAAAAATGGCCGAGCTTTTTAAAAAAACAGGTGAATCTGAACTTGTTGCAAAGGCTGAGAGCTTGCTTGATGAGATGAAAGCTCTTAAGTCTGAGAATGAGAAGCTTAAAGCGAAGCTTGCAAGTGAGGCACTTGGAGACAGCACCGAAAATATTGAAACAATAAACGGAATCAAATTCATTGCAATGCAGGTAAGCGGTGTTGAAATGAACGAGCTTAGAAATCTTGGTGACAAGCTTAAGAATGATGTTGATGAAGGTATGGTTGTACTTGCATCAGATGTTGACGGTAAGGTAAATCTTTTTATGTATGGCAGGTGATAATGCACTTAAGGCAGGAGCACATGCAGGAAATATTATCAAAGCAATCGCTACACTTGTAGGCGTCGGCGGTGGCGGTAGACCGAATATCGCTCAGGCCGGCGGAAAGAACCCCGCAGGTATCAAGGATGCGCTTGATAAGGCAAAGGAAGAGTTTAAATCACAGTTAGCATAGGGGGACAGCAATATGCGAATTATATGCGCAAAAGATTATAAAGAAATGAGTGAAATGGCGGCAGACATAATAGGTGCGCAGGTACTTTTAAAGCCTGATGCCGTACTTGGACTTGCTACAGGTTCAACACCTATAGGTACTTATGAAGAATTGGTAAGAAGATATGAGGCAGGCAGACTTGATTTCAGTAAAATTAAGACTGTAAACCTTGACGAGTACAGAGGTCTTACAAAGGATAATGATCAAAGTTATTATTATTTTATGCATTCACATCTTTTTGACCATATAAATATAAATAAAAAAATAATACAAAGGTACCTGACGGTATGGAGCCTGATGCACTTAAAAGCAGGTCAGGATTATGAAAATATTATAAAAAATTACGGTGGAATAGATTTACAGCTTCTCGGACTTGGCAATAACGGACATATCGGTTTTTAATGAGCCGGGTGATGAATTTATCGACAAGACTCATGTGGTAGATTTGACAGAGAGTACAATAGAGGCCAATAAGAGATTCTTTGCAAGTATAGATGATGTTCCTAAGCAGGCATATACTATGGGTATAGGAAGCATTATGAGAGCAAAGCGTGTGCTGATGGTAGTAAACGGTAAGGGAAAGGCTGAAATTGTAAAAGAAGCATTCTTCGGACCTATTACACCTAAGGTACCTGCATCTATATTGCAGTTACACAATGATTTTATTCTGATAGGTGATACGGAGGCTTTGTCATGCTTATAAAAAATGCGATAGTGTTTGATCCGGACAGAGTGTTCAGAAACAGAGAGATTCATATCTCGGGTGAGAAGTTTTCAGAAAGCTCATTTATGAATCTAGGATTTTCACCGGAAGATGACAAGAAGCAGGTGGATGCCACAGGACTTTATGCAATACCGGGACTTATAGATATACATTTTCACGGCTGTATGGGTGATGATTTTTGTGATGCAAAGGAAGATACGATAAAGAATATAGCGGAATACGAGGCTAAAGTTGGTGTGACAAGTATTTGTCCTGCCACCATGACTATTTCTAAAGATGAACTTAAAGAAATCATGAAAAAGGCTGCCGCGTATGACGGCGATACAGGTGCCAAGCTTGTGGGCATAAATATGGAAGGTCCTTTTATAAGTGAGGCAAAAAAAGGTGCTCAGTCATCAAAGTATATATTAAATACCGATATTGAGTTCTTCAATGAATTGAATGAGTTGTCTGGAAATCTTATTAAGCTTGTAGATATCGCTCCTGAGGGTGAAGGTGCCATGGATTTTATAGCAGGTGTAAAGGACAATGTTGTAGTTTCCATTGCACATACTATGGCAAATTATGATACAGCGGTAAAGGCTTTTGAAGAGGGTGCATCTCATGTTACACATCTTTACAATGCCATGCCGCCATTTACACACAGAGAACCGGGAGTAATAGGTGCGGCTATTGACAATGACAGAGTGTGTGTGGAGCTTATTTGTGACGGTATTCATATTCATCCGGCTGTAGTAAGAGCTACATTTAAGATGTTCGGAGACGAGAGGGTTATACTTATAAGTGACAGTATGAGAGCATGCGGACTCAGTGACGGAGAGTATACTCTTGGCGGACAGAAGGTATTTGTTACCGGAAGAAAAGCTGTACTTGACGATGGAACCATTGCAGGTTCGGTTACAAATCTTTTTGAATGTATGAAGAGGGCTGTACAGGATATGCATATCAGACTTGAGGATGCTATAGCGGCCGCAACGATAAATCCTGCAAAACAAATCGGAATCTACGATAAAGTCGGAAGTATTGAAGAAGGAAAATATGCGGATCTGGTACTGATGGATAAGTCATTAAATATAAAAGCTGTGTATGTACATGGCAAGGAAATATATAGTGAATTATAAATTGTGTGAGGCGAGGTGAAAACTTCGCCTTTTTGAATATTATTATCAGATTATATATAAAATTGACAAGTTTATTCAGTTATTTTAAATAAAGTGTTATATTGGAATAATATATCATTTAGATTACATAAGTTTAGATAAGTAAATAATATGAATTATAATATAAAAAAAGTTGTACATTTATTCAAATTGTGCTAAAAATTTAAGTGTGAGCTTTATTGAAAAATACGTTGTTTTTCTAAGGGAGGTTTTTCTTGAATGAGTGTACAATTATTGGATAAGACTAGAAAGATTAACAGGTTATTACACAATAATAATTCACAGAAAGTAGTATTTAATGATATATGTGACGTATTATCAGAAATACTCGAGGCAAATAGTCTTGTTATTAGTAAAAAGGGAAAGGTATTAGGAGTTGGAACACATAATGGTACATCTGAGATTACAGAGCTGATTGCTGATAAAGTAGGCGGCTTTATAGATGAAATGCTGAATGAAAGACTACTCTCAATATTGTCCACAAAAGAAAATGTTAATCTTGCAACACTTGGATTTGACGAAGAAAATGTAAACAGATTTCAGGCTATTATCAGCCCGATTGATATTGCAGGTTCAAGACTTGGTACTGTATTCATTTACAAAGAGGAAAAGGGCTTTGATATAGATGACATAATATTAAGTGAATACGGCACAACAGTGGTAGGACTTGAAATGATGAGAAGTGTTAATGAGGAGAATGCGGAGGAGAATAGAAAGATTGCTATTGTAAAGTCTGCTATATCAACATTAAGCTTTTCAGAACTTGAAGCTATAATACATATCTTTGAAGAGCTTAGCGGTAATGAAGGTGTGCTTGTAGCAAGTAAGATAGCTGACAGAGTAGGAATCACCAGATCGGTGATAGTAAATGCACTAAGAAAATTTGAAAGTGCAGGTGTAATAGAAAGCAGGTCATCCGGCATGAAGGGTACTTACATCAAGGTAATAAACGATGTGGTATTTGCAGAGCTGGAAGAGGTAAAGAAGGATCAGGGTATCAAATAAAGTTAACATACTAAGGACCGGCATTTGTCGGTTCTTTTTTTATAAAAAGTACAGTAGATACAGATTGTATATTAGTGATATATTAGAGTAGGTATGTGTGAGGTGAATTTGTATGAAATATGATGAACTTGATTTTTTTGAATTCTTTGAAAGTGAGCCTTTCTATCTTTTTGAAAAAGAGGCGGGGTTTTGCAGTTATTCATATGAAAAAAAGATAATTTTTAGAATACATGTTTCTTTATCATGTTATGAAGACTATATGAGTATAGATATCTCATATAAAAAGGGGTACAGTTTACAGCGGTGAGATAAGAAATATAGAAGAAGTTAAGAAGTTTGATACAGATATACTTAAAGTAGTAACAGATAAAAACTGGATATTTCTGAAAAAGTGGCCAAATATCGGAATTGAGTTTGATGAAAGGTTAGAATAGAAATTATAATTAAACTACAAAAACAGTATAAAAATATTAGGAGATACCATGGACAATATAAATTTTAAACTTCCCAAAATGTATGAAAAAGTTTTTAGAGGAAATAAAAAGGAAGTGAAGGGTTTGCAATAGAAGATACAGGTGTGATACTTTATGAAGAAAAAGATTTGCCGGAAAGAAATCTGACATATGAGGTTTTTGAATATGAGCCTGATTTTTTCATGATCGGTCAGGACGGAGATTTGGCTTTCTTTATCAAAAAGGACTCTGACGATACCATATATAAAAATGATTTGGGTGCACTCGGATCACTTGAAATGGAAGAGGTATCTTCTGACATATATGAATTTATAGAGTATGTAAAAGAACATTATTAGATGCTTTGATTATATAAGGATAAAATATGAACGAATTTTTTTAAAAAGAATATATCAGCTTAAAAAGAAAACTTTGTAAAGCAGCATGAAAATGAGGCAAGTGTATTGGCATTATATGAATTTGCTGACAGACTGAAAGTTAGAACCGAAAAAAAGAGGCAATGGAAGTACTGGTTGATGTCTATCAACTGCTCTATAAGATGGAAAGTGCATATAAACTGTATGAAAGTATATATGATAAAAACAGACAGAGAACAGATTAAAAAGTTTTTTTGGGGTTAAAAGACTTAAATGAGAGTCATGGTGACAGATTTGCAACACCAAGGCCGTTAAATAAAGAGGAAAGGCTCAAAAGGGAAGAGCGTAAAAAATTATTGCCGAAATTCAGATATCATCCCGATCCTTTGGAGACAGGTTCGTTTATAGAAGGTGAAGCAAAAAAATATGTCCTTGTTGCGGTAAAGAAAAGTAACACCTACTATGTAAAAAAGGCCATATGCTGTAGATGATGTGGATTATCTTTGCCCTGTATGTATCTCAAACGGAGAAGCCGCAAAGAAATATGATGCCGATTTCATTCAAGATGTTGATGATGACTTTGTACCGGATAAGGAAAAGAGAGATGAACTCTTTTATAGAACACCGGGGTATTTGAGTTGGCAGGGTGAGTATTGGCTTTATTGTTGTAATGATTACTGTGCATATCTTGGCAGCGTAGGAACAAATGAATTAAAAGAAATGGGAATTGCAGAAGAAGTCTTTGAAGAGTACAATAAGCGAAACGAGTTTAATGATATAGAAGGCTATCTGGAAAAAGACGGATCGATTTGTGGATATTTATTTAGATGTTTACACTGTGGAAAAACATCATTTGTGGGTGGATGTCGACTGATATTTTTTTGATCGTAAGATTAGAGCAGATTTAATATCATAAAAAGGAATAATCAAAATGGACAATTTAGAGATTTTTGAAAATGCCTGTAATTACTTTTCGGATAATATCGTCAAATTTAAGGATATATTGACAGAAAAGGTAGCCGCACTGAAGGATAAGGAATGGGTATTTGATAAGGGCAGTACAAAAGTATTTAAGGCTGATGAAACCGGAAGAAAGAAAAGGTGCAAGGTCAGTATCGGATATTGTCTAAAGGTGGAAATTACAAAAGCGGATGCACTAACCGCTTGGGATGAATTTAACAGGTTTTTTACGGAAACATATGTAGCAGATATTGAAAGAATTTCAAATAATGAAGAACTGGGAAGATATGAGTTTATTGCAAAAAATACTTTAGGTGATGAAGTCAGATGCAGCATCTATCTTGCAAATGAATGGAATATAGCTCAGATTTGTATTTTTAGGATATGTTTCGGAAGATATAAAAAAAGCGGATTTAAAATAGGAGTATGGAATGAAATATATGGATTGGGGTAATATGCGAACCGGACTTGAGGCGTTATATTTTCTTGACAATGCCTTGACTGACCCTTCTGAGGAATATCTTAGAATAATTGATAAAGAAGAAAATGAAGCTTATCTAAAGTATATTGTTGATAACGGCTCAGGCGATACTCTATATGTTATTTTTACAGAAGATATTGTCTTAATAAAGGGATTTGCACATGAAAGCAGTTTGAGTCAGTTTGCTAAAGAGAAGTTCGACAAAAGTGTTATACAAAAGATATATGACGGTGTTGATGAAAAATATATTTCGCTCTTTGATGACCGGGAAATAGATGAAACAACATTTTTCATTTGGTATGACGGAAAAATTCATCAAAATAAATTGTCTGAAGATGACGGAAGCAAATGGATGCTTGGATATATATGTGAAACATATGATGACTTCAAGGAATTTGTAACAGACTACTATGAAATGGATTTTGATGAAAATTTGCTTGAAAAGTTATATAATAATGGTGAGTTGAGTGAAAAGGAGCTATCAGAGCTTATAGGGGGGTGATCTTAATGGAACTCATTGATTATATGAGAAAAAGAAACCAAATGACTGAAAACGAATGGGAAAACTCTTTTGAAGAAAAAAAGCAGGAAATTCTTGTACTTAGGCATGAAGGTGATGTTACAAGTAAGAGAAACGGATTTTGGGAAGTGGCGGTTTGCTGCCTGGCCTATATAGATTGTGAAACCGGAGAGCTACATAAAGAAGAATGTAGATTTGTATTTGCAGCAAGTGAAAAAGAGTATGATAATCATTTGATACCGGAATTTGATAAAGAAACTGTTTATCATTTAAAGGTACGTAAGAAATTACCTGAGGAATTGCCGGAGATTATGATAAAAAGACTTGATTTTCTTTTAGTGGATGTAATAGAAAAAAATGCACAAAGTCCGGAACTTGAAGAAATCCTTGCAGAGTACAAAAAGCCTATAATCATAGAGGATGATATATTGGGTGAGCTTTTGTATGATAGAACTATAAACAGCTTTGAAGGGCATATTCCTTGGCTTGATAAAAATATTGATATTTCCTTGGATGTTGATAAAGACAACAAATCCGGAATCACAA
Organism: uncultured Lachnoanaerobaculum sp.; assembly: GCA_916439285.1. The sequence continues at coordinate 296,120 of CAKAIM010000005.1, read as the reverse complement.
AGGCAAGAAAAGCTATGAAAGAATTGTACTTAAGTGCTGAAAAACGGGATGCTGAAATGAGAACATTTGCAGCGAAAAAGCTTGTAGACCTTGCAAGAGATTGGTGCGAATCTGAGGAAGAAGCACTAAAAATCACAGAAGAGAGCTTTGCAAAAAGAATCGGTATTGAATCAATTTCTATGACATCAGGCGGTTCATTCACAGCATATTTTAATGATGATGATATTTTTGCAGGACATTGCATTACAGTTGGCGGAAGCCTGAAAAAAGGTATTACATCTGCAAGTATGGGAGGATGAGATACATATGATAAGAGAAATGAATATATCCGATGCAGAATCTATACAAAAAAATATGTAAAAACATCATTGGGCTATGATGTTGATATAAGTACAGTTGAGAATCAGATAAAGAAATTGTCATGCGATAATAAAAATCATATTATTGCAGTATATGAAGATGAGAATACAAAAAAAGGTTATCGGATTTGTTCATGCACAGGTGTATGAAAGTGTGTATAGCGATACCGGACTTAATATATTGGGTTTGGCTGTGGATCCTGATTTCCGAGGCAATGGAGTTGGAAAAAAATTAATGCGTTATATTGAAAAAAATATGCTATAGATAACGGTATTTCATTTATCAGACTCAATTCGGCAAATCATCGTGTAGAAGCACATAAATTTTATGAGAATATAGGATACAAATCCGATAAGTTACAAAAAAGATTTATAAAAATATTTAAATTTTAAGGAGAAAAATAAAAAAATGGGACTTAGAGCAAACTATCAATATTTAAGTGATGAAGATTTGGAAACACTTAAAAACCTGGACAATGAGGAAGATATCTTTGAAACAGTGGAAGATTGGAATGAGAAGGCGGAAATACTTCTTGATATAGATAAGAATTGGGATCTTCTTCACTATATGTTAACAGGAGTAAGTGCGTCAGACCCTATATGGGAAGATCCTCTCAGTGAAGCTGTAGTAGGAGTAACATCTATAGAGGAAATAGATGATTTTATAGCCTATACAAAAAAAGACAGAGTTGCGGATATATTAAAAGTACTTGAAGATTTTGATATGGAAACCGCTTTGGAAAGCTTTGCTTTGGAAGAAGGTAAAGAGGCGGAGCTTTATCCGGATATCTGGGATTATGACGATGAAGAAGATGAAATAAAAGAAGATCTTCTTGACTGTTTTGAAAGAATGAAAGATTTTTTTATAAGGAAGTTTTGGAGGCGGACGGAAATGTCTTGGTTACAATCTATTAAGGATTTAAAATATTTATTGTTTCTTCTTGTACCTGTGGGAATATATCTGGTGGTTATCGGCATAAAAAAAGTCAGATTATTTGCCAAGGCTAAGATGATATATGAAATGCCTGTAAGCTTAATAGACGGAAGCTTTAGACTTGAGGATGGCGGTAAATATGATATATGGCTTTCGGGAAAAAAGTATTCAGTATCTCCTATATATAATTTAGATATTAAACTTAAAAAAATAATGCTACAGGAGAGTTTGTACAATTATATCCGGACTTTTTTTAGGACTACGACAAGCAGTATTAAGGATGCCAGAGTCAAACTGTATACATTTGATGCGGATAGAGGAAGCTATAATATCTCATTAACGGACAGTGTAGAAGAAAGAGAAAATATTATAAATAACAGGGTTATTGATTATAAGAAGTTCTCCATACAGATTCGTGAAAATGTTAAGGGGCTAACTATATTCGTGGGTTCTTTGTGTATTATATTTGGATTTATGGCTATTGATGTAGGATTGATATTCCCTCTTTTATATAAATTTTAAGGAGAAGAGTATGCAAATAAAAGTCTATATGGGCAGGAGCAGTATGTGCATGGGAGATGATGTAAACGCACCTAATCCCGATACATTTATTTTGCCTGATACCTTGGCAGAGTTTGTAAATATTGTGTATGATAAGTTGCCTTTTGGAAGGTGGGATTGCTATCTGGGAAAATATATAAAGACCGATTCACCTGATTCAGGGCTTGAGGACGGAATATTGGTTTGGAAAAATAAAATCCGGAGAGAGCGCACCGATAGTTACAAGGTATTATGATGAAAATGGAAAGGTTATAATAAAGCATGATGATAACTGGCATGAAGAGATTGTAAACTACCCATATTTGTATTTTTATAAGAAGGACTGACATGGAGATAGGTAAGGCTTATATTGTTAGAAAGAATATTTTTAAATGTAGGGTCGGTCAGATATTGACACTAAAAAGATGCGGTTACCAGGCTTACTTCGGTGAATATAATTTTGTGTTTACAGATATGGAAAATAAAAATATTTGTGTGGTTTTAAGAGACGATAATAAAGAGGATATGAAAATATATCGTTGCTTAGATGAATATTTTGAGAAGCTTGATGATAACACAAATTTATAGTTTGGAGGCAAAATGTCTACTTGGAGCGGCATAAGAAAACGAATGGAAAGTGAATATCTGGCGGAGAGCCTACGTGGACATATCAGCTATTTTGCGACATCCTACAGCAAATCCCCTGATCATGAAGGAAGAGCTGCTATAAGATATGACGGAAAAGAAGTAATAAAAGGTGGGTATTATCAGAATTGGACAAAGTCGGAATCTTTTCCAAAAGATGAAAAGTATGAAAGACGCATGAGCCAAGAATTTGCCTATATGGATGATACAGCTATAAAGCTTGGAGTGTTCGATCAAACATGCTTTTATAGGGCATTTGATGAGTTTGATAACCAAAGTATTGAGAAGAGTCTATGCAGTGAAAATCTGCTGGTAAGGATATTTGCTGTTTTGGATAGAAGAGTCGGTAAAAGAAAACTTATATCCATGAAAGAAACTATAGAAAATGAACCCGATACATTTAAAGAGTTTTTTGCAATTCGAATGAGTGCAGAGGGTATAGTATAGACTTTGAAAGGAAATATATGGATTTTATAATAGCCGAAGAGGGTGTGCCTGTAAGTGTAGGTGCATATGGAGCGGAAATAGCGTATTATGGAAGTGAGATTGTATTAAACTATGAGACTGAGCCGCCGATGGGGGATTTTATTTTCTCTGCAAAGCTTCCACTGTTGGATAAAGAACTACCGTTTTGGATGTATGGAAGAAATCTTGTATTCTTAGACGCATATTATGTGATTGTAGAGAGTGTTAAAAAGAAAACCTGGGATCCTATAACTACTGTAGTCGTTGATATTCACAGAGGAAAATATGCAAGTCTTAATCATTGGTATACCGATATATCAGTAGAAGATGAAGTTGTGCTTAAAAATAGGTATGAGAAAAGTACATTTATATTAAAGGATGTAGACGGATTGGAATGGATACAATTATAGTTATAAGGGGCGATTATCGCCCCTTATTTTAAAAATCTCTTGTAATATTTTTTTCAGCCATTTATAGCTCTTATAATGCTTGTATACAAAAGGAATCTTTACAAACTCATCGGTACAAATAAGGAAGTATACCCACATTGGCGGAAGCTTAAGAACAAAAGCCGATATAAAGCCAAGCGGAACCGAATAGCACCACATATCTACTATGTCACAGAAAAATCCCCATTTTGAATCACCACCCGACCTGAAAACACCACAAATCATTGCCGTATTGAATGCCTGGCCTACTATATAATACATATTTATAAAAAGCATTATACTAAGATACGCTTTTGCAGTAGGAGTTAAATCAGCCATAGTGAAAAATACAGGTCGTAAAAGAAATATAACTATTCCACCTACAACTGCAGACATACTTGTTATTTTAACAAAGTGTGAAGAATCGGACTTTATAGTATCTGTATTTCCGGAACCTATTGACTTTCCAAGGATGATTGCTCCTGCATCAGCTATACCGAAACATGCCACAGTACCAAGGTTTCTTGCGACCACAACTACTGCATTTGCCGCCACTATATCACTGTCAAGATGCCCCATAATAACAGAGTACATTGAAAAGGCCACTCCCCAAACTATCTCATTTCCGAATGCAGGAAGAGAATATTTCATAAAATCAAAAAATAATATTTTATTTACTTCCAAAATATTCTTTATATGAAAATGAATGGCTTTAGGTATAAAATTATCTATAACACATATTGCAAATTCCACACCTCTTGCAATTACGGTTGCCAGTGCAACACCAAGTATTCCAAGCTTCGGTGCACCGAACAGTCCGAAAATAAAAACTGCATTAAAGATAATGTTTAAAATCAGTGCAACTGCATTTGTAACAGTAGAGAAATGAACTCTTTCTATACTTCTCATTGCACATAGATATACTTGAGAAAAACTCATAAAAAGATATGAGAAACTTACCATTCTAAGATAAGGTATGCCTGAAGTAATCAAGTTGATATCATTTGTAAAAATCCTCATTAAAATATGTGGAAAAAAGAATGCCATAATAAAAAACATACTTGATATAAACATGGACAGCTGCATACCTATGCCCATTATATGTTCAATTGTCTTTGTATCCTTTTTCCCCCAGTATTGTGCGGCAAGCATTATGACACCGGATGAAATACCTGTATATACAAGGTTTAATATAAACATAACCTGATTTGCCAGTGATCCGGCTGAAAGTGCGTCTTGTCCTACAAAGCCCAGCATTATTACGTCAGCAGAATTTACAGCGGTTGTAACAATATTTTGTAAAACTATCGGAATGGCAAGCCTTAAAATATCTTTATTAAAAGATGAGCTGCCTTTTGTAGCGGTGTACATAATAATCCTCCATACTGATAAATCTCTTATTTAAGAGCGTGATTTTTACCATTATATGTGCAGTGTACTTACAAGTCAAATGATTACAAAAGAATATGTTAAAATTCATTTTATAAAAATATTTCTTTTGATATGATATAATAAGATTCCATTAAGTATAATTTGATTTATAAATATAAAAAAATATGAGGGAAACTATGGAATTAAATAAACGATTTGAATCTGATAAATTAAAAAGAATTCAAATCTTTTCAGGAGCACAGCTAAAAATACATAGCATTTATTTCAATGCTTATTGATCATGTAAACAATGCTCTTATAACACCGATGCTTGATGGCAGTGGATTTTTATTGTATTTGTCAAATATATTTTTCAATATTGGGGAGAATTGCTTTCCCTATTTTTTTGTGTTTTTTTATAGTGGAAGGATTTTTATAAAACAAAAAAACAGGAAGAAGTATCTGATTACTTTGACAGTATTCGGAGTGATATCTGAAGTACCCTTTGATATGTTTACATCGAAAACATTCTTTAATCCGTATTGGAACAATATGATGTTTACTCTGGCACTATGTCTAATAACTATATGGATAATAGATACCTTAAAAGGGAAGATTAAGAGTAAAAATTTTTATGGTATACAGTTTCTATTATAATAGTTATATTTTTCAGGACTGTCAGCAATGGAACTTAGCCTTGACTATGATTACCACGCGGTAGTAGCAGGTATATTTTCTATATTTTTTTATGATAAACCTTTACTTGGAGCAGGGCTTGGATATTTATCTATTATAAAAAGAGTTATACTCATGCTTTGGATTTTTTTCTGACTCTAACCTATAACGGAAAAAAAGAGGTAAACAATATAAGTGGTTCAATTATCTTTTTTATCCGGTACATATACTTATTTTGGGTATTTTACGTTTTTTTATTTAAATATTTAAATCCTATTGACAAACACAAAAAACACTAATGTAGAATATGTACTTGCAATGTGTGTGTAGCTCAGCTGGATAGAGCACTTGGCTACGGACCAAGGTGTCGGGAGTTCGAATCTTCTCACGCACGTTATTAGAACCTCAGCAACCTTGCTGAGGTTTTTTTGTTTTATAAAAAAAGTAAGTAAAAAGGAAAATATGGGAATAGTAAAAGCAACAAAAGCTTATATTTGATTATATAACCAGAGATGAAGAAGATAAAGTAGAGGATGTAAAAAAAGAGCTATCAATAATTTAAATATTGATATTACACAAGGCGATTTTTGTGGCGATTTTAGGACATAACGGCTCGGGAAAAATCTACATTTGCAAAAACATTTAAATGGTATATTATTACCTACAGAAGGTACCGTATTTATCTCTGATTTGGATACGGCAAATGATGAAACACTTCTTGATTTGAGAAAGATGGTAGGAATGGTATTCCAAAATCCGGATAATCAGATCATAGGAAATGTAGTGGAAGAAGATGTGGCATTCGGGCCTGAAAAATATCGGTATTCCGACAGATGATATGTGGAAGAGGGTAGATGCCGCTCTGGAAGCGGTAGGAATGACTGCTTACAGATATAAATCTCCGAATAAACTTTCAGGCGGACAAAAGCAGAGAGTGGCTATAGCGGGTATTATGGCAATGAAGCCGAAATGTATTGTTCTTGACGAGCCTACAGCGATGCTTGATCCGAACGGAAGAAAAGAAGTTATAAAGACGGTTCTTGAATTAAATAAAAAAGAAAATATCACGGTAATACTGATTACTCACTATATGGAAGAGGTTATAGAAGCCGACAGAGTTATAGTTATGGATGAGGGTAAGATAGTTATGGACGGCACACCGAAAGAGGTTTTCTCACATGTGGAGGAATTAAAGAAACTTCGACTTGACGTACCAAGTACTACAGAGCTTGCATTTGAACTGAAACAATCAGGACTTGATTTACCGGACGGCATACTTACATTGGATGAGCTTGTAGACAGCCTTTTACCGATATTAAAATAAACACATTTGGAGATAATAATGCAAGATAATGTGCAAATAGAAGCAAAGAAATTAAACTTTATATATGGAGAAGGAACCGCATTTGAACAGTACGCCATAAAGGATGTATCATTTACCATCAAAAGGGGTGAGTTTGTAGGTATTATTGGACATACAGGCTCGGGTAAATCCACTTTGATACAGCATCTGAACGGACTGATTAAAGCGACCTCAGGCGAGCTTTTCTTTAACGGAGAAAAATATATACAGCAAAGTATGATATGAAACTTTTAAGGCAGAAGGTAGGTTTGGTTTTCCAATATCCCGAACATCAGCTTTTTGAGGTGGATGTACTTTCAGATGTGGAATTCGGTCCGAGAAATCAAAAGCTTCCTGAAGATGTGGTGGAAGCAAGAGCAAAGGAAAGCCTTGCTTTGGTAGGTCTTGATGAAAGTTATTATAAAAAAATCACCTTTTGAACTTTCCGGAGGACAAAAAGAAGAGTAGCCATAGCCGGAGTTTTAGCTATGAATCCGGAAGTGCTTATCTTAGATGAGCCTACAGCAGGACTTGATCCTAAGGGAAGAGATGAGCTCTTTGATGAAATTATAGAATTGAAAAAATCAAGGGATATGACAGTCATTTTAGTTTCACACAGTATGGAGGACGTAGCAAAGTATGTCGACAGATTGCTTGTTATGAATGCCGGTGAGCTTGTTTTAGACGGAACACCTAAGGAAGTTTTCAAGAAGTATAAATATCTTGAGAGCATAGGACTTAGTGCGCCGGGAATAACTTATATAGTGGAGAGACTGAAAAAAGAAGGTGTAGACCTGGGGGACGATATTACTACAATAGAAGAAGCCAGGGATAAAATATTAGAATATATAAAGAGAAAGGATAAAAATGCTTAGAGATATTACATTGGGACAATATTACCCAATAGATTCTGTAATACATAGACTTGATCCGAGAACAAAGCTTTTTGGAACCATGATTTTTATTGTTTCTCTGTTTATAGCGAATTCATGGCCGGGATACGCTTTGGCAACACTCTTTTTAGTGGTTGCTATTTCGCTTTCAAAGGTTCCTGTAAAATTCATGATAAAGGGGCTGAAAGCTGTCCTAATACTTTTGATTATCAGTGTCAGCTTTAATTTATTTTTGACTGACGGAGAAGTAGTATTCAAACTGTGGATAATTAAAATAACAAAAGAAGGTATCAGAGTTTCAATATTCATGGGACTGAGATTGATCTTCCTTATAGTGGGATCATCTGTAATGACCTTGACTACAACTCCTAATGCACTTACAGACGGTCTTGAAAAAAGCATGGGCTTTTTGAAAGTTATAAAGATACCGGTGCATGAGATATCAATGATGATGTCGATTGCACTTAGATTTATTCCCATATTGATAGAGGAAACTGATAAAAATAATGAAGGCTCAGATGGCAAGAGGTGCCGATTTTGAGTCGGGAAATATAATACAAAAAGCAAAGGCGATGGTACCGCTTTTGGTACCGCTTTTTATTTCTGCAATGAGAAGAGCCACAGATCTTGCCATGGCGATGGAAGCCAGATGTTATCACGGAGGTGAGGGCAGAACCAAGCTCAAACCTTTAAAAATATAAGAAGATTGATATAATTGCATATTTATATTATTTGATATATATGCTTATATGTATTGCTTTGGTTTTTGTTTTTAGGAAGTAGGGTAATGAGAAGAATAAGACTTATAGTATCCTATGACGGTACAAATTATTACGGCTGGCAAAAGCAGCCTAACGGAATAACTATAGAAGAAGTATTAAATAATGCCATTTCAAAAACTTACAGGTGAAGAAATAGAGATAATAGGTGCCTCCAGAACAGACTCGGGAGTACATGCCTATGGAAATGTAGCCGTATTTGATACCAATGCCAGAATGGCGGCAGATAAGTTTGCATTTGCCATAAATCAAAGACTTCCTGATGATATCAGAATACAATATTCTGACGAGGTGGAAGCAGGTTGGCATCCGAGAAAGAATGACTGTATAAAGACATATACCTATAGAATCTTGAATCGAAAGATTGATATACCTACAGAGAGACTTTATGCACATTTTTGTTACTTCAATCTGGATGTTGATAAAATGAGAGAGGCAAGCGGATACTTTATAGGAACACATGATTTTTACAAGCTTTTTGTTCACAAAAATCTCAGGCCTCATCACCTGTAAGAACTATATTCTCTTTAGAAGTATTACAGGATGAAGATATGATTACAATAGTAATACGAGGTGATGGATTCCTCTACAATATGATTCGTATTATAGCAGGTACTCTGATAAAGGTAGGTATGGGTGTTTATCCGCCAAGTTATATAACAGAGATAATGAAAAGCAAAAAACAGAAAACTTGCAGGGCAGACAATGCCTGCAAAGGGACTGACTTTGGTTGAAATTGAATATATTTAAGCAGGATGCGAGATGATCGCATCCTTTTTTTAGATAATGAATAATAAGAGGGTCATTTGCTCGGAATATAATATAAATATATAGAATTTAAGCTATATTGAGTTTATTGGTATCCGGAGCAACGCCCCTTTTTATTTTGAATGAAACTTCTATAATTTTATTCAGAATCAGAACTTAAGCAGAGTATAGAATCTCATAACTCCATATAAAAAAATTAGTGTATATAATTGGTAATAATAGGAATTATTATTAGTTAAAAATGCTGAAATTACAAAAAAATGCTATTGTGTATACAATAATTTTATGTTAAATATAATAACAACAGGTTAGGAAAAACCTATCATTTACTTTTTCGAGTAAAGATATTTCCTATACTGATTTAGAACTAAAAAAATATTTTATTTATATAAGGAGGCAATTATGTCATTAATTAACAAGGAAGTTGGAGAGTTTAGCGTACAGGGATTTCATAAGGGAGATTTCGTTGAGGTATCCAAGAAGGATATCTTAGGAAAGTGGAGTGTATTCTTCTTCTATCCTGCAGATTTCACATTTGTATGTCCTACAGAGTTAGAGGATTTACAGAAGAACTACAAGGAGTTTAAAGAGGCAGGATGTGAGATTTATTCAGTTTCAACAGATACACATTTCACACATAAGGCATGGCATGATCATTCAGAGCGTATTTCAAAGATCGAGTATCCGATGCTTGCAGATCCTACACATGTACTTTCAAGAGATTTTGAAGTATATATCGAGGAGAACGGTTTGGCAGAGAGAGGTTCTTTCATCATCAATCCTGACGGAAAGATCGTTTCTTATGAAGTAAACGCAGGTGGCGTAGGAAGAAATGCGGAAGAACTTTTAAGAAAGCTTCGTGCTTGCCAGTTTGTTCATGAGCATGGCGATCAGGTTTGCCCTGCTAAGTGGCAGCCGGGTGCTGAGACATTAAAGCCAAGTCTTGATCTTGTAGGTCAGTTATAATATTAGGGGACATTATGAGTAAAAACATGTATGATGCAGTCATTGTGGGCGGAGGTCCTGCAGGTCTGACAGCGGCTATTTACTTAGCCAGAGCATATTATCGTGTACTCGTTATAGAAAAAAAGAGAAATTTGGCGGTCAGATCAGTCTGACCGCTGAAGTTGTAAATTATCCGGGAATAGAGCATATCTCAGGAGCAAAGTTAGGCGAGCAGATGAGAAAGCAGGCGGAAAACTTTGGTGCCGAATTCTTACTTGCTACAGTTGACTCCATTGATATGGACGGTGATATCAAAAAGGTACATACATCAAAGGGAGATATTGAGTGTTTCGGAGTAATACTTGCAACAGGTGCATCGCCGAGAATGATAGGATTTCAGGGTGAAGCTGAATTCAAAGGACATGGAGTTGCATATTGTGCGACATGTGATGGAGAATTCTTTAAAGGAAAAGAGGTTTTTGTTGTTGGTGGTGGATTTGCCGCAGCGGAAGAAAGTGTATTTTTGACCAAGTATGCAAAGCATGTAACCATTCTTATAAGAGAACCTGACTTTACTTGCGCAAAGACTACTGCGCAGCATGCCTATGATAATGAGAACATAACCGTACTTACACATACTGAAGTTGTTAAAGTAGAGGGTGGAGACGTCCTTGAGAGAATTGTTTATAAGAACAATGAAACAGGTAAAGAAGAAGTATTTGAAGATAAGGAAGGTTTCGGTGTATTCGTATTTGCAGGATATGAGCCGGCAACTTCTTTGGTAAAAGACTTCGGAATACTTGATGAAAGAGGATACGTAATTACAGACGCTTCAAAGAAAACTGCAATAGACGGATTGTATGCGGCAGGAGATGTTTGTATAAAGCCTCTCAGACAGGTGGTAACAACTGTAGGAGATGCAGGTATTGCGGCAACGGAACTTGAAAAGTATATCTCTGTAATGCATAAAAAGACAGGTATCAAGCCAGTAGTTCCTATAAGGCAATCAGGTGCAGGAAAGGGAAGTTTACCTAAGGAAGAAGTCAAGGAAGAAGGATTATTCTCATCTGATATGCTGGCACAGTTAAATACTGTATTCGGTAAGATGGAAAATGATATTTTACTTAAGGTATATGTGAAGGATGATGATGTATCAAAAGAACTTCTTTCATATATGACAGAACTTGGTAAACTTACAGACAAGATTTCTGTTGAAGAGGTAAAAGATGAAGCAAAGGCGCCTGTTGTAGAAATACATAGAGACGGAGAATACAGTGGTCTGGCATTCCACGGTGTTCCGGGAGGACATGAATTTACTTCATTTATTCTTGGAATATACAATGTATCAGGTCCGGGACAGGGATTAAGTGATGATATAAGAGAGAAGATACTTAATATAAAGGATAAAGTATCGTTTAAAATCTTAGTATCACTCAGCTGTACAATGTGTCCTGATCTTGTTGTAGCGGTACAAAGAATTGCTTCGTTAAATACGAATATTGATGCACAGGTTTATGATATAAATCATTTCGGAGATCTCAGAGAAAAGTATCATGTAATGAGTGTGCCGTGTTTGGTAATGAATGAAGATAAAGTTTTCTTCGGTAAGAAGAGTATAGAAGAAGTTCTTGAGTATATAAATAATTAAATATTGAATTAAGTAGGCTGAACCGTGTTATAAAAAGTGAAGTTTTTGTAACGGTTCGGCCTTGTTTTTTATATGGAAAAAGATGATAAAAATATTGAATGTCTTACAACGTAAATTGTAATATATTTATGGTCGAAGTTGTGGCTTATAAATATAGTTTATAAGCTTTTAGGTCAAAATGAGGAGAAGAATAATGAAACTTAATCAAATAAGTATTTTAGAAAATGCAGCGGCATGGGAAAAACTTGGATACTCTCTACCAAAGTATGACAGAGAGCAGGTGAAAAATAATACACTTGCAAATCCGAACTGGATACATTTTGGTGCCGGGAATATTTTCAGAGCATTCCAGGCAAATGTTTTAAACAATCTTTTAAATGAAAAGAAAACCGATATAGGTCTTGTCGTTGCTGAAGGATTCGACTACGAAATAATAGATAAGGCATTCAAGTCATTTGACAATCTTACAATATATATGAAGCTCTGCTGTGACGGAACGGTTGAGAAAAATATTGTAGGCTCTGTTGTAGAGTCTTTGAGAGTAGATCCTGAAAATGCGGATTACGAAACATTAAAGGAGCTTTTCAGAAAACCTTCACTTCAAATGGTAAGTTTTACAATTACTGAAAAGGGATACGCTGTAGTGGATGGAAACGGAAATACTCCTGCAGGTATTGAGGCTGATTTTAAAGTAGGACCTGAAAAAGCAAACAGCTATATGGGTAAGGTATGTGCTATGCTCTATGAGAGATTTAAGGCAGGTGCACTTCCGGTTGCCATGGTAAGTATGGATAACTGCTCACATAACGGTGATAAGCTTAAAGGCGCCGTAACAGCATTTGCAAAGAATTGGTCTGATAACAATGTCTGTGACAAAGGATTTTTATCATATGTAGAAGATTCCAAAAAGGTAAGTTTTCCATGGTCTATGATTGATAAAATAACACCGAGACCGGCTGACTCCGTAATGGATATGCTTGTTAAAGACGGTATAGAGGATGTTGGTTTTGTTAAGACAAGCAAGAATACATTTGTGGCACCGTTTGTAAATGCAGAAGAGGCTGAATACCTTGTAATTGAGGACAATTTCCCTAACGGCAGACCTAAGCTTGAAGATGGTGGAGTAATGTTTACAAAGCGTGAAGTTGTAGATATGGTAGAGAGAATGAAGGTATGTACATGCCTTAATCCATTACATACAACTCTTGCAATATATGGATGTCTCTTGGGATATGAAAAAATCAGTGATGAGATGAAAGATGCAGAGCTCACAAAACTTATTCAGACTATCGGATACAAAGAGGGACTTCCTGTAGTTACAGATCCGGGAATTATAAATCCTAAAGATTTCATAGATACAGTAGTAGAGGTAAGACTTCCAAATCCTTTTATGCCTGATACACCGCAAAGAATTGCCTGTGATACATCACAAAAGCTTGCAATAAGATTCGGTGAGACGATAAAGGCATATGAAAAGAGCGAAAACTTAAAAGTATCAGACCTTAAGCTTATACCTCTTGTATTTGCAGGATGGGCAAGATATCTGATGGGTATCGATGACAATTTAAATAAATTTGAGCTCAGTCCGGATCCTTTACTTGATAAGGTAGTTCCTATGGTGGAAGATATTAAGATTGGAGACAGCGATGTACATTCAAAGCTTGAGAAATTGTTTGGAGATGCTTCCATATTCGGAGTAAACTTATATGAAGCAGGACTTGGCGAGCTTGCAGAAAAAAATACTTTGTTGAACTTATAGCAGGAAAGGGAGCTGTAAGGGAGACATTGAAGAAATATGTGGGATAAATTATAGCTATATAAAAACCAAATTTTTATATTTATTAAGGAGTAGAAATACAAATATTTGTTTTTTTCTACTCCTTATTTTATTGATAAATCAGTATTAATTAGAGATTTACGGATAATAGAGAAAAATATTCACTGTATGAAGGAATAAAAATGAAAAACTATTGTTAGATAAAAAAACATAGTAATATAATACTTTCACAATAATTACAAAGATATATGTTCATCATGCCGAAAAATATTTTTACAACAGATAAATATATTGATTTCTGAAATATTAATATGCTAATATATTAGTATATTAATTTGTTCGTAAATAGGAGGAACTATGAAAAAGAAAAATTGTTGCACTTTGTATGTTAGCTACATTAGCTCTATCTGCTTGTGGTGGAGGAACTAAGACTACAACCGAAAGCAGTAAGGCTGCATCAGGAGACGAACCTATTGAGATTGTTATCAGTCATATAGTTGATGAAAATCATACATGGCATAAGGGTTCAGAGAAGTTTAAAGAGGTTGCTGAGGAAAAGTCAGGTGGAAGACTTAAAGTAACTATTTATCCAAACTCACAGCTTGGTAATGAGATTGATACTATTCAGTCGATTCTAACAGGTGGTGGATGTGATATCACATTTACTGCGGAGTCTATGCAAACTTATGCAGAGGAGCTTGGTGTAATTGGAATGCCATATGCTATAAAGAGTGAAGAACAGTTGTACAAAGTACTGGATGGTGAAGTTGGAAAAGAGATGGAAGGCATAATGCTCAATTCAGGTATGAGGGTTTTGGGTTATTTTGTCAGAGGTCCAAGAAACATCACATCAAATACACCTATTAAAACACCTGATGATTTAAAGGGATTCATAATAAGAACACCACAGTCTCCTATGACAGTTGCTGCATTTGAGGCAATGGGTGCAAAGCCTACTCCAATGGCATTTAGTGAGGTGTTTACTTCATTACAGCAGGGTGTTATAAACGGGCAGGAAAATCCGTTAGCTATGATTAAGTCAGGATCACTCTATGAAGTACAAAAGTATGTTAATGAGACAGAGCACTTGAGAGCATGGGTTTACATTGCTATGGGAGAAAAAAAGTATCAGTCTTTGCCTGATGATTTAAAAGAAGTGGTTAATGAGGCAGCTAAAGAGGCGCAAGAATATGAGCATGAATTATTCCTTGAGGATGAGAAGAAACTTAAAAGTGAACTTGAAGAAAAAGGTATGGAGTTCGTAGAGGTAGACCAAAATTTATTCTCAGAAAAAGCAATACCGGGTGTAGAAGCCATACTGACAGAAAAACAAAGGGCATTATATGATAAGATTAAGGCAGTTCAATAGTAGTTTAAGATTGGTGAATTATGGATAGTTTTATAAAAATATAATATATTCATGTCTTATGTGGGATTACTTTGTCTTGCAGGGTTTATTATCAGTGTACTTGTACAGGTAATAAGCAGAACTTTTTTGCCGAAAACACCTTCGTGGACAGAGGAACTTGCCAGATATATGTTTATATATATGGTGGCTTTCGGTTCAAGTGTGGCCGTACATAAGAAAGAATTTGTTGCTGTAGATTTAGTGGTTGATTTTCTGCCGTCTACAGTAAGAAAAGTGATTGAGTTACTTATAAGTGTTTTGCTGATGGTATTTGTGGTATTTGTACTTTTAAAATCCGTATTAGGATTTGCAATAATAGAGTACAGAATGGTATCTACCGCAATGCAGATTCCAATGCAATATGTATACTTGTCTATGATAATAATGTTCGGACTTCTGATTTTAAGCTATGGATTGGAGATAATATATCAGGCCAATGAGATTTTGAACAGCAAAGGAGAGAAAAAATAATGGTAGCGGTATTATTCATATCTTTTTTGGTTTGCTTAAGTATAGGAGTACCGGTTGCATTTAGTCTTGCAATATCATCATTGCTATACTTCCTCGGAAGTGGAATGCCATTGACTATATATACACAAAGGTTTTTTTCAGGACTTGACTCCTTTACATTGCTTTGTATTCCGGGATTTGTTTTAGCAGGAAATTTAATGAACTTTGGAGGTATAACGGAAAGATTAATCAAGTTTTGTAATAAACTTGTGGGTCATATTACAGGGGGTCTTGCTATTGCAAATGTTGTAGCATCAATGCTTTTTGCAGGTATTTCAGGTACTGCTTTGGCTGATACTGTAAGTGTCGGTGGAGTTTTAATTCCTGCAATGAAAAAAGACGGTTATGATGCAGACTTCTCTGCAGCTATTACAGCGGCTTCATCATGTGTAGGACCTATAATACCTCCTTCAGTACCAATGATTATGGCGGCAACTTTGACTGGGTTGTCGGTATCAAAGCTTTTTGTGGCAGGAATATTACCCGGTATACTTATGGGTGGCGGTATGATTTTAGCTTCAGTTATTATATCCCACAAGAGACATTATCCGAAGGCTGAAAAAAGGGCTACTATAAGAGAAATATTAAGCACAGGAAACGTCGTTTTGGGCTCTGCTGATGACCCTTATAATATTGCTTGGTATTGTTGGAGGAATTGTTACACCGACAGAAGCATCAATATTGGCAGTAGTATATGGAATATTTGTAGGTATATTTATTTATAAAGAACTTACTATAAAAAGAATGCTTGAATGCATGAGACAAACAGTTGTATCGAGTCTCGCAATAATGGCTCTTGTAGGATTTGCAAATATTTTTTTGCATATATACTTACAAAAAGAGCAGATTCCACAGATGGTAGCTGATGCAATGCTCAGTTTTACTACAAATAAGTATATCATTCTTCTTTTAATAAATCTTTTACTTGTATTTGTTGGAATGTTTATGGAGACTATAGCCGCTATTTTGATATTATTCCCGGTTCTTTTGGGAGTAGTTACACAGGTTGGTGTGGATCCTATACAGTTTGGTGTAATTGTAGTACTTAACCTTGTAATTGGACTATGTACTCCACCTGTAGGTGTGTGCTTATTTGCTGCTACAAATATTGCAGAAGAGAAACTGACGAATGTTATAAGAGAGTTGATGCCATTTATAGCCAGCAATTTTGTAGTATTGGCAATAGTTACATATGTTCCTGCTGTTACAGTGGGTGTTGTAAGATTAATAATGGGAAGCTAGAAGGTGATAAAATATGAAAGCTATTCAAATTGTAAAGCCGGGTGAACTAAAAATCATTGATATGGAAAAACCTCATATTGATGATAAAAATAATATATTGGTAAAAATGAGAGCTGCAGGTATCTGCGGCTCTGATGTTGGAATTTACCATGGAACAAATGCAGCGGCTACCTATCCGAGAGTTATCGGACATGAGATGGTAGGTGTGGTAGAAGAGATAGGATCTAATGTAAGAAAATTAAAGGTTGGAGATAGGATAATTGTAAATCAGGTTGTAAGCTGTGGAGACTGCTATCCATGCAGACATAATAGAGGAAATGTGTGTGATCATTTAGAGGTACGTGGAGTGCATAGAGATGGTGGATACAGAGAATATATGGCAGTACCTGAAGAAGATTGTTATATATTGCCGGATAATCTAAGTGATGCAGATGCGGTAATGATTGAGCCTACTACTATTGCGATACAAAGCCTTTCAAGAGCGGAAATTGAGGATGATGATACACTATTTATTATAGGTTGTGGTGCATTAGGTTCTTCAATTTTGAGAATAGCAAGACTAACGAATGCTAAAATAATAGTAGGTGATATAGTAGATGATAAGCTGAGTGATGCATTGAATAAAGGTGCTCATTATGCTGTAAATCTTTCACATGATGATTTTGAACAGAAGATAAAAGAATATAGCAATGGTAGAGGACCTACTGTGACAATAGATGCAGCCTGTACAAAAGACTCTTTAATGAATGCAATAAAGGTTACAGGAAATGCAGGTAGAGTAATCACAATGGGATTTTCAATAAGTCCGACTGAAGTAAATCAATTTTTAATTACATCGAAAGAGCTTGATGTTAGAGGCTCAAGATTACAAAATAAAAAGTTTGGTGAGGCAATTAAGTTAATTAATGAAGGAAAAATAGACTTATCCGGTGCTGTATCACATACATTTAATTACTTAGACGCTCAGAAGGCATTTGACTTTATAGATTCCAAGGATTATAGTATAAGAAAGATTGCACTGTTGTTTGATTAAGAAAGGAAATCTATGGCAGAATTCGAAAGATTAGCACATGAAAAAAATCAAGTGAATATGCATATAGATATTTAAAGGGAAATATTATCAGTCTAAATTTTTGCACCAAATAGTAAAAATTAGTGAAGCGGATATTGCTAAAGAGCTGGAACTTTCAAGAACACCTATAAGAGAAGCATTACTTGAACTTGCAAAAAGTAAGCTTGTAGTTATTTATCCTCAAAGAGGTAGCTTTGTATCTAAGATAGATTATAATCTTGTTGAGGAGAGTAGATTTGTAAGATTGGTGTTAGAAAAGGCTATTGTTGAAATAGTGTGTGAAAATACTAATTCTGAATTTTTAGATAGATTAGAGATTAACATAAATACTCAAAAAGTACTATCTGGAAAAAGACAAGTCACATCTGTTAGAACTTGACAATGATTTTTCATAAAATGCTATTTGAAGCAGCAAATAAATTGCAATCATATGAATTAATTGAAAGTATCTCAGGACATTTTAACAGACTGAGAAATTTGAGCTTAAATGCTATTAAGGATATAAAGACCGTCAGTGATCATGAGAGTATCTTTTTGGCTGTGAAATCAGGTGATAAGGAAAAGGCAAAAAGAGCTGATGGAGATTCATTTATCAAGACATAGATTTGAAGAACAGATTCTTAGAGAACAGTATTCTGATTATTTCATTTAATATAAAGTAGTACAGTAAGGAGAAATTTATGCAAATGACTTGGCGATGGTACGGAGAAGGAAATGACTCCGTTACCTTAAAGCAAATCAAGCAGATCCCGGGTGTTGAAGGCATTGTTTGGGCATTACACAACAAGGCTGCAGGAGAAGTTTGGGAAGTGGCCGAAATCGAAGAAGTAAGAAAGCAACTGGAACCATATGGCTTTAATATGGATGTGGTTGAATCTGTAAATGTTCACGATGATATAAAGATAGGTTTACCTACGAGAGATGCACTTATAGAAAACTATAAAACAACTCTAAGAAATCTTGCAAAATTCGGTGTAAAGGTTGTATGTTACAACTTTATGCCGGTATTTGACTGGACCAGAACTGATTTGCATCATGAGTTGCCTGACGGATCAAATGCACTTTTCTATGAAAAGAAAGTTATCAGAGAAGATCCTATTGAGATGGCAAGATATATCATAGAAGGATCAAAGGGATACACAATGCCCGGTTGGGAACCTGAAAGACTTGAGCATCTGAAGGAACTCTTTGAGTCATATAAGCCTGTTACCAAAGAAAAGCTTTGGGAAAACTTAAAGTATTTCCTTGAGGCAATAATGCCTACTTGTGAGGAATGTAATATCAAGATGGCTATTCACCAGGATGACCCGCCATGGGATATTTTCGGACTTCCAAGACTTTTGGTTGATGAAGCCGCAATTGACAAGTTTTTAAAGCTTGTAGATAATCCTTATTCAGGACTTACACTTTGTTCAGGTTCACTTGGTGCAAATGAACATAACAGAGTTGCAGACATAGTCAGAAAGCACTGTGACAGAATCTACTTTGCACATATAAGAAATGTAAAGCATTATGAGGGAGGAGATTTCTCGGAAGTTTCACATAGAGATTGTGACGGAGATGTAGGAATCTTAGATATAATCAAAGCTTATCACGACTGCGGATATACAGGATATATTCGTCCTGACCACGGAAGACATATATGGGATGAGAAGTGTAGGCCTGGATACGGTTTGTATGACAGAGCACTTGGTGTAATGTATATACTAGGTGTATGGGATGCACTTGAAAAAAATTTGATAAGAAATAAGGTTTTAAGGGGAGGTTATGCCTTCCCTTTTATGTTCTGTTAAAACTATTTAAATAATAGAATTTAACATATGTTAATTAATTGTATCAGTAAATATATGTGTTTCGCAGATTACATTTGATTATGTAAGAAAGTTGTAATTTTTTAGAAAGGTAATTTACATTGCATTATTTGTTGAATGATGTTATTATCCTAAATGTTTCGTTAAGAAATATTAAATTAATTTGATATATGGAGGGATATATGAAACGTTTAATAGCGACACTTACATTAGGATTAGGTTTAACATTTGGAGCGGTTTTTGCAGCTAATGCAGCTCCATC
The DNA here is from genome assembly GCA_916439285.1 of uncultured Lachnoanaerobaculum sp. The sequence continues at coordinate 276,246 of CAKAIM010000005.1, read as the reverse complement.
AACAATTATTATACCGTCAAGAAGTACTGCTGCAGTAGTGGCAACATCATCAACAGCAACACCTTCAACACCATCTGTTGCAACACCTTCAAGTTCAGGAAGAGGAAGAGGCGGTTCTTCATCATCAGGCGGTTCAGGTTCAAGCAACAGAAGAAGCAGCTCAGTATCTACTTTAAGTTCTTCAGCAGGCACATGGGTAAAGGATGCTAACGGCTGGTGGTTAAACTATGGTGCAGGAAATTATGCAAAGAATACTTGGGTATTCAAGGATTCTAAGTGGTATTATTTCAATGCAGACGGTTATATGTATACTTCATGGTTACATATCAATAACAACTGGTACTACTTACATGATGACGGACATATGAACATCGGTTGGTTACTCACAGAGAATACACATCTTTGGTACTATTTCGATGCTAACGGTGCTATGTGGTACAATGCAACAACTCCTGACGGTTACTATGTAAACAATGATGGAGTTTATGTAGCAAAATAATTTAAGAAAAAAATTATGCAGATGGGTTGTTGCCCATCTGCTTTTTAAATATATTATCTATAACAGTCTTCAAGTGGTACTTTAATAACAATTTTTCTGATTGGTTTACTTTCACAACCTGTTTGTATTGCAGGAACATGTACATCCCATGGAAAATAGCAAGCAAATGTCCCGGGAATTAGATAAATTCTACCTTCTTTTATATTATCAGAATTTTTGTAGAATAAAATGTCTCTCTTTGTAGAGAGTAAATCTTCATCCACATCTAAAGAGTAGTCGTCGTTCCAAAAAGCAGCTTCTTCAGGACCACCGTCAGCAAGGAACTGCACATCTATATATTTTCTGTGTATTTCAGGACGTAAAGTTGTTCTGTCAGAAGTTTTTAAATCAAGAACCTGTAATATACATTCACTTTTACCAAGTTGTAAGTCATAAACTCCGGGTTCTGCCTTGACCATGTCATTATTTTTTTAAATACCTAAGGGCAAGCGCGAGTGGGCCCGGTAGTAAAAGCGCAATGTTTCTCAAAAAAATTCATTATTAATATTACCATAAATCATATAAACTCCAATCTTCCTAAAAAGGAAAAGCAAATAAAATAATAAACTATTTTAAAATTATAAATATCAAATATTATCAAGAGGAAAATTTAAATCACCATAGACTTAAACAGCTCCTCATGTTCTGAAGTAAGTATTTCTATCATATTCAGTATATCGTCCATATGTGCTGAAAATAATTTGCAGGCCAAATCATTATCTCGATTTAATAATGCATTTGTAATTGCATATAAACTCCTATGTATTTGCTTTCCATAAGTTACATTTCTTAAGGCAAGAGAGTACAACCTGAATAAGTCTGACTCATATTCATATAGTGAACTCCATAAAGAATCAAAAATTTCCGCCAAATATAAATAGGTGATTATAAAACTGTACTAATGACCTTGAAGCACGGAAAAAATCCCCATGAATATAGTTATATTCCAGTTGTGAGAGGATTTCATTCAATATACTTAATTCAGAGCGTTTTGCATCAGTAATAAATATTCCATGTATCATAGATATACACAATTGTTCATTGAGCCATATTGATTCCTCGATTCTGGTTCTGTCTACCATTGACACAAAAGAACCCCTCATTGGAATAATTTCTATAAGATTGTTCCTTGCAAGCTTAGGGAATGTATCATGAAGTGGAGTACGGCTGACATTCATAAAAGACGCAAGATCTTGTTCATTCATTCTTTGTCCCGGTGAAAGTACCATATTAAGAATTAAAGTACTTAATATTCTATAAACATACTGTCTGGTATCTTCTGAAGGTCTTCTTTGTATAAATTTATTTGAATACTTTGTTAACTGGTTTTTTTAAATTCATTTTTACCTGCATTTCTAAACTTAAATTAATAAAGTAATATTACTTTAAATAAAAAAATAGCTTGTAGACAATATTTAAAATGTCTTGTAAACAATTTATAATATATTCATAGTATAAGGTACAGTAAAACTGAGTTAACCTTAAATATATACCGTATTATAACACAACATCAATATAAAAATTCCAGCAATTTAATTTAAATAAAGAGAAAAAAATAAACTTGATTTTTATATATTTGACATGTTATGATTTCTTAAGTTGAATTAAACTTGTAAACAATTTGTAGGGAGAGTATGGACCAACTATATAAAAAATTAAAGCGAAAGCTTATTTCTTTGGAGTTAAAACCAGGAGACAGACTAAGTGAAAATTTTATATCCTTAGAAGAGGGAATGGGTAGGCCGCAAGTTAGGCAGGTTTTGACAAGTCTCTCAGACGAAGGCTATCTTGATATATTACCTCAAAAGGGTTCTGTAGTTACAAAAATCAAGAAAGATGTAATTAGAGAAGCTACACATGCTCATCTTGTATTAGAACAAGCTATATTATTTGAACTGGTAGATAAAAGAAAAACCGGAGAGGAACTCCAAATTGTTAAAGAATATGTAGATATGCTTAAGGTAATTGATAAACCTAAAGATGAATATGATATGCTTATGCTTGAGTGGGGGTTTTACAACAGCTTGGCTAAAGAAAGCGGAAGAATGTATGCGTATTCATTTTTAAATAAATTAGATGCCGATATGTATAGACTTAGTTTTTTTAAAGTACAGTACATATAATTATAATACATATAACTCGTCATTAAATGCCTGGGAAAAATACAATGATGGAAATCAAACTTATGGCAGAGCAATTGTATAATTGCCAGATTGAGCTTCTGACTATGATCTGTTCTAACAGATATAATAGCGTGCTTTCAATTGTAGATTTTCTGGAAGGTATTTATACAGATTATTTTGAATAGATTGTAAAAAAACGTTATATATAAATTTTTTTCCGGATTATATTCCGGAGAGTAATATAGAATAGCATAAAGCCATAGTTGGAAAGGAGGTAAGCTATGGTAGGCAAGATTTGCTTGCCACGAATACATTAAGTTTATTTTTTGGAGGAAATTATGGAATATATTATTGGTATAATTCTAATATTAACTTTTTTTCGGATTAGCGTGGTATTGTATATCCGGAAACAACCTTATGATTGGTTTCTTAATCATAACTATTATTTGGACTGTCTTATCATTTGCCGGAACTCTTGGTGCAAGTGCTGATTTCCTTGCACAGAACGAAGCACTACAGTTTAGTGGACTAAAAGGTGTTATGACAGCTTTAAACAAGATTTTCCAAAGCGCACCTGAAGGTTGGGGTACAACTTTGGTTAATGTTTGTTGGGGTGCATGGTTTGGTCGTGTACTTATGGAGACAGGAATCGCTTCTACACTTATAAGAAAAACTGTAGAACTTGGTGGTGACAAGCCAATGGTAACTATAACACTTCTAAATATTGTAACAGCAATTATCTTTACTGCAATGACCGGAGCAGGGCCTGTAATTGCTATAGGTGTTATTGTTTTACCAATTCTTATGTCACTTGGTGTACCAAAGGCTATTGCGATGTTCTCTTTTATGGGTTCTGTAGCTGCCGGAATATATATAAATCCTGTGAATTTTGCACAGTATAGAGCTTTCTTTATCACACCTGAGCAAATGCCTGATTTTACTCTCGGATGGTATGCTGCAAAGTGGGGATATGTGGCGCTTATTATACTTCTATTGACTACAACTATTTTGTCAGGAGTTTATCTTGCAAAATCAAAAACATCACATGCGTGGGCAGCTACAACAAATAAGGGTGTTCAGCAGAAAAATGCACCATTCTACACACTTATACTTCCTATAGTACCTGTTGTATTGAAGATTTGGCTTGATTTTTCAGTTATTGGTGGATTTGTTATTGCAGGATTTGCAGCATTATTCCTTTGCGGAAAAATGAAGGGAAGCTTCAAAGAGAATTGTCAGCTTGTAAATAAATTATATTATGATGGTGTAGTAGATACAGCACCGCTTGTAGGTTTCCTTTTGACATTGCCTATGTTTAATCAGGTTGCATCATATGCAGCGCCTTATTTTAAGGTTGTACTGGGTGGCGTGTTCCCAAAGAATGAGCTTGTACTTTGTATAGTTTTTGCAGTACTGCTTTTCATGGGACTTTTCAGAGGACCAATGACACTTGTAGGTTGTGGTGCCGCAACTCTGGGAGTTGTAATGCATATTGGTGATTTCTCAGTACCTTTCTTATATGCAATATTTGCAATTCCAACAATTACAGTAAATATAGGATCATGTATTACACAGTCATGGGTAGCGTGGGGACTTGCATATACAAAGGTAGAATCTAAAGATTTCTTGAAGTTATCTATTCCAAATGCATACTTTGCAGGTGTGTTACAATATGTAGCTACATTTATATTGCTTGGAAGTCTTGGTGCTACATGGTTAATGTCAGCTGTTAAATAATTTTAGTGAGATGCCAATATATTGGCATCTCATGGACTATAAATATATAGAAGGGTAGAAGCAATGGGAAACAGAAAAGTCCGTATGGGCATTGATGTAGGCGGAACACATACAAAATGTGTAGCCATGGATAATGAGACACATGAGATTATTGGTAAAGACCAGGTAAAAACAACACATGATGACAAGAATGGAGTAGCTACAGGTGTTGTAGAGAGCTTTTAGAAATTGTCTGAAAAACTTCAATATTGATCCTTCAGATGTTGTTTTCGTAGCCCATTCCACTACTCAGGCTACAAATGCATTTATAGAAGGTGATGTTGCCAATGTAGGTATTATAGGAATTGCAGGTGGTGGTCTTGAAGGTTTTTTAGCAAAAAGACAGCTTAGACTTAAAGACATTGTGCTGGATGAGAAGGTTGGAAGAGTAATTAAGGTTTTTAATACTTTTATTAAGAAGAAACAGCTTACAGATGATGTTATTAATAAGAATATAGATGAGCTTGTAAACCAAGGTACCAATGTTATTGTTGCTTCTATGGCTTTTGGTGTAGACAGTATGGAAGAAGAGCAAAAAATACATGATTTGGCTTCTAAGAAGAACATTCCGGTTACAATGGCTTCAGATATTACAAAGCTCTACGGACTTACAAGAAGAACAAGAACTGCAGCTATAAATGCATCTATTTTACCTAAGATGATGGGAACAGCTAATGCTACAGAGTCATCGGTAAGAGAAGCCGGAGTATCGGTACCTCTTATGATAATGCGTGGTGACGGTGGTGTCATGGAAATAAATGAAATGAGAAAACGTCCTATTTTGACAGCACTTTCAGGACCTGCGGCTTCTGTAATGGGTTCACTCATGTATCTTAGAGCATCAAATGCTATATACTTTGAAGTTGGTGGAACTACTACAAATATAGGAGTAATTAAAAACGGTAGACCGGGTGTGGATTATACCAAAATTGGTGGACATGATACATATATCAACTCACTTGATGTTAGAATCCTGGGTTGTGCCGGTGGATCAATGGTTAGAATCAGTGATAAAGATGTTGTTGATGTAGGTCCACGTTCAGCACATATTGCCGGATGTGAATATGCTTGCTTTACTCCGGAAGAAGAGATTGTGAATCCACAGATTGAACTTGTAAGTCCGAAGAAGGGAGACCCTGCTGATTACTGTGTTATAAAGCTTGCAAGTGGAAAGAAGATTTGCTTTACAAATACTTGTGCCGCCAATGTACTTGGACTCGTAGATAAAAAGTTCTTTGCATTCGGTAATGCAAATGCGGCAAGAAAGGCTATGCAACCGGTTGCAGATAAGCTCGGTATAACTGTAGAACAACTCGCAACAAAAATACTGGATAAGGATTATGAGAAAGTATCTGCATGTATTAATGCTTTAGCAGAAAAATATCAGCTTGATCATGATACTATGAAGCTTGTAGGCTGCGGAGGTGGTGCAGCTGCATTGGTTCCATACTGTGCCGCAAAGCTTGGACTTGATTACGATATTCCTGAAAACGCTGAAGTTATTTCCTCAATAGGCGTTGCTCTTGCAATGGTGAGAGATGTAGTGGAAAGAGTTATACCGAACCCGTCACAGGAAGATATTAGAGAACTTAAGAAAGAGGCTATTGACAGTGCAATTAATTCGGGTGCAGATCCTGATTCTATAGAGGTGCATGTGGAGATAGATTCTCAAACCGGAAAGGTTACGGCAATAGCCACAGGTTCAACAGAGGTAAAATCTACAGATCTTTTAAAGGAATGTGACGAAGTTGAAGCTACAGAGTTGGTAACAAGAGATTTCGGTAAGGATGCTACAGATATAAGATTAGCAGATAAAACTGATAAATTCTTTGTTTTTTTGAGGCGACAAAAAAAGAGAAAAAAATGCTGTAAGAATAGTAGATAAAAAAGGATTTATAAAGGTACAATGTTCTACAGGTTCTGTAAGAAGGTGTAAAGTCGAGAACTATAAAGAAGTTGTAGAAGAACTTTGGAAGGAACAAGCTGAGTTCAAAACAGATTCAGTTATAAGGCCGGATTATTTTTGTTTGCTACGGACCTAGAGTAAGTGATTATTCTGCAGTAGACTTAGAACAAATTTATTTTGCTAATGGATTTGGATCTTGGTGATAGAGATATGAATGAAGAGATAATCATTGTAGCCTCGACAACAAGTGTTTAATTTATGTAAAAAACTTTGGAGGATATATGGGCGAACAACCTATGGATTTAAAACCACTATTTGACGGTATATTTGGCAAACAACGAACTGTTATTTATGAAAGGCCAAATTTTGAAAAGAGAAAATTGGTGGATATGCTAAGGAATTTAGCTGATATTCCTCTTTTACATTGGGATAGGTATGCTTTTTCAAGAGACCCTCTTGAGGGTAAAGTTTCAGATGAGCAAAGAAAAATTTACATGAAAAAAGCTTGGGATTGTGGGGCTGAATGGGCTGACAAGTCAAAAAAGGAGTATGGGAATATATCACCTGAAAAATTGGCAAATGCACTTGGAATGGAAGTGGAATACCCTACTTTACCGGAAAGCTTAGACAGAGTATTATTTGCTGAGTTTAGAGAGCCGAATCATATAAGAATTTATATGGATGCTATAAATAAGGTAGAAGAATTTATAAAGGAAGATGATATAAAAGATATATTAGGTTCTGTAAATATTGCTGACGTTTTATTGCTTCATGAACTGTTTCACAGTATCGAGGAAAAATATAAGAATGAAATTTATACTAAAACTGAAAAAATCAGACTTTGGTCATTAGGTTTTATTCACTATAACTCATGTTTAATTGCACTCAGTGAGATAGCTGCTATGTCTTTTGCATTCAGTTATTCCGGAATTAAATTTTCACCATATCTTTTAGATGTATTGCTTGTTTACGGATATTCGACTAATGAAGCTTCAGGACTTTATGAGGAGATGATAGGTTATTCTGTAAACAGATGAGAGGAAATACGTATGAGCATAAAAAATTGATTTTGAAATTTTGATGAAAAACAATAAAAAAAGCTTTGATAAATGCCGGAATGAATGAGGATAAAGCTGATATTTGTGCCAGAGTACATACTGAATCAAGTGCTGACGGTGTAGAAAGCCATGGTGCAAACAGAGTTCCACGATTTGTAGATTATATTCAAAAAGGCTGGGTAAACCCACATGGAGATCCTATATTGATAAGACAGAGAGGATTTGCAGAAAATTATGATGGAAATCTTGGCCCCGGAATAAGTAATGCTATTTTTTGTGCGGATAGAGCAGCTGAACTTGCAAAAGAACATGGAATTGGATTGGTAACATTAAAAAATGCGACTCACTGGATGCGTGGTGGAACATATGCATGGAAGATTGCGGAACAAGGTAAAATAGGTATATGCTGGATTGCTACAGAAAGTTGTATGCCAATGTGGGGCAGTGATGAGCCAAGTGTGGGAAATAATCCTTTTTGTGTTGCTGTTCCAAGAGAAGATGGTGAAATAGTAATTGATATGGCAATGAGTCAGTATGCCTTCGGTAAGTTGGGAGTATATAGACTGGCGGGAAAAAATCTACCTTTTCCGGGCGGATTTGATGAAGGAGGTAATTTAACATATGATCCTGCGGCTATAGAAAAAACCAAAAGAATTTTACCTACCGGATATTGGAAGGGTTCATCAATGGCGTTAATACTCGATTTGCTTGCATCTGCGTTGGCTAACGGAAAAACGGGTGCTGATTTGGATGATGAGAAGAGAGGAAGTTGCACCGGTTGCTCTCAGGTTTTTATTGCTATTGACCCTTATCTATTTGGAGAAAAAGAAGAAATACAAAACAAATGGAATGCCAGAGTTAAAAGAGCCGACAGTGCGCATCCTATTGATCCAAAATCACCTGTACAATCTCCCGGTGAAAATACATTGAAGAGAAGGCAGGCAAGTATGAAAAATGGAGTTAATGTTGATGAACAGATATGGGCTCAAATTCAAGCTATAGCAGATGGTAACTTGGATGTAATCGACATTTCATAAAACGATTTTAAGAGGTGAATATGTTTTACACAGAAATTAGTTTGGCTGAAAAATATAATTATTTGGAAGATAAATTTTTGGCTGCATATAAATGGTTAAAAGAACAGGATTTAAAGACATTGGGCGTTGGTAAATATCATATATTAGGAGAAAATGTAGTTGCCAATGTTCAAGAATACAATACATTACCGGTGGAAGAGAAGAAATTTGAAACTCATGATTTATACTTTGACGTTCAATATCTTGTAGACGGTATCGAGCTCTTTGGAATATGCAAAAGAGACGGATTAAAAAGAAAAATAGTTTTAACCCTGATAAAGATGTAAGATTCTATGACATGCCTAAGAACTATGGATATGTGATATTAAACCCGGGAGACTTTATTGTTGTAGCGCCGGAAGATGCACATATGCCGGGATGCAGTGTAGAAGAATCTGTTCCTGTTAAAAAGGTTGTTATTAAAGTAAAAATATAGTTAATAATAATGAAACTGATATTATCAGATTTATTATAAATTTTTGTTAGTGGAATGACCACAAGAAAGGAAAATTATGGAAAAAGTATTTAATTTGGGTAATGGACTCAGACTTATAGATTTATCAAAGATCTTGGATCCGGAGACAGAAAAGAGAAGATGTCATTTGTTCCGCTTTAATACAGGAGGGCCGATTCCTGACTTTCATACTAATATAGATATTATGAGCCATTTGGGAACACATTGTGAATGTCCATATCATCATGATGATAATTGGCCAAGTGTAGCAGAGTTACCACTTTCAACATTCCTTGGAAGGGCTGTTTATGTAGATTTTAAAGAGACTGTTGCTCCTAATTCACATATTACAGCTGCAGATCTTGATAGAGAAGCAAGTATGGTAAGAGAGGGAGATATTGTTATCATTGATTCTTCATATAAGCTTACACCATTTACAAAGGATACAAATACAGAGATTGATAAGAGATTATTTGTAAACGGAGAGACTGCAAAGTGGTTTAGTGATCATAAAGTAAAATGTGTTGGATTTGGAGATGGTGTTTCAATTGAGAACTGTAATGAAGATGTTAAGCCTTTCCATGATATATTATTGGCTGAGAATATTGTATTCCTTGAAGTTTTAAGAAACCTTGAGTTACTTGAAAAGAATATATTCTTTATGTCATACTCACCGCTTCCTATAATCGGACTTGATTCAAGTCCTGTACGTGCTTATGCTATTGAGGGACTCGCAGAGTTTAGCTAATTGAAACTTTTGAAAGGAAGACTCTATTATGAAATAGCTATAATCGGAGCAGGAGCTATGGGCTCAATTTATGGTGGTCATCTTTCATTAAATAATGATGTTTACTTAATAGATACAAATGAAACTATTATAAATTATATAAATGTGAATGGTCTTACATTGGATGAGGATGGAAAGAGCAATATTTACAAACCAAAGGCAGTAACAAACAGTAAGGAAATGCCTGCTATGGATCTTGTAATCTTGTTTGTGAAATCTTTATATTCAAGAGCGGCGCTCGAAGGGAATAAAAATATAATAGGAAAAGATACATACCTAATGACACTTCAAAACGGTTCGGGACATGAAGATATACTTGAAGAGTTCGTAGATAAAAGTCATATAATTATTGGAACTACCGAAGATAACGGTGCTGTACTAGGTGCAGGACATATTAGAAGAGGTGGTGTTGGTAATACTAATATAGGTATGCTTATAGATGATAATGCAGGATTTTTAAATCAGGTAAAATCAGCTTTTGATTGTTGTGGATTTAATGTAAAGATTCATAATAATATACAGCAGCTTATATGGAATAAACTTTTTACAAACGTATCTTTAAGTGCAGTTACAGGTATATTACAGGTTAAGATTGGATATATCAGATCAAATGAATATGCTTGGAATATGACTAAGGCTTTGATTCATGAGGCTGTAGAAGTTGCACATAAACTTGGGCTTGATGCTGATGAAGAAAAAATAACACAGGATGTAGAAAATGTAACTGTAAAATCTCCTGAAGGTATCACATCCATATGTGCCGATTTGTGTGCCGGAAGAAAAACAGAGGTTGATACAATAAGCGGTTCTGTAGTAAGAGCGGCAAAAAAAGCAGGTATTAAAGTTCCTACGCATGAATTTGTTGTTAATATGATTCATGCTATGGAAGGCAGAGAGAATAAATAGAATTTATAATTACGACAGCTTTCATCACTTAAAAAGGTATGAAAGCTGTTTTTTATAAGAAATTAAATTTAGAAAATATAAATGTAAGAAAAACACAAACTTTACACTTGAAGCACACATTTTGAACATATCTTTTGTAGATAATACAGAGCATAAACAACAAACCCCATTTTAGAAACGAGGTACAACATGAAGAAGAGTAAAAAGAAAATGTGTGCTTGGCTTATAACTATTGCACTTGGATTAGCAATAGTAGGTTGTTCAAATAACAAGACAACAACTACAACAGAAACTACAATGCAGCAGAGCGAAACTACTGCAACCGATACTTCAAGTATAACAACAGTTGGTGAGTACTCGGATGAAGATCTGGATACTTCATATTCAGACTCAGATACGAAGATTGAACTCAGTGCAGGTAGTGCCGATATAACAGGTGACGGTGCTACATTTGAAGACGGAAATATTAAAATAACAAAGGCGGGTACATATGTTCTCAGCGGAGACTTTGACGGACAGATAATAACTGAAGTCGGTGATGAGGATGTGGTACACCTGGTATTCAACGGTGTAAATATTACAAATACCACATCGTCAGCTATTAATGCAGCTATAGGAAAGAAAGTTGTAATTACACTTGTAGACGGAACAACAAATACACTCAGTGACGGAACAAGTTATGAGTATGCAGACGGTGAAGATGAGCCTGATGCAACACTTTTTGTTAAAAACAATTTAACTATTAACGGAAACGGAAGCCTAAACATTGATTCTAATTATGCAGCGGCAATAAAATCCAAGATAACCTTATTATACTTGGAGGAAATATCACTATTGATTCTGTAGATAAGGCTATAAAGGGTAAAGATTCTGTTACTATTGAAAATGCAAATATAACTATAAATGCGGAAGATGACGGAATCACAACAGACGGAGCGCTGGTAATAAACAGCGGAAATATTAATATAGAGAAGGCCGGAGAAGGTCTTGAGGCTGTTACTATTGATATTAACGGTGGAAATATTGATATTGTTTCAACAGATGACGGTCTTAATGCAAGGGGACTTATCGATGACAGTGCCTCAGACGCCGAGAAGGAAGCATATGGAGAGGAAAACCAGGCTGATACGTACTTAAAGATCACAGGCGGTGTGGTGAATGTAGATGCAGGAGCAGACGGTATTGATTCAAACGGTCAGGTATATATTGAAGGAGGAACTGTATATATATCAGGAGCTACTTCAGGTCCGGACGTTGCACTTGATTACAACGGTGAAGCAACTATTTCAAGCGGTACATTTGTAAGTACTGGTGTTCAGGAGATGTCACAGACATTTTCAAGCAATTCAACACAGAACTTTATAACTGCTTACTATTCAAGTACTCTTGAGGCAGGAACGGAGATAAAGGTAACCGATAAGAGCGGTAATGTCGTTGTAAGTTATACAGCGACCCAAGTCATTCAGTTTTGCGGTTATATCTTCAGATAAGTTAACCACAGGAGAGACATATACAGTAACTGCAGGAGATAACAGTGATGAGGTAACTATAACAGCAGGTGGAAATACTATCGGTGAAAGCACCGGTGGAGGCATGGGAGGTCACGGTGGACCGGATGGAAACGGAGGTCCGGGAGGAAATCCTCCTACAGGAGAGCCGCCACAAAAAGCCTACAGATGCAAACGGCAATGAACTTGAAATGCCGGAGCCACCAAGCAGTGATTCATCACAGACAGAAAAAAATTAAAAAAATTATATTTAATAAATGCATATAAAATGATAAACTTAGATAGAGGGTTGTTCGCCCTCTATTTTTTTAAATGAGGAGATTTATGGAGATATACATGGCACCTATGGAGGGTGTGACAAATTATGTTTTCAGAAAGGTTTATATAAAGCATTTTAGCGGAGTGGACAAATTCTTTACACCTTTCATTACACCGCATATGAAAAAAGGGTTTTCAAAATCTGAATTGATGGAACTGAATACAGAGTACAATAAGGGACAATATTTGATACCGCAAATCCTTACAAACAGTGCAGAAGATTTTTTAAAGCTTGTAGATGAAATAGAGGAGATGGGGTATAGTGAATTCAATATAAATCTCGGCTGTCCGTCAGGCACTGTAACATCAAAGGGACGCTACCAGGTTTTTTTACAGAACCCTGAAGCGTTAGACAGATTCTTTTTATGAAATATTTGAAAAAGAAAAAAACAATATAACAATTTCTGTAAAAAAACAAGAATAGGTTTTTCGGATTATGGAGAGTGGGATAATTTACTGAAAGTATATGAAAAATATGATTTTAATGAAATAATAATTCATCCGAGACTACGAAGTGGTTTTTATAAAAATAATATACACTTACCTTCATTTACACAAGCGTGTAATACTTTGGAACAGAATATTATATATAACGGTGATATAAAGACATTAGACGATATCAATGTTTTGAAAACAAAAATTTTTGATGAGAAGGTTACAGGAATTATGATTGGAAGAGGTTTGGTAAGAAATCCTCTACTCGCCGAGTCTATAAAGGAAAAATAAAGAAACCATCTGTATTGAAAGGACGGTAGCATTTTTGGATGATATAGTTGAAGAGTATATGTCTTTGGATTTCGGAGAAAGAAATACTTTGTTTAAACTCAAAGAAATCTGGGGAATGATACTTGGTGATGATGACAGATATGCTAAAATACTGAAAAAGATAAGAAAATCCGGTGGACTGAAAGAATATAAAATGGCTGTAAATGAATTATATTAAAGTGAAGCCCGAATTAAAAAAATAAAAATTATTTATGAATAAGGATAATGTTATAAAAAAAGTAAGAAAATTTAGAATATAAATTTGTTGCAGAATAATAAAAAAAGTACTATATACTTTTAAAAAAAGTATTGATAAAAAAACTTAATGCGTTTTATCACTACAAGAAACTGTTTTAGGAGGCAAAATTATGGGTATATTGCAGTTCTTTGTTAATTGTTTTTCGTTTATTCTCTACGTACTTGCAGTTGTAGGAATGTTCAAGGTCTTTGAGAAGATGAATATTGAAGGATGGAAATCAATTATTCCATTTTATAATGATTATCTTTACGCAGGAAAGACATGGGATCAGAAATATATCATTTATCTATGGTGTGCGTTCATTCTTTCAAGAATAGTAGCATTGATAGCAGGTGTAGGCGGATTTATCGGTTTCTTATTCGGTTTGGTAAGCTTTTGCATTCTTGGTACTCTTCATTGTTGCAAGAGCAAGATTCTGCTATTGGAAAGCAAAAGCTTTCGGATATGATGTAGGATTCGCAATAGGCTTATTCTTTTTACCGTTCGTATGTGAGATTATTCTTGGCTTCGGTGATGCACAGTATCAGGGAAATGTATTCACAGAGAGTGGATCACAGTATTAAAGTTAAATATTTACTACTATATAAAAGAGGGTTTTATCCTCTTTTTTTATTTATATATTTTCAATATAAAAAAATATAAAAAGCTTTGAATGTGGTATCAAAAATACTTAAATATATAGACTAATAATTAAAAAGATAATATATGCGAATTCATAAAAAAACAATGCAAAAAAAGAAAAACCAATTGTTGTAAAACTATATATAATTTATTGTAGTAATGAATAATATTTTACAAAAAAATAGTAAAAATATAGATTATATTATATCAATATATATATTACTTGACGATAATTATCTTTAGATATATAATAAATTTAAGTACAATTTTTCACATATTTATATAAGGAGGATTTGAAATATGGGTAAAAAGAAAGTTGTTAGAAGGCATACGAGTCATTGAATATGCGAATTTTGTTGCAGGACCTATAAGTGGTAGAGTTTTAGCAGATTGGGGTGCAGAAGTAATAAAAATTGAACCTGCATTTGGAGATATGACTAGAGCCGTGGGAATGCAATGGAATTTTCCTACCGGAGAAGATGAATGTCCACTGTTTGAGATGGAAAACTCCGGAAAGAAGGGTATTGTAGTTGACACAGGAACACCTGAGGGAGTCGAGATAATATACAAATTACTTGAATCAGCTGATATTTTCTTGACAAATACTCGAGAAAAAGCTTTGGTTAAAAGTGGTTTGGATTATGAGAGCGTTCACAAGAGACTTCCACATGTTATATATGCTCATTTGTTAGGATATGGTGAAAAAGGTCCTGCAAAGGATAATCCGGCATTTGATTACACAGCATATTTTGCTAGAGGTGGAGTAGCTGCAAGTCTTATGGAGAAAGATACATCTCCATGTAATTCAGCGGCAGCATTAGGCGATCATTATGCCGGAATGAACCTTACAGCAGGTATACTGGCTGCTCTGTATAATAAAGGTCAGACAGGAGAAGGCGAAAAAGTAACAGTGTCTTTATTCCATACAGCTGTATTTGGATTAGGCTTATATGTTAATGCGGCACAGTATGGATATAATATGCCGATAACACGTAAGAATCCTCCAAATCCACTTAATACTACATATAAGTGTTCTGATGGAAATTGGTTACAATTGGCATTTTTCCAATACGACAAGTGGTTCCCGGGATTTTGCGATATAGTAATAGAACGTCCTGATTTAAAGGATTCTAAATACAGCACAATGAAAAGTGTTGTAAATTATATTGAAGAATTTGTAGATATGATGGAAGTTGAATTTGCAAAACGTCCTATCAATGAATGGTGTGAGAGATTACAAAAAGCGGGTATTCCATTTGAAAAGTTACAGACTCCTGTTGATATTGCGAATGATATGCAGTGTTGGGATAATGACTTCTTGATTAAAATAAAATACAGAAATGGAAATGAAAGAACTATGTTCACAAATCCTGTACAATTCCCAAAGAGAGAAAGGGAAGAATACAAGCTTTCACCTTTACTTGGAGAACATACAGTAGAAGTATTAAAAGAAGCAGGATACAGTGATGATGAGCTTAACAAACTCAGAGAAAACAAAGTTATAAATTAATCATAATTAATGAGGTAGAAAAGTGTATACAATGGGATTGGATTTCGGCTCTACTGCGTCAAAGGGAGTTGTGCTAAAGGATGGTAAAGAAATCGTTTGTACGGCAATTATTACCTCAGGCACAGGTACCAGTGGACCGGAACGTGTAAAGGAAAAATTGTTAACGGAAAGTAATCTTTTAGAAAGTGATATGGAGGCTGTTGTTGTAACCGGTTATGGAAGAATGACATATCAGGGAGCAAAAAAGCAGATTAGTGAGTTGAGTTGTCATGCTAAAGGAGTACATTTTCTTGTTCCGGATGTAGGAACAGTTATTGATATTGGTGGACAGGATATAAAGGCACTTTTATTAGATAAGAATGGAAATTTGTCTAATTTTGTCATGAATGATAAATGTGCAGCAGGTACAGGCAGGTTCTTAGATGTTATGGCAGGGGTATTGGAAACAGAGGTTTCAATGTTGGGTGAAATTTCAATGACGTCAAAATCACCTGTTAATATAAGCAGTACATGTACAGTATTTGCAGAGTCGGAAGTTATTTCACATTTGTCTGCAGGTGTTAATAAAGAAGATATAATAGCCGGAATCCATATTTCTGTAGCAGGTAGAGTGGCAGCACTTGCAAAAAGAGTTGGTATAAAGGATAAAGTTGTCATGGTTGGTGGAGTGGCAAAAAACATAGGTGTCGTGAAGGCTATGGAGGATGCTCTTGGAAAGAATATAGAAGTTCCTAAACTCGCTCAGTTGACAGGAGCTTTAGGTGCAGCTCTTTTTGCATTCGAAGCATTGAATAAGTGATTATAAGTAAAGGAGGAAAAATGGCAGAAGAAAATAAAATCACTGCGATGAAGATGATTAACGGTCTTTTAGCCAAGTCTTACAAAGAGGCATGGGAGGCTAAAGAAAAAGGAATTCCGGTAGGTTGGTCTACATCCGTATTTCCACAGGAAATTGTAGAGTGTTTTGGATTACCTTTATTATATCCGGAAAACCAGGCGGCCGGTGTGGCGGCTAAAAAGGAATCATTGTCATTACAGGAAAAGGCTGAATCAAGAGGATATTCTATTGATTTATGTGCATATGCAAGAACAAATTTTGGATTACTTGAAAACGGCGGTTCTGAAAATCTTAATATGCCGAAGCCTGATTTTGTGTGTTGTTGTAATAATATTTGTAATGAAGTTATAAAATGGTATGAGAGTCTTGCAAGAGAGCTTAATATACCTCTAATAATGATTGATGCGGCATATAATAATTCAGGAGAAGTGAGTCAAAGTCGTATTGACTATTTTGTAGAGCAATTTAAAGAAGCTGCAAATCAATTGGAAAAAATCTCAGGAAAGAAGTTCGATCCTAAAAAATTAGAAGAAGTTATGGCTATTTCATCCGAAAACGGAAAGTTATGGAAAGAGTCAATGTCATTATCAAAAGATGTATATCCTGCTCCAATGAATGGATTCGACTTATTTTCATATATGGCAGTTATAGTTTGTTACAGAGGGAAGAAAGAAACTACAGAGGCCTTTAAGCTACTTATTTCTGAACTTAAAGAACATATAAAAAATGGTACAACTTCTAACAGATGTGAAGAAAAGTATAGAATAATGATGGAAGGAATACCGTGTTGGCCATATATCGGATACAAGATGAAGTCTTTTGGAAAATATGGTGTAAACATGACAGGAAGCGTTTATCCTCATGCATGGGCTTTAGTATATGAGAAGAATGATCTTGACGGATTAGCAAGAGCATACTGTAGTATGTTCAACAATGTTGATTTGAATAAGATGACAGATTACAGAGTAAATGCTCTTAAAGACGGAAACTGTGAGGGTGTATTCTACCACATGAATCGTAGCTGTAAGCTTATGAGCTTTATACAATATCAAATGGCTAGAGAAGTACATGAAAAAACAGGTTTACCATATGCTTCATTTGATGGAGATCAAGCCGATCCGAGAGCTTTTTCAGACGCACAATTTGAGACAAGACTTCAAGGTTTAGTAGAAGTCATGGAACATCAAAAAGAAAATGGAGGTAAGGCAGATGACAACAATTGATAATCTAATAAGTGAATTGGAACATATTGCTGAAAATCCAAGAGAAGCGGTTGCTGATTATTTGAGTAAAACAGGAAGCAAAGCAGTTGGAGTTGCACCTGTATATACACCTGAAGAGCTGGTTCATGGAGCAGGTATGTTGCCGGTAGGCATTTGGGGTGGACAAAATGTTACATTAGATCTGGCCAAACAATATTTTCCTGCATTCTGCAATTCTGTAGTGTTTACTTGTATGGAATTAGCATTAAAAGGCACATATAATCAATTGTCCGCAGCTATTATTCCGGGTATGGATGATACATTGATTTGTTTGGGACAAAACTGGAAAGCTGCTATTAATGATATTCCATTTATTACACTTGTATACCCACAGAATAGAAAATTATCTGCAGGTGTAAAGTATCTTGTTTCTGAACTTGAGAACGTAAAAAAAGAATTAGAGAAGGTTTGTGGAAAAGAAATATCTGAGGAAGCGATTTTTAACAGCATAGATATTTACAATGAGCATAGAAAGACTATGAGAGAGTTTGTTGAGTTGGCGACGAACACATCCTAATTCTATAAATAATGTACAAAGAAGCCATATAATAAAGTCAGCTTACTTTATGTTAAAGGAAGAACATACACAAAAGGTAAAGCTCATCAATGATGAGTTAAAAAAATTACCTGAAGAAAAGTATGACGGTCACAAGATAATAACAACAGGATTCATTCTGGATTCCAAAGAAATTCTTGAAATTATGGAGTCTAACGCGTTAAGGATTGTTGGTGATGATATTGCTCATGAAACAAGACAGTTCAGAACCGATGTGCCAAGAAAAGAAAATGCGCTCTTAAGCATTGCAACACAGTGGTCAGAAATAGAAGGATGCTCTTTCGCATTTGATCCTTTTAGAATTAGAGGAAAGATGGTTGCTAAGCTTGCAAAAGATAGAGATGCGGAAGGTGTTGTATTTGCACTTTTAAAATTCTGTGATACAGAAGAGTATGATGCTCCTATTTTGTTGGACGATATTCATGATGCAGGATTAAAGGCTGTTACAATTGAAATTGACCAGGAGTCAGGTAGCATTGAACAAATAAGGACAAGATTACAGACATTTGCTGAAATGCTTTAAAAAAAGCGGGGGTAATATGATTTTTAAAAAAAGAACACGAATTGTTAAGAAAAAAACTATCAGAGATTTCGTAGAAAGAGAGATGTCTACTTATCCTGATGAGGTTGATAAAACCGGGAAAAAATCCCGGAGGAAGTTATTGATAAACTGGTAAAGTATAAGTTTATTTCATCAATAATTCCAAAGGAATACGGTGGTGCAGGAGCAGATTATGTTTCTTATGCCATAATTATGGAAGAAATCAGTAGGAGATGTGCATCTACAGGAACATATATTACAGCAGGATCATCTCTTGTTGCACTTCCTTTGGTAAACTTTGGAACACCTGAACAAAAAGAAAAGTATTTAAGACCACTTGCAGAAGGAAAATATGTTGGAAGTTTTGGATTAACGGAACCCGGAGCAGGATCAGATGCAGGAGCAGGACAGACAATTGCTATTGATAAGGGTGAATATTACGAATTAAGCGGAAGAAAAATGTTTTATAACTAACGCTCCTATTTGTGATTTTGCAATAATTTCCGCAATGACAGATAAAAGTAAGGGAACTAAGGGGATAAGTACTTTTATAGTTGAATCTAAATGGGATGGTTTTTCAGTCGGTGCACATGAAGATAAGATGGGAATTCGTGGTACAGAGACTTCAGATATTATATTGGATAAAGTAAAGGTTCCTAAGTCTAATTTACTTGGAGGAGAAGGACGTGGCTTTTAAGATAATGCTGAACACATTGGATTACGGACGAATTGGAGTCGCAAAGACAGGCTCTTGGAGTAGCACAAGGAGCATTAGATGAAGCGATAAAGTACACTCAAGAAAGAATTCAGTTTAATAGACCTTTAGCAAAATTCCAAAATACGCAGTTTACCATTGCAGATATGGCTACAAAGGTTCAGGCTGCAAGATTGCTTGTGTATGATGCAGCTATGAAAAAAGATAGTGGCGGAGTACCTGGACTTGAGTCGGCTATGGCAAAATATTATGCAGCAGAAACAGCAAACGAAGTTGCATATAAAAGCACTACAACTCCATGGAGGATACGGATATATCAAGGATTATCCTATTGAGAGAATATATAGAGATGCAAGGATTTTGTCAATTTATGAAGGAACATCACAGGTACAACAAATGGTTATTGCAGGCCATGTGATAAAAAAGTGATAAAATAACAAGCTTATAGTTTATTTTAATTAACATGGAGGATTTATTTTGAGAATTATAGTATGTGCAAAACAGGTACCTGATACTACAGAAGTGCGTATAGATCCTAAAACAAATACGCTTATAAGAGATGGTGTACCTAGTATTTTAAACCCGGATGATGCAAATGCCTTGGAGGCAGCGTTAACAATAAAAGATAAGTTACCTGATACAATAGTAAGTGTCATTTCTATGGGACCGCCACAGGCTGAAAACATGCTTAGAGAGTGCTTGGCTATGGGTGCGGATGAAGCATATTTGATTTCAGACAGAGCGTTCGGCGGATCAGATACATGGGCTACATCAAATGCATTGGCATCAGCATGTCGCAAATTGAAAGATTATGATTTTATATTTGGTGGAAGACAGGCAATAGATGGAGATACAGCTCAAGTAGGACCACAAACAGCAGAAAAACTTGGAATTCCACAGATAACATATGTGCAGGATATTGTATTAAATGACGATAACACTGTGACAGTACAAAGACAGCTGGAAGATGGATATGAAGTAATAAAGGTAAAGTCACCGGCTATGTTGACTGCTGTTAAAGAATTAAACAGTCCAAGATACATGAGCGTTGATAGAATATTTGAAGCTATGAAGATGGATATAACACGTTGGAATATTGATGATTTGGACGTATCACCAACAGATGTAGGTCTTAAGGCATCTCCTACAAGAGTATATAAATCCTTTACTCCACCGGCTAAGGGAAAGTCTGTTATGCTTGAAGGAAGCGTAAAAGATATGGTTGAACAATTGGCTATCAAGTTTAAACATCATCACATTATCTGATAGGAGGAAAGCATGGATAACAGAGATATAAAATCATTTAAAGGAGTGTGGGTATTTGCCGAACAACGTCAGGGAGTACTTACACCTGTAGTTATTGAACTTTTGGGAGAAGGAAAGAAACTCGCAAGTAAGATTGGCGTTGAGCTATGTGCATTTCTTGCAGGAGATAATGTTGATGATTTGATACCTGAGCTTATACAACACGGTGCCGATAAGGTATATTATGTAAATAACAAGTTATTACATAATTATACTACAGACGGTTATGCAAAGGTGTTGGAAAAGGCAGTAGAAGAGTATAAGCCTGAGATAATTCTTATTGGAGCCACCCATATAGGTAGAGATTTGGCACCAAGAATTGCTTCAAAACTTAACACAGGACTTACTGCAGATTGTACAAAGCTTGAAATAGATGAGGAAGATGGAAAGCTTTTGCAGACAAGACCTGCATTTGGCGGTAATTTGATGGCAACTATTATCTGCCCTGAAACAAGACCTCAAATGTGTACAGTTCGTCCGGGAGTTATGGATAAGGCTATAAAGACACATCAAAAAAAGGAGATATCATTGACGTAAAGGTTGATTTATCCGAGGACGATATAAGAACAGAAGTATTAGATATAATAAAAATTAAAAAGGATATGATTCCTTTAACTGATGCAGATATTATAGTATCAGGTGGAATGGGAATCAAGAATGCGGACGGTTTTAAACTATTAAAGGAGCTTGCAGATATCTTGGGAGGCACTATAGGTGCTTCAAGAGCTACAGTTGATGCCGGATGGATTGACAGATCAAGACAAGTTGGGCAAACAGGAACAACTGTACGTCCAAAAGTGTATATTGCATGTGGTATTTCAGGTGCTATACAGCATTTGGCCGGTATGCAGGATTCAGGAATTATTGTTGCTATTAATACAAATCCCAACGCACCTATATTTGATGTAGCTGACTATGGTATTGTAGGAGATATATATGAAGTAGTCCCACAACTAATAGAGCTTTTAAAAGATGGTGCTCGTTTGGAAGAATTATTTAATAAAGGTTAAGGAGGAAGTATATGGATAAGAATACTTCTCAAAAATCAGCTTTAGGGGCAATGTTTTCAGTTGCAGCGGTTTGGTTTGGCACACATGTAGGTGGTGGATTTGCAACAGGTAATCAAACTGTACAGTATTTTGTAAAGTATAGATTTACCGCCCTGTTTATGCCTGCATTGGTAATAATACTTTTGGGATGGTGTTATTATAATGGTGCAGTTATGGCTAAGAATCACAAAGCTTTCCGTTATGATGAATTAGCACATCACTTATATGCTCCATTTTCATCTGCAGGTAAATTGTTCTTTGACATTGCTTTCTTCGTATTGGTTGTAGTAGGTGCCGGTATTGCAATTGCAGGTGGAGGAAAGTTGTTTGCAAGCCTTTGGGGATTGAACTTTTACATCGGTTGTATAATAACAGGAGCGATATTCTTTGTTCTGACTATATTCGGAGCAGGACTTGTTAGAAAGGCATCTACAATTATAACAATTATGATTTTGGTTTGCCTTATTGCACTATTGATTCCGGGATTGTCACTTGGACAGGCAGGCATAAGTGAAGTTGCTGCAACAAAGCATGTAGAAGGATCTTTAGGAACTGCAATATGGAACGGATTTTTGTACGCCGGATTTCAGAGTTTGGTAGTTGCATCTATTATCAGTACATCTCAACTTCTTGATACAACAAAAAAATGTATGGGATTTGCTATAATTGGAACTGTTATAAACGGTCTTATGACAGCACTTTGTGCCATAATGATACTGGGAAATATGAATGCGCTCACACAACTTGAAGATGGTATGAGTCTTCCAATTTTCAATATAGCTAAATTTATTAATGCACCAATTTTGTTATATGCATATTCAGTTATATTGTTCTGTGCATTTGTATCAACAGGTGTAGGAGTAGTATTTGGACTTGTAACAAGATTTGAGAAAGTTGGATTTAAATCATTAAATATCGAGCAAAGAAGAATAATTATATCACTCATTTCAATTGTGATAGCTACATTGTTGTCATTTGCAGGACTTACAAAGCTTATAGCTGTAGGTTATGGTTGGATTGGTAGAGTTTGTGTATTCTTGCTTGTAATACCTTTGGCAGTTGTGGCTCCTATAAAGAACGCGAAGTTTAAAAAGGAACACCCTGAAGTGGAATAAAATTTATAACTTAGGTTTATTATATAAGAGATATGGTAAACCTAAGTTTTTTTATAATCAGATATAAAAGACGTATAGGAGAAATGACAATATATGAGTGACAATCAAAAATTATCTTCACTGACTACAGAGCAAACAGAATTCAAGCGTGAAATCGGTGTGTTTGGTGGAATAAGCATTATTGGTGGTATTATGATCGGTTCAGGTATATTTTATCTTGGGTCATATGTATTACAAAGAATGGGAATGAATAGTTGATTGGCATTGATTTGTTGGATACAGGGAACGGTTGCAATATTGCAAAACGCTTGATTCCGGATTTTTCGCTTGAAGAACGTAGAAAAATTTTGATTGAAACCATGGAATATGCAGTAGCACATGGACTTACCAGTGTGCAAAGCAATGATGTTGGAACAACATTTATGGATGGACCGGCCGCTTTTAAACTTTTTCATGATATATATGATAAAGACGAAGGATTGCTTAGATATAGGCATCAAGTATGTTTTAATAATGTAGAAGACTTTAAAGAGTACTTAGAAAATGGTGAATATGTACATGGTGTTTATCCAAAAGATTCTTGGCTTACTCTTGGACCTTTAAAATTATTTAAAGATGGAAGTCTTGGGGCTAGAACAGCTCTTATGACAGATGGATATGTTGGTAGACCTGATGACCATGGGCTTGAATGGATTAGCGTTGAGGATATGGACAGGTACTGCAAGTTAGCTAAGGAAAAAGGACTTCAAGTTGTTACTCATGTTATTGGTGATGAGGCTGTAAAACGTACTATTGATAGTTATGAAAAGGCATTTGTGGATGGTGAAAATAAATTAAGACATACTTTGATACATTGTCAAATTACAAGTGGTGAGTTGATAGATAGGATTGCCAAATTAAATATACTTGTTTTTGCACAGCCTATATTCTTGGATTATGATATGAAGATTGCTGATAATCTGGTAGGTTCTAAGCTTGCCTCAACTTCATATGCATTTGGAAGTTTGGCTAAAAAAGGAGCACATGTTGCATATGGTACAGATTGTCCTGTAGAAGATTGTAATCCGTTTCCAAATATATATATGGCTGTAACGAGAAAGGATAAAAATGGGAATCCTAAGGAAGGTTATTATCCGAATGAATGTGTAGATGTAGAAACTGCTATTGATGCTTATACATTAGAAAGTGCATACGGAGAGTTCATGGAAGATGTTAAGGGACGTATAAAACCCGGATTTTTGGCAGATATGGTGCTACTGGACAAAGATATTTTTACTGTAGAACATGATGATATCAAAAATATATTGCCTGTTTTGACTATGGTTGGTGGTAAAGTTGTATATAAGAAAGATTAAGAAAATATACGGTCTGTTATGAAATTACAGCGACCATAAGTTTTATATATAACCATGAAACTCCTTTTTAAAGTTATTCACCAGATTAGCAAGATAAAGTGCGCCGAAACTTATCAAGAAAAAAACTCTCAAATTAATGTTTCTATTGACATATTATCAACAGAAAGAACACATATATTTGTGAGAGATTAATATAATAAAAAAATATTATAAGGTCAATGTTCACAAAGTTATAAAGGGCATATTGACATAAAAATTAGTTGCTATTTATAATTAAATCATTAAAAAGATTGTTGAAGCAACTATGGATATATCGGTAGTATTTGATATATTCAAATATTGATATAAAAGATATTATATCTTTATATATAAAGGGCTATCATAAATGCTACAGGAAAGACTTGATTTGAATGACTTATAATTAATCCTGCAGTGTATGATAGCCTTCATTTTATGTCCATCCGCCGTCTATTGTGATTATTTGTCCTGTAAGATATTTGGATGTTGCCATTTTGTAGACAAGATCGGCAACTTCATCGGTTTCACCGCTTCTTCCAAGCGGTATTTCATCAAATATAGCGTTTAATTCATCATTATCAAAGCATTTATTCATTTCAGTATTAATAAATCCGGGAGAGATTGCATTTACCAAAATATTACTTGGTGCAAGCTCTTTTGCCAGTGCTTTTGTAAAACTGTTTAAACCTCCCTTGGAGGCTGAATATGCCACCTCCATGGATGCACCTATATTTCCCCAGACAGACGAAATATTTATAATATGCCCTTTTTGTTCCTTTAACATATATGGAATTATATGCTTTGACATTAAAAATACTGATGTGAGATTGGTATTAATTACATTGTTCCACTCATCTATTGACATATCCTGCATCAAACCGATAAAGGATATACCTGCATTATTTACCAGTATTTCTGTAGGACCTATTTCTTTTTGTTGAAGATGATATAAAATCTATTACAGCTTTTTCATTCGTGATATCACAGAGTTCTGTATAACATTTTACACCTGTATCTTCAATTATCTTTTTTGTTTCTTCAAGTCCTTTGGCATTTGTTTTTGCACAGCCGATTATATTACATTTATGTTTTGCGAATTCTATTGCGACGGCTCTGCCGATACCGCCGGAAGCACCTGTTATAAGTACATTCATAATGTTCCTCTTTTTGTATATTTTATTTTACATTAAGGTAAAGAAAAACGATATAATTAAAAATGAATAATGCAGTTTATACCTTAAAAAAACCGTATTTTATACCTTTCATGTAGATTATATAGAAATTCATGTATAATGGCAATTGTTAGAGAAATCAGATGTTAAAGAGTGATACGGGAGTTCCATCCAATCTTGAGTGAATTTGTTTGGAGTATATAGGAGATCACAGTAAAAAAGCTATCATTTAGATAGCTTTTTACGTTAAAAATTAAAACAAATATATTTACTGCAGTTTGTACCTTAAAAAACCGCAGTTTATACTTTTTTTATAAAAAAGTATATTTTTTTGTCGCTATAATCATAATTGTCAAAGCCAAGAAATGTTTGAGAAGTCAAACTTTTTCATAAATATCAATGTTTTATTTTAGAGTGATTGTTACAGTGATATAGCAAAGGCTGAGTGATAATAGGAGTGTTTTAAGAGTGATTTTTAGAGTGTGTTACATAGTTAGAGCGATATAACATAGTTAGAGTGATACTTAGAGTGATATATTTACGCAAGGGTTAGAGTTATATAAAAATGTTAGAGTAAAATAAAAGGCATGGTGATGTAAGGCGCCATGCCTTTTATTTTTGCACTGTCAAAGGTAGAATATGAGATATATAAATGGTATAATAGAACCTGACATAATTAAGGAGAAGATATGAAGAAGATATTGTCTTATATATTTGTAGCGGTTTGGTGTATTTGTATTATATTGCTTACATTAAACAGCTCTACCGATATTGTTAAATTAAGTGATAAAGCTTTTGAATTCATTATTTTTCATGATGGTGTTTGGAATATTCGGGACAATGGTATTTTCAAATATTTTTAACCGGCAGACTTAAATTTAGGTTAGCAAGGATTGTTATAATAATACTGTCCGGGATATTTTCAGTACTTTCGTTGTATATGTTTTTAACTAAATAAAAATATTGAGGTGTTGTATGAGAAAGATTTTTGCATTTTATATTTGATTCTATATGGATAATATGTTTATTAGTATTGTCTTTAAATAATTTTTACAAAGTATATTGATTTAAGTGAAAAGTATGAGACCTTGTTGTTTTGCAAATTGAAACGGTTGCCATATATCACCTTTTATGTGATTTTTATGGCAACCGTTTTTTTATCATTTGATTCAAGTTCTTTTTCTCTTTTTCGTATATCAAGCTCATCGTCTACCAGATCCTGAAGAGATATATTGTCTACTACATTGTTGATGGCATCTTCAACTTTTTTGAAAAGGTTCTGTGTCACACAAAAGTCTGAATGCACACAGGAACCGTTGCCGTCAAGACAGTCAACCGGAGAGAGTGACCCTTCGGTAAGTCTCAGTATTTCACCAACAGTATATTCTTCTACAGGTTTGATGAGTAAATATCCGCCTTGAGCACCACGAATACTTTTTACAAGCTTAGCCTTTGAAAGAATGGAGACTATCTGCTCCAGGTATTTTTCTGAAATTCCGTAGGATTTGGAAACCTGATTTATTTTTGTGGGTGTATCGGAGTTTATTGCAAACTCGACCATCATTTTTAAAGCATATCTACCTCTAGTAGAAATTTTCATTTGATTCCTCTTTTCTATGTAATCTGATGATTTATTTCAGCCGAGAGCCTTTGGAGTTTGAGCGAAATCATCAGTTTGCTTTGATTTAATACCTAGTGTCTAACTAGGAATTGATACTATCATATCAAATATGGAAATAAATGTAAACTAAGTATGGTGATATTATTATAAATATGTGGTATAATGAAGACTTTAAGAGAGCTTATTAATTTACATATATTATGTTTTACGATAGAAAGGGCAAAGATGGAGAAGAACAGTCGATTTTTTGATAATGCCGAAGCTATATTTAACGGTATGAATACTTTTCTTACAACAAAGACTGTAGTGGGTGAACCTATTGTTGTAGGTGATACTACAATAATACCATTGGTGGATGTAAGTTGCGGAATGGCAACGGGTACATTTGAAGAAACCTCAAAGTCAAAGGGTGGCGGCGGAATGAGTGCCAAGATAACACCGAGTGCAATGCTTATTATTCAAGACGGAAGAACTAAGGTTGTGAATATAAAAAATCAGGATGCATTCACTAAAATCCTTGATATGATTCCTGATCTTATAAATAAGGTTACAAATAAGTCTGATGTAGACAAGGATGCTACAAAGCAGGCTGAGACAATATTAAATGAAAGTGAAAGTAAATATATTGATTGACAATCACTATATTTTTTTAGTGTATACTCAGTAGGTATGCCGCTCAATGTTGGTTTCAAGCCTGTTTCAGGCACCAATTTTGGCGAGTAATGATAATAGGAGGTATCCTTATGTACGCAATTATTGCTACAGGTGGTAAGCAGTATAAGGTTTCTGAAGGAGATATCATTAGAGTAGAGAAACTTGGAAAAGCAGACGGTGAGGCTGTTACATTCGATCAGGTTCTTGCACTAAACGATGGAGAACTTAAAGTTGGAACACCTACTGTAACAGGAGCAAGTGTTAGTGCATCTGTTCTTAAAGAGGGCAAGGCTAAGAAGGTTATTGTATACAAGTACAAGCCTAAAAAAGGTCACCACAAGAAGAACGGTCACAGACAGCAGTTTACAGAAGTTAAGATTGAAAAGATTAATGCATAATCTTTATGATTGACGTTATTGCATTTGCTAAAGATGGCAAATACACCGGTTTGAAAGTTTCAGGACATGCAAACTTTGATGAAGAAGGCAAGGATATAGTATGTGCAGCGGTTTCGGTGCTTACACTGAATCTGGCAAATTCTATTGAACATTTTTGTGATGACGACTTTACGGTCGATTCTGATGACGGCTTCTTTTCCTTTGTTTTGCATGATAGAAGTGAAAAATCGGGACTATTACTGGATTCATGTATTCTTGGTCTTATGGATATAGGAGAAGAGTACGGAGATTTTATCAAGATTAATTTACAGGAGGTCAAGTAAATGTTAAAAATGAACCTTCAGCTTTTCGCTCATAAAAAGGGAGTTGGATCTACAAAGAACGGTCGTGACTCTGAGTCAAAAAGACTTGGTGCTAAGAGAGCAGACGGACAGTTTGTTTTAGCTGGAAATATACTATACAGACAGAGAGGTACAAAGATTCATCCGGGACTTAATGTAGGTCGTGGTGGTGATGATACTTTGTTCGCTACAGTTGACGGTGTAGTTCGTTTTGAAAGAAAGGGCAGAGACAAAAAGCAGGTTTCTGTTTACCCAAGAGCTATTGCTGAATAAGAGTTGAGACGGGAGGCTTCATACAGATGTATGAGGCCTTCTTTAATACAAAGAGGTATTTATGTTTGCTGACAGTGCAAAAATTTTTATAAAATCGGGCAAGGGCGGAGATGGACATGTAAGCTTTAGAAGAGAGCTTTTTGTGGCAGCCGGCGGTCCGGATGGTGGTGACGGTGGAAAAGGCGGAGATATCATTTTTGAAGTGGATGAAGGTCTGAATACACTCACCGATTTTAGAATGAAGAGAAAATATGTGGCGGGAGACGGTGAGCCGGGTGGTAAGAGAAAATGCCATGGTGCTGATGCCAAGAGTCTGACGCTTAAAGTACCTGAGGGTACGGTAATAAAGGACTTTGAAACAGGCAAGGTAATTGCCGATATGTCCGGAGAAAATAAGAGAGAGGTTATCCTTAGAGGCGGTAAGGGCGGTTTTGGAAATATGAATTTTGCCACCGCTACCATGCAGGTACCTAAGTTTGCAAAGCCCGGTCAGCCCGGAAAAGAGATGTTTGTTCTCTTGGAGCTGAAGGTTATAGCTGATGTAGGTCTCGTAGGATTTCCTAATGTAGGTAAGTCAACACTGCTCTCCAGAGTAAGTAATGCAAAGCCTAAGATTGCTAATTATCACTTTACAACACTTGATCCTCATCTGGGAGTGGTGGATGTCAAGGGAGCAGGCGGTTTTGTTATGGCAGATATTCCGGGACTTATAGAGGGTGCCAGTGAAGGTGTAGGCCTTGGACATGATTTCCTAAGACATATTGAAAGAACCAAGGTACTTGTACATGTGGTAGATGCGGCTTCTACTGAAGGCAGAGATCCTGTAGAGGATATAAAAACCATCATGAATGAGCTCAAGAGTTATGATGAGAGCCTGCTTGAAAGACCGCAGCTTATTGCCGCAAATAAAATAGATGCAATCTATGATGAAGAAAACAGTCAAATAGAGAGAATAAAGGAGGCTTTTCCCGACATTAAGGTATTCCCTATATCGGGAGTAAGCGGAAAAGGTATACAGGAGCTTCTCTATGAAATTGTAAATGTTCTCAGTACAATCGACAGAACTGTTAAAGTTTTTGAGAAAGAGTTTGAAGTAGATTATTCAAGTGATAAGAATCTTCCGTTTACAGTTGAAATTGATGAGGACGGAGTATTTGTGGTAGAAGGTCCAAGAATTGAAAAGATGCTTGGATATACAAATCTTGATTCTGAGAAGGGATTTGATTTCTTCCAGAAATTCTTAAAGACTTCAGGTGTTTTGGAAAAGCTGGAAGAGGCAGGAATAGTTGATGGAAATACTGTTCGTATGTATGGCCATGAGTTTGACTATTATAAGTAAATAGGAGAGAAATGAATAGTAGACAAAGAGCATATTTAAAGGGACTGGCTATGAACCTTGACCCTATAATGCAAATAGGCAAAGCTTCTCTTACAGAGGAGAATGCTGCCGCTATTGCAGAGGCTATGGAGCCAAGAGAGTTAATAAAGATATCTGTTTTGAAAAACTGTGCCGACGATCCTAAGATAATTGCACCTGAAATTGCAAAAGCTTACAAGAAGCGAAGTGGTGCAGGTTATAGGAAAGAAGATAGTACTTTATAAACAGGCTGATGAGCCTAAGAACAGAAAGATAAACCTTCCGAAGTAATATGAAAAGAATCGGTATTCTTGGCGGTACATTTGATCCGATACATTTAGGACATTTGATACTGGCAGAGGAAGCAAAAGAGTTGTGTAATCTTGATGAAGTATGGTTTATGCCCGCAAAGACACCGCCACATAAGCTTGGTAAAAAGATCAGTGAATTCTCTATCAGAAAATCCATGATTGAATTGGCGATACATGGGCATGGCGGACTTTATTGTTCGGATTTTGAAAATACTTTAGAAGGTAATTCCTACACTTTCAATACTTTGGAAAAACTTCAGAGTAAGTATATTGACGATGAGTTTTACTTTATTATGGGTGCGGATTCGTTTTATGAGATAGAAACCTGGAAAAATCCTGATATCATATTAAAGATAGTAAAATTGATAGTGGCATCAAGGGATTACAGCAATGAAAATCTTACCTTAAAAAAGCATTTTGAGTATCTGAAAAGTAAATATGAAATTAAAGGTATTTACTTTTTGGATACTATGGATATTGATATTTCTTCAACTCATATAAGGGAATTGGCCGGAGGCGGAGAAAGTATTACAAAAGTATGTTCCTGAGAGTGTTTGCAGATATATAGAAGAGAATAAAATATATGTTTGATTTTAGTCGAGAAAATATAGACTTTATAAAGGCTGATTTGAAAGATAAATTGCCGAAAAAAAGATATGAGCATACTCTTGGAGTGGCTTATACATCGGCCGCTTTGGCTATGCGTTATGGAGAGGATATTGTAAAGGCGGAACTTGCAGGTATTTTGCATGATGTTGCAAAAGGAGAGAAGGTTTCAAAACTCAAAGAGGATATGAAAGCATTTGACGATCCTTATACCGATAAGACTTATGTTGCTTTGGTGGCAGATAAAGCGCCTCAAATTCTTCATGCAATATACGCACCTTACTTGGCAAGAAAAAACTACAATATTAAAGATAAAGATATCTTGTCGGCTATAAGATGGCATACAACAGGTAAAAAAAGATATGAGTATGTTGGAAAAAAATTGTATTTGTTGCAGACTATATAGAACCTAATAGAAAAACAATTACCGGGTCTTGATGAGATAAGAAAACTTGCATTTGAGGATATAACTAAAGCGATAGGAAGAATTGCAAATTCAACTATTGAGTATTTGAGCAGTCAGGATATGTATAT
This sequence comes from uncultured Lachnoanaerobaculum sp., assembly GCA_916439285.1. The sequence goes on along the minus strand of CAKAIM010000005.1, from coordinate 244,620 downwards.
AGATAAGTTTACATATGAATTGAGAGATGAAGAGGTGTAGATGGAAATAAAAAGAAATTGTAAAAAAAGATTTATAATATAATTGATGACAAAAAAAGGCGAAGATATCAAGGTTATTGATATAACAAAAAGTAAGTTCCGTAGCGGATTATTTTATAATAGCCAGTGCAAATAATGTAAATCAGGTTCAGGCTATATCTGATGAGATTGATTTTATTTTAGGTAGAGAAGGAATTGTTCCTCATGCTATAGAAGGAAATAAGAATGCAACTTGGATGTTACTTGACTATAGGGATATTGTTGTTCATATTTTTCTTAGAGAAGACAGAGCTTTCTATGATCTTGACAGAATCTGGAGAGACGGAATAGAAGTGGAGATGTAAAAAAGCTGCCGAAAGGCGGCTTTTTTAAGCTCGCGATCGGACTCGAACCGACGACCTACTCATTACGAATGAGTTGCACTACCAACTGTGCTACACAAGCCTATATATGAATAAAGGAAGAGCTTCACTCTTCCTTTAATGACCAATCCGGGAATCGAACCCGGGTTTGCGCCGTGAGAGGGCGCCGTCTTAGCCGCTTGACCAATTGGCCCTTTAACGGGATATTTACTTTTTGATGACCAATCCGGGAATCGAACCCGGGTTTGCGCCGTGAGAGGGCGCCGTCTTAGCCAGCTTGACCAATTGGCCTTATAAATCGAGGTGACAAGATTCGAACTTGCGACCTCAGCGTCCCGAACGCTGCACTCCACCAAACTGAGCCACACCTCGAGATTTAAAGCAGGGGAAGAGGGGCTCGAACCCCCATTTACGGTTTTGGAGACCGTTGCTCTACCATTGAACTATTCCCCTCTGTAAGGTACTTTGATACTATACCAGTTAAGCTCTAATCTGTCAACTAAAAGTTTTTTTATTTTTTTATAAAAAAATTTGATTGAATTTTTTTGGATTCGTATTATAATCAAAGTAAATATTTGAAGGGGTGCTAATACGGCTGAGAGAGGTTTTTACCTTAACCCATAACCTGATCCGGGTAATGCCGGCGTAGGGAAAGAAAAAAGACTGCCGTAGAGCAGTCTTTTTTTGGAGGTAAATATGAATGCGAGTGTAGCTATACAGACATTACCTGAAATATATGACAATGAAGAAATAGTAAGAATTGTAGATGAGGTAATAGCATATATAAAGAGTACAGGTTTGAAATATTATGTCGGTCCTTTTGAAACAACAATTGAGGGCGAATATGACGAACTGATGGATATTGTAAAGGAATGTCAACATGTGGCGATAAGGGCAGGTGCACCGGGGGTAATGGCTTATATTAAAGTAAGCTTTAAACCTGACGGAGACTTGCTTACAATAGACAGAAAGGTGACAAAGCACCATACAGATGAAAAATAAAAGAGACAGTATATACCCGATCGGATTTGGTGTTTTATTTTTATTAATTTGGCAGATGCTTTGCAGCCTACAAATAATACCGGGATATCTTATGCCTTCACCTGTGCAGATAGTAAGTGCATTGGCAGAAGATTTTTTATTACTCATGTATCATCTTTTATATACACTGCTTGAAAGTATGCTTGGACTGACAGTAGGAGTGCTACTGGGACTTTTATTTGCATTGTTAATGGATAGATTTTCAAAACTGTATAAAACCTTTTATCCGATTATTATTATCAGCCAAACGATTCCTACAATAGCAATTGCACCGCTTTTGGTATTATGGTTCGGATATGATCTTTTGCCTAAAATTATACTGATAGTACTTGTGACTTTTTTCCCTATTACAATAGGTGTACTTGAAAGTTTTAAGAGTACGGACAAAGATGAGATAAACCTTTTAAAGTCTATGGGTGCAAGCGAAATTGATATTTATAAATTTATAAAGGTGCCTTCATCTATGGGGAAATTTTTTGCGGCATTGAAGATTTCAGCTTCATACTCTGTAGTAGGAGGTGTAATATCTGAATGGCTTGGTGGATTTAGAGGACTTGGCGTATATATGACAAGGGTTAGAAAGGCATATGCCTTTGACAAGATGTTTGCAGTTATAATTATTATATCTATACTTAGTTTATTATTATTAAAGGCGGTGGATATTTTTGGAGAAGATATCCATGCCATGGGAGGAGAAACATGAAAAAAGTAATTAAGAATTTATTTGTTGCATTAAGTGTCGGTGCTTTGGTTTTGGGAAGTACTGCCTGCGGGAGTAAAAAGAATACAGAAACCGGCAGTAAAAAGCTGACTTTGGTACTTGATTGGACGCCGAATACAAATCATACAGGATTTTATGTTGCAATGGAAAAGGGATACTATAAGGATGCAGGAATTGAGCTTGAAATAGTTCAACCGCCTGAGGACGGTGCGGAAGTACTTGTTGCAAGCGGCAAGGCAAACTTTGGAGTATCCTTTCAGGATACTATGGCAGGAGCGCTTTCAGGAGACAATGCGCTTCCTATAAAGGCGGTTGCAGCTATAACACAGCATAATACTTCAGGAATAATGTCAAGAAAAGATGACGGAATTACATCACCTAAGGGTCTTGAAGGTAAAAATTATGCTACATGGGATATGCCTATAGAAAAAGCTATGTTAAAAAATGTAGTTGAAAAGGACGGAGGAGATTTCAGCAAGGTAAATCTTATACCCTCAACAGTTACAGATGAGGTATCTGCACTTAGCAGCAAACAGGTAGACGCTATCTGGGTATATTATGGATGGGCAGGTATTGCAGCCAATGTCAAAGGTTTTGAATTTGATTATTTTGCTTTTAAAGATATAAATCCAACATTTGACTATTATACACCTGTGATTTTTACAAATGATGATATGATAAAAAATGATAAGGATACAGTTAAGAGCTTTCTTGAGGCTACAAAAAAGGATACGAGTTTGTCTGCAGGAAATCCTAAGGAGTCTGCGGAAATACTCTTAAAGTATGCACCTGAGATAGATAAAAATCTTGCAATGGCTTCTCAGGAGTATTTATCAGCTCAATACATAGACGAAGGTACACCATGGGGATATATTGATGCCGACAGATGGGGAGAATTTTACAAATGGCTTAATGAGAACAACCTTTTAGAAAACCCTATAGATGAGGGAGCGGGACTTGATAATGAATTCATCACAAAATAGTGAGGTTATTTTAGAAGTAAGAAATGTAAGCTTCGGATATGATGAAAGACAGATTATTTCAAATGTAGATATCGAACTTAAAGATAATGAGTTGGTTTCACTTCTTGGAGTAAGCGGAAGCGGAAAGAGTACTTTATTTAATATAATAGCAGGACTGTTAAAGCCCGACGCAGGAAAGGTAATATATAGAGGAGAGGATATCACAGGTAAATCAGGTATTATAAGTTATTCATTTCAAAAAGACCTTTTGTTGCCTTATATGACGATAGAAGAGAATGTGGCACTTCCTCTTTTGATAAAAAAGGAAAAGAAATCGAATGCATTGGTAAAGGCAAATGAAATGTTAAAAGAGTTTAAGCTGGATGCCTATGCAAAAAAATATCCTAAAGAACTCTCAGGAGGTATGAGGCAAAGGATTGCGCTTTTAAGGACATATCTTTTTTCAAAAGATGTTTCTTTACTTGATGAGCCATTTTCTGCGCTGGATGCCATTACAAAGGATGAGATGCATGACTGGTATATGAATATGAGAAGAAAATATAAAACTTCCACCATATTTATAACTCATGATGTGGATGAAGCGATACTTCTGTCGGACAGAATTTATATTCTTGGAGACGGAGGTATAAAAACGGAGATAAAAATAGAAACCTCGGTAAGAGATAATTCTTTTAAGCTTACAAAAGAGTTTTTGGACTATAAAAAGTCTGTAATAGGTTGCCTTGAAAGCGGTAATACATAAAAATAGATATAAAAACACCCCGAATATTAAGTTATCCGGGGTGTTTTCAGGTTTAATTTATCTTTTTCAATTCATAAAGATCCATAACTTCAAATGTTTCAAAGTTTGGAATAATCGCAAATGAGCAGTCAAGATATGTCTTAGAGTCTTTTGCATTCATACTGAAAATATAATTATAACCTGCTTCAAAAAGGTAATCAGGTGAAAGCTCACTGCTTGGACCGTATATTCCTTTTATTTTTGCATTTGTACAGGCATTTAATATATCAAGGTATGAGTTATTTACAAGAGTGGAACCTGACATAATAATTATATCGAGATTCTTAAGCACGTCCTTGTGCTTTAGAGCATCTTCTCCAAGGTGGAAATAAATATTTTTAGGATAAACTTCAGTACTGTCCTTTGATATATGATAGCTTAGAATCTGTTTTTCAGGAAGCAGATCAAATGCATGGAATTCCTTACATTTGTTAAGGAAAAATCTGATATAAACACCATATCCTATAAGTCCTACTTTCATATCCTTTACATCATATTTAAAAATTAAGACCTTCGCTACGCTCAATACCTCTGTCTTTTAGAAGCTCTACGGTATTTAACGGCTTACTCATCAAATTGCTTAGCACTACAAGTATATTACGAAGTGTTTCATCTTCTTTAAGTAAAAGTTCAACAATACATTGATCTAAAGGCTTGCCTATTAGCTCTCTTATTATAGACTCATATTCAGCTATAGGCTTTTCATTACCTATTCTGAGTGCAAAACTTATTTTTTTATTATTATCAATAGCCATTGCCCATTTAAACCCGAAGACAAATTCTTCCAAATTGGCTATGGGAATATCATATTTCTTATACAGAGCAAGATTAAGCTCAAGTATTCTTCTAATATCCTTCATAAATCTCCTTTATTAAAAGCAAATACATTAATATTAAAATGTATACAATTTACTCGTCGCAAAAATAATTATAAGGCAAAAGTATATTGCTTTGTAAATATGTAAGACTAACTTAATAGAAGTTAATAAATTTTATTTGTTTAACATTAAATTAGCATAATTGACATTATTTAAAAACCTTGTATAGGACAATTAGCTATGATAGAATAAACTATATACTTTAAAAAAACGAAGTAATCAGGGGTATTCTATATGAGTGAATTGACCGGAGAGTGGAAGGAAGTACTTAGCGGAGAGTTTAAAAAACCATACTACAGAAGTTTGTATGAATTTGTAAAAGAGGAGTACAGTACACATACGGTATTTCCGCCGGCAGATAAGATATTTGAGGCATTACATCTTACACCTTTATCAAATATTAAAGTTGTGATTTTGGGACAGGACCCTTATCATGGAGAAAATCAGGCACATGGTTTATCTTTTTCAGTACCTAAGTCCCAAAAGAAAATTCCGCCATCTCTTGTAAACATATATAAAGAGCTTCATGATGATGTAGGTACATATATACCTAATAACGGAAATTTGTTAAAATGGACTGAACAGGGCGTGCTTTTACTTAATACCATACTGACAGTAAGAGCTCATAAAGCCTTTTCACATCAGGGAAAGGGCTGGGAGAATTTTACAGATGCGATAATAAATATTATAAATGAGACGGACAGACCTATTGTGTTTATGTTATGGGGAAGTGCTGCAATATCAAAAGCTAAGATGTTAAATAATCCTAAGCATTTGGTATTAAAGACTGTGCATCCAAGTCCACTTTCCGCATATAGAGGTTTTTTCGGATGTAAACATTTTTCAAAAGCAAATGAATTTTTTTGGTAAAAAAATAATATATCGCCGATTGATTGGCAGATAGAGAATATTTAGAAGATAAATATGGAAAGGATTAGTATGAATATACTGGAGATACTCAAGGTCATAATTATCGGTATTGTAGAGGGTATAACGGAATGGTTGCCTATAAGTTCCACAGGTCATATGATTTTGATTGATGAGCTTATCAGACTTAATGCAAGCACAGAATTCAAATCAATGTTTATGGTGGTTATACAGCTTGGTGCCATTTTGGCTGTTGTGGTTTTATATTTTAAAAAGTTGAATCCGTTCAGCAGGGGTAAAAGTTCAAAGATGAGAAGACTTACCATTGAATTGTGGAAGAAGATTATTATTGCATGTTTGCCGGCTGCTATGCTTGGGTTTTTAATTGATGACTGGCTGGATGCACATCTTTATAACGGATTTGTGGTATCTATGGCACTGATTATCTATGGTATTTTATTTATTATGATAGAAAATTCCAATAAAAAGAGGATTGACAGTATCAGAAGCGTTCATGCAATAGATTATCAGACCGCTTTATTTATCGGATTCTTTCAGGTGCTTGCACTTATACCGGGAACATCAAGGTCAGGGGCGACTATTATAGGCGGTATGATTTTAGGAGCTTCAAGAGCCGTATCGGCTGAGTTTTCCTTTTTCTTAAGTATACCGATAATGTTCGGTGCAAGCCTTTTGAAACTGGTTAAATTCGGTTTTCACTATACTGCAGCAGAAGTTGTATATCTTTTACTCGGAATGATAGTTGCATTTGTGGTATCGGTTTTCTCTATAAGTTTCTTATTGAACTGGATAAAGAAAAATGATTTTAAATTCTTCGGTTACTACAGAATCGGTCTTGGACTTGTAGTGCTTGTATGGTATTTTGTATCATCTTTGATGGGATAAATTTCAGGCATATATTTATAATGAAAAACACATTATAAATATATGCCTTTTACTTTGACAATCTATTAAAAAAGCATTATCATAAAGAAATTGTACGCAAACAGATAGGAGGATTATGCTTAGACTGGCCAGATATTTAAAAGATTATAAAGTGGAGTCTGTTCTTGCACCGTTATTTAAATTTTTGGAGGCGGCATTTGAACTTTTGGTACCGCTTGTTATAGCAAAAATTATTGATACCGGAATAGGAAATAAAGATTCAAATTATATTATAAAGATGGGAATCCTGCTTGTGACATTAGCTGTAATAGGGCTTACATCAGCTATAGTTGCACAGTATTTCAGTGCAAAGGCTGCAACCGGTTTCGGAACAAAACTTAGAGATGATTTGTTTGCTCATATTTTACAGTTTTCACATGCAGAGACTGATATACTTGGAAGAGAAACTTTGGTAACCAGAATAACAAATGACAGTGATCAGGTACAAAACGGTGTAAACAGATTTTTCAGGTTGGTTTTGAGGTCGCCATTTATAGTTGCAGGTGCATTTATAATGTCTTTTAATATAGATGCTAAAATGTCACTGATTGCATTTATTGTAATATTAATATTATCAATAATAGTTGCACTCATAATGTCCAAGAGTATAGGACTCTATAGAAATGTACAAAGAAAGCTTGATAAGGTACTTGGAAAAACAGGAGAAAATCTTACAGGTATCAGAGTGATTCGCGCCTTTTCAAAAGAAAGAAGTGAAATCGGTGAATATGATATTGCGACAGAGGATCTCTACAAAGATCAGGTAAGGGTGGGAAATATATCCGCACTTTTAAATCCTCTTACATATGTTGTAGTAAATTTAGGTATAGTAGCAATTCTTCAGGCAGGAGGTATACAGGTAAATATAGGTAATCTTACCACCGGTCAGGTAGTTGCTCTTATAAATTATATGTCACAGATACTTGTTGAGCTTGTAAAGTTTGCAAATCTCATAATACTTTTAGCAAAGGCAAGTGCCTGTGCAAAGAGAATAAATGAAATATTTGATATAAAGTCTTCTATAAGAGGCGGAAACAGTGAACTTGTCTTAAATGATTTTGACGGAGATATAATAACTTTTGAAAATGTGGGATTTGCATATCCTAAATCAAAGGAAGAGGCAATTTCAGATATAACATTCTCTGTAAGAAAGGGAGAAACCATAGGAATAATCGGAGGTACGGGTTCAGGAAAGAGCTCTCTTATAAATTTAATTCCAAGATTTTATGATATAAGCAGAGGCAGTATAAAAAAATTGCGGGTAGAGATATAAAGGAATACACTTTAGATTCTCTAAGAAAAAATGTGGCTTTGGTTGAGCAAAAGTCAAGACTTTTTAGAGGAAACATAAGAAACAATCTGCTTTGGGGAGATGAGAGTGCAACTGATGAAGAATTATATGAAGCCGCAGATATCGCTCAGGCAACAGATGTAATAAACTCAAAAGAAGGCAAGCTTGATTCTGAAGTAGCAATGTATGGAAATAATTTTTTTCCGGAGGTCAAAAAAACAGAGGCTTTCCATTGCAAGAAGTCTTGTAAAAAGAGCGGGAATACTTATACTTGACGATTCATCTTCAGCACTTGACTATGCCACTGATTCAAGACTCAGAAGGGCAATTAAAGAGATAAAAAAATATTACAACTTTTATAGTCAGCCAAAGAATAGTTTCAATAAAAAGTGCCGACAGAATAATAGTACTGGATGACGGAAAAAAATTGTAGGTATCGGTACTCATGAAGAACTTTTTGGAGAATAATCCTATCTACAAGGAAATATACAGTTCACAGATAATGACGGAGGAGGATTAAAATGAAGAAAAATAAAAATACTTTAAAAAGAATTTTAAACCTGCTGCATCCGTACAGATTCAGAATGTTTGTCAGTCTGATACTTGCTGTGGTCATCGTGCTTACAACTTTATATCTTCCGATACTTACAGGTAGAGCTGTGGATACAATTGTTTCAAGGGGAAATGTAGACTTTGAAAAAGCTTATAAAAATTATTTTTTTACAATGATAATTATAATGTGTATTACAGCTGTAGCTCAGTGGTGTATGACCGCTATAAATAACGGAGTTGCATATCATATGGTAAGAGATATCAGAAATCAGGCATTTGCAAAGATAATGAAACTTCCTATATCATATGTGGATTCTACAAGTCATGGTGAGATAATAAACAGAGTTATAAATGATGTGGATCAGTTTTCCGAAGGACTTTTGATGGGTTTTGCCCAGTTTTTTACAGGCATACTGACTATTATACTGACTATTATCATATTGTTTAAAATAAATGTATATGTTACATTGGTAGTTCTTCTTGTTACACCGCTTGCAATGTTGGTTGCAGGGCTTATTGCAAAGAATACTTACAAGCATTTCAAGTCACAATCGGAAAGAAGAGCAAGAATGACAGGAATAGTTGATGAAATGATTGCAGGACTTGGAACTGTGAAAAACTTCAACATGGAGAAGGAAATAGAAAACGAGTTTAAAGAATCCGATGAGGCGCTCAGGGTGGCAAGCCAAAATGCTATATTTATTTCGGCTATAGCATTTCCCGCTACAAGATTTGTAAACTCTTTAGTGTATGCAGGTGTTGCAATTTCAGGAGCATTGCTTGCAATTACAGGAAAAATGAGTGTTGGACAGCTTACTTCGGTACTCAGTTATGCTACTCAATATACAAAGCCTTTTAATGAAATATCGGGAGTGGTTACCGAACTGCAAAATTCATTTGCCTGTGCCGCAAGAGTATTTGCACTTATAGATGAAGAAGAGATACTTCCTGATAAGGATGTAAATAATAAGATTGAAAATGTAGACGGAAATGTGGAAATATCACATGTTTACTTTTCGTATGATAAATCAAAGAAACTTATCGAGGATCTTAACCTTGATGTAAAAGCCGGACAGAGAATTGCAATAGTGGGACCGACAGGAAGCGGAAAATCCACTATTATAAATCTTTTGATGCGCTTTTATGATATAGACAGCGGCTCTATTAAGATAGAGGGCAAGAATATCAATGATATTACAAGAAAAATCGATCAGAGAAAAACTTCGGTATGGTTTTACAGGAGACATGGTTAAAGAATGCGTCAATAAGGGACAATATTGCATTCGGAAAACCTGATGCTACATTTGAAGAGATAGAGGCAGACTAAGGAAGCATATGCCGACAGCTTTATAAAAAGATTACCTGACGGATATGATACAATAGTAACCGAGGGTGGTGAAAACCTTTCGGCCGGACAAAGGCAGCTTCTATGTATTGCAAGAATTATGCTTGTACTTCCACCTATGCTTATACTTGATGAGGCTACCTCAAGTATAGATACAATGACTGAAGCAAGAATAAGTAAGGCATTTGATAAGATGATGACAGGTAGAACAAGTTTTGTAGTTGCTCACAGACTTTCAACCATAAAAAATGCAGATGTGATTTTGGTACTTAAAGACGGTCATATAATAGAACAGGGAAATCATAATGAGCTTATGGAGATGAAGGGCTTTTATTATGAATTAAATAATGCAGTTTAAAATTAGAAAGAGGAATATATGAGAAAATTGGCACTAAGCGATGATATACTGCTTAGCGTAGACAAGCCGGCAAGATATATCGGCGGTGAGTTGAATTCAAGAGATAAAAGATTAGAGGATATAGATATCAGATTTGTTATGTGTTTTCCTGATGTCTATGAGATAGGAATGAGTCATATAGGAATGCAGATCATATATGACATGTTAAATAAAAGAGAAGACACATTCTGTGAGAGATTATTTTCACCATGGGTAGACCTTGATAAGATACTCAGAGAAAAGAATATCCCGCTGTTTTCTCTGGAGAGTCAGGAAAATGTAAAGGATGCCGATATTTTAGGTATTACATTACAGTATGAGATGTGCTATACAAATATTTTACAGGTTTTAGAGCTTTCACAGATTCCGATGTATGCAAAGGACAGGGGAGAGGAATATCCTATAGTAATAGGTGGCGGACCATGTTCTTATAATCCTGAGCCTTTGGCACCTTTTTTTGATATATTCTATATAGGTGAGGGCGAAGTGGTTTATGACAAGCTGCTTGACCTGTATAAGGAGTGCAAAAGTGAAAATCTTTCAAAGCATGAGTTTTTAAGAAAAGCGGCAAAACTTGAAGGTATGTATGTACCTGAGTTCTATGATGTGAGTTATAAAGAAGACGGTACTATAGCTTCATTTATACCTAAATATGAGGATGTTCCAAGTGTTGTACATCGAGTTGTTGTCCAAAATATGGATACCGTATCATATCTTTCAAAGCCTGTAGTTCCTTTTATTAAGGTCACACAAGACAGAGTGGTACTTGAGATAATGAGAGGATGTATCAGAGGATGCAGATTCTGTCAGGCGGGAAATGTATACAGACCGCAAAGAGAACATTCACTTGAATACCTTATAAATTATGCAAAAACAATGCTTGATATTACAGGAGCGGAAGAAATTTCACTCAGTTCACTCAGCTCAAGTGATTACAGTCAGCTTGACAAACTTCTTGATTTCCTTTTGGAATATACAAAGGATAGAGGAATCAATATATCTTTGCCTTCTTTACGTATTGATGCGTTTTCATTGGATGTAATGAGTAAGGTTCAGGATGTAAAAAAGAGTTCTTTGACATTTGCGCCTGAGGCCGGAACACAAAGACTGAGAGATGTTATAAATAAGGGAATTACAGAGGAAGATATATTAAGCGGTTCTATGGAGGCATTTAAAGGAGGATGGAATAAGGTAAAGCTTTATTTTATGCTTGGACTTCCTACAGAAACTGATGAGGATATTAAAGGAATACCTTTGCTTTGTGAAAAAATAGCTGAAAATTATTACTCTATTCCAAAGGATCAAAGAATAGGTAAGGTATCTATTACTGCAAGTTCATCCTTCTTTGTACCGAAGCCTTTTACACCTTTCCAGTGGGCGAAGATGGAAACTGAGGAGGAGTACCTTAGAAGAGCACATCTTGTAAAGGATACTTTCAGAGAGCAGTTAAACCAAAAGAGTATGAAGTATCAGTACCATGATGCCGAGGTAACACTTCTTGAGGGACTTATGGCAAGAGGTGACAGAAAAATTGCAGATGTCATAGTTAATGCTTATAAAAACGGTGCAATATATGATTCATGGTCGGATCAGTTTAATATGGAATATTGGCTTAAAGCATACGAGCAAAGCGGTATAGATCCAAGCTTTTATACATTAAGAGAAAGAAATCTTGATGAGCTGTTCCCTTGGGATTTTATAGATTCAGGAGTTACAAAGGAATTCCTTATAAGAGAGTGGAAAACAGCGCATGAAGATAAGATCTCACCAAACTGCAGACAGCAGTGTTTAGGTTGCGGTGCAAGAAAATATAATGGAGGTGTTTGCTTTGAAGGTAAGAATTAAGTTTGAAAAAACCGAGCAAATGCGTTTTATAGGTCATTTGGATATAATGAGATATTTTCAAAAGGCTATGAGAAGGGCGGACATTCCTATAAAATACAGTGAAGGATTTTCACCTCATCAGATAATGTCATTTGGTGCTCCCCTTAGTATGGGTGTATCGGGACTTGGTGAATATATGGATATAGAGTTAAAGGAAGGTAGTCATATTTCATCTCAAGAAGCAATAAGAAGGCTCAATGAGATGATGTGCACCGGAATGAAAGTTACCAAGTTTTTACAGATTCCCGATAATTCCAAACCGGCTATGGCTTTGATGGATACAGCCGATTTCAAGGCGGAATTTAAAACCGAAGTAAAAGAAACAGACATTAATGCCGCTATAGAAAAGCTTATGTCAAAAGAGTCTATATTACTGACCAAGGTATCAAAAAAGAAAAAGAAAAATCAGTACGGAAAGTTTGTAGAGGTGGAAACAACTTCAGTTGTAGATATAAAGCCTTTTATATATAAGCTTGAAGCTATAAAAAACGGTGTATACATGCATCTATCACAGGGAAGTATAAATAATATAAAGCCTACCGCAGTTATGGAATTTTTATATGAAGAAGGATTATCGGCAGCTAAAAAGAATGAATATTATTTATATAGATTAGATATGTATACGGATGAAGGGAAGACCCTTGATGAATACGGCTGTGAAATTATCTAAGCTTCTTATCACAAGCTATAAGAATAAAAATTTTGCAATATCATATGATGAGAATAGGGCAAACGAGATAGAGTATATCGAGGATACTTCTTTACTTGGCAGTATTCATATAGGTAAGGTAAAAAAGATTGCTAAAAACATAAATGCCGCCTTTGTAGAGATTGAGTACAATTCAGAACGCCAAACTGTATATTTTGATATGGCTGAACTTAAGCATCTTATATTTGCCGATGAAAAAGAGCATACGGTTTTACATGAGGGCGATGATATTGTAATAAAGATTTCAAAGCTTCCTATAAAGAATAAATTGGCCGGTGCTACTGCAAATCTTTCCGGCTGTGAAGTACTTGATCAAATTCTTGCAAAGAAAAACTATATAAAGGCACCTGCAATGCTTTATGCGGGTTCCAAAGACTATATAGATATTGTTAAAGACAGATTAAAATATGCCGAGTTTGATATAGTAACGGATATCAAGGATATATACGAAGGAATAGTTGATTTTTTTAAAGAAGAGCGTGAAGATATGCTTTGCAGAGTCAGATTCTATGACGATAATATGATAAGTTTAAATAAGCTTTACTCCATAGATACTCTTTTTAGTGAATCTTTAAGCAAAAAGGCATGGTTAAAGGATGGAGGCTATCTATACATAGAATCTACAGAAGCTCTTACAGTTGTTGATGTAAATACCGGGAAAAAATGTCCGAAAAAAGAAGCCGGAATAATTAAATTAAACACAAATCTGGAAGCAATAAAAGAGACTGCAAGACAGTTAAGGCTTAGAAATATTTCAGGTATTATAATCATAGATTTAATAAATATCACGGATAAATCCGAAATAGATTTGATATATCATACGATGAAAGATTATCTTAAAGAGGACAGATTAAATACAGTGGCAATAGATATCACAAAAATTATGTCTGTTTGAGATAACCAGAAGAAAAAAAGAAAGCCAAGTCTTGAAGAGGTTATGAAAAAGTAAACATATACCCGTTCTATAAAAATTTAGTACGGGTATATTTTTAGATTTTGTGGATTATATTACAATACTATTATATAATAATTTTAAGTTGACGAAAAAAATATTTTGTATAGTTATAATAGAGTTAGGCTCTAATAACTCGCATGCTCAGTTGTTTGATTAATAAGGGGAAAAAAATATGAAACTGGAATTTATAGGTGCAGATCACGAGGTTACAGGAAGTTGTCATTATGTTGAAGTCGGAGATAAAAAGTTTTTAGTGGACTACGGTATGGAGCAGGGAATAAATGTGTATGAAAATGCACCGTTGCCTGTTTCACCGGCAGAGATAGATTATCTTTTTGTGACACATGCTCATATCGACCATACAGGCATGATTCCACAGCTTGTTGCAAGAGGATTTAAGGGAGAAATATTTTCATCAAATGCCACAATGGAGCTTTGTACCATAATGCTTCGGGACTGTGCGCATATACAGGCTGAAGAGCTAAAGTGGAAAAACAGAAAAGCTGAAAGAGCCGGCAGACAAAAGGAAACGGCGGTATATGAACTTTCCGATGTTGAAGCAAGTATTAAACTCTTTAGAGGTATTGAATATAATAAAAAAATAGATATTGATGAAAATATAAGTATCAGATTTATAGATGCAGGACATATTCTGGGTTCGGCGTCTATAGAGGTTTGGCTTAAAGAAGGAAATGAGAGCAGAAAAATAGTATTTTCAGGTGATATCGGTAATTTCAATAAGCCTCTAATCAGAGATCCGGAGTATATAAAGGATGCAGACTATGTTTTAATGGAATCGACCCTATGGTGACAGATATCATGATGAAGGTGCAGACCATGTTTCTGATTTGGCAAGAATTCTTGAGGAAACATTTGAGAGGGGTGGAAATGTGGTAATACCTGCATTTGCAGTCGGAAGAACGCAGGAGCTGCTTTATTTTATGAGACAGATAAAGCAGAACAAGCTTGTAAAAAACCTTCCGAACTTCCCTGTATATGTAGACAGTCCTCTGGCAATAGAAGCAACCAATGTATTTAAAGATAACTTGCTTGAATGTTATGATGAGGAAACTAAGGAGCTTGTTGAAAACGGTATAAATCCGATAGCTTTCCCTAATCTGAAAATGACTGTAAGCAGTGATGAGTCAATGGCCATAAATATTGATAAATCACCAAAAGTTATAATATCAGCTTCGGGAATGTGCGATGCAGGTCGAATCAGACATCATTTAAAGCACAATCTTTGGAGAAGTGAATGCAGTGTAGTATTTGCCGGATATCAGGCGTTCGGTACTCTTGGAAGAACTCTGCAGGACAATGTTTCAGAGGTAAGACTTTTTGGAGAAAATATTTCTGTAAACGCACATATTGAAACTTTAAAGAGTATAAGTTCACATGCCGATAAAAACGGACTTATAAAATGGGTCACAGCTTTTGAAGAAAAGCCGAAGGTAGTATTTATAGTGCATGGTGATGATAAAGTTTGCGAAAGCTTTTTCAAATGAACTTAAGAGTAAATATGGTATAAATTCATCCGCACCTTTTTCAGGCTCTGTTTTTGACCTGATAAGCGGAGAGTGGATAAAGCAGACTAAGGGAGTTGCTGTTGCCGTTAAGGAAGTAAAAGAACCGGAAAGCAGTGTTTATTTAAGACTTCTTGGTGCAGGAGAGAGACTCTTAAAAAATCATAAAAGAAAATAAACATGGAGCCAACAAGGATTTGGCTAAATTTGCAGATCAGATAAACGATTTGGCAAAAAATGGGAAATTTAGTAGGAGTATATTTTTGAAACAATTTAATAAAAATATAATAGCTGTTGTAATAGTATTGTTTGTGCTACTGATAATTGCAATTTTAGGGAAACGTACAAATCCTAAGTCTATAGCCAATAATTTTGATTTTTCAATAGATAAGAACAAAAATGACGAGCCTTTGACAGATACGACATTTGCACTTGATACATTTATCACTGTATCCATATATAATGGAGGAGATGAGAATGTATTAAAAGAGTCAATGCAGTTTATAAGAAACTATGAGAGCATATTTTCCGCAACAAGCGAATCTGCAGAGTTGTATAAATTAAACCACAGGGAAAAGGGTACAATGAGTGTGGAGGTAAGTGATGAACTTGCTTATCTTATAGATAAGGCATTGTATTACAGTAAAATCTCAAATGGTGCATTTGATATTACCACAGAACCTTTGAAGGAATTATGGGATTTTAACGCGGAGGAGCCTGTGCTTCCAAGTGAGGAAAGTATTAAAGAGGCACTTCCTAAAGTGGACTATACAAGAGTAAGTGTGGATGGAAATACAGTAAAGTTTACTTCAGATGATACAAGAATAGATCTCGGTTCGATTGCAAAGGGATATATAGCTGATAAGACAAAGGAATATCTTCTGAGTAAAGGAGTTGACAGTGCTATTATAAATCTGGGTGGAAATGTTTTATGTGTGGGTAAAAAGCCGAATGGTGACAACTTTACAATAGGACTTCAAAAACCTTATGCGGACAAAAATGAAACGGTCGCTTTACTGACGGTGGATGATGAATCGGTTGTTTCATCAGGTGTTTATGAGAGACATTTTGTTATAGACGGTAAAAACTATCATCATATTCTGGACCCGAAAACAGGTTATCCTTATGATAACGGGCTTGTGGAAGTAAGCATACTTACAAAATCATCAACAGAAGCGGACGCACTTTCAACTACATGCTTTTCGCTGGGAGTTGAAGAGGGTGTAAAGCTTCTTGACAGTATACCTGATACCTATGGTTATTTTATTCTTTCAGATTACTCCATAGTTTATTCTGAAGGTGCAAAAAGAGCGACTTGTGCAACCATAAATTTTTGTAAAGATATTATTAATTTGACTTTGATAGTCAAAGAGTATATAGTAGTTTCATAACAAATAAAATTTTTGGAGATAAAAATGGAGAGAAGAGAAGTACTTGCAAGTATTCCAAAGGCAGTAAATCTATATTTAATTCAGTCAGACTTTACCAGACTGCCATTTGTTTATTGTGATGATGAGAGTTTTGATGATGTGGCGTTTTTGTTTGATGAAAAAGAAAATGCTTTGAAGAAATCGGCGGAGTTGGCAGCCAATAAGCAGAAGAATACTGTATTGGAACTTAATCAGGAAGGTATTTTAAGAGCCTTTACACATATGGCAATAGCCGGTGTGAATGCTGTTAAGTACAATTATCAGGGTAATGAATTTACAATTCAGCTTGAAGAAATAGTGAAACTCTCGGATTTCAGCGAGTTGCCACCTGAAAAAAGACCTGTAGAGAACAGATCATTACAGCTTACAATGCTCTATTTCGGACAGGAGATAAGAGCAAACCTTGACAATCCTAATACACCTGAGATTCGTGAATTGGAAGAGGAGATGCTTGTAAATATTTTAAAGGCAAGATTCCTTGTACCGGTTAGAGAGGCACAGGTAGACGGAGAAACACAGATGCAGATGCTTATGTTAAGAATAAGTGATAACGGCGGAAATATGATACCTATATTTACAGACAATATAGAGTTTGACAAAATGCCGGGTGATGCAACTGTAAAGAAAACAATAATAGAGGCTAAGCATCTTATAAACTTCCCTATGACACCTGAGTGTGACGGATTCCTTATAAATCCTATGGGTGTAAGTATTCCGCTGAATGCCACTATATTAAATAATCTCAGAAATATGGAAATAACACCTGCAAACAAAGAATAAAAAAATAAAGTGTGAAAGATGAGAATTCATTTTTTTCACACTTTTTTTATAAAAATTATCTGTTCTTCATTTCGATATAGTTTTCGTGCTCCTTAACAGCCATATAAGCAGGTCGTATAATCTTATCGGTATTAATAAGCTCTTCAATTCTGTGAGCGCTCCATCCGACAATTCTTGAACAGGCAAATATCGGGGTATAAAGCTCGGTAGGTAAATCAAGCATTCCGTAAACAAAAACCGCTGTAGAAGTCAATATTTGCACTTACACCTTTATATATATGTCTTTCAGCTCCTATTACTTCGGGTGCAAGCCTTTCAACTGCACTGTAAAGTTTAAAATCATTATTTTTATGCTTTGCATTTGCAAGCTGCTCAACATATTTTTTAAATATATTGGCACGTGGATCTGAAAGCGAATATACCGCATGTCCCATACCATATATTAATCCGGCTTTATCAAAGGCCTCTTTTCTTAACAGTTTTAAAAGGTAAGCTTTTATTTCTTCATCATCATTGATATCCTTTATATGTTTTTTCATATCCTTAAACATTTCAACAACTTTTATATTGGCGCCGCCATGTTTCGGACCTTTCAAAGAACCGAGAGCAGCCGCTATAGCCGAATAGGTATCTGTACCTGAGGATGTTACCACATGAGTTGTAAAAGTGGAATTGTTACCACCGCCATGTTCCATATGTAAGACCATGGCAAGGTCAAGCACTTTGGCTTCAAGATCCGAGTATTTCTTATCCTCTCTAAGCATCAGTAAAATATTCTCGGCAGTAGAAAGCTCGTTTGACGGACGATGAATATACATACTTTTATCTCTGATATAGTGATTGTAGGCATGGTAACCGTATACGCACATCATAGGGAAGGTAGCTATAAGATTTATACACTGGCGTAATACATTTGGAAGAGAGGTATCATCAGCCTTTGAGTCATATGCATACAATGTAAGTACAGATCTGGAAAGCGTGTTCATCATATCCTTACTTGGTGCTTTCATAATGATATCTCTTGTAAAGTTTTTGGGCAGAGATCTCTGTTCACCAAGTAAACGTTTGAAATTGTTAAGCTCATTTGAAGTAGGCAGATTGCCGAAAAGCATTAAATATGCTACCTCTTCAAAATCCGAATCTGTTTTCTTTTAAAAAAATCCGTCTGTGAGTTCATGTATATCAATGCCTTGATATCTAAGTTCACCGTCACATGGTATCTTCTCACCGTTTTCCCTTTTAAATGAGGTTATCTCGAAATGCGGGTAAGGCCGGCTCTTACACCTTCACCTTGAAGATTGCGCAATCCTCTTTGCACATCAAATTCTTTATACAAGGATTGGTTTATAGTTAAATTTGTAAGGCATTTTGAGGTCAAATTCTCTATTTCTTTTTGTAATCTTTTTGGTTGTAGCTCATATATTCCTCCTTTTAAAAAAATCATACATGTACAAAGTTACTTATATTAATTATACAGTTATAATAATTATACATTATTTTATAGCATATTTAAATTAAGAAATTATGTACAGTTAGTGAATAAATAATGATTTTTAGACAGCGTAACATAAGTTAAAGTGTGTTAATCTACACAATTAATTATTAATATACATTTGTAAGGTAAGAAATATAGAAAAAAATTTAAATTATATAGAAAAATTTTTTTCTGTTTACAGCTGTGAAAAAAATTCAATAAAAAAAGAGTAAAAAAATATTCTCTGTAAAAATAATCGTAAGTAATATTAAAAATAAAGCTTACAAATAAACGAACAAACCTAAGGGAGGAAAAAACAATGAAATTGTTCAAAAAAAGTTTTAGCAGTATCAGTAGCATCTGTGTGTGCTCTTTCATTAGCAGACATGTGGAGGTGGAAGCAAGCCGGCAGAGACAACTGCAGTGACTACAGAGTCAAAGGAAGAAAGCAAAGGCGACTGAGAGTGTTTCAGAGGCAGTTGCGACTACAGGTAAGGATGCAAAGGATATCAAAGTAGGTATCTCAATTTATAAGTTTGATGATAACTTCATGACATTATATCGTAACGAGCTTGTTAGATATCTTACAGAGGAAGTTGGTATTCCAAAAGAGAACGTAGTAGTTCAGGACGGTAAGAACGATCAGGCTGAGCAGACAAACCAGATCAACAACTTTATCGCAACTAAGGTTGACGTTATGATTCTTAACCTTGTACAGTCATCTTCAGCCCCAACAGTTACAGATCTTGCTAAGGAAGCAGGAATCCCTGTAGTATACATTAACCGTGAGCCTGATGAGGCTGAGGAGTCAAGATGGGCAGCAGACGGTATCAGCGCAACATATGTAGGTGCAGATGCTCGTCAGTCAGGAACATTCCAGGGTGAGGAAATCGCAGAACTTGAGAATAAGGGTGACATCAACGGTGACGGAACAGTTAAGTACATCATGATCCAGGGTGACCCTGAGAACATTGACGCACAGTACAGAACAGAGTATTCAGTTAAGGCTCTTACAGAGAAGAGCGGATTAAAGGCTGAGCAGCTCTTAATTCAGAGAGGTGACTGGGATCAGGCTAAGGGACAGCAGATTGCACAGGATGCTCTTACACAGTATGGAAACGACATCGAAGTTATCTTCTGTAACAATGACGCTATGGCACTTGGTGCACTTCAGGCTATCAATGCGGCAGGAAGAAAAGTTGGTGAAGATATCTATATCGTAGGTGTTGATGCACTTGCAGAGGCAGTTCAGAACGTATCAGAGGGCAAGATGACAGGTACAGTATTTAACGATTTCATCAGCCAGGCACAGGCGGCAGCAAAGGCAGCTGTATCATTTGCCGGTGGTGAGAAGGTTGATACAAAGATTCCTGTAGACTATGTAAAGGTTACAAAGGATAACGCAGCAGAGATCTTAGAGCTTGTAAAATAATCAAAAATTAACTTAAGTAAACATCTTTCGGGTGTGCCGGTGCACACCCGATTTTTGAAAGGAGCAATGGATGTCAGAGTACAGATTGGAAATGAAAGGGGTTTCTAAAAGTTTCCCCGGTGTAAAAGCACTGGACAATATCCATCTTAATGTCAGACCGGGCAGCGTACATGCTCTTATGGGTGAAAACGGAGCAGGCAAGTCTACACTTATGAAATGTCTGTTCGGAATATATACAATGGATACCGGTGAGGTCTATGTAGACGGAGAAAAAATGAATATATTAAACCCTGATGATGCACTTCATAAGGGATTGGCAATGGTTCATCAGGAGTTACAGCCTGTACCTGCAAGATCTATTGCTGAAATATGTTTTTGGGCAGATATCCTACAATAAATATAGGCCCTCTAAAAGTAATAGACCATAAGAAGATGGAAAATGAAGCTACCAAATGGCTAAAAGAAGTAAAACTTAATGTAAATCCCAATGCATTATTGCAGACATTATCTATATCACAGATGCAGTCTGTAGAAATAGCAAAAGCTGTTTCGATGGGAGCAAAGATCATCATTTTGGATGAGCCTACATCATCACTTACTGAAAATGAAGTAAGCGGATTATTTAAAATAATAAGAGAATTAAAAAGAAAAAAAGGTGTATCTCTTATATATATCTCACATAAGATGGCCGAGATAAGAGAGATTGCCGATGATATCACCATAATGAGAGACGGAACCTATGTTGGTACATGGGAAGTGAAAGATATCAGCGACGGTGAAATCATAAGACAAATGGTTGGTAGAGAGCTTTCAAATATCTATCCGCCAAAAGATAACATAGAAAAAGGTGAAGTTATACTTAAGGTCGACGGCCTTACAAGTATACATGAAAAATATATTCAGAAACTGCTCATTTGAACTTAGAAAAGGTGAGATACTCGGATTTGGCGGACTTGTGGGTGCAGGTAGAAGCGAACTTATGGAAGCCATATTTGGACTTAGAAGTGTAAAATCCGGAAAAGTGTACATGAAGGGCAAAGAGCAAAATATAGCAAGACCGAGAGATGCTATAAAAGACGGACTTGGAATGATTACAGAGGACAGAAGAGGAACAGGAATTCTTGGATGCCTTTCAATAGCGGACAATGTGGCTATTTCTTCACTCAATAATTATCTTGTAGCAGGTATTGCATTGGATGACGGTAAAATCAAACAGGTTGTAGATGAAAATGTAAGCAAGCTGAGTATAAAGACTCCAAGTAATAAGACATTGATTCAGTCTTTGTCAGGAGGTAATCAGCAAAAGGTTATTATAGCAAGATGGCTTGCAAACAACCCGGATGTACTGATAATGGATGAGCCTACAAGAGGTATTGACGTAGGTGCAAAGTATGAAATATACCAGATAATGATAAACCTGGCAAAGCAGGGAAAGGGCATCATAATGATTTCTTCCGAGATGCCTGAACTTATTGGAATGTCTGACAGAATAATCGTTATGTGCAATGGTGAGATCACCGGTGAAGTATCAAAAGATGATGCTACACAGGAAAATATCATGGCATTGGCTACAAAATTTTAGGAGGGATACTTATGAATACAAAATCTTTAGATATAAAGAAATTGTTACTGGATAACGGTATCATAATAGTTTTACTTTTGCTTGTACTGTTTACAGGTATAATGAAGGACAATTTCTTTTCGGCAAGTAACTTAAGAAATGTTTTGGTAAATGTGGCACCAAGAGTAATAATCGCCTTCGGTGTATCGGCATGTCTTATAACAAAGGGTACAGATCTTTCAGCAGGTCGTCTGGTAGGACTTTCAGCTTGTGTAGCAGGTACACTTTTACAGAATAAAGACTATGCAAATAAAATGTTTCCAAACCTTGGTGACATGAATATCCTTGGAGTACTTTTAATAGCTATAGCTATTTGTGCTGTATTCGGATGTATCAACGGTATTGTTATAGCTCATTTGAATGTTCCTGCATTTATCGGAACACTTGGAATGCAGCTTATAGTATATGGTGTATGTCTTGTTTATACAAAGGCAGAGCCTATCGGTGGATACAGAACAGCATATACAACAGTTGCTACAGGAAACTTCTTAAAGATTCCGTATCTTTTCATCTATGCACTTGTTATCGGACTCATCATGTGGTTTGTTTTCAATAAAACAAGACATGGTAAGTATATGTATGCAATTGGTGGAAATGAGGCGGCAGCAGAAGTATCAGGTGTAAATGTAAAGAAGACAAAGATACTTATCTACACATCAGCAGCAGTTCTTTATGCAATTGCAGGTTTCCTTTTGGGAGCAAAATCAGGTGGTTCATCTGTAAATATGGGTGCATCATACGAGCTTGAGGCTATTGCGGCTTGTACAATCGGTGGTGTATCTGTAAACGGTGGTATCGGTAGAATATCAGGTTGTGTAATCGGTGTTTTGGTGTTCGAGTTATTGAAATCCTCAATGCAGTTCCTCGGAATCAAGCCGGACTTCCAGTTCATAGTACAGGGTATCATCATTGTAGTTGCTATTGCACTCGATATCAGAAAGTATATACAGAAGAAGTAATTGATTGAATATAAAACTCCATTTACACCCCCTATATGTATGATATAATGAAACATATAGGGGGTGATTTTTTTGATTGATATGGAAGACTATAGCGGAAGATCAGGTGGATGCATCATTTGTATAGGAGAAAGCATGGACATAAATCCCATTGATAAAAAAAGAATGAAATATGTAAATTATTAGATTATTTAGAGGCTGAATATGAAATTCATACTTTTGGTGAAATGAGTGAAGAGTATGACTATTTAGAAGAGGGTAATATATGTATAACTGTACTTAACCCTACTTGTCAGTATAAATTATATATAGATTTAGAGTGTTACGGTGAGTTTACATTGAGCTATTATAGGTGGCATGCGCACTATTTTCCGTACGAAATGGATTATGAAGTGCTTTGCAATGATTTGACGGCTATACTAAATAATACTAAATGTACTGAAAATGTAAGTAGCAAAAAGATGGATATATAATATTTTAAAGGAGATAAAGGATATTGAATCTTACAATTTTAAAGTGGCTGAAAGTCTTCCGGATGAATTTATTAAGGAATTAAAGAAAGTCGGAGGAAGTGTAGAGTTGTTCTTTTGGGATTGTAATAAGAATATAAGAATAGATATATAGATATAAAAATCATAAGAAGGCCACCGATGATATACTGCATTGGTGGCTTTCTTTGCTACACAAAAGACGTATTTTTAGCTTAAGAAGGATATCATTGTTTAAAAATTCTCTTTATAATATTTTTTTCAAGCTCAGACATAAATTTGCTCTGTGATATATGATTTTGAACAGTCATATAGGGTTGATACACAAAAACGGCGACCATTTTTTTATTAGCTTTTCAGTGCTTCACTCAGTAGAAAACATATTGTTGAGATAATGTTTATATTCAGGGCCTTTTTATTAAAAATCAGACTCATTTATTCCTCTATATACATAAATTGCGGTTTCAAAAAAAGGACGAATTAGACATAATATAATCTTTATCCGGTATATAAAACCAATATAATCTTAGGAGAATCTCCAATTTTTTTACAAATCTTTCATAAAAAAATCTTTATAGTAGAGGGAAGTTGCCAAATTTTGTGGAAGTTGCCAAATATCTTGAGTAGTGATATTTTGGGTATTTTTCAGGTTTATTATAATTAATCAATGAGATAGCGGAGTGAGCTGTCATACTGTCAAGTTTACTATATAATACCTTATTTAGGCCATATACTTTGCTAAGCAGTAAAAATCATATCATCATGAGATTTCTTTGGCATAATAATATCATTTTTTTATAAAAGTTATAAATCGATGTCAAAAAATTGCTATCTGTAGTAGATATATCTCCGATAGTCCGATAATTAAAAATGTATTGATCCATAATGTTCTCCTGTACTAATCCCAAAATCTCTGTCATAGAAGAAAGCTTATAATCCTTTTATAAAGTATTATAACAAAAATATCCTGACAAAGTCACAAAGTAAAAAAACGCCTTGTATTTGCCGGATTTTTTTATAAGTATCAGCTAAGGACGTTGGGTTTGAGGAGGCACCGGAAGAATGAATACATATAAACGAACCTAACAGTCTTGAAGAATATTCCAGACAGTTTAAGCTCCGAATTCCAAAGAGTCATATAACAGTATATACTTAATCGCTATTTTTTCCTCCTCTCTTTTAATTTTACACAATATTTGATATAATCAATAATTATAGAAAATAAGGAGGCTTTTATGGCTGATACAATGAATATAAAAGATAATTACGAAGTAGTGACAAATGAAAACGGAAGACTTGGCGAAGTAAAGATTGCCGATGAAGTTGTAGCCGTTATTGCAGGTATTGCCGCTACAGAGGTAGAAGGTGTAGATTCAATGGCAGGGAATCCTACAAAAGAAATAGTAGGTAAACTTTCAGGAAGTAAGACTGCAAAGAGTATGAGGGGAGTTAAGGTAGAGGTAAATGACGATAAGGTTTGTGTTGACCTTGCAATCAATGTAAGCTACAACTACAATATTCCTGAAGTAAGTGAAAAAGTACAGGAGAGAGTTAAGAATGCTATCGAGAATATGACAGGGCTTACAGTGCTTGAAGTAAATATTAAGATAGCATATGTTGTAGCAAATTAATGAGAACATTTTCAAGTACTTATATTAGAAAGATAGCAACTTTAGGAATGCTGACGGCTTTGGCAATGGTACTTGGCTTTGTTGAAACATTGATACCTATAAATTTAGGTATACCGGGTATGAAGTTAGGTCTTGCAAATCTGATTGTGATTATTGCTTTTTATTTATTTGATATAAAAACAGGGGTAATAGTTTCACTGCTTAGAATTGTTTTGATAGCTATGACATTCGGAAATATTTCAATGATGTTTTATTCTATATCAGGAGCAGCACTCAGTTTGCTTTGTATGATTTTAGCAAAACAAATCAAAGGCTTTTCTATGGTGGGAATAAGTATCATCGGTGGTATAATGCACAATGTGGGACAGATAATCTATGCAGATTTGTGGTAAGAACAAACGGAGTATTCACATACTTACCGGTACTGATGATTGCAGGAGTGGTCAGCGGAATGCTTATAGGAATAGCGGCATCACTTGTTATAGTGAGAGTAAAACCCTATATACGCAAATAGCTTATTATAAGCAGATGTTAAGCATTCATAATTTAAATATATTATTAAACAGAGATTCATTGCAAGTTTGATTTTATAATCAGGCTTGCTTTTTAGAGATTTTAGAATGGAGATAAAATGGCAAATACAAAGATTGATGTAGTATCAGGTTTTTTAGGTGCAGGAAAAACCACTTTTATAAAGAGACTTGTTGAAGGAAATAAGGACAAGGGAAAAACAATAATAATAGAAAATGAGTTCGGTGAGATCGGTATAGACGGAGGATTTTTAAAGAATTCAGGTATCGAAATCAGAGAGATGAACTCAGGATGCATTTGCTGTTCTTTGGCAGGAGATTTTGAGGCATCTTTAAGAGAACTTTTATCAACTTATGAGCCGAACAGAGTTATTATAGAGCCGAGCGGAGTAGGAAAGCTTTCAGATGTATTGAAAGCTGTTTCAGATGTTGAAAAAGATTTGCCTGTAGAGTCAAATTCTGCCGTAACGGTTGTTGATGTTAAAAAGTGCAAGATGTATATGAAGAATTTCGGTGAGTTCTTTAACAACCAGATTCAGTTTGCAAATACTATAATCTTATCAAGAACGGATTTGGTGGATAACACTAAAATTGAGGAAGCCGTTGCACTTATTAAAAATGTAAATCCTGATGCGACAATAGTTACAACACCTCTTGATAAATTAAGCAATGAAAAAATAGAAGAGCTCTTATCAAGTCCTATAGATTTAAAGGCTGAATTGCTTGATGAATTGGCAAGGGAGCATGAACATCATTATGAGCATGAGCATCACCACGATCACGACCATCACCATGAACACGATGAGGATTGCGGATGCCATGAACATGAGCACCATCACGAACATGATGAGCACTGTGGATGCCATGATCACGACCATGAGCATCACCACGATCACGACCATCACCATGAGCATGACGAGCACTGCGGATGTCATGATCACGACCACGAGCATCACCATGACCACGAGCATGATCACGAACATCATCACGATCACGAACATCACCATGATCACTGTGGATGTGGGCATGACCATCATGATCACCATCATGCAGATGATGTATTTGACAGTTGGGGAATGGAGCAGGTACCTGCAATAAGCGAAGAAAAGTTAAAGAGTGTACTTGATAGCTTTGCTGATGAGGAAAGATTCGGAGTGGTTCTCAGAGCTAAGGGAATGTTAAAGGATGCAAACAGTGATGATTGGTTCTACTTTGACCTTGTTCCGGGAGAGAGCGACATCAGAAGAGGTGATGCGGAGTATACAGGTAAGGTATGTGTAATCGGCGCAGGATTAAAGACTGAAGAAATAGAGAAGTGTTTTAGAGCTTAAAGCTTATTGATTGGAGAAGTTATGGAAAGATTACCTATTTTTGTCATCAATGGTTTTTTAGAAGCCGGTAAAACACAATTTATGAAATTCACAATGCAGCAGGAATATTTTCAAACTGAAGGCAACACCTTGTTGATTGTATGTGAAGAAGGTGAGGAGGAATACGATAAGGAATTATTGGAATCTACTCACACAACCGTAAAGTACATAGATGATATATCGGATTTTACAAAAGAAAAGATGATAGAGTTTACCAAAGAGGTAGATCCTGAGAGAATTCTTATAGAATGGAACGGGTTGTGGGAACAGGACAAGATACAAATACCTGACATCTGGTATGTAAATCAGATGATTACAATTTATGATACATCTACATTGGACCTCTATATAAAAAAACAAGGATTTAAAGGCATATATGGGTAAGATGCTGAAGGATTCAGAACTTGTTATATGTAACAGAGCCGATGATATTGATGAGGAGATTTTAAGTACATATCATCTTCAAATAAAGGCTATGGCACCAAATGCGGAAATCATTTTTGAGGGCGAAGAAGGAGAGATTACCGGAGATTTCAGTATAAATCTCCCATATAATCTTGATGATCCGAAGCTTATTATTAAGCCTGAGGAATACGGTATCTTCTATGTGGATGCTATGGACAGAACCGAAAAGTATGACGGAAAAAGAAGTTGAGTTTGTTGCTCAGGTGGTAAGACCTGACGGAATCGGTGATGATATATTGATTCCGGGTAGAAGAGCAATGACTTGTTGTGAGGCCGATATTCAGTTCCTTGGCTTCGTGTGTCATTACAAAGGTGCAAAGAATTTTAAGAACAAGGACTGGGTGAAGGTAAAGGGAAAAATAAAGTATGAGATGAGCCCACAATACCGTGCTAAAGGGCCTGTAATATATGCAAATGATATTTTACTTACAGGACCTATAGACGGATTAGTACAGTTTTAGGAGAAATATGTCTGATTTAGAATTACTGGAAGAAGCAAAAAAGGCCAGAAAAATGGCCTATGTTCCATATTCAAAATATAAAGTAGGTGCTGCACTTATGACCAAATCGGGAAAGATTATACATGGTTGTAATATAGAGAATGCGGATATACTCCGTGTAATTGTGCGGAGAGAACAGCTTTTTTTAAAGCGGTATCTGAAGGAATATATGATTTTTTTGTAAGATAGCCGTTGTCGGAGGCTTTGAAGACTCTGATGCGGATGCTTTATGTACTCCATGTGGAGTTTGCAGACAGGTCATGCAGGAGTTTTGTAACCCTAAGGAATTTGAAATCGTAATGTCTGACGGTGCAAAGGTGAAAACCATGAAATTGGAAGAGTTGCTACCGTTCGGATTTGGACCTGATAATCTAAAATGACAGTTAAAAAAATGTACATATAAAAAAACAGATATAGGAAGGTTTAATGAAGAAAAACATTATTAAATAAATTTATTCTGGTAACGACAATGGGTACGATACTTGTCACAGGTGTCGGAAGAAATATTTTTATAAAAGATATCAATGCATTTACTACAAAGAAGGGTACAGTAGATGTAAGTGCACTTAATGTAAGATCAAATGCCGGTACCGGAAATAATACTATTGCCACACTGGAAAGAGATACAAGTGTTACAGTACTTGATGAAGTAAACAGTGACGGAATGTATTGGTATAAAATAAGTTTTAATACCGGCTCAGGTGACAGAGAAGGATATGTTGCAAAGAATTATATAAAGACGGAAAGTACTGCAAAGTATACAACAGACAAGACTTTTGAATCTGAGATAGCGGGATTTCCTGAGAGTTATAAGAACAGATTAAGGGCTTTACATGCCGAGTATCCCAACTGGAAGTTTGTTGTACAAAATGTAGATATTTCCTGGGATGAAGTTATAAGGAATGAATCGATAGTCGGAGTTAATCTTGTAAAAAAGAATGCAAAGTCATCTTGGAAATCAACTGCAAGAGGTGCGTATAACTGGAGTAACGGAACTTGGCCGGGATTTGACTCAAATGAATGGGTTGCCGCAAGTGAAAGTATTATAAGATACTATATGGATCCAAGAAACTTTTTGGATTCAACCAATATATTTCAGTTTTTAAACCATGGATATACTACAGGTGAACAGACTGAAGAAGGTGTTGAGAAGATGCTTAAAGGTACTTTCATGGAAAGTAAATCAAGTGTTAAGAGCACTGTACCGTCTGCAACAACTGCACCGACAACTTCAGCTACAACTGCGGCAACTACAGCGGCTTCTACAACACAAGCGCAGAATGTCGGACCGGTTGCAGACCCGAATGAGAAGGTAGAACTTGTAGGGCCGACGGCAGAAAGTGTAACCGCCGCAACACTACCTAAAGAAGAACTTCCTACAGTGGAAGATAAAGATAACGGTCCGGGATATACCGAACCTGCACCTGCTCCGGTTTTTGAATCAACTACGGAGTTCAATGATACGGAGCACGGACCGGGAGTGGTAAACAGTGACAGTATTAAAGAGAGTGTAAGTGCTTCAAACAGCACATATGCATCAACATCAGCAAGTTCAGCCGGTGAAAATGCACTTTCAAACGGTACTACATATGTTGATATGATTATGGATGCCGCCAAGAGTTCAGGTGTTAATCCTTATGTTATAGCCGCAATGCTTATACAGGAACAGGGAGTTAAAGGCACATCAGGGCTTATAAGCGGAGCAACAGGTATTTATAATTTCTTCAATATAGAGGCTTATCAGTCGGGAAACCAGAGTGCAACAAGCAGAGGTTTGGCGTGGGCAGGAAGCGGAAATACATACCTTCGTCCATGGAATACAAAGGCTAAAGCAATAATAGGCGGTGCCATGTTCTATGGAAGTACTTATTCAAAAGCCGGACAGAACACATTCTACTTAAAGAAATTTAACGTTCTTGGTGAAAACAAATATAAGCACCAATATATGACAAATATTGAAGGCGCAAAGAATGAGGGAGCTATGCTCTCAAGAGCATATTCGGAGGAGGACAAAAAGGGAGTTTTCACATTCCATATACCTGTTTATAAAGATATGCCTGAAGTACCTGAGGCAATGCCGACAGGAGACGGTAGTCCGAATAACAGATTGTCATCACTAAGTATAAGCGGATATAATATTACACCGAGCTTTAGTAGTGACAATTATTCTTATACGGTTGAATTGCCATCCAATGTAAATAATGTTAATATTAAAGCAAACGTGGCCGATGCAAGTGCAACTGTATCAGGAAGCGGTGATATTGAACTGAACTCTTCCAACTCCACAGTTGACATAATTGTTACAGCTCAAAAACGGAACTAAAGAGAAGTACAGCATAAATATAAAGAGAGGAAATTAATACTGTTTCTACATTTTTATGTAGGGTTAATGTCAGAGGATTAAGATGAAATATTTAAAAAAAGCCTAATGTAAATATCGTCATACCTTCATTTATACTTACATTGATATTTTCAGCAGTAATAGCTTTTTAATGCTTTTTGCTATGGGTATCAGTATAAGCTTTGCAGATGTCAATGCAACAGTGGGTGATGAAGTAAATTTGGTAATGAGTTTATCGTCAACAGACGGAAACATTGACAGCGCAAATATAATGCTCAGTTATGATGACAGCATTTTGGATTTTGTCGGAGGAACAAATGCACAGGGTGGGGCAGGTAGTATAAAAGTCACATCCAATACCGGAAGCAGCAGTAACAATCAAAACTATTCCCTGAAATTTAAAGCCAAGACAGCCGGGGAAACTACAGTCGTTGTAAGTACATGGGAAGTATATGATACAAACTCAAAGATGGCTACAATGCAGTCACAAGGCAGCGGAAGAATAAAGATAAAATCTGCAGAACAGACTACTGCCGAAGAGTCTACTGTTGAAAAGAATAAGGAAGCGGCAACTACAGTTGCGGTAGATAAAAAGGATGCAATGCTTTCTTCTTTGAAAGTCAGTCCGGGTAAGCTTTCACCTGATTTTAGCAGTACTGTGAAAAATTACGACATGAATGTAGCAGGAAATATATCCAACATTGCAGTCAACGCAAAGGCAAGACAGGACGGGGCAAAAGTAGTTATAACAGGAAATGATAATCTTGTGGTCGGAGTGAATGCTATTAATGTAAAGGTAACATCACCTGACGGTTCGGCTGTAGAAAGTTATATTATAAATGTAAATAAAAGTGCGGTAAAAAAAGAGGAAGCCTCAGAGTCTTCTTCAGAAACTTCAGCAGAAGAAGTTATCGAAGAGAGCGAGAGCAGTGCAGATGTTTTGGATCTGGTTTCCACAGATAACGGGCTTACCTTAGGCGGAATTGATTATCAGGTATCGGATTCATTTGATAAAAATATCCTGCCTGAAGGTTTTGAAGAGTCTACATTCACATATAAAGGTAGAGATGTCAAGGCCGGAAAAATGAAGGGTCAGGATGTATATATCCTTTATCTTGTAGGCAATGACGGCTCAGGAGATTTCTACATATATGATGATGCTGCGGATACATGGGCTGTATATACACAGCTTACCACAAATACCAAGAGCATTACCGTAATGCCTATTGATAAAGGTGTAGAGGTACCTAAGGGATTTATTGAAAGTATTATAAATATAAACGGTAAAAAAAGATTCGTGGATGGATTTGGGGCAGTGACAATGAAAAAGAGATATTGTGTTGTTTATGCCATGAATTCGGAAGGTAAAAAAGACTTCTACAGATATGATATGGAAGAGCATACAATACAAAGGTACTTTGCCGATCCAAATGTAGACACAGGTGTATCGACTGAAGAATATAATGCACTTGAAAAGAAATATGAGAAGAGTAATGAGTGGGTAAGAAATTTAATTGCACTTGCGGTTATATTGATTATTTTTTTATAATAATTTTACTTTTTGTCAAGAGCTTCAAATAAAAAAAGAAGGTCGCAAAGACGGCACAAAAACCTGCCAAGAAGAAGAACAAGAGTAACATTACTTCAAAAGTGGATTTGATACCTGAAGAAGAGATGAATGATGAAACTACTCTTGAATATATGCCTTTAAGTAAGAAAAAGGAAGAAGAGCCTGTAAAGTCGGAAGATGAATCGGATGATTTTGATGTAATAGACCTATCAAACGGTGAAGTTATAGAAGAAGAGGATTTTGAAGTAGTAGAAGAACTTAAAAACGATTCTGATGATGAAGATGATGATTTTGAAGATTTAGATATTTAAAAAATAACCACCCGGTAAGTCGGGTGGTATTTTTTATGGATTATAATTTAGAACTTCTTTTTCTTACCGTATTTCGGCTCGGCGGTAAGTCCTATTCCAAGTTTGTTTAGAGTCTTTACATCTGCTTCTGAAAGCATTACGGAAGAATGCATTTGTAAACCTTTAAGTTTCGGGATGGCATTTAAGGCTTTTCTTGCATTCTCATCGGTAGCGGCTGAAATAGAGAGAGCTATAAGAGCTTCATCTGTATGAAGTCTCGGATTATTACCACCAAGATATGTGGTTTTTAATTCCTGTACAGGTGCAATAACTGTAGGTGAAATAAGCTTTATTTCATCATCCACACCGCTGAGAGCTTTTAATGCATTTAAAATAAGTGCGGCACTTGCACCGAGAAGCTCGGAAGTCTTACCTGTAATAAGTTCACCGGTTTCAAGTTCAATAGCTGCTGCAGGGGTATTTGTGGCTTCAGCTTTTAATAGTGCTGCAGAAACAGCTTTTCTGTCATTAACACTTGTTTTTGCTTGCTGCATTATAAGCTCAAGTTTATAAATTTCATCAGCTTTGCATTCTCCTTTAACAAATCTTGCAAGTGAATTATAGTATCTTCTTATGATTTCCTGTTTACTTGCCTCTCTGCATACCTCATCGTCAATAATACAGTTACCGGCCATATTTACTCCCATATCTGTAGGAGATTTATATGGACATTCTCCAAATATTCCCTCAAAAATTGCCATCAAAACAGGATATATCTCTATATCTCTGTTGTAGTTTACAGTTGTTGTTCCATATGCTTCCAAATGGAAAGGATCAATCATATTTACATCGTTTAAGTCAGCTGTAGCAGCTCGTATGCAAGGTTTACAGGGTGCTTCAGCGGCAAATTCCAGATAGGAAATGTCTCAAACTTTGCATAACCTGCTTTAATTCCCCTTTTATTCTCATGGTAGAGCTGAGAAAGACATGTAGCCATCTTTCCGGATCCGGGTCCCGGAGCGGTAACTATTACAAGAGGTCTTGAAGTGACGATATAATCATTTTTTCCATAACCTTCTTCACTCACGATATGTGCCACATTGCTTGGATACCCGTCAATCAAATAAAGCTTGTATACTTTTATACCGAGATTTTCAAGTCTTTCCTTAAATTTGTCCGCACTCTTTTGTCCCGAATACTGTGTAATACATACACTGCCTACAAACAATCCTTTTCTTCGAAATTCATCTATAAGTCTGATTACATCGGCATCATAGGTAATACCATGATCTTCTCTAATCTTGTTTTTTTCAATATCCGATGCAGAGATTGAGATAATTATTTCGGCCTGATCTTTTAGTTGAAGAAGCATTCTAAGCTTTGAATCAGGTTCAAAGCCCGGAAGTACTCTGGATGCATGGTAATCATCAAAGAGCTTTCCGCCAAATTCAAGATAGAGTTTATCACCAAAAACTTGCTATTCTTTCTCTTATATGCTCAGATTGTGTTTTTAAATACATCTGATTATCGAAACCGATTTTCATAATACGCCTTCCTTCTTTAGTATGAACTGTTATATAAAATTAAAATAGAATTATATCACTTTTTAAAAACCGTATTAAAGGGGGAACAACATAGTTTAGTAATTAAATTAATTTTTCAAATATTTGAACACGATTATAATATTTTTTTCATTTATTATTAAAAAAAGAAATCTGCAAACTTATATATTATAAATATAATTAAAGTGATATACTAAAGCGACTAAAAAAAGAAAGCAGGTTTTTATATGAAAAAAAGCAATTTTTAATGACAGTTATGGGTGCAAACTATTGTTTTGCAGCATGTGGAAGTAAAGGAACAGATAAAAAAATGAAGACATTACGGTGACTATAGAACACAATGAGACAAGTGTTGAAACCGTTGAAGACACTGAAAGTGTGGCAGATGAGCCAAGCACAGCGGTAAGTAAGGCGGATATAAAATTAAAGTATTCAAATCTTGTAGATGAAGATACCAGAAACAGAGTAAAAAAATGCTCTAAAGAATGCCGGTCTTAGTGATGAAAAAGATAAAGAACTTTTTTTGATGCGGTAGATGAGTATAATAATGCGGTAGGCACTAAGAATCTGGTTCAGAGTATGACAACCATAGATGCCGCTTTCCCAACATTCGATCAGGATAAGCTTATAGATGCATGGCTTGCCAAGGGAGGATATGTAGGCAGAAATTGCAGAATCACATCATATTCTTTGATGGGAGATTTTATAAAAGTCGGAAATCCTACACCGGGTGATACAACAATGCTTTTCAACGATTTTTGATTCTATAAAAGATAAAAAAATATTTTTTTGAAGGTGAAGATAAGAAAAAAATTTGATACATTATTTTCATATATTGATGTAACAAATACACATGATACAAATGTTTTGTCAGATGAAATAATAAAAAATCATGGGAAGAGAAGCAGATTTCATTTAACAATGATAAGATGCATATGATTTCAGTATTTATGACCATGGATGACGGTATGAATAAGGTACAGGAGTTCATAGGACATACAGGTATTTTGGTAGAAGACGGTGATAAATATCTCTTTATTGAGAAGCTGGCATTTGAGCTACCGTATCAGGTAGAAGAATTTGACAATCTACAGGATGTAAATGATTATCTGATGGGATACTATGACAATGAAGCTGAGGGACTGACTGCAAAGCCTGTTATTTTTTTGAAGACGGAAAAAGTAATGAATGAGTACAGAGTCTTAAAATAATGCTTGCATTTTTTGCTTATTTTTGGTTGAATTATAGTATCAAAAACAGGAAAGAAGTATTATGGCAGAGAGAGTTAATATATTAAAAACAGATTATGAAATGAATCGTACAGACTGGACAGAGGTAGTATCTGCAGTATTTGGAGGTATGCTTCGTGTACAGGAGGCTATTGAGATGTATGTAGCCAAAGGACAGGCTTGGAATGTGGATTTTCATACAAAGAAAATCAAAATCGGTAAGAGCACATATCCGATACAATACATTGGAAGTGAAGCAATCGAGTCAAATGACTGGCTATGGGGCTGGGAGAATATAAACGGATTTGATGAGAGCTTACTTGAACTTGTTGGAGAAGCAAGGGAATTTGGAGAAAAGGTAGGCTTTGCAACCTTAACAAATCCAAATCTTCCTTTGACAGAGAAGGTAACCGGATATATACTTTCAATGATTTCATGTGGCATAAGTGAAAAGAACTACGGATATTATCCATGTAAACATCCCGGAGGTATTGCATTTGTGGCACTTTACGATTTACCTGAGAAGTTCTTTGCACCTGTAGATACAAAGTTATTTATCAAAACTATAATGAGTGCAATAAGTCAGTATGAGCTGGACCATAAAATTTTAGTAGAAGGCTTCCTTGCATGGAACGGTACAGATTATCATTGGGAAAACAATAATATTTATGCTAAATTTGCAGAAAATGATGGACAACTTCTGATAAGATTTGAGGATATCGGAGATAAAAAAAGAATAGAGTCAATCGACGGATTGAAATAAAGATAAGGACTTCCCAAAAGGGTAACTCAATAAGGGATTTATAATCCTGTAAAGTATCGGCATAGTCGTAACCATCGGCTATGCCGTTTTTTTACGTTGCTTGGGATATGTACTTCTTCGATGAAGTTGAAGATGATTTTTATCTTCTTTGTATTTCTAAATAGTCTGATTTGTGAGATGAAATTCCATAGAAAAAGAAAAATCCTCCAAGTCATGATAACCTGAGGATCGTTACTAGAAAAATTCATATTTATTTGGTATATTAACGCTATACTAACGAGTGAAAAACGAAAGGTAGATGCATATGAGTTTTCCTGAAGAAATAAAAAGAATTAGACAGCGTTCATTACTTACACAGCAGGACTTTGTAAAGAAAATTGGTGTGGCATTTTCTACTGTGAATCGTTGAGAATCCGGACGTGCAAAGCCAAAATTATAAGCAATGAAAAGTATCAATGCATTTTGCTTAGAGAATAACATTCCTTATGAAACGATAGAGGAAGCTTAGCTTGATTAAAAAATAGAGAAACAAAGGAGCAATAATGCTATGACAGATAAAGAATTGAAAGAATTAAAAGACACTCTATGGCACTCTGCCGATGTTCTTCGTGCAAGTGCACATTTAGCAGCAAATAAATATGGTCAGCCTATTTTAGGACTTATCTTTCTAAGATATGCCGACATCTTATATAAACAACATAAAGAAGAAATTGAAGAAGAATACAACCGTCTTAAAGGTGGACGTATGGAAAAATCTATGAAAGAGATTTCCATCGAGAAATGTGGCTTCTATCTCCCTGAGTGTGCTTACTACGACTTCATTAACAATGCACCGGACGATGCAAACAAGGCTACTCTTGTAAAGAAAGCTATGGAAGCAATTGAAGATGAGAATCCTAAAATGGATGGTGTACTTCCAAAAGAAGTTTACGCACAGTTAGTACCGGAAGAAGAACCGGAGCTTCTCTCTAATATCGTACGTATTTTCAAAGATATTCCGGAAAATAGTACAATCGATATCTTCGGTGAAATCTATGAATATTTCTTAGGTAACTTCGCACTTGCAGAAGGTAAGGATGGAGGAACATTCTATACTCCTGCGACAGTTGTTAGATATATGGTAGAAGTGTTGAATCCACAGCCGGGTGAAAAGAAGTTCTTAGATCCGGCCTGCGGTTCCGGAGGTATGTTCGTACAGGCTGCGAGGTACATGCATAATCATAACACCAGTGAAAGCGAGCAAATGAAGTTCCGTTGCTATGGTGTTGAGAAAGAACCTGACACTGTAAAAACTCGCTAAGATGAACCTTCTTCTTAATAATGTACGTGGTGACATTACACAAGCTAACTCATTTTATTCTGATCCATATAATGCATTCGGACAATTCGATTATGTAATGGCAAATCCGCCCTTTAATGTAGATGAGGTTGTGGTTGAGAAGGTTTCTGATGATGCACGTTTTAATACATACGGGGTACCACGAAATAAGAGCAAATCAACAAAGAAAAAAATCTGACAAGAAAGAAACTGTGCCTAATGCAAACTATTTGTGGATTGGCTACTTTGCTACAGCTTTAAATGAGCATGGTAAGGCAGCACTTGTTATGGCTAATTCTGCATCTGATGCATCCGGTTCAGAATATGACATTAGAAAGAAAATGATTGAAGAAGGCATCATCTCACAGATGGTAACTCTTCCTTCTAATATGTTCTCATCGGTAACGCTTCCTGCGACTCTTTGGTTCTTCGATAAACAGAAGCCAAATACAGATAAGAAAAATGAAATCTTATTTATTGATGCAAGAAATGTATTTACACAGATTGACCGTGCTCACAGAAAGTTCTCTGATGAGCAGATTAAAAAAATCTTGGTGTAATAACAAAACTATATCATGGTGATAAACAGGCTCTTGTTGATTTGATTGATAAGTATAAAACTGAGCTTGCTAATGCTCCGGAAACTTCTGATGACAAAGAAGTTCTCACAAAAACATATTGGCAGTTACAGATTGACTGGTTAACGGAAAGATTCCCTGACGGTGTATATGCTGATGTTATCGGTCTTTGTAAGGCTGTGTCGCTGGATGGTGAAGACGGAATCATTGAACAGGACTATTCTCTTAATGCAGGACGTTATGTCGGCGTGGTTATTGAAGACGATGGATTAACACAAGAAGAATTTAAAGAAGAAATGGATTCCTTATATACTGAATTCACTGCCTTAAGTGCTGAAGCTAAATCTTTAGAAGAACTTATCTCGAATAATCTGAAAGGATTGTTGGGTGAGTGATATGAAAAGAACTATTATTCGAATTGGAAATGTAGCCGATATTGGGAGAGGTTCATCTCCAAGACCTATTACTGATAAAAAGTATTTTGAGAATGGTGAAATACCTTGGATAAAGATTGCAGATGCTACTGCATCTGGAAAAATATATATATAACGAAAGAATATGTTAATGATGTAGGTGCATCATATAGTAGAAAAATGAAACCGGGCACGTTGATTTTGTCTGCTAGTGGTGTTTCATTAGGCATCCCGCACTTTTTAGGTGTTGAAGGATGTATTCATGATGGTTGGATATATATGGATAATATTCATGATATAGATAAACAATACTTGTATTACCTATTGTTAACTATGCGTCCATATTTTGATAATCTATCTTATGGTGCTGCAATACAAAACATTAATACCACGATTCTAAGTAAGACAAAAATCGAAGTTCCTGGTATACAAAGCCAAGAAAAAATCGGATTGATACTTTCAGCATATGATAACCTCATCGAAAACAACAACAAGCGTATCAAGTTGTTGGAGCAAATGGCAGAGAATCTCTATAAGGAATGGTTTGTAAGATTTCGCTTTCCTGGATATGAGGATGTGGAGGTTGAGGAGAAGAAACCTAAAGGTTGGCAAGTTGGCACAGAAGAGAAAAAGCATTTGACACCCTCTATCTTCAAATATGATGAGTTAGGAAATATTGGAAGCTTTGTGAGAGGAAAAAATATTACTGCCGAAAAGATGCTCAAAGGAGATATTCCTGTGATTTCAGCAGGATTACAACCTTCTGGATACCATAATGAAGCGAATGTATGTGGTGAAAGCCTTACAATCAGTGCTTCGGGAGCTAACGCAGGATATCTTCAATATCATT
The DNA here is from genome assembly GCA_916439285.1 of uncultured Lachnoanaerobaculum sp. Next base: position 205,753 of record CAKAIM010000005.1, on the reverse strand, counting down.
TGCAGGATATTTGGGCTGCAGATTGTTCCTACTATCAGGGAGATGCAACAATTTGGTTTGTATATAATACGCTTAAATATATCCAACCAGTTATTAGTAATTTGCAATGTGGAGCGGCACAACCACATGTATATCCTAAAAACATCAATAAGCTCTGTGTCTTAATTCCGACAGAGGAATTAATAAACAAATATAATGGTTTTGTTAAGCTGTATTATGATGAAATCAAAATACTGAAACAGCACAATCAATTACTTGCAAAACAACGAGATATGCTCTTACCACGCCTAATGAGTGGAAAACTTGAAGTGTAAGGAGGTCTTTACATGCGTAATTTTATATCTGAAGACGATATAGAACAGGCTATACTTGCAAAATTAAAAGCTGAACCATTTAAATATGATATCCTCATTTGTGATGCTGATCCAAGCAAGCGTGATGATTTGAATGATGGTACAGGAAGAACTTCAAAGAAGGAATGTGTTCTTCCTGATGTTATGCTGTCTTCTCTTAAGCGTATTAATCTAACTATCGAAGAAGATAAAATTAAAGAGATAGTGAAGACACTAAGGCAAGATTATTCAGGAACGGACGTTGTAGATACTAACTACAAATTATACAGGCAAATTCGTAATAATATAAAAATCACAGTTCGTAGAAACGGAAAAGAGGACTTTGATTTTGTTAAACTTATCGATTTTGAGCATCCGGAGAACAATACTTTCACAGCGGTATCGCAGATGTGGATACAGGGGAGGGTCTACTACAGAAGACCGGATATCCTCATCTTCATCAATGGTATGCCTCTTGTATTTATTGAACTGAAAAATAGCATTGTTAAGGTTGAAGAAGCCTACAACAAGAATCTAAAAGATTACATGAGAGATATTCCGAATCTCTTTGCATTTAATCAGATTTGTGTGCTTTCAAATGGTTTGGAGACCAAGCTTGGTGCCTTTAATGCAAGCTATGACTTTTTCTTTGAATGGCTCAAGATTGACAGTGAAAAGGAAAAAACGGATCGAGAAGCTATTCTCTCAGCAGATAGTGTAAAGGACAGCTCAGTCAGATATTTTGTTGATGGTCTTCTTAAGAAAGATAAGTTGATTGACTATATCGAAAACTTTATTCTCTTTGAAAATCAGAGAATAAAGATTATCGCTAAAAACCACCAGTACTTAGGTGTAAATAACCTAATGGAATCAGTCGAGAACAGAAAAGAGCTTAATGGTAAGCTTGGTGTTTTCTGGCATACACAGGGTTCAGGTAAATCCTATTCTATGGTTATGTTTGCCCGTAAAGTGAAGCGTAAGATTCAAGGTAATTTCTCGTTCCTCGTTATTACAGACCGTGAGGATTTGGATACCCAGATTCATAAGAACTTCGTACGTACTGAGGTTATTGGTTCTAAAGAAGAATGCCGGCCTAAGGATAGTAAGCAGTTAAGAGATTTTCTAACTACCAATAAGGCTTTTATCTTTACTTTGATTCATAAGTTCAGATACGACAAAACAAAGAAATATCCGATTCTTTCTACTCGTGACGATATTATTGTCCTTGTTGATGAAGCACACAGAACACAGTATAAGGATTTGGCAGAAAATATGAGAACTGCACTTCCGAATGCTAATTTTGTTGCATTTACCGGAACGCCACTCCTTGGTACAAAACGTCTTACAAATCAGTGGTTTGGAGATTATGTATCAGAGTATAATTTTGCACAGTCTGTTGAAGACGGCTCTACAGTACCTTTATTCTATTCCAGACGAGTTCCGGAAGTTGGGCTTGAGAATGATTTCCTTGACGATGACATTGTGGACATTATCGAAGAAGAAAATTTAAACGAGGATGAAACACGTCTGTTAGAAAACGCATCTTCTCGTATTTTAGAGGTCATCAAGCGTGATGACAGACTGGATAAGGTTGCACAGGATATTGCCTATCACTTTCCAAGACGTGGATTCCTTGGAAAAGGTATGGTTATATCTGTCGATAAATATACTGCTGTCAAAATGTATGATAAGGTTCAGCATTACTGGGCTATAGAAAAGCAGAACATCATGAAAGAGCGAAATACAGCTTCTACTGAAGAAGAACGTGATCAGCTCACTCGTATTCTTGCTTATATGAATAAGGTTGAAATGGCTGTTATCATTTCAGAGGAAAATGATGAAGAAGCCAAGTTTGCAAAGCAGGGCTTACGGATATCTGAGCATCGTGCAAAGATGAAAGAAATCACACAGGATGGCAGAGATATTGAGGATAGATTCAAAGATCCTAATGATTCGTTGCAGCTCGTATTTGTGTGTGCGATGTGGTTGACAGGATTTGATGTAAAGAATCTTTCTACACTCTACTTGGACAAGCCGATGAAAGGTCATACACTAATGCAGGCGATTGCTCGTGCCAACAGAGTGTACCCGGGAAAAACTTCCGGGATCATTGTTGATTATGTCAACGTGTTTAAATACATGAAGAAGGCATTAACAGAATATGCCACCGGTGATGATGGAACAGAATTCCCTGCAAAGGATATTGACCATCTAATAGGTTATATTGACGGTACTATTGATGAGGCGGATTCCTTCCTAATGTCGTTGAGTATTGACTTAGAAAAGATAATTGCTGATTCTAATATACTGGATAGGCTGGATGCATTAAGAAGTGCTTATGACACTATCGTTGCAAAAGATGATAATAAAGAGAAGTTCAAAGTTATCCTCAATACTTTGACGAATCTCTATGAAGCATCAAAGCCGGAAATCTTTGAGAAGAATTGGAGCAACGATAAGTTTGACCTGCTTGTGTATCTGCATGGGCTTTTCTACCACACTATCGATGATGAAAAAGTAGCCCGTGCCAGACAGAAAATGAATCAGATTCTTGATGGTAGTGTTACTGCAAGTCAAGATTTCATTGATTATTTGCGTGAGAAATCTGTTCAGTACATGATTAAAGGCACAAAGGCAATTGACCTTTCTAAAGTTGATGTTGAACAATTGAGGAAAGAGATAAAGGTTGCCAAGTATAAGGCGATTGAGATTAATGACTTGAAGGAATACATTGAGCAAGCTCTTGAACAGATGCTTAATAGAAACTGTACCAGAACTAAATTCTCAGAGCGTTTCAAACGTATTATTGATTCCTATAATGCAGGTGGCACTGAAAATGAGGATTATTACGAGCAACTTGTTAAGCTCCTTGAAGAACTTCGCCAGGAAGACAATCGAGCTAATACCGAAGGTCTAAATGAAGAAGAGCTGGAAATCTATGATTTGCTGATTGCAGGAAAGAAACTAACACAAGCTGAAGAGCAAAAAGTAAAACTATCTGCTAAGAATCTGTATAGGAAATTGGTGGATAATCGCAGTAGCCTTCTGGTAGTAGATTGGTACAAGGACGAACAGCCACGTGCAAAGTTGAAACATGAGGTGGAACTATCTCTGAATGATGATCTGCCTGAAAGCTATGATAAAGCATCCTTTGATTCTAAGGTATCTTTGCTTATGAACCATTTTGTGGATATGGCAGTTCAGGGATATGGATGGATCGGTGCTGCGTAAGGAGGTGAATATACGTTCAGGATATGGAACTTGTAGGAACACCTATATTTGCTCATGATATATACGAAAAAGTTATAAATGATGAAGTTGTTTTCGATTTCTCTCTAATGAGTAATTTTGATCCTCCACCTATGTTGATTATAGGTACTACAATGTGCAATTACAGAATGCAGTATTTAGAAATACCTTTTAGGATTGATGGATGTGAAGGAAAAGTTGGTATTGGAATAAGGTCAAAAGATGCCATTATAAGGTATAGAAAAAAATAAATATCTAAGGATAATAAAACAGACGAGTGAAATTATAAATTTTCACACGTCTGTTTTATAGTAAAAAAATACTATATTCAATTTTGAAATATTATTTATGTAACTAAACATTTGTATTTCGAGCTAAACAGTATATCTGATATAATAGTCATTATGCTTTTTTTATCAAATACTCCGGATTTATCTGAATATACATAAATATTCATGTAAAAAAATTCACCCCAAATAAAAAAATAAAAAAACACCTCAAAGGTGGCCTCATGATCGACGATATTAAATATCGCTTAAACGCAAATTCGATATCATGAGTATACAGCGTATTTCTACCTGCAAGTTAATCATACTTGTAAAGTTAAATAAAATCAACTTTTTTTAAAGTATATAATTTTTATACCTAGGGTGAAAGGTTTATAATTTTATAATATTCATCTTTTCATCTTATCAGTGGCAACTACCCTTCAATGTGATATAATAAAAGCTATTCTAAATGAACTTAATAAGAAGGTGGCTGTCAATGGGGAAGACAATAAAAGAAAAGTTAAAAGAAGCTGAAAAAAATATCTGTGAGAATTTTTGAGGAATTGGGAATAGATGATCCTGTAGAAGAAGGGTACTTTGAAGAGTATGAACAAATAGGCGGAGCAAGTGAAAGTGAGTTTGAAGATTTTGAAAAAACTTTCGGAATAAAATTGCCTGAGGATTTTAAAGAGCTTTATTCATACAAAAACGGCAGCGGATATTTTGAATTGTTGCAATGTGACATAGACGACAGAGAAATCAACTTTACATTATTCAGCCTTGAAGAGATGAAAAAGGTAAAAAGCTATTTTCAAGACAGGGATGCTCTTTTAACAGATTATCCTGACTATTTTACCGATGAAGTTATAGAACAAATGAGAGACAGCAGAATAAAACCATATCTATTCCATAAAGATTGGTTTGCTTTTGCGACATATCTCAATTGCGGATATCTGATGCTTGATTTTGATCCGGATAAGGAAGGAAAAGTCGGCCAGGTTATTTTTTATATACATGATCCGGATGAGATAATCTATACCGCATCAAGTGTAGAGGAACTTATAAATAATGTATGGGAATTCTTAAAAGAAAATTTTGATTAAAAAGAGGGTGATATAATGAGAGAGAATCCAAGACCGGGAGAGTTTTACAGACATTTTAAAAATAAGCTTTATCAGATAATTGCTGTTGCAACACATTCTGAAAGTAAGGAAAAGCTGGTAATATATCAGGCACTTTACGGAGATTTCGGAGTATATGCAAGACCGCTTGATATGTTCTTAAGTGAAGTTGACAGAGAAAAATATCCTGAGATAGAACAAAAGTATCGCTTTGAAAAGGTAGAAAATATATCTGAGGCATCTAAACAAATTACAGATATAAATAGTGAAATTAATATAGAGACAATTAACAAAACGCTGAAGGAAGAAAGTGAAGACGAGTCTAAAAAAATTTCTTTATAGATTTTCTGGATGCAGATGATTATTATACAAAAAAAGAAAAATAATCTTAGCCAACAAGGAAAAATGTAACAGATAAGCAGTTGGATGCTATATTTGATATTTACGGATTAAAGAGAAACGGCATTGATAAGACAATAGATATTGCAGATTTTATTGCATATCTTGATATGCAAATACATTTTGAGGGGAAAAGACTAAGGTAACAGATGGCATTTGTAATAGAAGATGAATTAAAGAAGCTGCCACGCCAGCCGGGCGTTTATATAATGCATGACAAAAAGGATGATATTATATATGTCGGCAAGGCAATTTCATTGAGAAACAGAGTAAGGCAATATTTTCAATCAAGTAAGGATAAGAGTCCTAAGATAAAACAAATGGTCTCAAAGATTGAAAGATTTGAATATATTGTAACCGATTCCGAGCTCGAGGCATTGGTACTTGAGAATAATCTGATAAAAGAACATAGACCAAGATATAATACAATGCTTAGGGATGATAAAACCTATCCCTATATAAAAACTTACAGTAAAAGAGGAATACCCCAGACTGCAGATGGTAAGGCAGATAAAGAAGGACAAAAAAACAGATATTTCGGACCTTTTTTTCAAGCGGAAATGCTGTACGAGATACAATAAATCTTTTAAACAGAGTGTATAAGCTAAGGACTTGCAGTAGAAATCTACCAAAGGATATAGGAGCGGAGCGTCCATGTCTGGACTATTTTATACATCAGTGTGATGCTCCATGCCAAAAACTATATATCAAAAGAGGAATATAATAAAAATGCGGCTGAAGCACTTCGATTTTTTTGAGTGGTGATTTTGATCCTATTATAAATAAACTGAGAACCGAGATGGAAAGGCTTTTCAGCTGAGCTGAAATTTGAAGATGCTGACAAAACAAAGAGATTTATTAAACTCCGTACTTCATATTACACAAAAAAACAGAAAATCACTTCAGATGATTCAAAAGACAGGGATATTATTGCAATGGCAAGAGATGAGAGAGATGCTGTTGTACAGGTGTTCTTTATCAGGGAAGGTAAGATGGTTGGTAGGGAACATCATTATATACAAGTTGCAATGGATGATGAAAAAGTTGATATACTGGAGAGTTTTATAAAACAGTTCTATGCAGGAACTCCTTTTGTACCAAGCCAAATAATGTCACAGTATGAATTAAAGGATGAAAACCTCATTTCGGAATGGCTTTCTGCTAAAAGAGGTTCAAAGGTAAATATAATTGTTCCAAAAAAAGGCTCTAAGGAAAAACTGGTAGAACTTGCAAAGAAAAATGCTGAAATCGTTCTGACAAAAGACAGGGAAAAGCTTCAAAGACAGGAAGCAAGAAGTGTGGGAGCTGTAAAGGAAATTGAAGAACTTTTATCACTACCTGATTTAAAAAGAATGGAAGCCTATGATATTTCAAATATTTCAGGTGTTCAATCTGTAGGCTCTATGGTGGTTTATGAGAATGGAATGCCTAAAAGAAGTGATTACAGAAAATTCAAAATAAAAACAGTAATAGGTCCAAACGACTATGCTTCAATGAAGGAAGTTCTTACGAGAAGATTTGACCGAGGAGTTGATGAAAAAGATACCGGATTTAATAAACTGCCTGATATAATTCTTATGGACGGTGGAAGAGGTCAGGTAAACATCTGTTTGCAGGTTTTGGAAGAATTCGGACTTAATATTCCGGTATGCGGAATGGTAAAGGATGATAATCACAGGACAAGAGGGCTGTATTACAACAACGTAGAAATTCCTATAGATACTCATTCTCAAGGATTTTTGCTTATAACAAGAATACAGGATGAAGCGCACAGATTTGCTATAGAGTATCACAGAAGTCTAAGATCTAAAACTCAGGTAAAGTCGATACTTGATGATATAGAAGGAATAGGGGCTGTAAGGCGAAAGGCACTAATGAAGCATTTTAAAGAAATTGAAAATATTAAAAATGCAAGTCTTGAGGAACTTATGTCAGTGGAAGGAATGAATAAAAAGTCCGCTACGGCAGTGTGTGATTTTTTTCAAAATTAAAAAAGAGTAATATATGTAAAGGAGAAATTATGTTAAAACATATCGTAATGTGGAAGTTTAATGAGGGTGTGGATAGGCAAATTGTGGGTGAAGAGATAAAAAGCAATCTGCTTGATTTATGTAAAAGGATGGATGAAGTAGTCATGGCTGATGTTATTTATAATGTTTTACCTACAAGTACTCATGATATTATTTTGATATTGGGTGTAAAGGATGAGGATGCTCTTAATAAGTATGCAACATCAAAAGAACATGTGGCAATTGTTGAAAGCTTGATTAAACCTAATACAAATTCAAGGGTTGCAATTGACTTTTTTTATTGACATTTTTAATTGCAGTGGTATACTTTTTTGTAAAATATAACAATATAAACTTGGGAGCTTATATATAGGCTGAGAGGGAAGTGTGACTTTCGACCGTTTACCTGATTTGGATAATGCCAACGTAGGGAGATGTTTTTTTGACTTTCTTTTCAGGAGATACAAGTTCTTGTATCTCATTTTTTTATTGCAAAAAAATTTACCTGAATATAAGTATATAAGTTTTATAGTTAAAAACTTTAATTTAGGAGGATTACTTATGAGTAAAAGTAATGTCAAAAAGACGATTGTTTCAGATTTAGGTGATAATATGTTAAAAGAAATGCTTGAAAATGTCAAAAGAAAATCACCTCTTGTGCATAATATAACAAATTATGTGACTGTAAATGACTGTGCCAATATACTGCTGGCGTGTGGCGCCAGCCCTATAATGGCTGACGAGTTGGATGAAGTTGAAGAGATAACATCAATATGTTCAGGCCTTAATATAAATATAGGTACATTAAATAAAAGAACGATTCTTTCAATGATTGCTGCAGGTAAAAAGGCAAACGAATTGAATCATCCTATAGTACTTGACCCTGTGGGAGCCGGAGCATCCGGATTAAGAACGGAGACTGCAAAAACACTGCTGGAAAAGGTAAAATTCAGCGTAGTACGTGGAAATTTATCAGAGATAAAATGCCTTGCCGTAGGAATAGGTAATACAAGGGGAGTTGATTCCGTTGATTTTATCGATGAAAAAAATATTGATACTGTGGTTGAGTTCGCAAAGGACTTCGCATTGAAAAACTCCTGTGTAACAGTCATTACATCCGCCATCGATATAGTTACGGACGGTAAAATTGCATATTGTGTGTATAACGGAGACAGTATAATGAGTAAAATTACAGGAAGCGGATGTCAGCTTTCAGCTATGATGGCGGCATATATAAGTGCAAATCCTGATAATATTTTAGAAGCCGCCTTTGCCTGTGTTTGTGCAATGGGATTATGTGGAGAAATAGCAAAAAAACGTATGACAGATAAAGAAGGTAACAGCAGCTATAGAAATTATTTGATAGATGCTGTCTACAATCTTACTCCTGATGAACTTGAAAAAGGAGCAAGGTATGAGATTAGATAAGAAATATATGCACCTTTATGCAGTTACAGACAGAGCATGGACAGAGAATAAAACTCTATATGAGCAGGTAAAGGAAGCTCTTGAAGGCGGTGTTACCTGTGTGCAACTCAGAGAAAAAAGTTTGGATGAAGGCAGCTTTATAGAGGAAGCAAAAAAGATATCACAATTGTGTAAACAGTATAATATTCCATTTATTGTAAACGACAATCTGAATGTGGCTATTGCTTCAAACGCAGACGGAATACATATAGGGCAGGATGATATGGGACTTAAAGATGTACGTAAGATTGTAGGAGAAGATATGATAATAGGAGTTTCCGTACATACGGTAGAGGAGGCTGTCCTGGCGGAAGGAAACGGTGCAGATTATATCGGAATAGGTGCGGTATTTGAAACATCTACCAAAAATGATGTAGGTATTCTCTCATATGAAACATTAAAATCTATATGTGAATCTGTGAATATACCAAAGGTGGCAATAGGAGGAATAAATTCACAAAAATATATTAAAACTTAAAGGAAGCAAAATAGACGGAGTTGCAGTAGTCTCTGCAATATTTGGAGCTGCTGATATAAAAAAGGCGACAAAGGAACTTTATAATTTGGCAAATGATTTAATTAAGGGGACATGATATGAAAAAAGTATTAACAATAGCCGGAAGTGATTCAATTGGAGGGGCAGGTATACAGGCGGATATAAAGACGATGACTGCAAACAATGTATATGCAATGAGTGCCATAACCGCACTCACAGCGCAGAATACTACAGGGGTAAAAGGAATTGTAAATGTCGCTCCCGAATTTGTTAAGAGCCAATTGGAGATGATTTTTGAAGATATTTTTCCGGATGCTATAAAAATAGGCATGGTATCTTCGCCTGAAATAGTGGAAGCTATTGAATACGAACTTGTAAAATATAAGTCGAAAAATATTGTGCTTGACCCGGTAATGGTAGCTACAAGCGGATCAAATCTTATGGAGAAATAGTGCAATAAAATCAATACAGACAAAACTTTTTCCTTTGGCAAGGGTGATAACTCCGAATATACCTGAGGCGGAAGTACTTTCCGGTATAAGTATTAAAGATGATAAAGATATGTTGGATGCGGCAAAAATCATTCATGAAAGATATTTTTGTGCGGTACTGTTAAAAGGGGGACACAGTATAAATGATGCCAATGATTTATTATATGAAAATAAAAAAGCAAAGTGGTTCTTAGGAAAACGTATAGATAATAAAAATACTCACGGTACAGGATGTAGCCTTTCATCAGCAATAGCATCAAATCTTGCAAAGGGTTATACACTGGAAGAATCCGTACAAAGGGCAAAGAACTATATATCCGATGCTCTACTTGCAATGCTTGATATAGGAAAGGGGAGCGGCCCTCTAAATCATGCGTTTAATATAAACGGAGAGTATGCAAAGGAGGCGGCTAATGAATAAGAAAACATCAGTATTTGAAAACAGTTTAATCTGGTTTGGAGCCGCAGTATCCATAGCAGAGATTTTAACAGGTACATACTTTGCATCTTTAGGATTTTTAAAAGGTTTACTTGCCATAGTACTTGGACATTTAGTAGGTTGTATTTTACTTTTTTTAGCCGGAATGATAGGTGCAAAGACTCAAAAAAGTGCAATGGACACCGTTAAAATAAGTTTCGGAACAAAAGGGGGGATTTTCTTTGCAATACTGAATATCTTACAGCTTTTCGGTTGGACAGGTATAATGATTTATGACGGTGCCTCAGCTACTCAAGGGATACTGCCTATAGGACATTTTATATGGTGTATGGTTATCGGCGGACTGATTTTAGTGTGGATACTTATAGGGGTTAAAAATTTAGGTAAGTTAAATGTAATTGCTATGTCGGCATTATTTTTAATGACAATAATTTTAAGCTTTATCATATTTAAAGGTGGTATAGTATTCAATAAAGGAGAAAACAGTATGAGTTTCGGTGCTCTGAATGGAGCTTTCAATAGCTATGCCACTGTCATGGTTGCCTCTTATCAGTGATTATACAAAAGAGGCAAAAGAGCCTGTTAAAGCAACTGCCGCAAGCAGTATTGTTTACGGATTTGTAAGTATCTGGATGTACATTATAGGAATGAGTGCGGCCTTATTTACAATGGAGTCGGATATAGCCAAGATTTTACTGAAAGCGGGACTTGGTATAATGGGACTTTTTATAGTGGTTCTCTCAACAGTGACTACAACATTTTTTTAGATGTGTATTCAGCCGGAGTATCTACAGAATCAATATTTTCAAAAAAATAAAGTCTCAAAATGGGTGGCGGTAGCGGTTACCGTAATAGGAACTTTGGGAGCAATTGTATTGCCAATGGATGATATCACAGGATTTTTTTATATCTTATAGGGTCGGTGTTTGCACCAATGATTGCAATACAAATAGCGGATTTCTTTATATTAAAAAAATAAGTAATGATAAAAAAATTGTTTTCAATAAAAAAATATTATTATCTGGGTGATAGGTTTTATAATATACAGAATCTTAATGAAGTTTGATACACCGATAGGAAGTACAATACCAAGCATGCTCATCACAATTTTTGTATCGGTTACAGTTAAATAATGTCTTTAAAAATAGATAAATAAAGATAAAAAGTATAATAGAATAATGTATAAATATCAGAACAATTCCCAGTAAATAGCTAGGAATTGTTTTTTTATTGGAAACATGAGAAAAAAATTTAACAAATATGGCTTGAATAATAAATTTAATGGTGATATTATCAGGACATAAAAGAGGTTAGTAAAAGCCTAACTGATTTGTTTATTTTAAAAGGAGGTACTTATGTGCTGGGATGGTTTTAAGGGAAGAAAATGGCGTGACGATATAGATGTACGTGATTTTATACAAAAATAATTATACAATATACGATGGAGACGAGAGTTTCCTGGAGGGCCCTACAGAAGCTACAAACAAGCTTTGGGGCTGAGCTTTCAAGACTTCAAAAAGAGGAGAGAGCTAAAGGCGGAGTTCTTGATATGGAGACTGAAGTTGTTTCAACTATTAGAGCCTATGGGACCGGGATATATAAAAGAAGATTTGAAAGATCTTGAAAAGGTTGTAGGACTGCAAACAGATAAACCTTTAAAGAGAGCGTTTATGCCTTTCGGTGGAATAAAGATGGCTGAACAGGCTGCAAGTACCTACGGATATCAGACAAATGAAAAGTTCCATAAGATATTTACAGAATATCACAGGACTCATAATCAGGCTGTATTTGAGGCTTATACACCTGAAATGCATGCGGCAAGACATAATAAAATAATTACCGGACTTCCTGATACATACGGTAGAGGAAGAATTGTAGGAGATTACAGAAGAGTTGCACTCTATGGAATAGATTTTCTTATAGAAAAGAAAAAGGAAGACTTGCAAAATTGCGGAGACGGTACAATGCTTGATGAAATAATCCGTCAAAGAGATGAACTTGGAATGCAGATAGAGGCTCTTAATCAGATGAAGGAAATGGCAGCAGCATACGGATTTGATATTTCAAAAACCTGCAAAGGATGCGAGAGAGGCTGTACAGTGGTTATACTTCGGATATCTTGCGGCTATAAAGACACAAAACGGTGCGGCAATGAGTGTCGGACGAATTTCAACATTCCTTGATATTTATATTGAAAGAGATATAAAGGCAGGAAAACTGACAGAAATCGAAGCACAGGAGTTGATAGACCATCTTGTAATGAAATTCAGAATGGTAAAATTTGCCAGAATACCTTCTTACAATCAGCTCTTCTCAGGAGATCCGGTTTGGGCTACACTTGAGATGGCGGGACTTGGCATGGACGGAAGGTCGATGGTTACAAAGTCGGATTTCAGATTCTTACATACACTTGAGAATATGGGACCTTCACCGGAGCCGAACCTTACCGTACTTTATTCAAGCAGACTGCCAAAGGCATTTAAAGAGTATTCATCAGCTATTTCTATAAGAACAAGTTCTGTACAGTATGAAAATGATGATGTAATGCGTCCGGTATGGGGTGATGATTATTCTATATGTTGCTGTGTATCGGCGACAGAAACAGGAAAGGAAATGCAGTTCTTCGGAGCAAGAGCAAATCTTGCAAAATGCCTACTTTATGCTATAAACGGCGGTGTGGATGCAAAGTCAAAAGAGCAGGTCGGACCGGCTTACAGACCTATAACATCTGAATACCTTGATTATGATGAGGTAATGGAGAGATATGATGTAATGATGGACTGGCTGGCAGGACTTTATGTAAATACATTAAATCTTATTCAATATATGCATGATAAGTATTATTATGAGGCTGCCGAGATGGCACTTATAGATACCGATGTCAGAAGAACATTTGCAACAGGTATTGCAGGATTTTCACATGTAGTAGATTCACTTTGTGCAATCAAATATGCCAAGGTAAAGACAATACGTGATGAAAACGGAATAGTGGTTGACTATGAGACAACAGGTGATTTCCCAAGATACGGAAATGATGATGACAGAGCCGATGATATTGCGGTATGGCTTTTAAAGACTTTCCTCAAAAAGGTTAAGAAAAGACATACATACAGAAATTCGGAAGCGACAACATCCATACTTACAATTACTTCAAATGTAGTATACGGTAAGGCAACAGGAAGCATGCCTGACGGAAGAAAGGCGGGAGAGCCTCTGGCTCCTGGAGCAAATCCAAGCTACGGTGCAGAAAAAAACGGCCTTTTGGCTTCACTTAATTCACTTACAAAGTTGCCGTATGAGTATGCACTTGACGGTATTTCAAATACTCAGACTATCAACCCGTCAGCTCTCGGACATGGTGAGGATGAACAAAAGAAAAACCTTACTCAGGTAATGGACGGATATTTTGATCAGGGTGCACATCACCTCAATGTAAATGTTTTCGGTACTGAAAAACTTATAGATGCTATGGAACATCCTGAGAAGGAGGAGTATGCAAACTTCACAATAAGAGTTTCAGGATATGCCGTTAAGTTTATCGACCTTACAAGAGAGCAGCAGCTTGATGTTATCGCCAGAACATGCCACGATAAGCTATAATATAAACTGATTTGATATTTGGCTATGTGAAGTTTACTTTGCATAGCCTTTAGCTTTTGGAGGAAATATGGAAGTAAGAGGAAATATACACTCATTTGAGACATTCGGTCTGGTGGACGGTCCGGGGGTCAGATTTGTTGTATTTGTACAAGGCTGTCCTATGAGGTGTCAGTTCTGCCACAATCCGGACACCTGGTCTACAAAGGAAAATCAGATATTCAGCGCTCAGGAAGTGTTTGACAAGGCAAAAAGATATAAGCCGTATTGGAAGGAGAACGGCGGGATTACAGTAAGTGGCGGAGAACCCTTACTACAGATAGATTTTTGTAATAGAGCTTTTTAAACTGTGTAAAAGAAAAATGGAGTAAATACCTGTCTTGATACTGCAGGAGGACCTTTCAGTAAAGATTCAAAGTTTTTTTGAAAAAGTTCAAAATCTTGATGCAATATACGGATCTTATTATGCTTGATATAAAAGGAGATAAACAATAAAAGACATGAAATTATAACAGGCATGAAAAAAACGATCATATTCTTGAAATGGCAAAAAAACAATGGATGAAATGGGTAAAAAAAGATGTGGATTCGTCATGTTTTGGTACCTGAAAGAAGTGATTATGATGAGGATCTTGTCAAGCTTAGAGAATTTATTTCTTCATTAAAAAAATGTGGAGAAGGTGGAAGTATTGCCATACCACACATTGGGAAGACATAAATGGGATAATCTGGGAATTGAGTATAAGCTTGAAGGTATTGATCCGCCTACGAAAGAAAGGATAGAAAATGCCAACAGGATACTTTCGATACGAAAAAAAATTATAACTAAATAAAAAAAGCGACTTTGCCGTGTTATCACAGATTGTCGCTTTTTGCCTATACAGACTTTTGATGTTGTTTTTCTTTCAATAAGCTTTGCATGAAGTAAAAAAGTACTGATGGGTATATTGCTTAAAAGACTTGAGAGGGCAAAGAATCCGCTTTTTCCAAGCTCTATTCTGTCCTGTTTTATTGTAGTAAGGGGCGGTGATGTGTAGGCCGCTATAGGCAAATCATCAAATCCGATAATACTTATATCTTCAGGCACTTTATAGCCAAGCTGCTCGCACTGAGTTATTGATGCACGTGCAATATTATCATGGCTGCAGATTATAGCGGTCATTCCGGCTTCCAAAAATCTTGGTAGATGCTTTTCTATACACTCAGACAGATAGTAAGAACAGCCTGTGTTCTCGGGTGTAGTTTTATAACCGTGACTATGCATAGCATGTAAAAAAGCCGCATGTCTCATTTGAAGTACATAGGATCCAAGTGAACCGCTAAGATAAGCTATCTTTTTATGACCGAGATTTGTAAGATGATCAAGAATCAGCTCCATTCCTTCACTATTGTCAATGCCGACATATGCTGTAGACGGATTTCCGGTAACATAGTTATCAAAAAGCACAGCGGGAGTATGACTGTCTTTAAAATCATTAATCCAAGGATCATGTAGTGAGAATCCAAGTACAAATGAACCTGCATAATCATGTTCAAGCATAAAGATATCATATGTCGTATTTTTTTGAAAATCGGTATCAACAGGCACTGTTTCCACCTCAAAGCCTGCAGGCTCTGCAAGCTGACGAAAACCGATGATAATATCATAAGCAAAGTGATGCGGTTCCAAATACTCTATATTTTCTCTTTCTATTAAAAATACAGATTTTTTTAATCGGCTTTTTATATCGCCTCAATTTTGTATAATCCAATGCAACAGCAGTTTCAAGAACTTGTTTGCGTAAAGTTTCGCTAACATCAGGTGCATCATTTAATGCCTTTGACACAGTACTCTTGGAAATGCCTAATTTATCAGCAATATCCTGTATTGTGGTCATAATTTAATATCCTTTCATATAAAAGAAAAATCATTTTTATATCATTATATAGAATAAAAATGGTAAAAAAAGCAACAAAGAACGTCATATGGCATTTTTTTAAGGATTTTCAGAAACAAAAGCGAAAAATTTTTTTAAATACTGTATACAAAAAGAATTAAAAAAAGCTTTTAAAAAAACATAAAGAAAAACATGAAAATTTATTGACTAAGAATTAAAAAAAGATATATATTTACACTAACGAAACAATACGAAAAATTTAATCAGGAGGTAGTAAGATTATGGTAAGAAGTCTAAAAAGATTTCTAACAGGAATCGTGGCTTTAACTCTATGTGCAGGGCTTACTGGATGCGGTAGCGGTAAGAGTGCAACCGGAGCCGAAAAAGGTCAGACTGATGGTATGGTCACCGTCTGAAGATCAGTCAAAAGACAGTGGTGAGTGGCTTCAGACAATGTGCAAAAAATTTGCAAGCGAACATCCGGAGTGGGATATAACATTTGTCTACGGTGTTGCGGATGAAGCGACTGCTGCAGATCAGGTATCACAGGATCCGGAAGCGAGCGCCGATGTATTTATGTATGCAAACGATCGTATAAGTAATCTTATCGATGCAAAGGCAATAGCAAAGTTTGGAGGAAAGTATAAGGAGACTATTGAGTCAACCAACTCAAAAGAGCTTTTGGATTCACTTACTGTAAATAATGAGCTTTACGGTGTACCATTTACAACAAACACCTGGTATATGTTTTATGACAAGTCGGTATTTTCAGATGATGATATAAAAAATCTTGACACAATGTTGAAGAAGGGTACGGTATCTTTCCCGCTTGTAAATTCCTGGTATCTGCCTTCATTCTATCTTGGAAACGGATGTACATTGTTCGGAAATGAAAATGATGAATCAAAGGGTGTGGATTTTGCCGGAGAAAAGGCTGTAGATGCCACAAATTATGTTATAGACCTTGCGACAAATCCCTAATTTCAAAAATTGATGCTGACGGTTCTGCACTTGCAGGGCTTCGTGACGGAAGTGTAAATGCAATGTTTACAGGTTCATGGGATGCAAATGCAATTAAGGAAGCACTTGGAGAAAATATGGGTGCAGCTTCACTTCCTACATACAGTATTAAAGGTGAGGAGAAGCAGATGCTCGCATATGCAGGTTCAAAGGCAATCGGAGTAAATTCTCACAGTGAGCATATGGAACAGGCGGTTGCACTTGCAGTATACCTCGGAGGTATGGAAGCACAGAAAGCACACTATGAGTTGAGAAATGTTATACCTTGTAATACCGAACTTTTAAAGGATCCTGAGATAGCATCTGATGCACTTGTTTTGGCACAGAACAATACCTTTAACAATACATCAATTCTTCAGCCTTTCGTATCGGCTATGAGTAATTGTTGGAGTCCGGTTGAAAACATGGGCAAGGGAATCAGAAACAAGAGCGTGACACATGATAATGCCAAAGAACAGACAGAAGCAATGAATGCGGCAATGAACAGTAACGGAATAAATTAAGGGGTAAATGTTATGGGTTTATTTAAAAAAAGAGTTAATGAATTTCCGACTCCATACACTTGCACCAATGCAATAAAAGAGGGCGGATTATCAACGAAACTTTCCATGATCCTGATGGGATTTGGAAATATAGTAAACGGACAGGTTATAAAAGGACTTATATATCTTTTTATAGAGATCGCATATCTTGTCTTTATGTTTGTAAACGGAATCGGCTTTATAGCGGGTCTACGAACACTTGGAAGCGTAGAGCAGCAGGAAATATGGGATGAGGCAAAGCAGATTTATACCTATACAAAGGGTGACCAGTCCATACTTATATTGCTGTACGGTGTGGCAGCAATTTTAATTACCGTTCTTATGATAGTTATTTGGAGAGGTACATTAAAGAGCGCATACAAGGCTGAATGTCTTCGTAAAGAAGGTAAACATGTAAACAACTTTGTAGAAGATTTGAAGACACTTTTAAATGAAAATTTGTATCGCCTGTTTATGACACCGCCTACAGCATTTGTATTTATGTTTACAATACTTCCTTTAGTATTTATGATCTGTATGGCATTTACAAATTACAGCCGTATAGATAATCATTTAATGCTTTTTGATTGGGTGGGACTTGATAACTTTAAGACATTGTTTGATTCAAAAAAAGTATACTTGGAAGTACATTCTGGTCAGTGCTTGCATGGACAGTTATCTGGGCATTTTTTGCAACATTCAGTAACTATATTTTCGGTATGATCTTATCTCTTCTTATTAACAGAAAGGGAACAAGAGCAAAGGGATTTTGGAGATTTTGCTTTGTACTTTCATGTGCGGTACCTATGTTCGTATCACTTCTTATAATGCGTACAATGTTGCAGCCTGAAGGTGCTGTAAATGTACTTCTTAGAAACCTTGGACTTATAGCAAGTGATAAAAGTCTTCCTTTCTTTACCGATCCGACATGGGCAAGAGTTACAGTTATCATAATAAATATCTGGGTAGGTGTACCGTATACCTTACTTCAGCTTACAGGTGTATTACAAAATATTCCGGAAGATCTTTATGAAGCTGCAAGAGTTGACGGGGCAAATGCGATACAGACATTTACAAAGATTACATTACCGTACATGCTCTATGTTACAACACCTTATTTGATAGTTACATTTACAGGTAATGTAAACAACTTCAATGTTATATACCTCTTGTCGGGAGGAGATCCTGTTACAGACCTCTCTTCAACAGCAGGCAAGACAGACCTTTTGGTTACATGGCTTTATAAGTTGACGATTGATAAACAGTACTACAATATCGGTGCGGTTATCGGTATTATGACCTTTATTATTTTGGCAATCGGTGCACTGTTTACCTACAGAAACAGTAAATCATATAAGGAAGAGGGAGGATTCTAATTATGGCAAAACAATTTCAGTCTGCAAAGAAAAAGAGAATGATAAATAATACTGTTGTACATATCATTCTTGCCATATTGGCCGTTATTTGGCTTTTCCCGATATTTTGGGTAATACTTACAAGCTTCAGAGCGGAAAAGGGATCTTATGTATCTACCTTCCTACCGAAGGCTTTTACACTTGACAACTATGCTAAGTTGTTCAGTGACACAACTATTTTGAACTTCCCGCAGATGTTTATGAATACATTGTTTATAGCTGTATGTTCATGTATATTGTCGGCATTCTATGTACTTGCAGTTTCATACTGCCTTTCAAGAATAAAGTTTAAATTAAGAAAGCCTTATATGAATATGGCAATGGTACTGGGACTCTTCCCGGGATTCATGTCAATGATTGCCGTATACTTTATATTAAAGGCAATGGGACTTACTGAAGGAAATTTGATTAAGCTGGCACTTATTTTATGTTACTCCGGAGGTGCAGGGCTTGGATTCCAGATTGCAAAGGGATTTTTTTGATACAATTCCTGCGACGATAGATGAGGTGACACTTTTGGACGGATGTACCAGATGGCAGATTTTTTATAAGATAACTTTGCCGCTTAGTAAACCTATTATTGTATATACTGTATTAACATCATTTATGGGACCATGGCTTGACTTTATCTTTGCGAGAGTTATATGCAGAGCAAACTCGGACCAATATACGATAGCTATCGGACTTTGGAAGATGCTTGAAAAAAAGAATATATCGACAACTGGTACACAAGCTTTGCTGCCGGTGCAGTCCTTATTTCAATTCCGATTGCACTCTTATTCTTATTCATGCAGAAATACTATGTAGACGGTATCTCAGGTGCTGTTAAGGGATAATAATGGAAAAATATAATTGAACTTAAAAAATATTACTCTTCAAAGGAGTTTCTTGAAAACTACATTTATGAAGGAAACGACCTCGGTGTGGAATGTAATGAAAAACGGGACCACATTCAAACTGTGGTCACCGAGTGCAAAGAGTGTAGTACTAAACCTTTATGAAGCAGGAGACGGCGGTAAGGCTTATGAGCAGATTCCTATGGAAAAAGCCGATAAGGGAGTGTGGTGCTTTCACTCGGACAAAGAGCTTCATAAAGTGTACTATGACTATTTGATAAAAAGAGACTCTAAAGAGGTTTTAACAGCCGACCCGTATGCAAAAGCATCCGGAGTCAACGGTATCAGAAGTATGGCGGTCAACTTTAAAAAAACCGACCCTAAGGGATGGGAGAACGATAAGGCGCCGCAACAGGATAAAGAAAGAGTTGTGTATGAGCTTCATGTAAAAGAATTTTCCTATGATAAGTCGGGAGGTTTTCCTTTAGAGTATCGCGGAAAGTATAAGGCTTTTACCTGTAAGCATACAACATTAAATAATGACGGTATTCATCCTACAGGACTTGATTATCTGAAAGAACTGGGTGTTACACATATTCAAATAATGCCGATGTATGATTACGGTTCTGTGGATGAAACCAAGGACTCTGAGTTCAACTGGGGATATGACCCGGTCAACTACAATGTACCTGAAGGTTCATATGCTACAGATGCTTTTCATGGAGAGGTTCGTATCACCGAAATGAAGGAGATGATACAATCAATCCACGAAGCAGGATTTGGAGTAATTATGGATGTGGTATACAATCATACTTACTCACTTGATTCATGGTTTCAAAGAACTCTGCCTTGGTATTTTTACAGAGCATTTAGTGACGGTAAGGTATCTGACGGTTCCGCCTGCGGCAATGATGTGGCAAGTGAAAGAGCCATGTGTTCAAAATATATTCTGGAGTCTGTACTTTACTGGGCAAGGGAATACCATATTGACGGATTTCGCTTTGATTTGATGGGACTTCTTGATACCGATTTGATGAACAATATCAGAAAAGAACTTGATATTATATACGGTAAGGGCGAAAAGATAATCTACGGTGAACCTTGGTCTGCAACGGATACAGCCATAGAATATAATAAGAAAGTTGCAGGCAAAGATAATATTGCTCTTTTAGATGAAAACATAGGAGCATTTTGTGATAACACCAGAGATTCTATAAAGGGTTCCGCTCTCAGACCTAAGGAAGCCGGATTTGTAAACGGCGGCAAGGATAAAGAAGACGATATACTCTCAAGTGTAAGTGCATGGTGTAACCCGAAATATAATAAAGAGTTTAAAGGTGTGAAAGCACCGTCACAGATAGTTTCATATGTTTCGGCACATGACAATCAGACACTGTGGGATAAACTGAGTGATACCTCCGGTAAAGATGAGGTAATGAGATTAAACAAACTGGCAGCCGCAATTTATATGACTTGTCAGGGTACTTTGTTTTTTTCTTATCGGGTGAGGAGTTCGGCAGAACAAAGGGCGGACTTGATAATACCTACAATATGCCAATTTCAGTAAACAAACTTGACTGGAAACTTGCATGGAAAAATAAGGAACTTGTAGATTACTATAAAGGTCTGATTGCACTTAGAAAACAAATTTCAGGGCTTTGTGATAAATCCGAAAACAGCTATAAACATATCACCGATATGTGGAAACAAAAGCAGGTTGTAGGATTTAGTGTAAATAATGATAAGAATTCTTTATGGAGTCAGGTCAAAGTCATTTATAATGCTTCAAAGAAGAACTTTGAAGTTGAGTCTTTAGACGGAGACTTTGAAGTACTTTGTGACGGCAATGACAGTATGATTTGGAGAAAGAATATAGCTGCAAAGGTTCCTATAAAAGTAGAGCCACAAAGTGTATTGATACTTGGCAAGAAAAGGATAGAGGAGATATAATGGAATTTGCCGGTGTATACCATAGAACATCAGAACAGATGAGTTATCCTATAGATGAGGACAGACTTATTATAAATTTGAAAACAGGATATGATGTGAAGCAGGTCTTTATCCACTATGGCGACCCGTTTGAGGCCGGAATACTTGGAGGAAACGAGAAGTGGACCGGAAAAAGAGAAGAGATAGTTTATAAAAAACGATTGTCAAATCAGTTATGGTGGACTACAACTTTACTTCCGATATATAAAAGGTGTAAGTATTTCTTTGAACTGCATACACATGACAGTGTCTGGTATTACTTTGAAGACGGATTTTTAACTGAGGAACAGTTCCATATGGACGGCAGAATGCTGCAATGCTTCATTATACCGTGGATGAATCCGTCGGATATAAATATTACACCTTCGTGGGTAAACGACACCATATGGTATCAGATATTTCCCGACAGATTTTGTAACGGTACTCCGGAAAATAATACAGAGGATATCATTCCTTGGAGAGATCATGGAAGTGTTACAAATTACGAGAAATTCGGTGGAAATTTAGAAGGAATCAGAAGCAAACTTGATTACCTGCATGACCTTGGAATAACAGGCATTTATCTGAATCCTATAATGGAGGCAGAATCAAATCATAAGTATGATACAACCGATTATACAAAGATAGACCCTTCTTTTGGAGACAGTGATACAATGAAGTCACTTTGCAAAGAGGCTCATAATAAGGGTATTCGTATCATGGTGGATGCGGTCTTTAATCATTGCGGAAGAAAATTTAAGCCATGGCTTGATGTGCTTGAAAAAGGTAAATCCTCAAAGTATGCGGAATGGTTTATGGTGGAAAAATGGGAAGATATTGCAAAAAGAGGAGATACAAGGGATAAAAGGTATTATACTTTCGCTTTTACGGACGGTATGCCGAAACTAAACACCAACAATGATGAGGTTATAGACTATTTTTGTAAAATCTGTGAAGATTGGATAAGAGAGTTTGATATAGACGGTATCCGTTTTGATGTAGGTAATGAGGTGTCACACAGGTTTTTAAAAAAGATAAGAGAACATCTAAAAGCTATAAAGACTGATATATATCTGCTTGGAGAAATCTGGCATGATGCAATACAGTGGCTACAAGGTGATGAATATGATTCTGTGATGAATTATCCTCTGCTTAGCGGAATTCATGACTTTTTCCTTGATAAGACAATGAAAAAGCATGAGTTTGAGTATATGGTCAACCGCTGTTATACAATGTATATGCAGCAGTCAAACAATGTTTTATTTAATCTACTGGATTCACATGATACTGAGAGACTTATGAACCGCTTCCATGATTTGGATAAGTTTTATCAGCAGCTTGCAATTCTTGTCACACTTCCGGGAAGCCCTTGTATCTACTACGGTACGGAGATAGCCATAGAAGGTGCACATGATCCAGATTGCAGGAGATGTATGCCGTGGAGTAAGATTGACAGCAGTGAAAATGTAGAAAAAATTGCTACAATGAGAAGTCTTATAATGCTAAGGCGTAATGAGAAAATGTGTAGGAGTCCACATTTCCACTTTCCACATAACTATGATAATGACAGATGTGTGGAATATATCAAGATTGATGAAGACGGAAACAGTATGGAAGTTTTAATAAACGCTTCAAAAAATCCGATCAAAATAAATTCAGGGAAAGAAATTTTATTTTCACGAAAGTTTGACGGAGAAGTACTTGGAGCAAACGGAACTCTAATCCGTAGGATTTAAAAAAAGGAGAGAAAGATATGTCATTAGAAGAGATTTTAAAGAACAAGCTTGGTAAGGAAATTTCAGCAGCTTCAGATGCGGAAATTTATACAGCACTCTTGAACATTACGAAAGAGAAGATGGAAGGCATGGAGCATAATACAGGAAACAGAAAACTGTACTATATTTCAGCAGAGTTTCTTATCGGAAAGCTTCTCTCAAACAATCTTATAAATCTTGGAATGTTCGATGAAGTAAGAGAGATACTTGCAAAGAATGGCCATAATATAACAGCGGTTGAAGAGGTCGAGCCTGAGCCTTCTCTTGGAAACGGCGGTCTTGGACGTTTGGCGGCATGCTTCCTTGACTCTATTGCAACACTTGGATTAAACGGTGACGGTGTAGGATTAAATTATCATGATGGACTTTTCTTACAAAAGTTTGTAGACAACAAGCAGTATGAGGAAAAGAACCCATGGATTACAGACAACAGCTGGCTTACAAGAACAGATGTAAGCTTTGAAGTTCCTTTCAAAGATTTTACTTTAAGATCTACAATGTATGATATAGATGTTCTGGGATATCATCAGAGTAAATGTAATAAATTACATCTTTTTGATATAGACAGTGTGGACGAGTCTATTATCAGAGACGGAATAAACTTTGATAAACATGATATCGGAAAGAACCTTACATTGTTCTTATATCCGGATGACAGTGATGAGGCAGGACATTTACTTAGAATTTATCAGCAGTACTTTATGGTAAGCAATGCGGCACAGTTAATTATAAGAGAGGCTGAAAGTAGAGGTGTAGATCTTTACAGACTTCATGAACATGTATGTGTTCAGATTAATGATACTCATCCTACTATGGTTATTCCTGAACTTATCCGTATCTTGACACAGCAAAAGGGCTTCAACATGGATACAGCTATTGATGTCGTAAGAAAAACATGTGCTTATACCAATCATACAATACTTGCCGAAGCACTTGAGAAGTGGCCAATCAGCTACCTTGAGAAGGTAGTACCACAGTTATTGCCTATTATTTATGAGCTTGATGCAAGAATAAGAAAAGAATTTAGTGATGAAAGAGTATATATAATAGACAATCAGAACCGTGTACATATGGCACATATCGATATTCACTTCGGATATGCGGTAAACGGTGTTGCAGCTCTACATACAGAGATTTTGAAAAACTCGGAGCTGAAGCCTTTCTATGATATATATCCTGAGAAGTTTAATAATAAGACAAACGGTATTACATTCCGTAGATGGCTGGTTCATTGTAATCATGAACTTTCAGAGTATTTAAACGAGCTTATCGGACCTGAGTATATGGATAATGCCGAAAATCTTGAAAAGCTTTTGGCTTACAAGGATGATGAGAATGTATTAAAGAAGCTTAGAGAAATCAAAAAGGATACCAAGATTGAGCTTAGGAAGTATTTAAAGCAGACTCAGAATATTGATATTGACGAGAACTCTGTATTTGATATTCAAATAAAGCGTCTGCATGAGTACAAGAGACAGCAGATGAATGCACTCTATGCTATTTACAAATATAAAGAGATCAAGAAGGGACATTTACCTAAGCGTCCTATAACTATGATCTTCGGAGCAAAGGCTGCACCTGCTTACACTATTGCAAAGGATATAATTCATTTGATTCTGTGTTTACAGCAGTTGGTAGAGAATGATCCGGCTGTAAGTCCATATCTTAAGATAGTTATGGTGGAAAACTACAATGTTACAAAGGCTGAAAAGCTTATCCCTGCTTGTGATATTTCCGAGCAGATCTCACTTGCATCAAAGGAAGCTTCAGGAACAGGAAATATGAAGTTCATGTTAAACGGTGCTGTAACTCTTGGTACTGAGGACGGTGCCAATGTAGAGATTCATGAGCTTGTAGGTGATGACAATATCTATATCTTCGGTAAGAAGTCTGAAGATGTAATAAAGCTTTATGAAACAGCTTCATATCGTTCTGCCGATATCTATGACAACGACCCTGAGGTAGAAGAATTGGTAGACTTTATTATCAGCAAAGAACTTATTCGTATCGGAGATCCTATGAACCTTTGCAGACTTTATAAGGAAATTGTAAATAAAGACTGGTTTATGGCACTCCTTGATGTAAAGGATTATATAAAGACAAAAGAGCAGATGTTAAATGACTATGAGGACGAGATGTCTTGGTCAAAGAAGGCTCTTGTAAATATAGCAAAGGCAGGCTTCTTCTCATCAGACAGAACTATTGCAGAGTACAATAAGGATATCTGGCATTTATAAGGAGTATTTAATGAAAAAAACAGGAATTTTAATGCCGGTTTCAGTCCTCCCTTCCACAACAGGAGTGGGAGAGCTTGGATGGGCTTCCTATCAGTGGATTGATATAATGAAGGAAAATGGAGTAAAGATCTGGCAAATTTTACCTTAAACCCTGTAGGATTTGGAAACTCTCCTTATCAACCATATTCATCATGTGCCGGTGATGAGCTTTATATCAGTCTTGACTTACTTTTTGAAGCGGGATTACTTGATAAGAAACCTGATAAATTTAGAGAAAATGCAAAAAGAGTTGATTATACAGCCGTAAGAGCTTTTAAAGAGAGTTACTTAAGAGAAGCCTTTGAAAAGTTTGTATCTAAAGAGGGACAAAAAGATCCTGCATATGTAGACTTTATGTCACAGGATTGGGTATATACATATGCTGTATTTCGTGCTCTAAAGCTTGACAACAATGGCGAATGCTGGAATGATTGGAAGGCTGAGTACAAGAATTGGTCAGGAGATAAGAGTGTACTTCCCGAGAATGTAGAAAAAGAAGCAAGCTACCAATGCTTTATTCAATATGTTTTCTATACTCAGTGGATGGATGTAAAAAGATATGCCAATGAGGCAGGCATTGAAGTCATGGGTGATGTGCCTTTCTATGTTGGACTTGATTCTGTAGATGTATGGTCAGGTAAGGATAATTTCTTACTTGATACTGACGGAAGACCTATATTTATTGCGGGAGTTCCACCTGATTATTTCAGCGCTACAGGCCAGAGATGGGGAAATCCTATCTATGACTGGGACTATTTAAAGAAAAATAAATATAAGTTCTGGGTAGACAGAATAGGATATAGTAATAAGTTATTTGATATTATTCGTATTGATCACTTCCGTGCATTTGATACTTTCTGGAAGATACCGGCTTCATGCCCTACAGCTATTGACGGAGAGTGGATTGAGGCTCCGGGCTATGAAGTAATAGATACCTTAAATAAGGAGCTTCCGGGTGTAAATCTTGTAGCGGAAGATTTGGGAGAATTGCGTCCTGAGGTATTGGAGCTGAAGGATCACTATCACTTAAAGGGAATGAGAATTCTTCTATTCTCTATCGATACAAAAGGAAAATATGCAAGAGACATATCAAATGATATAGAGAATGTTATTTTCTATACAGGAACTCATGACAATGATACTCTAATGCAGTGGTATGACGGTTTGACTGTAGCTGCAAAGAGAAAGGTCAGAGAGTTTTTAAAGAAGCAGGGTATAAAAGCAGGCAATATAAAGGACAGACTTTTGACCTATGTGTTAAAGAGTAAGGCTGAATATGCCATTATACCTTTGGCAGATATCATAGGGCTTGGCAAAGAAGGTCATATCAATACACCGGGAACAGTCGGAAGCCCGAACTGGGAATGGCATATGGTAGACTTTAAAAAGGCCAAGGAAGAACTGGCAAGATATAAAAATTTGATAAGGAATAGGTAATAGAAAGTGTCAAGACTCTTTGAAGTAAAAGGGTTTTGACACTTTTTTGATATAAGTATAGAATGGATGGAAAAGGAGATTAGAATATGACAGATTTTAAGTTTTTTTATTTTACAGAGTATGAGGATGGAAAACTTGCTCATCTTGAAACATGTGAGAGTGAAATTCCGGTAAATATATATGCAGAGCCGGATTCTGATTTTTCGCTTAAGGAAAATGATATTTGCTCTGTAGATATTATAGGGGTAGGCAGTGAAATAAAATACTATGAAAATGAAGAAGAGTTTTTCAAGGCAGATACAGGGCTTGATGTAGTATCAATGATTCCAATAGGTACGTTTCCATTAGATGAAGATGAAAATTTTGAAGAGAGTCCACACATAATTTTTACAGGAAAAAAATTATCGCAGTGGATGCGGACCCTACAGCTAAGTCTGATGAACCGAACTGCTTTGTAACAGTTGAAACATTAGATATGACAGTTACAGTAGTATTTAATTCTGATGAAAATATCTCAGTTGGTGGTATTCTTAAGGGAGTAGCATGGCTTTATGGAGATATTTTAAGGAAGATTTGAAAATAAAAACCGGATAGAGGTGAAGTATGTATATTACAAAATATTGGGGAGATTTTATCGGCGGTTCTGATGACAGCCTGAGTCTTGTTGAGTTTTTGGATGACCTGAATAAAGAAGAAGTTACTCTTAAAGAAATATTTACAGGTATAGGACTTGATAGGCAGAATATGGATTTTAGGCAAACAGTCGAGAATCTCGGGTTTATAAATTCGACCGGTCTTGAAATAGACTTTTATTATGCGATAGATGTTGTTACAGACCTTGCCGCTATTTTGTTGGAATGTAAAATTAGCGGACATGTAAGTCTTAGAGATTTGGATGACAATGAAGATCCCAAAAATCGATGTATACGAGTTGTAGCCACAGAAGAAGAATATACGGGCATAAAAGCTGCTTTGGAAGACTTTGTAAAAGATCCGAAGTCATATGATTTATATGAAATGACAGGTGATGATATCATTGAGATGGCGGAAATTGTAAAAGAGCTGAGGCAAGAACTGCTGTAATATGAGCTATAATATGTTTTGGAGATTACTATGAGTATTAAATTTACAAAAAGGTATTGAGAAAGACAATATTCTACTTTTATGCAAGTGGTCAAATGAAAGAGGAGCGATATTTCAAGAGCAATGGATGGGATCTGAAGTTTCATTTCCGTTAACTTATGAAAAAATAGAAAAGCTTGACAACAAATTTTCTATCTTTGATGAAGAAGAGTTTATCGGAATGATACAAGAGGTGAAAAATCGAAAAAGATAACATTCACATAGGTAGATTTGTATTAAATCCTACAAAAAAACAGGATCCGGTCTTGGAACAAAGGCTTTGAAAGAATTTATATATTTTATCTTTAAAGATGAGAATATCAGAAGTATCTCTTTGACTGTGTTTGATTTTTAATAAAAAGTGCAAAGAGTGTATATGATAAGCTGGGTTTTGAGATTTATGAAGTGATTGAAAATCCAAAACTAAAGTATATTATGAAAAAGTTCAGATAATTAAATGGACTTAGCAAAGCTATGATGGGAGAATTTATTATCTATTACAAGGGAAAAAAATTATTGGTGGAATATATGATGATAGATTACTTGTTAAACCTGTGCAGTCTGCGATAAATTATATGCTAAATGCAGTATATGAGTTTCCGTATGATGGAGCAAAGAAAATGCTGTTGTTAGATGATGTCGATAATAAAGAGTTTCTAATTGGCTTGTTTGATGCTATGTATGATGATTTACCTGCACCAAAACCAAAGAAAAAGAAATAATAGAATCTCAGTTTGTAGAAACAGGAAATTTATAAATTAAAAATTTACGGAGATAAAATTGAAAGGTATAGATGTTATATACAATAAACAGATCTTAACGCTCACAAGATTTTGGGGTGATAACAGATTATGTTTGTTTGCGAAAAACCCAAGCCAAATTAATATTCGAAAAATGGAATTTGTAGGTGGATACCCTAATGAATGGTGTATTTTTATTGATAATCTTAACGAAGATGAAAAGGCTCAGATTACAGATTTAAATGGAAGACATATAAACTTACAGGAAATAGGCATATAAATCCCGGATTTGCAAATATTGTAAAACTACATTCCCAAATGTCGGAATGAGTAGTCATTTTTAAATAATGAGAAAGTCACAAAACCGGAATACTTACTGTTTTGTGACCGTTTTTTAACTCATATTTATTTTGATGCTTATATAATCTCAGCTATTTTCTCTGCAAAGAATAAGGCATATTTTATACTCATTGCTGCTTTTTCTATACTCCATGATTGAAGGCTATCTTTGTTTCTTGGTGCTGCAAAAAAACGTTTATTATTATAAGTTGCAATATAAATGCGAGATTCGTTGCTGTATAGAGAAAGTCCACAGTCAGAAGTATTGTTGTTAAACCAATCAATAACAGCAGGTGTTAAGAACATCCTTGCCGATTGTTCGTCAGTACAATAGATGTTGTAATGCTCGTTGTGCCATAAATCGTCTACATTGATTTTTTTACCACCTGACATGGCACCAAGATAGCCTCCTGTAGTCTCAATATTAAGGAAATGCTTTGTTGGAACAATACGCAAATTTCCTTTTAAAGAATGTGTATTCTTTATAGAGTAAACTTGTCCTATAAAGCCCGTAATCTCATGAAGGTGCTTTATCTCATCCTTTCCGGTAGCTAATCCTTTTGAAACAGTGTATGCATATAAATCTACTATTTCAATATCCTTTTCATTGTCAAGCTTAATTATTCCTGATTGGATATAGTATTTTGCGGCAGGAACTACCTCTTCTACATCACTCGAAGAAATATCATGTTCTGTGTCAATTTTGGCTAAAGGATAAAAGTGCTTGCAGTATCGGTTCAAGAATTTCACTCTCATAAAAGTACACGCAGTTTGCTCCTTTGCTTTTCTTCCCAACCGGGGCCTATAAAGCTGTAAACCAGAACACTTAAAATTTGTAGTGCTATAAGAAAAAGAGTCAGTCTTACAATGAACTTCATAAGCTTATCTATTAAAACACTGTCAGGAAGTATGCCTTGTTCTTCCAAAAAGAAAAAGCCTATACCGACAATAACGCTTATAAATATAAGAATAATATTCCTAACAAAATAATTCGTAACACTATCGTTACAATTGATGATATTTTGGATGGCTCTCCAACTACGCTGAAATCGTGATGTTTTTCCATAGATTATTTATTTTCTGTATTTCTTCAGGGTTTAAATTCATTTCCATTATTGTTTTCCTTTTTTTATAATCTAATTTCATTTTCTTGCTCATATTATAACAAATAGAAGCCCAATATATAATAGAATAATGTATAATAATTATAAGACATTGCAGATTTAAGATAAGTAGACGGTAGTATTAAAAAAATCTCTTTGCTATAGATTCACTTGGGAGTAAATCATGGACAAAAAAATATAAATAAATTTATATATGACAGACACGCTAATATCATTTTTCAGCCTTAACGGCAGCAGAGTAAAGGAATTTAAATTCCATAATAAAATGCTTACTCTAAAGGTTGATTCATTATTTCAATATGTAAACAATGAAGAAGTAGAACACGAGGGTGAAGTCTGTTTTAAAGATTGTGATTTAAGGCTTTGCAGTGTGTTGATTTTTAATAAAACCTTAGGTAAAGGTCATTTTACCGGAGATTCTATTTCTTTAGAGGAATTTATGGATGTTCATAGAAATTGTGAGTTTGAAATTATTACAGAAGGTTATTTTGGAAATTCAACTACTTACTCAGGATGGCTTTGGGAAGAAGGGAAAAAAATCCCGTATCAGCAATTATATATATTTGGAACAGCGGAGATATGGAGTATTCTATCATGAGTGAGTCTATGAGAGACAAATTTTTTTGAAAAGGAATTTGATTTTTAGTAAAGCTATAAAAAAAATCCATACAATAAAAAAAGCTTAAGAAGTAGGTAACTATTAAGATATCGCAAACAGTTATAGACTGTTTTTGAAGAAGAAGTTTGATATCAGTAGAAAAATAGTTATTTGATTTTATATCATTATAAAAAAATCTGATTTTTTTGTCTTGACAGCTGAGCCACTATAAACCATTTCAAACGGTCAAAAATATTATCAGCATTTGCCTTAAAAATGACTATCTATTTAAAAAGAAATAATATATAATATACTTTAGGACTTTTTACTTAGGTAAAGTTATAGTGTATATGAAGGGATTATGGGGAAGTAAAATGAATAAACAACAGCTTGCGGCAAAGATTTGGGAGTCTGCAAATCAAATGAGGTCAAAGATTGAAGCCAATGAATATAAGGATTATATATTAGGCTTTATTTTTTATAAGTATCTTTCAGACAAAGAAGAGCAGGATCTGTATAATAGAGGATATGATGCTGACAATATCAAGGAATATGTAAATGAAGAGGCAGATGACAGTTATTCAAGTATGTCAAGTCTAAAGCAGGATTTGGGATATTTTATAGCATATAAGGACTTGTTTTCCACTTGGATAAATATGGGATCTGATTTCTCAGTTGACAATGTACGAACCGGACTATCATCGTTTAGTAGAAATATATCGCCGTCACATAAAAAGCTGTTTGAAGGTGTATTTACAACACTTGAAACAGGTCTTTCAAAGCTTGGTGCAGATACAAAATCACAAACAAAGGCAGTAAGTGACCTTATACAACTTATTAATGAAATTCCTATGAATGGTAAGCATGACTATGATGTTTTAGGCTTTATATATGAATACTTGATTTCCAACTTTGCAGCAAATGCAGGTAAGAAGGCAGGAGAGTTTTATACACCACACGAGGTGTCCCTTTTGATGTCAGAAATTATAGCAGAACATTTAAAAGGACGTGATACAATCAAAATATATGACCCGACCTCTGGAAGTGGAAGTTTACTTATAAATATAGGAAAAACAGCTGCTAAATATATAGATGATGCTAATCGTATACAGTATTATGCACAGGAGCTGAAGTCAAATACTTATAACCTTACAAGAATGAATCTGGTAATGCGTGGAATACTTCCTGCAAATATATTGACAAGAAATGGCGATACTTTGGAAGAGGACTGGCCGTACTTTGATGAGTCTGATCCGCATAGTACATATGAACCGCTGTATGTGGATGCTGTAGTATCAAACCCACCATATTCGCAAAGATGGGATTCTACAGGAAAAGACAGTGATCCAAGATATGTAAGATATGGAATAGCTCCAAAGTCAAAAGCTGACTATGCCTTCCTTTTGCATGACCTATATCATATAAAGCCTGACGGTATAATGACAATAGTACTGCCACATGGTGTACTTTTTAGAGGTGGTGAAGAAGGTAATATCAGAAAAAACTTGATAGAACAGAATAATATAGATGCCATAATCGGACTGCCGGCAAATATTTTCTTTGGAACAGGTATACCTACTATAGTAATGGTACTTAGACAAAAGAGAGAAAATACAGATGTACTTATAATAGACGCTTCAAAAGGATTCAAAAAAGAAGGAAAGAACAACCAGCTGCGTGCATGTGATATAAGAAAAATAGTTGATACGATAAAGTCAAGAAAGGATATAGAAAAATATTCAAAAGTAGTGAGTCTTGAAGATATTCGTGCCAATGACTACAACTTGAATATTCCTCGTTATGTAGATTCGTCTGAAGCAGCAGAAAGCTATGATATATATGCTTCAATGTTTGGTGGAATCCCTGAAACAGAGCTTGGAAAGTTTGATAAATACTGGGAGGTATTTCCTTCACTTAAAGGTGAACTTTTTGCCGGAGAAGATTATTTATCATTAAAGTCCGAGAATATAAGAGATACGATAAAAAATAATAAGGATGTATTGCAATTTATAAAAAAATCATATGTTGAGATTTGGTGATTTGGGAGCATACTTGGACAGTATACTAATAGCCAATGCAACAACTATAAATATACCAAAGACTCAGGAGATTATTGCCAATAATATCTTTATGAGATTTGTAGATAATACATTGATTGATCCGTATAGAGCATATGAGATATTTGAAGATAAGTTTACCGAAATCTCAGGAGATTTGGAGCTTATACAGACAGAGGGGATAAAAGCTGTAACACAGGTGGACCCGAATATGGTCATAAAGAAAAAGAACGGCAAGGATGTAGAAGTACAAGAAGGGTGGAAGGGACATATACTGCCATTTGATTTGGTACAGGATATTTGTCTTTCTGAAAGAAAAAGAGATTTAAAAGAGAGGCAGGAAAAGCTGGCTGAAATACCGTCTTCATATGAGGAGATTTTGGAATCATTGAGTGAAGATGATAAGGAAATTATATCAGAAGCATTAAATGATACCAATGACGCTTTTGTATTCAAGAATATAAAGGCAGTTGTAAAGTCTCTAAAGGCTGACAGTGAATCAAAAGAGCTCATAGAATCTTTGGAAAAAGCTGAAGAACTGAATAATGAAGAGAAAAAGCTAAAGGCTGAAATAAAGCAGGGAGAAGATGAACTTCATTTGGAAACAAAAGCTAAAATAGAGAGCTTGTCGGAGGAAGAAGTAAATAATCTTTTACACGAAAAAAATGGTCAAGCCCTATTTATAACGGAATACTTGATTTATCAAATGATATGCTGAAGGCTTTCACAAAGGATGTAGAAGCACTTTCTACAAAGTATGCCGTAACCATGGATGATCTTGAAAAAGAAATCAAGGAAACAGAAAAAGTCACTTGCAAGTATGCTCTCAGAGCTTACCGGATCTGAGCGAGATATGGAAGGTATCAATGAGCTGATAAAGCTATTGGGAGGTATAGATGAGTAGAGTACCAAGGATAAGATTTAAAGGCTTTGAAGAAGATTGGGAACAGCGTAAGCTAGGGGAGGTAGCAGAAAGGGTTATAAGAAAAAATGAAAAACTAGAATCTACACTGCCACTGACAATTTCAGCACAATATGGATTGATTGATCAAAATGAGTTCTTCGATAAAAGGATAGCAAGCAAAGATGTTAGAGGTTATTATCTTATAAAAAAAGGTGAATTTGCTTACAATAAGAGTACATCTGTAGATGCTCCATTAGGGGCAATTAAACGTTTAGATAAATATAAGAATGGTGTATTATCTACATTATACATACTTTTTAAGATTATAGATGATACTAGTACCAGTTCAGATTACTTTAGTTACATACTATGCCACAGAATTATGGCATAGAGGAATACAATCAATAGCGGCAGAAGGTGCAAGAAATCATGGGTTGTTAAATATCGCACCAAATGATTTCTTTGAGACAATGCTATCAATACCGCTTAATGCATCTGAACAGAAAAAAAGTTGGTGACTTTTTTTATATCCATCGACCACCTTATCACCCTTCATCAACGAAAGCTTGAAAAACTAAAAATTATTAAAAAATCAATGCTTGAAAATCTTTTTCCACAAAATGGAGAAAAAACTCCAAAAATCAGATTTTCAGGATTTACTGAAGATTGGGAACAGCGTAAGTTGGGTGAAGTATGTAATATAATAACAAAGCAAACGGGGTTTGACTATTCAAGTACAATTAAACCAGCTCTGTTGAAAGAAAAAGCAGATAATACATATCCGTTTATTCAAAAATAAGGATTTTAATGGTACTACAATTAATATGGATACGGATTTTTTTATTCCAATAAGTGTAGCAGAAAAAAATTTCCGAATATAGTGTTAGATAGACCGTCTCTATTAATTTCTATATCAGGTCGCATTGGCAATGTGGGTTTTTATAGTTGTGTACATAAGGCTTTTTATAGGTGGGGCAGTAGGAATATGTAAATTAAAAATATAATGATGATGGTAAGTTCATCATTCATGAACTTGAATCAGAGTATGGACAGAAGTATTTTCATTCACTAATAAAAAGCCTCATCACATGCAAATATTACAGTAGAAGATATACGAAATATGGAATTAATTTTTTTCCAAGTAAAAAAAGAAGAAAAAGGTATACATTTCAACTTTTTTTCTACACTCGACCACATTATCACCCTTCATCAAAGTAAGTTGGAAAAAAATTACAAAAAAATAAAGAAATCAATGCTAGAAAGTATGTTTGTATAGTTTGTTAAATAGATTTATTAAGTATATAAGTGTTTTGAAGGAGAAAAATACTATAACTTTATTTAATATTAAGTCATAAAAGCTATATTTCCTATTATTTTTATTAAAAATAATAGGAAATATTTTGTATAAAAAGGTATGATATATTGGGAACAGCGTAAGTTTGTCGAACTATTCTTAGAAAAAAAGAGATAAGACACAGAGTGAGGATGAAGATGTTCTGCTTTTCTTGTGCTATTACAGGAATATATCTTAATTCTGAACTATTTAGTCATTTTAGAGGGACTTCAAAATATTGGTTATTTAAAAAAATAAAGAAAAAAATGATTTGATATTATCTGCCCAGAACTTACATTTAGGTAATGCAAATGTCAATTTATTGTTTGAGCATGGTATAATATCTCCAGCTTATAAAGTATATGAGTTGAATAAATGTGACCAATATTTTGTGCAATCGTGGGTAAAAAAAGATAGCACTAAAGATTTTTTTCTAAATGCAACGACTGAAGGGGCAAGTCAATGTAGAAAAAATATAGATTGGTGCATACTTAACAATCAATTGATTGTTATTCCATCATTATATGAACAATTTAGAATTGGAAAGCTTTTTAATAGCTTAAATCACCTTATCACCCTTCATCATAGTAAGTTTTTTGGGTATATTTTTAAGGCGATAGTAAATTGTACTTTATATTGGGAACAGCGTAAGTTCTCAGAAATTGCCTTGAGGGAATCAAATTTACGGTTATCATCTTCGGATTTTCCATGTGTGGAATACGAAGACGTAGTATCTGAAGCAGGTATTTTAAATAATGATATCCGATCCAAAAAAGTTGTAAAAACAGGTATTATGTTTGATGACACTCATGTTCTTTATGGGAAATTGCGACCATACCTACACAACTGGTTATGCCCTGATTTTAGTGGAGTTGCAGTAGGTGATTGGTGGGTTTTGAATCCTTGTTATGTAGTTAGAGAATTTATTTACAGAATTATCCAGACCACGAGATTTGATAATGCTACGAATCAATCATCTGGGTCAAAAATGCCTCGTGCTGATTGGAATCTTGTATCAAATACCGAGTTCATTATTCCGTCAGATTCATCCGAGCAGGAGAAAATAGGGTTATATTTCAAAAAAACAAATCGACCACCTTATCACCCTTCATCAACTGGAGCCTTTTTCAACTGATTTTTTTAAGGCAATAGCTTATAGAATTATAGATTACTTTAAGAGTAAGCCTCCAAGGAGTAGAAAATAAACTAATTTAATATCAACTATAAAATGCTATGTATGAAAATTGCGTATATTCACAATACAATTATGTATATTCCTTGAAAAATATATTATATCAAGAATATAATAATATTGATGTAAAAGCGCGTATATATGCAAAAATTATAATATAAAAATAGGAGGCGGTATGGAAATTAAAAAGGGATTATTACTTGGAGCAACTGATCAGTAAGATGAACAACGGATTGGTCAAGGTAGTGACAGGTATGAGAAGATGTGGAAAAATCATATCTCTTGTTTAATATATTTAAAGAATATCTTATTTCCAAGGGAATAGACAAAAAAATCATATAATAGAAATATCATTTGATACTTTTGAAAGTAAGAAATTCTGTGATCCTAATGTCTTATATCCACATCTGAAAGAGTCTATAAAAGATGAAAAGATGTATTATATATTATTGGATGAGGTGCAATTGCTGAGTGATTTTGAGGCTGTCTTAAACAGTCTCATCAGAATGAAAAACGTAGATGTTTATGTTACAGGAAGTAATGCACGTTTTCTCTCAAAGGATGTTATTACTGAATTTAGAGGTAGAGGCGATGAAATACATATGTATCCTTTAAGCTTTGCAGAGTTTATGTCTGTATATCAGGGTGAAAAGCTTGACGGTTGGAATGAATATATGTTATACGGAGGTATCCCTTTAGTATTGAATATTTCAAGCCCTGAACAAAAGGTTGCATTCCTAAAATCCTTATTTGAGGAGACTTATATATCAGATATTATCGGTAGGCATAATGTAAGAAATAAAGCTGAACTTGAAGATTTATTAAATATAATTTCTTCAGCAATAGGTTCACTTACTAATCCTGAGAAATTGTCAAAAACTTTCAAGTCGGTAAAAAATAAAACCATAAGTAGCAATACTATTAAACGCTATATTGAATATCTAAGTGATTCGTTCCTGATTGATACTGCATATCGTTATGATATAAAGGGAAGAAAGTATATAGGCAGTCCTGTAAAATATTATTTTAATGATATGGGATTAAGAAATGCAAGGCTTAATTTTAGACAAATTGAAGAAACTCACAGTATGGAGAATATTATATTCAATGAATTAAAAATACGAGGTTTAAATGTGGATGTAGGAGTGATTGTGCAAAAACGGCAAAGATGAAAAACAGAGCGAGCATTCGCAAGCAACTTGAAATTGATTTTGTATGTAATAAGGCTTCGAAGAGATATTATATACAATCGGCATATGCTATACCTGATGAGGCTAAACTGATGCAGGAACAGAGACCGTTGATGCTTACAGGAGATTTCTTTAAACGAATTATAATAACAAGGGATACACCGGTGCTGCATTATAATGAGTCAGGGAATACTAACATGAGCATATATGATTTTTTTGCTGAATAAAAAAACAGCTTGGATATTTAGTTTTACAATAAATTTTATTGGAGTAAATATGGATTATTTTACAAAAGAATCAGACTTTGAAAGTGCAGTCATTGCATTGTTGCAAAACTACGGCTGGGAACAGAATGTACTTAAAAATTATACTGAAAAAGACCTTATAAGAAACTGGGCTAATATATTGTTTGAGAATAATAGAGATATTGACAGGTTAAACAATATTCCTCTAATAGATGAGGAGATGTATGAACTGATAGAAAAAATCAGAGAGCTTAAGACTCCTTTGGCACTTAACAGTTTTATCAATGGAAAAACTGTATCTATCACAAGGAAGAATCCTGAAGATAAGCTTCATTTCAACAAAGAGGTCAGTTTAAAAATTTATGACAGAAATGAGATAGCGGCAGGACAGAGTAGATATCAGATAGTGCAGCAGCCTAAGTTTTTTAGAAAGGACAGTGTTCGTCAGGATAGGCGTGGAGACTTGATGCTTCTTATCAACGGTATGCCTGTTTTTCATATTGAACTGAAAAGATCGGGTGTTCCTGTAGCGGAGGCGGCAAATCAAATCAAAAAGTATGCTTATGAGGGTGTATTTACTGGATTATTTGCACTCGTTCAGGTCTTTGTAGCTATGAATCCTGATGAAACACTCTATTTTGCAAACCCGGGACCAGATGGTGATTTTAAGCCTGATTTTTATTTTCATTGGGCCGATGCCAATAATGAACCGATTAACTATTGGAAGGATGTTGTGGAAAGGCTTTTGTCAATTCCTATGGCACATCAGCTTATAGGATTTTACACTGTAGCTGACGGAGGTGACGGTGTACTTAAGGTAATGCGTAGTTATCAGTACTATGCATCAAATAAGATTTCCGACAGAGTATCAAAGAATGATTGGAAGGATAATAATCAAAGAGGCGGATATATTTGGCATACTACAGGTTCAGGAAAAACTATGACATCTTTCAAGTCGGCACAGCTTATAGCTAATTCAAAAGATGCCGATAAGGTTGTATTTTTGATGGATCGTAAGGAACTGGGTTCACAGTCTTTGACAGAATATCAAGGGTTTGCAGATAATGTAGATGACGTTCAAGGTACTGATGACACAAATATGCTTATTTCAAAGTTGAAGAGCAAAGATCCTAAGAATACTTTGATAGTTTCATCTATTCAGAAGATGAGTAGAATCAAGGAAGATGAAATTGGTAGGATGCGTGCCAGGGATATTGAAGATATGCAAAATAAAAGGTTGGTATTTATTATTGATGAATGTCACCGTTCCACATTTGGAGACATGCTTATAACAATAAAGAATACTTTCCCAAATGCTTTGTTTTTCGGTTTTACAGGAACACCGGTATTTTCTGAGAATGAAAAGAGCTTGAGTACCACAACGGATATCTTCGGTGATGAACTTCACAGATACAGTATTGCAGACGGTATTCGTGATAAGAATGTACTTGGATTTGATCCTATTATGGTGTGTGTATATCCTGATATGGAACTTAGAAAAAAGGTAGCTATAGAAGAGGCCGGCGCAAGTTCCGAGGCGGAAGCTATATCAGATCCGAAGATGCAAAAGATATACTATAGATTTATGACAGTATCAGAAGTACCTATGGCAGGAAGATTAATTGAAGACGGTACATATCAAAAGGGTATTGAGAATTATATAAAGAAAGACGCTTGGGAGAATGACAAGTATCAGTACAGTATAGTTGATAATATAAAGAAAAATTGGCTTAGATTGAGTCGAAATAATAAGTTCCATGCCATATTTGCAACTTCAAGCATACCTGAAGCAATAAGTTATTACAGAAAGTTTCGTGAAAAATATCCTGAATTGAAGGTAACCGGCCTGTTTGATCCGACTATTGATAATGCAAGCGGTGATAAGGCTTTGGAAAAAGAGGACGGTATTGTAGAAATGCTTAATGATTATAATAATTGGTATTCTACAAACTGGGATATTGCAAGATATGCAAAATTTAAGCTGGAGGTATCAGAAAGACTTGCTCACAAGGGACAGTTTGTTCGCATGAAAGCGGAATCGCAGCTTGATTTACTGATAGTTGTAAATCAAATGCTTACAGGCTTTGATTCTAAGTGGGTAAATACATTATATCTTGATAAGATCTTGGAATATCAAAAATCTTATACAGGCATTTTTCAAGAACAAACAGACTTTTTTTAATATAAATGAAAAAAACCTTTCGGTTCTATAAAAATACTATAGAATCTGCATACAATGAAAAAAATAATATAGAGAATGCTATGAAGCTGTATTCCGGAGACAGACCTCAAGGGCTTTTTGCAGATCATCTGCCTGATAATATTGAGCATATGAATATATCATTTAAGGATATGAAGGCCGTTTTTAAGCAGGCAAATATTGTCGATATGCAAAAACTTCCTGATGATACGGAGTCCAAGGCAAAGTTTGCAAAAGCTTTTCAGAGAGTTTTCTACATATTTACAGGCTGCAAAAAAATACAGGGATTTAGCTGGGATATAAAAGAATATTCTATCAGGATTGATGATGAGGATAATCGTACAGGAAGTATTACAGTAATTCCAAGTGAAGAAGATTATAATATACTTTTGCAAAGATATAAGGAATTAAGTAAACCTACAGATCCTACAGACGGGGATGATAATGAATTTACGTTTACTGTTGATCCGTATTTAAGTGAGCAAAATACAGGTATTATAGATAATGATTATATGAATTCCAGATTTGAGAAGTGGCAAAAACAGCTTTATGATCCTAATGTAAGTAAGGAAGAGAGAGAGGCTACACTTGAGGAGCTTCATAAATCTTTTGCAATGCTTTCTCAGGAAGAACAAAAGTATGCAAATATTTTTCTTCATGATATACAGTCCGGAGATGCCAAACTTAGCAAAGATATGACTTTTTAGAGATTATATCGTTATGTATGCAAAGAATAAGGAAATGTCACAAATAAAAAAAGTTTGTAAAAATATCTGGGTGTTGAAGAAGGTCTGCTTGTAGAAATCAAAAAAAGTCCAAGGTAACAGAGTCAAATCTTGATGAGTTCGGAAGATATGATGCATTGAAAAAAATCTATAGCAAATGAGCCGGCAACGGAATATTATACGAAGCTTGAGGAAAGAAACTTCCACCATTTGTAGTTAGAAATAATGCTGAAAAAAATTATTGAGAGACTATATTTTATATGATATAGATATTAAGGATCCGGATAATGAAGATGTAGAATAATTTAATATCAAAAGCTTTTATAATATCCTTAGGCAGGTCCTTCATCGGTAGGAAGGAGAGATATGCCTAAGGATTTTCAATCAACAGATTTATTGAAAGATTTTTATAAGGAATGGATAGCAATATATAAGGAAGGTGCTATCAGAGATGTAACTTTGTCAAAGTATAAGATGAGTCTTATATGGGTTGAGAAGCTGGCTCCACAGCTTCGCCTATGTGATATTTCAAGGGTTGAATATCAACAGATTATTAATGATTATGCCAAGGAGCATGAGCGTCAGACAACTATGGATTTCCATCACCAGTTAAAGGGAGCTATACTGGATGCTGTGGATGAGGGACTTGTTCCAAGGGATCCAACAAGGAAAGTTATTATCAAGGGTAAAATTCCATCAAATAAGAAAATCAAGTATTTGAACCAGTTTGAACTGCACAGTCTTTTAAAGAGCCTGACTCTTGAAGATGAGGTGAGTTGGGACTGGTTTATTTTACTTTTGGCAAAGACAGGAATGAGATTTTCAGAAGGTCTTGCTATTACACCGAACGATTTTGATTTTGCACATCAGACTGTATCGGTGAATAAGACATGGAATTATAAGGAAGGCGGTGGTTTTTCACCTACAAAAAACAAGTCATCAGTACGAAAGATACAGATTGATTGGCAGGTGGTGATGCAATTTGCCACACTTGTAAAGGATCTTCCGGCAGATAAGCCTATCTTTGTAAGAGATAATAAGGTTTATAACTCTACAGTTAATGATATTTTGGTGAGGTACTGTAAAAAGATTAATATCCCTGTTATTTCTGTACATGGACTCCGCCATACACATGCTTCTATTTTGTTATATGCAGGAGTGTCTATTGCCAGTGTAGCAAGAAGACTGGGACATGCAAGTATGACTACTACCCAGAAAACATATTTACATGTGATACAGGAGCTGGAAAATCAGGATATTGATCTTGTAATGAGATCACTTTCAAATCTTTTATAGAGAATGTATTGTATATAGGAGTGTCTGTAATATAGTTTTATGACCGATGGAGGACTGTTGTTGTATATTTAAAATTCAACTACTTATTCAGGGTGGCTTTGGAAGGATGGGAAGAATCCGGTATCAGCCATTATGTATATTTGGAACAGTGGGGATATGGCGTATTGTATTGATGAAGAATGATAATTATTTAATTTTAAGTATTTCAATTGTATAAAATCAGGTGTATAATAAACTAAAATTATAAATGAAAGGAAGTAAAAGCTTATGAAAGCTAATTATGATATAGTTGTTATCGGTTTCGGTAAAGCGGGAAAGACACTTGCCGCAAAGTTCAGTAAAGCAGGTAAGAGTGTTGCTTTAGTTGAAAAAGATAAAAATATGTATGGAGGTACATGCATTAATGTGGGTTGTATTCCTTCAAAGCGTCTTATAACGGATGCGTCAAAATCTCCAAATGGTGAGTTTGAGGAAAAAGCACAGCATTACAAGGAGGCGGTTGCTGAGAAGAAAAAACTTACAGCTGCTCTTAATAAGGCAAATTATGATAAGGTAGCAAGTACAGGTGTGGACATCATTGACGGAACGGCATCATTTAAGGACAATCACCATATAGTTGTTTCAACAAAAGATGGAAATGTGGAAATTGAAGCTGAGAAGTTTATTATCAATACAGGTTCTGTTACTGTAATACCGAAGATTGAAGGAGTCGACAGTAAGGGCGTATATACATCAGAGTCTATTATGAATCTTGAGGAGTTACCGAAAAGACTTACTATTGTAGGTGGCGGATATATCGGACTTGAGTTTGCTTCAATGTATGCAGATTTTGGTAGCAAAGTAACAATAGTTCAGGATGGAGATATATTCTTACCTAGAGAAGATGAGGATATTGCAAAAGCTATTCGTGAAGTACTTGAGGCAAAGAATGTAGAGATAGTTACCGGTGCAAAGGTAACTAAGGCCGAAGAAGGTAAATTATATTACGAGGTTGCAGGAGAGGCAAAGACTTTAGAATCTGATGCAATACTTCTTGCTGTAGGACGTAGACCGAATACTGACGGTCTTGGATGTGAAAATGCAGGAGTTAAGCTCACTGACAGAGGTGGAGTAGTTACCGATGAGCATTTAAAAACAAGTGCAGATAATATATGGTCAGCAGGTG
The DNA here is from genome assembly GCA_916439285.1 of uncultured Lachnoanaerobaculum sp. The sequence continues at coordinate 162,529 of CAKAIM010000005.1, read as the reverse complement.
ATGTTTGCGGTAAACTTCAGTTTACATATATTTCACTTGATGACAGTAGAATCATTTGGGATGAAATAATGGGAGAGGATAAGAGAACTACAGAAAACAGAGGGGCTTTCTCTTATTCGGTATTTATAAATCCACCGTTCTCAAGAGTCGGAATGAGTGAAAAAGATGCAAAGGCGGCAGGCATGAAATACAAGGTTTTAAGCCTCAGCGCCAATGCTATTCCGAAGGCTAAGGTTTTAAGAAAGACTGACGGTTTGTTAAAAGCTTTGGTTCAAGCAGACGGAACTATTCTGGGTGCAGAACTTTTCTGTGAAGAGTCATATGAAATGATTAACTTTATAAAGCTTGCAATGGATCATGGTATCAAAGCAAAGGATATAGCAAACTTTATATTTACACATCCTACGATGTCTGAGAGTCTAAACGACTTATTTGCAATGTAATATACTAAAAACGGTATCAAGTAGATACTTTTTGTTACTTGCTACCGTTTTTTTATTTATAAATCTTGATTTTAATAAAAATATTATGATAACCTTTAACAAGTACATAGATTTTTATGCTTTGCATAGGAAGTCGGGTGAAAAATCCCGCACAGGGACGCTACTGTAATAATTAACAGACTCGTTTTACCACTGTTTTATAAATGGGAAGGTTGGGTCTTCTAATAAAAAATTATTAGAATTTAAGTCAGGATACATCTATGTATATCTGCTTATTTTGTATAAGCAAAGACCGGTTTTACGATCCCAAAAGCCTTTATTTATGAATATTTATTGTTTTTAGGACACCATTTTACTTGTTTTATGACTTATTATGTTTACTTGTATTTTGATTTTCTAAAAAAATGTGGTTAATTTACTAATATTAGCTGCTTGCAAGGGATCAACAGGTTTATTTAGAGCGGAACCTGTTATACCTTGTAGGCAGTTATTTTTTTGAGGAAATTTATATGGCACATCAACATGGCGGATATTTCTCAATAGATTTATATGCTTTTAAGTCTAAGCTTAAAAGTATCAATCCGGAGTTTAAACTTATATCTGCTTTATTAACTCTTATTTTAACAATAATATTTAATAATATTTTTTTGTATCTGCATATGTACTGTTTTTTTAATGTTTTTTTATAAGTGTAAATCTTGGAGGTATGGATTTTTAAAGAATATATTTCCATTCTTCTTACACCTTTAAGCTTTATTGTCTTGGCGAGTATAGGAATTGCTTTGGGGATTTCAGCTGAATATATGGGAGAATTTCATATAAAGATCGGTTTTTTTCTATATTTATACTTCAAAGGATCAATTGATTGAAACTGCCAAGCTGATTATTAAAGTTTTTAGCATGTGTAAGTGTTATGCAAGGATTGATTCTTTCAACCATGCCATATGAAATAATTAATGCTCTAAGAAAACTTCATGTTCCGAAGCTTATAATTGAGCTTATGAATCTTATATACAGATTTATTTTTATACTTATTGAAAGCTATTCCAATATGAAAAACTCCGCAATGTCCAGGATGGGATATCATAATTTTAAGACTTCAATCTCTACATTCGGAAATATAGCAAGCAATATTTTGGTAGTATCTTTAAAAAAGGCCAATGCTTACTATACCGCAATGGAAGCCAGATGCTTTGACGGTGATTTGAATTTTCTTGAAGATAAGAAGAGTTTGAATAAGATTCATATTTTTTTGTTGTTTTTATAAGCATTTTATTTATGTTTGTTATATGGCTTTTTTTACATTAGGATTCAATATTTAACAGAATATATCAGAATTGGGGAATATTATATGAATAAAGTTATTTTAAGGGCCGAAAAAAACTCCACTATTCGTACACAGGAGAACATGAGGTTTTAAAAGGTGTTTCGATAGATGTATATGAAGGTGAAAGACTCGCAATTCTTGGAGCCAACGGGTCGGGAAAGTCTACTTTCTTTTTAAATATAAACGGTGTTTTAAAACCTGAAAGCGGTGCACTGTATTACAGAGATAAAGCTTATAAATAAATCTTCGTTAAAAGAGCTTAGAAAAAAATGTGGGAATTGTTTTTCAAGATGCCGATAATCAAATAATTGCCTCAACTGTAAGAGCGGAGGTAAGCTTCGGGCCTATGAATCTTGGCTTAAGCAGGAATGAGGTGGAAAAAAGAGTTAACAATTCTTTGAATTATATGGATATTTTGCATCTTATAGACAGGCCTACATTATTTAAGCGGCGGTGAGAAAAAAAGAGTAAGCATAGCTGATATTATAGCAATGGATTCTGAAATAATAATATTTGATGAACCTACGGCATCACTTGATCCGCAAAATATATCTATTTTTTTGAAGGAGTCTTGGACAAATTAAGTGGAGACAGCAAAAACTTTGGTGATTTCAACTCATGATTTGGAGTTTGCTTTTTAGATGGGCGGACAGAATAGTGGTATTTTGTGAGGGTAATATAATTGCCGATTCGGATCCTGTCAGAGTACTCAGTGATGAAGCGGTTTTAAGAAAAGCTAATCTTAAAAAAAGCCTATACTTTTGGAAGTTTTTGAATCACTTGTAGAAAACAAGGTTCTAAAGTCAGGTGATAAACCTGCAAGAAATATAGATGAGTTTAAAAAGATGTTTATTCCTCAAGTTTAAAGCTTGAGTTAATAAAAAATATTTTTAGGAGGGTTTCATGAGAAAACAAGAGAAAATTTTAATGACATTGGCAATAATTTTTGCGTTCAGTTTTTCGCTGCCGTTTACAGCCAATGCCATGCACATTATGGAGGGTTATTTACCTGTAGGACATGTAATAGCCTGGAGTCTTATTTCGTTGCCGTTTTTAATTGCAGGTTATATGTCAATTAAAAAGACGGTGGCTAAGGACAGGAAGGCAATTACACTTTTAGCGATGTCGGGTGCTTTTGTATTTGTACTTTCATCTCTTAAGATTCCTTCAGTAACGGGATCTTGCTCACATATGACCGGTACAGGACTCGCGGCTATTTTATTCGGACCAAGTGCCGTAAGTATTCTTGGTATTATAGTACTTATATTTCAGGCACTGCTTTTGGCACATGGCGGCTTTACTACACTTGGCGCAAATACTTTTTCAATGGCTATAGCAGGACCGATTGTATCATTTATAGTTTATAAGATTTGTAAAAAATCAAAGGTAAATGACAATGTTTCTATTTTTCTTGCTGCATTTATAGGTGATTTACTTACCTATGTCGTAACTGCGTTCCAGCTTGCATTTGCATATCCTATGAAAGACGGTGGAGTTATGGCTTCTGCAGGCAAGTTCTTGTTGGTATTTGCCCCTACACAGGTACCGCTTGCGATAATAGAAGGTATGCTTACAGTAATTATAGTAATCGGACTTAAGACATATGCACAACCGGAGCTTAAGGAAATCGGATTTATTAAAGGAGGTAATAATTAATGTCAAAGAATAAGAAAAATTGTTATAAGTCTGCTTGTAATAGTTGTATTGATGGCTGTTGTACCTTTATTTATGTTAAAGAATGCCGAGTTCGGAGGTTCAGATGATGCCGGAAGTGAAGTTGTATCTGAGATTCAGGGCGGAGAATATGAGCCTTGGTTTAATCCTATTATAGAAACTGCACTGGGAAAGGAACTTCCGGGTGAGGTTGAAAGCCTGCTTTTCTGTGTTCAGACAGGTATAGGTGTAGGGATAATTGCATTCTATATGGGAAGGCTTGTTGAAAGGAAAAAGCACGAAGATAAAAGCAAAGAATGATACAGATGAAAGAAAGATTTGAAAAAGTTCTTGCAATTTTTTAAAAAAGTATTATTATATATACAGCAAACAACATAGTTCGTTGTGAATGATTTACATATTTAGGATAGAATGCTCAAAGTGGAGTCTTGGAGTAGTTCTATCCTTTTTAGTTAAGATCTATGTATGTTACAGCAATTAAGAAAGGATTTGCCCGGTTGATTAATTTAGCTGATGGCTGGTGAGAAAATGATAAGAATAGGTATTTTGGGATATGGTAACCTTGGAAGAGGAATTGAGTGTGCTATCAAACATACAAAGGACATGAAGCTTGTCGCAGTATTTACAAGAAGAGATCCTTCAAGTGTAAAGATTCTTACACATGATGCTAAAGTTGAAAATATTGAAAATATTCTTGAATATCAGGATGATATAGATGTATTGATACTTTGCGGAGGAAGTGCTACAGACTTACCTAAGCAAACCCCTGAGTATGCTAAGTATTTCAATGTTGTTGACAGCTTTGATACTCATGCAAATATTCCTGAGCATTTTGAAAGAGTAGATGATGCCGCAAAGGTAAGTCATCATTTCGGACTTATATCTGCAGGATGGGATCCGGGTATGTTTTCATTAAACAGAGTTTATGCAAATGCGGTTCTTCCTACAGGTGCAGACTATACTTTCTGGGGTAAGGGAGTAAGTCAGGGACATTCAGATGCTATAAGAAGAATTGAAGGTGTTGTTGATGCAAGACAGTATACAGTTCCTGTTGAGGCGGCACTTGAAGCTGTAAGAAGCGGCAGCAATCCTGAACTTAGTACAAGACAGAAGCATACAAGAGAATGTTATGTAGTTGCAAAGGAAGGTGCAGACAAGGCAAGAATTGAAAATGAAATAAAGACAATGCCGAATTATTTTGCAGATTATGACACAACTGTACACTTTATTTCCATGGAAGAAATGAAGAAAAATCATTCAAGACTTCCACATGGAGGATTTGTTATAAGAACAGGTAAAACAGGTTGGGATAATGAGAACAATCATGTTATCGAATACAGTTTAAAACTTGATTCAAATCCTGAGTTCACAGCTTCCGTAATTGTTGCATATTCAAGAGCTGTATATCGTATGCATAAAGAAGGTAAAATAGGAGCTCACACAGTATTTGATGTTCCACCTGCATATCTTCTTGATATGTCTGCAGAAGAAATGAGAGCACATTTATTATAAAAATATGTAGAAAAAACGGGCTGTTTAATTGTACTGACCTCCAAAAGTTAGACTAAAATCTAATGATTAGTAGGTCGGTATTTTTGTGGCAATATATAGTTTTGAATTCAAGAAGAATGTTGTTTTAGAGTTGTATCTATCAAGTTATATTTCATATATACTTCTCCCGTATAGTGGCAATATTGTGGTTTCATGTCTTAAGAATAATATTTGACTTTATAAAAAAATAATGGAAATACTTTGAATTTTTCAGTCTGTTAGAACAGTTTGTTTTTGTGCTTATAAATAAAAATATAAAACATCAGCGAATAACTTTGTTATAATTACACTATAAGAAATAATATATTGAAAAAAAGTAGGTATACAATAGCTCTATTTAAAAAAATAAAGGATTTATTATTATGGAGATCGATTATGGAAGATTTTTTTGAAAAAAATTTCTGGTTCATAAATATAAATATACTATTCTAATAGCTGTAACATATTATGTACTGCCATTATTTGCGTATGTGTTGCCTGTAAATTATCCATCAGACAGAATGATAATTGGAGTATATTTTTTTGGTTTATTATCACACCTTTAATAATACTTATTATGTCAATAATATTTGCAATATACAATGATCTTCAATGGTACTTTGCATTGAGGGTAGCCATTCTTTGGTTGCTTTATATGGTTATTTTCAGGGGCCGGATCTCTTATGTTTGTTGGTGCGTATTTTGTGATAAGCTTAACCGGACAGCTGATTGGTGCATATTTAAAAAAATAAAAAAATAGTTTTATGATATTAAAAAAATGCTCTGTAATGTACATTATTTATCGTACTTTAATGATAAGGTTTGTATCTTCTTGAGCTTTTAACTCTTTAATATATACTGTGGCAGTTGATAATCAGGGTGTTTTTTTATTTGTGGTATATTAGGACTTTATCATTTATGGCTTATAATATTGAGGGTATTATGATATTTTCCATTGACATTGCCACTTGATTTTGTTATTATTTTGGAGTAGTAACGCCTATACATGAGATTTGGATACTCCAACCTTTCCTTATGTATACGGTAAGATTTTTTAAAGGAGAAAGAAAAATGATTACAAAAGAGAAAAAGACAGCTATCATGGAAGAGTATGCGAGAAAAGCAGGCGATACAGGTTCACCTGAGGTTCAGGTAGCAGTTCTTACAGCAAGAATCACTGAGTTAACAGAGCATTTAAAGGCAAATCCTAAGGATCATCACTCAAGAAGAGGTCTTTTAAAGATGGTTGGTAAGAGAAGAAACCTTTTACAGTATCTTAAGAATAAGGATCTTGAGGGTTATCGTGCACTTATAGAGAAGCTTGGACTTAGAAAATAATAAAAGTCTTTGGTGGAGAGTTTTTCTCCACCTTTTTTATAATTAATAATATGGCTTGTTGCCGAAGCTAGTGATAAGCACTAAAGCATTGTTTTAGTTTTTATCACTAGTTCATATTTTTATGTTTCAAGAAGAAATCTTCTCGAATATCGGCAAGCCAAAAGGAGATGAAATGAGTAAGGAATTTAAAAGTTATTCAATGGAACTTGCAGGTCGTACTCTCAGAGTTGATATCGGGAGAGTCGTCGCACAGGCTAACAGTGCCGCATTTATGCATTATGGTGATACAACGGTTTTATCTACAGCTACAGCATCGGATAAACCAAGAGACGGTATTGATTTCTTCCCTCTTTCGGTAGAATATGAGGAAAAGATGTATGCGGTAGGTAAAATGCCTGGAGGATTTAATAAGAGAGAAGGAAAGGCAAGTGAGAATGCTATACTTACATCAAGAGTTATAGACAGACCTATGAGACCGCTTTTCCCTAAGGATTACAGAAATGATGTTACATTAAACAATCTTGTAATGTCTGTAGATCCCGATTGTTCACCTGAGCTTACAGCTATGCTCGGTTCTGCAATAGCAACAGCTATTTCAGATATACCTTTTGACGGACCTTGTGCTACTACACAGATCGGTATGGTAGGCGGTTTCTTTGTTGTAAACCCTAATGAAGAGCAGATGGCTGTTTCCGACCTTAAGCTTACGGTAGCATCTACAAGAGATAAGGTAATAATGATTGAAGCGGGTGCAAACGAGATACCTGATGAGAAGATGATTGAGGCTATATATAAGGCCGATTCAGTAAATAAGGAGATTATTGCATTTATCGATAAGATTGTGGCGGAAGTAGGTAAGGAAAAACATTCTTACACAGCATTTGTCATTCCTGAGGAGCTTACAGCAGCTATTAAGGAAATCGTACCTCCACAGGAGATGGAAGTAGCGGTTTTCACAGATGAAAAGCAGGTCAGAGAAGAAAATATAAAGGCAATCACACAAAGACTTGAAGAAGCATTTGCAGACAAGGAAGAGTGGTTACCTTTACTTGGTGAGGCTATTTACCAGTATCAGAAGAAGACTGTAAGAAAGATGATTCTAAAGGATCAGAAGAGACCTGACGGCAGAGCTATGAATCAGATTCGTACACTTGCGGCTGAGACGGATATTATACCGAGAGTACACGGTTCAGCTATGTTTACAAGAGGACAGACTCAGATTTGTAATATAGTTACACTTGCACCTTTGGCAGAGGCACAAAAGATTGACGGACTTAATCTTTTGGAAACTACAAAGAGATATATTCACCAGTACAATTTCCCTTCATATTCTGTAGGTGAGACAAGACCTTCAAGAGGTCCGGGAAGAAGAGAAATAGGACATGGTGCATTGGCTGAGCGTGCACTTATACCTGTACTTCCTACTCCTGAGGAGTTCCCATATGCTATAAGATCCGTATCAGAGACTTTTGAGTCAAACGGTTCAACTTCTATGGCATCTACATGTTCTTCATGTATGGCGCTTATGGCTGCAGGAGTACCGATAAAGAAGATGGTGGCAGGTATATCATGCGGACTTGTAACAGGTGATTCTGATGATGACTATGTTCTTCTTACAGATATTCAGGGACTTGAAGATTTCTTCGGAGATATGGACTTTAAGGTAACAGGAACTGACGCGGGTATTACAGCTATTCAGATGGATATCAAGATTCACGGACTTACAAAGGATATTGTAAAGGGTGCCATTGCAAGATGCCATGAAGCAAGAGATTTCATTATGGATACATGTATGAAGCCGTGTATATCAGAGCCTAGAAAAGAACTCAGTCCATATGCACCTAAGATTTCACAGATTCAGATTAATCCTACAAAGATCGGTGATGTTGTAGGTAAGCAGGGTAAGACCATTAATAAGATTATTGAGGATACAGGAGTAAAAATCGACATAAGCGAAGAAGGACTTGTTTCTGTTGCAGGTACGGATCAGGCTATGATTGATAAAGCTATTGATATAATCAGAGGCATAACAATAGAAATTGAAACCGGAATGATTATGAGGGGTACGGTTGTTCGTATGCTTGAGTTCGGTGCTTTTGTAGAGCTTGCACCGGGTAAGGACGGTATGGTTCATATTTCAAAGCTTTCAGACAAGAGAGTGGAGAAAGTTGAAGATGTTGTAAAAATAGGAGATGAGGTTACTGTAAAGGTAGTTAAGGTTGATCCTATCAAGGGAAGAATCGATCTTTCTATGAAGACTTCAGACCTTGAATAAAAATATTTTTTGCAGAGAAAGGTGGGACTATGGAAGAGAATGTAAAAGAAGTATTATTTGATCTTGTATCAAGAAAACAGTTCCGACAATTAAAAGATGAGCTCTGCGAGATGAATGAGTTTGATATTGCATCTTTCTTAGAGGAGCTTGATTCCGAAAAGCAGATTATTATTTTCAGAATGCTCCCTAAGGAGCTTGCAAGTGATGTATTTGCTTGTTTAGAGGTAGAGACTCAGGAACATATAATAAACAGTATTACAGATAAAGAGCTGGCATATATTATTGAAGAATTATATGTGGATGACGCTGTAGATATGCTTGAGGAGCTTCCGGCAACCGTTGTAAAGAGAGTTTTACAAAATGCCGCTCCAAGTACAAGATTACAGATAAACGAGTTTCTTAAGTATCCTGAAAATTCCGCAGGATCTATAATGACTGCAGAGTATATAGGTTTAAAGAAGAGTATGACAGTGCAGGAGGCCTTTGCCTATATCAGAAAGCATGGTTATGATAAGGAAACCATATATACCTGCTATGTTATGGATGCGAAGCGAATGCTTGAAGGAGTTGTTACGGTTAAGGATCTTTTAATGAATGACTATGAAGTCAAAATTGAAGATATAATGGATACAAATGTTATCAAAGCCGTAACTACAGACGATAAAGAAGAGATTGCGGATTTATTCAATAAATACGATTTGTTATCTTTGCCGGTTGTCGACCATGAAAACAGACTTGTAGGTATTGTTACAATTGACGATGCTGTGGATGTTATGGAAGAAGAGGCTACAGAGGACTTTGAGAAGATGGCGGCTATGCTTCCTTCAGAAAAGCCTTATTTAAAGACCAGTGTAGTGGAGCTTGCTAAGAACAGAATTACTTGGCTATTAGTGCTTATGTTAAGCTCTATGCTTACCGGAGGAATACTTACAAAATATGAGAAAGCTTTTGAGGTAATGCCTCTGCTTGTCTCATTTGTTCCAATGCTTACAGATACAGGTGGTAATGCAGGTTCACAGTCATCTACAATGATAATCCGTGGTATGACAATAGGTGAGATTGCAAGTTCTGATATATTTAAGGTTGTTTGGAAAGAAACTAGAGTATCTTTCATAGTAGGTTTGATACTCGGCCTTGTAAACTTTATAAGACTTATTATTCAGTATCCGGGACAGCCTCTTGTAGCACTTACAGTTGTTTTGGCATTGTTTGCCACAGTATTTTTAGCTAAAGTTATAGGTGGAATACTTCCTATACTTGCAAAAAGATTGAAGCTTGACCCGGCTATTATGGCGGCTCCGCTTATTACAACAATAGTTGATGCGGTGTCTTTGGTTATTTACTTCCAGATTGCTGTAGAGCTTTTACATATCAAATAAATATGAATATTTTCTTAGGCTAAACTTGAAAAAAAGTTTAGCCTTTTTTTCATTCTTTATACACTTATTTATGCTAAACTATATACAAAAAGATAAAAAGGATTTTTACTTGATGAATATATATGGTGACTATGAAAAAAATACCTTGAACTGATTTTAGAAACATTATCAAAAGAGGTATATAAAGCTGAAATGATGAGTATAAGAATAAAAACCGGATACAAACTATTTGAACATTTTATTTCAAGGATAAAGACAAATGAAAGTATGATTGAAAAAAATGTAAGAGAAGAGAGTTTGAGCCTACAACATATAATGCTTTAAAGGAAATAAAGATGCCATAGGTGTAAGAATAGTATGCGGATTTGTAGATGATATATATGCTCTGGTGGGCATGTTTAAGAAAATGCCAAATATAAATGTTGTTGAAGAAAAGGACTATATTCTTAATGTGAAGCCAAACGGATACCGCTCTTATCATATGATACTTGAAATTGTTACAAATTTTCCCGATTGTGAAGGGAATGAAAACGGAAAGTATTATATAGAGGTTCAGTTAAGAACTATAGCTATGGATTCATGGGCATCACTTGAGCATCAAATGAAGTATAAGAAAAATATAAGAAATCATGAAAGAATCACAAAGGAGCTTAAAAGATGCGCGGATGAGTTGGCATCCTGTGATTTGAATATGCAAACCATAAAGAATTTGATTGAGGAGTCGGACAATAATGAGAATATTATTAGCTGAAGATGAAATAGCACTTTCAAGAGCATATGCCACAGCACTGGAAATGCAGGGCTATGAAGTGAAACAGGCATTTGACGGAGAAAGAGCACTTGAACTTGCAAATAGTGAAATATTTGATATGATGATTTTAGATATAATGATGCCGAAAAGATCCGGCCTTGAGGTTTTAAAAGAACTCAGATCATCAGGTAATACAACATATGTTATTATGCTTACAGCCATGAGTGAGGTTGACGATAAGATATCGGGACTTGATATGGGTGCTGATGAATATCTTACAAAGCCTATCTTGCTAAAAGAACTTGTAGCCAGGATTCGTTCTTTGGAAAGAAGAATTGATACAAGTTTTAATGAAAACGTACTTACATTCGGAAGTGTTAAGTTAAATGTTGCAGAGCAGGAGCTTTCAGCAAAGAATTCTATTATTCTGGCCGGTAAGGAAACCAAACTTATGGAAGTACTTATGAAAAATAAGAACAAAAAGTTGTCAACCGAGTATATATATAATCATGTATGGTCAAAAGGACGATGAATGTGATGCCGGTTATGTATGGATTTATATATCATATTTAAAGCAAAAGCTGAAAGCAATCAATGCCAATATAGAAATAACGGGAGAAGAAAATCGTGAGTTTGAATTAGTTGAGGTGTGATTTGTTTAGGAGACTTCGTATACAATTTATTATAGTTGCTACAGTTGCAGTTGTTGTAATGCTTATTTCAATAATAGGTATTTTGAATGCATCAAAATATGCAACAAGTGAAAAACAGAATAAATAAAAATATTGGATTTATTATCTGATAATAACGGAGTCCTTCCCGGATGAAGATATTGTGGAGAAAAATTCTCGGCAGAAAAGACAAACTCGGATATTATAATTCAATACAGATATTTCAGTGCACAGGTGGACAGCAGTAATAAAGGTAATTACTATGAACACCGAGCATATTGCAAATTTATCCGATACCGATGTTGTCTTTTTATGTAAAGAAAGATTCTCTTTCGGAGGCAAAAACGTATGGAAGCTTTTACTACAACAGAAGGGACAAAAAGTTTGCATATAAATTTAATATTAATGAAAAAGATAACAGCAAGCTTATCGTGGTTTTGGATACTACAAGGTATTCGGAAGACAGAGCGGATTTGATAGAGACATCGGTTTTTATTTTCTTTTCAAATCTTGTCTTCTTTATAATAATATTTGTTATATTCTCGGGCAAGGTAATGATGCCTTTTATGGAAAACTATAGAAATCAAAGGGCTTTTATTACAAATGCAAGTCACGAGCTGAAAACACCCATAGCTATTATATCGGCAAATAATGAGCTTTGTGAAATGCTATACGGTGAAAATGAATGGACGCAAAGCAGTAAAGAACAGATACAGCGTCTGACTGAACTTATCAACAGACTTGTAGTACTTGCAAGATTTGAGGAGCAGGCAAATGTGACCGCTTTAAATATAGATTTTTCAAATATTGTTGAAAAGTCTTCAAAGTCTTTTAAATCTATTGCAATAAAGGGAGGAAAAAACTTTGAATCGGATATACAAAAAGATATATTTATATCCGGAGATGAAAGGTGCATTGTATGAACTTATAAATATACTTATAGATAATGCAAATAAGTACTGTGATGAAGGTGGCACTATAGGGCGTTAGAGTTTATCACAGCATGGTATTACATTTAAAAAAAGGCGAAACTTGTTATATATAATACCTATAAAGAAGGAAAAAAATATAGATTATTCAAAGTTCTTTTGAAAGATTTTACAGAGAAGATCAGTCACATAACAGCAGTATTTCGGGTTATGGGGTAGGGACTCTCCATTGCAAGAAATATTATAAACAGGCACAAGGGTAAAAATACATGTCACATATAAGAATGATATTATTTATTTTAATGTATATTTTAATATGGTAACGAATACAGAATAAAAATTTACTAATCATTTAAAGAGTATATTGTTTAGACTTTTTGAATTGATTTTATAAAATGTATATAATATAATACAGCTTTATGATTTATTTTTCAAACAGGAGGTTTTTTTATGAATCCGTTTTTGTTGGTAGCTGTAAAAGCTTTTTAATAGGCTTTTTTGCATTGGTAATAATAATAAACATATCAGGTAAGGGTAACTTGGCACCTTCATCAGCAAGTGACCAGATTGTAAATTATGTGCTTGGTGGCATTATCGGTGGTGTTATATATAACAGCAGTGTACGTATACTTGATTTTATTGCAATATTATGTATATGGTGCATTCTGGTGCTGGGCTTAAAATGGATAAAGACACATAATGTAAAGGCTAAACAGTTAATAGACGGTAAGGCCTTAACAATAATAGATGGCGGAAAAATAATTGTTGAAAATTGTAAAAAGGCAGGCTTATCCGCTCATGATGTTTCTTTTAAATTGCGTACAAACGGAATTTATTCAACAAAGGATGTAAAGAGGGCCGTACTTGAGCAAAACGGACAATTGATTTTAATTCAGTCAGGTGAGGAAAACCCTAAGTTCCCTGTTATTACAGACGGTCAGGTACAATCTGATATACTCGAGGTAATAGGTAAGGACGAGGATTGGCTTCTTGAAGAACTGAAAAAGCAAGGTATAGAAAAATACAGTGATGTATTTTTTTAGGAGAATATGTTAATAATTCTCTAATACTTACAATTGACAAATAAAAGCATTTTTTTTATAGGGCTCGGAATTATTATTTTACCGGTTATATTGTCAATACCGGTATTACTTTTTAGGCACAATGCTTGGAGGTGAAGGTGAAATATCACCTGTACTTACTCAGGTATTTGCAATTATTCCGATATATTTTTTTATAACGGAGAAAAAGGGAAGAGGAGATAAAAAAATTTCTTTTATATATTCTATCCTGTACATATTTATATATTGTATATAGTAGCAAGCTTATTACATTAGGAAACTGCTTATAAAAAGTACAGCCGGAAAACGGATGAAATGATATAAAATATTTTAATAAAAAGTAAAAAGTCGCTTGACAAATGTTTTTTTATTTGGTATCCTAGGCAAGGTAAAACGACCGTAGACAGTAGGTGCTTATGGCTTAAAGTAATGCCTACCGAGGAAGTGACTAAGTACGTTGATGTATTCTCACTCTCTGTCTGCATGTCAGAGAGTTTTTTAGATTTACACTTATTGCTTTTACGGGTTTTACTGAAACTATAAAGGAGGTTAGAAATGGCAAAAATCGAATTAAAACAGCCTATAGTTAAGGAAATTGCCGAGCTTTTTAGATGGCGCACAGGCGACTGTAGTCGTTGACTACCGTGGTCTTACAGCCGATCAGGATACAAAGCTTCGTAAGGAACTTAGAGAAGCAGGTGTAACTTATAAAGTTTATAAGAACACAATGATTCGTTTAGCAGCTAAGGGAACTGCATTTGAGACACTTGACAGCTCACTTGAAGGACCTACAGCGATTGCAGTTTCAAAGGAAGATGCAACTGCACCTGCAAGAATCTTACACAATTTCTCTAAGACTGCTCCAAAGCTTGAGTTAAAGGCAGGAGTAGTAGACGGTGTAACATATGACCAGGATGGAATTAAGCTTATAGCTACAATACCATCAAGAGACGAGTTGATTGGAAAGCTCCTTGGAAGCATTCAGTCACCAATTACAAACTTCGCTCGTGTGCTTAATCAGATCGCTGAGAGCAAGGAAGCGTAAATAAACAAATAATGGAGGATTATTAAATGGCAAAGTTAACAACTGCAGAGTTTATCGATGCAATTAAGGAATTATCAGTTCTTGAATTAAATGAGCTTGTAAAGGCTTGTGAGGAAGAGTTTGGCGTATCAGCAGGACAGAGGTGTTGTAGTAGCAGCAGCAGGTGCAGGCGCAGCAGCAGCTGAGGAGAAGACAGAGTTCGACGTAGAGCTTACAGCAGCAGGTGACCAGAAGGTTAAGGTTATCAAGGTTGTTCGTGAGGTTACAGGACTTGGACTTAAGGAAGCAAAGGATCTTGTTGACGGAGCTCCTAAGGTTCTTAAGGCAGAGGTTTCTAAGGAAGAGGCTGAGGGTATCAAGAAGCAGCTTGAAGAAGTTGGAGCACAGGTTACTCTTAAGTAATTTAATTAAAACTTTTTCGTAGGTGATTGTGAAAGCAATCACCTTTTTAATACTAAAATTTCTATATAAAATTTCCATCAAAAATCTTTTATATGATATAATATAGCCCGAGTATAAGTATTACAGAAAGGAATATATTTATATGATAATGTTGAAAAATGTCAGATTGTTGGATCCCTGTACAAGGACTGACGATATAAGAGATATACTCATATCAGAGGGTAGAATTACGAAGATAGATAAGGATTTATACCTGGATGCGACCCTTATGGCAAGAGCCAACGGAGAGAGACTGAAAGTTTATGATTGTACAGGACTTTGTGCAGCACCCGGATTTGTAGATGTACATGTACATTTAAGAGAGCCGGGATTTGAATATAAGGAAGATATAGCAAGCGGTGCAAGAGCTGCAGCCAAAGGAGGATTTACCACAATAGTTGCTATGGCAAATACCAAGCCTGCAATCGACAGTCCTGAACTTATATTTGAAGTGCTCAAAAAGGGAAGAAATACACCGATAAATGTAAAAACATGTGCCTGCATCACAAAGGGTATGAAGGGTGAAGAGCTTGCAGATTTAAAAGAACTTAGAGAGGCCGGTGCGGTAGGCTTTACAGATGACGGAAGACCTTTACTTGATGAAAATCTGGCACGAGAAGCTATGAAGCTTGCAAGAAATATTAAAATGCCGCTTTCATTTCATGAAGAGGATCCTAAGTTTATTAAAGAAAACGGAATCAACCACGGTTCTTCATCAAATGAGTTACATATTTTACGGCTCGGACAGACAGGCTGAGATATCTATGGTTGCAAGAGATTGTAAACTTGCAAGGGAAACGGGAGCAACAATCAGCATACAGCATATAAGCGCCAAGGAAAGCGTTGAACTTGTAAGAAAAGCTAAAAGAGCCGGACTTCGAGTATTTGCCGAGGCTACTCCACATCACTTTGCGCTTACGGATAAGGATGTAATAAAATACGGTACACTTGCAAAAATGAATCCTCCCTTGAGAGAAGAAGAGGATAGACTCGCAATTATCGAAGGATTAAAGGACGGTACAATAGACATTATTGCTACAGATCATGCACCTCACAGCGTTGAAGAAAAAAATAAGAACTTTGTAGATGCACCAAGCGGTATAATCGGACTTGAAACGAGTTTTTCTATTGGATATATGTATCTTGTTAAACCGGGACACCTTACTTTAATGGAGCTTATGAACAGAATGAGCTATCAACCTGCAAGGCTTTACAATATGGACAGAGGAGTATTACGAGAGGATGAAATTGCAGATATTGTAGTATTTGATATAAATAAAGAATGGAAATACGATAAGAGTGAGAGTAAATCAAGTAACTCACCATGGCTTGGAGATACATTACAGGGGAAGATAGTATATACTATTTGTGAAGGAAATGTAGTTTATGAGAATGTTGATTAAAAATAAAGTTTAAGGAGTAAAGATGAAAGATAATAATTGTGCTTACTGTGTACAGGGAGATTTACTTGATAAATTCGGATATCCTGTAGGACAGATGGAGAGCGGATATTTATATATATTTAAAGAGCAGACAAAGATGGGCAGAGTAATACTGGCTTATAAAGACCATGTAAGTGAAATAGTGGATATTTCCGATGAAGAAAGAAATCTGTTCTTTGCGGATGTAAACAAAATAGCAAAAGTGATACACAAGGTTTTTGCACCAAGCAAAGTAAATTATGGTATGTATGGAGATACAGGTTGCCACTTACATATGCATATAGTTCCAAAATATGAGGGTGGAGATGAATGGGGTTCCACATTTACTATGAATCCTGACAAAAAGTATTTGAAAGACAGCGACTATGAGGAGATGGCTAAGATCTTTAGAAGAGATTTAAACATAGAAAAATAAATATTGATACAACGAGAAACAGCAGCCTCGCAGCTGCTGTTTCCCTGTTAGAGTGATATAGGAGTGCATAATGCACATTTTGTAGTGAGAGGTCAACGCAAGAAAACTCTCAACTACGAAGAGTATAATAACATAATCGGAGCATATATGCAATAGTAAAAAAGTTAATAAATTATGAACTTTAGTAACGATAAGCACATAAATACAGATATAAGGGCGAAAATTTTTATGCAATTCAACTGGACTTAATATAAACTGAAAGTTATATTCAGCTTTTAGTATGAATGTTGTTTGATAATGTGCAAATATCTTCAGAGTATAAAATATTGTTTTTCAAATGGTGATGTGTTATACTATCACTATAACATTTATAACTTACTTAAATAGCAAACCTATATTTTCTTATCAATATAGGATGCGTAAAACATAAATTAGACAAATTTTTATATTATATTGGAGTGTGGGTATGGATGTAATAATAGATTTTCATAGTGAAGAAGCTATATATGTACAACTTTGTAATCAAATAATATTTGGAATTGCAACAAACAAATACCACGAAGGAGACATTTTACCTTCTGTAAGACAATTGGCCGAAGAAATAGGTATCAATATGCATACGGTGAACAAAGCTTACGCTACATTAAAAAGAGAAGGCTTTGTACAGCTTGACAGAAGAAAAGGTGCAGTTATAAAAGTGGATGCCGACAAACTGCGGGTACTTGATAATATGAGAAAAGAGTTCGGAGTAGTTGTGGCAAGGGGAATATGCAACGGTGTTACGAGGAGAGAAGCTCATGAACTTATAGATGAACTTTATAATGAGTTTGAATTACAAGAATTTGAGGAGATGTAATAACAAAGATGTTATGTGAAAAATGTAAAATTAGGGAAGCAAATGTCTTTTACACTGAAATAATAGATGGAGATCAAAAAAATGAACATCATTTATGTTCTAAATGTGCCGGAGAGATAGATCAATATTCAAGTTTGTTTGATAAAGACTTCAGCTTTTTCAAAAGTTGCTTTCAGGAATACTTGGGAGATGTATTTGAAAAGGAAGAGAACAATGAATATAGACAGATTGTATGTCCGACATGTAATACGAGCTATGATGATTTTATTAAAAACTCAATGTTCGGATGTAAAGACTGCTTTGAAGTTTTTAATCTTTTGATAAATGACAATATAAAGCAAATTCATGGAAATGATACTCATGTAGGTAAAATTCCTAAGAACTATCATAAAAATGACAAGATACTTCCAAAATCAATAGTTACAGACAGCATTGATAATATCTTCAACAATGAGGATAAAAAAATTGAAAACTTGAAACATAAACTTGAAGATGCGATTAAAAAAGAGGATTTTGCACAGGCGGCTATACTTAGAGACAAAATAAAGACTATCAAAGAGGACAAAGAAGATGTGGTATGACAATGTATCTTTGAATACAGATTATAATTATATAAGTAGTAGAATAAGACTTGCAAGAAACTTTGACAATGCATTGTTTCCGAGTAAACTCTCAGATACGCAAGCAAAAAAACTTATTGATAATACCATAGGAGAATTGTCAAATATATCTACAGACTTAGGAATACATACGAATGCCGATATACTTGACAGGATTTCAGAAATAGAAAGAATGTCAATGTATGACAGGAAAGTATTGAATTTGACACTGGCAAAGAAGAAGACACCTACAGGTATTATATTAAACGATAATGAAGATATAAGCATTGTAATAAACGGTGATGATCATATAAGATTACAAACACTTTCCGTAGGTATATCTTTATATGAACTACTTGAAAAGGCAAACAGAATCGATGATTATATAAACGAGCATTTTGAATATGCTTTTAATGAAAAGTACGGTTATCTGACAACTTATCCGACAAATATCGGCACAGGAATGCGTGCTGCAATAGTACTTCATTTACCTGCATCCACACAGAGCAAAGGCTTTTCAAAACTGATTTCAAGTGTAGGAAGATTTGGAGTGGCTATAAAGGGCTTACATGGTGAAGGCAGAGAAAATCACGGTGCATTGTTTGAAATAAGCAATCCTAAAACTTTGGGAATTTCAGAAAGAGATATTATAGACACTGTAATTAAGGTGGCAAATCAACTGAATGCAAATGAAAGGAAACTCAGGGAATCACTAATCATTGAAAAAAGACTTGAGAAGCAGGATGAAGCATATAAATCATTCGGTGTTTTAAAATATGCAAGAAAGCTTTCTTTAAAGGACGCACTGAGCTTTTTAAGTTCACTTATGGCAGGCAGTGCCGACGGATTGATTGATCTTACTAATGAAAGTAAATTATATTCAATGATGATAGGCGTTCAGTCTTCAAATCTTTTGAAGATGGCAGGCAGACCTTTAAGTGAAGATGAAATAGATGAAATAAGAGCAAAATATATAAGGGACAATATAGGAGAATTACTATAGAAAGGGAAATTAATGGCTGAAAGATATACATCTCAAGCAAAGGAGGCGATTAAGTATGCCGAGATGGCTGCTAAAGAATTATCGCAAAATTATGTCGGCACCGAACATCTCCTTCTTGGTCTGGTACAAGAAGGAAGCGGTGTTGCGACTAAAATACTTGAGAAAAAAACGGAATAACGGAAGAAAAAAATATTAAATTTAATAGATCAACTTATAGTTTCAAATTATAATGTGGCGATAGAGAGCAGGCAAAATTATTCACCGCTTGCAATCGGTGTATTACAAAATGCATACAGAGAAGCCACAAGATATAAATCCGCACTTATCGGTACGGAACATATTTTGATTGCAATAATAAAGGACAGTGCATGTATTGCACATAAGCTCCTTTTGACAATGAATATAAATATTCAAAAACTTTATATGGAAATTTTATCTGCAATGGGTGAAGAGACTGAGCGAAGGGAAAACTATGAAAAGACGAGCAATAAGTCAAATTCACTTGCAACCCCTACACTTGATAAATATTCCAGAGATCTTACAGAATTTGCAAGAGTAGGAAAACTTGATCCGGTTATCGGAAGAGATAATGAGACAAACAGAGTTATGCAGATTTTATCAAGACGAACCAAGAACAATCCGGTACTTATAGGTGAGCCGGGAGTCGGTAAGACTGCTGTAGTTGAAGGACTGGCATCACGTATTATATCAAAGGAAGTGCCTGACACATTGCTTGATAAAAGACTTGTGACACTTGATCTTCCGGCTATGATTGCAGGTTCAAAATATCGTGGTGAATTTGAAGAAAGAATAAAGAAAGTAATAAATGAAGTGGTAAGTGCCGGAAATGTATTACTTTTCCTTGATGAGCTTCATACTATTATCGGTGCAGGAGGCGCCGAAGGAGCGGTGGACGCTTCAAATATTTTAAAGCCTTTACTTGCCAGAGGTGAGTTGCAACTTATAGGTGCAACCACAATAGATGAGTACAGAAAGCATATAGAAAAGGACTCAGCACTGGAGAGAAGGTTCCAGCCTATAATAGTTGAAGAGCCTTCTTTGGAAGATGCAACTAAGATACTTCTGGGTCTTAAACATAAGTATGAAGAACATCATGCGGTATCCATTACAGACAGAGCAATTGAAAGTGCCGTAAAGTTGTCAAAGAGATATATCTCAGACAGATTTTTGCCGGATAAGGCAATAGATCTTGTAGATGAGGCGGCTTCCAAGACAAGAATCAGCAATTATATGGAACCTGAAAAGATAAAGGAAATAAAAGCTGAAATTGAAAAAATGGAAAAAGAAAAAGAGGATGCCGTAAGTGCCGAAGAGTTTGAAAGAGCCGGTGAAATAAAAGAAAAGCAGGAAAAACTCAGAGAAAAGCAAAATAAACTGCGTGACAAATGGATTGAAGACAAGAGAAATAAAAAGCTTGTTGTAGACGAGGATGAAATTGCGGATGTTGTTGCACTTTGGACAAAAATTCCTGTAAAGAAGATTACCGAAAACGATTCTCAAAGACTCAATAATCTTGAGAAGGTTTTACATGAAAGAGTTGTAGGACAGGAAGAGGCGGTTAATGCGGTAGCAAGAGCTATAAGAAGAGGCAGAGTAGGTCTTAAAGATCCGAAAAGACCTATAGGTTCATTTTTGTTCTTAGGACCTACAGGTGTCGGTAAGACTGAACTTTCAAAAGCTCTTGCATACAGTATGTTCGGGTCTGAAAGTGCACTTATTCGTGTTGATATGAGTGAGTACATGGAAAAGCATTCGGTTTCTAAGATGGTAGGATCGCCTCCGGGATATGTAGGATATGATGAAGGCGGACAGCTTTCTGAAAAGGTAAGAAGAAATCCATATTCGGTAATACTCTTTGATGAGATTGAAAAGGCTCATCCTGATGTGTTCAATATACTTTTACAGGTGCTTGATGACGGACATATTACAGATTCAAGCGGCAGAACTGTTGATTTCAAGAATACGGTTATTATTCTTACTTCAAATGCCGGAGCGCAGAGAATAGTGGAGCCGAAACATCTCGGATTTGCTTCAAACTCCGATGATGAAAAAGACTATTCGGCAATGAAAAGTAATGTTATGGATGAAGTGAAGCAGATGTTTAAACCTGAATTTTTAAACAGAATTGATGAAACTATAGTATTCCATCAGCTTACACGTGATAACTTAAAAGAAATTTTGGACATATTGCTTAAGGAGATTAACAACAGACTTTCCGAGCAGATGCAGATGAATCTGAAACTTACAGAAAAGGCCAAGGAATTCCTTATTGATAAGGGTTATGATAAGAAATACGGTGCAAGACCGTTAAAGCGAGCCCTGCAAAATGAGATAGAGGATAAGATGGCTGAGCAGATACTGCTTGGAAATGTAAAGCAGGGAGACTCTCTTAAGGTGGATTGCAAAGGCGAGGACAAAGACAGAGAACTTGTATTTAAACCGATTGTTAAGAAAAATAAAGTAAAAGAGCTTGTAACCCAATAAATAGAGCTGACTGATATTTGTATAACACATTTATCAGTCAGCTTTTTATATTTAATAAAAAAACATAAAAAAAAATTTCAAAAAAATAAAAAAAGATAAATACACAAAAATATATGCTATGATAGAATGTACATAGAAGTATATCGTATTTATAAAAGGGTGAGTATGATGGATGATATAATAATTGAAGTAAAAGGGCTTTATAAGTTCTATAAAGCAGGCGAAAATATAGTACATGCCCTTGACGGCTTGGATTTTACTATAAATAAGGGAGAGTTCGTGGCGATAGTAGGTCCTTCGGGTTCCGGAAAATCTACACTCCTTAATATGCTGGCAGGACTTGAAAAACCGACTAAGGGAGAGATAATAATCAGCGGAACTCATCTTGAAAAGCTTAAAGAAAATCAATTGGTGGCATTCAGACGAAACAATGTAGGGTTTATTTTTCAATCATACAATCTGTTACCAACTATGAATGCACTTGACAATGTGGCTTTACCGCTGGTATTCAGAGGTGTTGATGTAAAGAAAAGGATTGAAACGGCTAAGAAATATCTTACTTTGGTAGGTCTTGAAAAACAGATATATCAAAACGGAAATGCCATGAGTGGAGGTCAGCAACAAAGAGTAGGTATAGCAAGAGCACTCGCTATGCAGCCGAAAATAATTTTTGCAGATGAACCGACAGGAAATCTGGATACAAAGACAACGGCTGAAGTACTTGAGCTGATGAAGCGGATTGTAAAAGAGGAAAATCAAACTCTTATTATGGTTACACATGATAATGATATAGCTAATGTTGCAGACAGACAAATCAGAATAGTAGATGGAAAGGCGGTTTAGTTAAGATGAACGGTGTAAAGAAAACTTGGGGAATTGTGATGATTCTTTTAATGGTCATTATCCCACAGGTAGAATCTTTTGCAAAGTTAAGAAACATAGAAAGCAACAATGTATTTCATCAGGATAAGATACCTGTCGGAAAAACAGGTAAAATGATGAGTGTAACATTTTATGTTGAAACGGGTTCCGACTATGCGGATGCATGGGCAGGTATAGCTTATGATGATGAAGAGGATGAAAATATAGAATTTCCTTTTGAACTTACATCCGAGACTACAGACAGAAAGCATGTAGGAAAGATAAGTAAGGGTAAGAAAAAAAGCATTACTATTTCAGCAAGAGTAAGAAGAGATATTCCTGAAGGTTACTACGGTATTCCTGTTTATCTGGCAGATGACAAAGAAGGTGGAAGAGGTATACAGGAATATATAAATGTTTATATTCAAAAATCAGCTACAACCGACAGCAGTGAATTGGAAGCGGTAAAGGATGTGGAGTTTACTTTAGGTGAAGGACAGTCAACACCCAGAGGTAAATATCCTGATGTATTAAACTTCGGTCTTAATCTTGCAAATACAGGTAAACTTACAGCCTTTGATGTTACTGCACATATGGTGATGGATAAGGACAATACTGTTTTTCCGTTTGAAATAAATGATGCCAACTATGACAGACATTTTGATAAGATTGAGAGCGGAGGAGTTACAAGCCTTGATTACAGTTTTGCAATACAAAAAAATACCTATACAGGTTATTATCCGATAAAGCTTGAAATCACATACCGTGACTCTACAGAAGGTGAAATAAAAAAGACTGAAGAGCAATTTTTTGTACATATACAAAATAAAGATAAGGACGAAACAACCACTTCGCCGGGAGAGTTTAATCCGAATGACAGAACAAAGGCAAGAATAGTAGTAGACAGTTACAGAACAGAGCCGAAGGATGTATATGCCGGAGAAACTTTTGATTTGATTATCGTAATGAAGAATGCTTCTGCGAGTGTAGCCGCCAGCAATATTTTATTTACTTTGGAATCGGAGAAGGCAAATGACAGCGCGGTATTCAGTATGGAGCAGGGATCAAGCTCTCATGCAGTGAATTCTCTGCCTGCAAATCAAACTACTGAGCTTAGACTTAAGATGAGTGCAAGGGCGGGTGTGGATCAAAGGTCATATTCCATTACAATAAATGAGCAGTATGATTCACCTGAGTATAAAAATGCAACAGATAAGGTAAGTGTAGATATACCTGTAAGACAGGTGGCAAGGATGAATATCGGAAGCTTTGAAATCAACCCTGACAGCATAAACGTCGGTGATGATGCAAATATTACATTTCAGATAAATAATACCGGAAAGGTAGTTCTTTATAATCTTATGGCAAAGTTTAAGGCGGATTCAATAAAGGAGAATGAAGCCTATATAGGAAATGTAAAGCCCGGTGAAAGCGGAAATGTGGATGTAAATTTGACAGGTAAAGCTGTAACTGCAGATGACGGTAAGATAAACCTTACTATAAGCTATGAAGATGAAAACGGAAATATTACAGAGGAAACAAGAGATTTTATCTTAAATGTAAACGAAGAGGCGGAAACTGATTTTGATATAACAGATCAGCAAATACCTGAAGAAGAGAACAGGGGATTTAATCCTTTACCTGTTATTATCGGAGGAGGTTTATCGTCTGTTATTATAGCAGGTGCTTTGATATTGAAGAAAAGAAAATCAAAAAAGGAGCAGATGTAAATGAAACTGCTTGATTTACTTAAATTAAGTATTTCAAACCTGAAAAGAAGAAAGCTTAGAACTGTACTTACCGTACTGGGTGTACTTATAGGTACGGCTTCCGTTGTAACCATGCTGTCACTTGGTATCGGGCTTGATGAATTAAATAAAGAGAGCATAGCACAGTCAGGATCACTAAAGGCTATAGATGTTACTGTTCCATACAACAGGCAAGATGATTCATCAAATAAAAAGACGGAACCTTTGCGTATAAAGGATGATACTATTGAAACTTTTTCAAAGATAGAGCATGTTGAAGGAGTGTCCCCGGTGCTGTCAACTTATGTAATTATAATGCAGGGCCCTTATATGCAAAACACTCAAATAAACGGAGTTAATGAAGAATATATGGCTGAAATAAAACTTGAGAGCGGTCATATTCCTACAGATAAGAAAAATCTTGAATTTGTATATGGAAATTTTGTTATTAAAGATTTTCAGAATCCTAAAAAGCCTAATGAATCATTTTATGAGACTAACAAACTTCCAAATGTGGACTACAACAAGCCCATGTTTGTTATTTTTGATACCGAGGCCTATGATAAGGCAAATGCAGGAGGAGAGAATGCACCGAAACCGCCGAAGAAGTATATTATAGATACTGCAGGTGTGGTAAAGGGAGGTGCTTTAATGGATGATTATGACAGTTACAATAATTTCAGCTTCGGAATATATTGTAATATAGATGCTTTAAAAGTAATGCTGAAGAAAGTCTATAAAAACAAACCTATTCCAAATCAACCTACAACAAAGAAAGGTAAGCCTTTAAAGTATCTGGTGTATGATTCTGCTAAGATATATGTGGATGATATGAAAAATGTTTTGACAGTTCAAAAGCAAATCACAGATATGGGCTTTCAGGCCGAGTCTCAAATGGAGTGGATTGAACAAAGTAAAGCCTCTACAAATATGATTCAGATGGTACTTGGCGGTATCGGAGCCGTGTCATTGTTTGTTGCTTCTATAGGTATTGCAAATACTATGATGATGAGTATATATGAAAGAACCAAAGAAATCGGAATTATGAAGGTCTTAGGCTGTGATATGAATCGTATACGAGATATGTTTCTTATAGAATCGGGTGCTATCGGACTTATAGGAGGCTTGACCGGAGTTATTTAGTTTTATTATTTCAATTGTAATCAATGCTCTTGGAGTGGCGGTGGCTGTTTCCGGAGTAGACGGAAATATATCAAGAATACCGCCGTGGCTTGTAATATCAGCAATTATTTTTGCGGTTATTATAGGAATGCTGGCAGGTTTCTTCCCTTCTTTAAGAGCGATGAAGTTAAGTCCGCTAACTGCACTTAGAAACGATTAGGAGGTTTTATGTTTGAGTATCTGTCAAAATTAGAGTACCCGGGTAGAGGAATTGTACTTGGAAAGTCGGATGACGGTAAGAATGCCGTCTTTGCCTATTTTATCATGGGGAGAAGTGTAAATTCAAGAAACAGGACATTTGAAGTACATGGTGATGATATAAGCACAAAGGCTTTTGATGAAAGTCTGCTTGGCGATCCGTCTTTAATTATCTATTCTCCTGTACGAGTATTAGGAGATAATATAATAGTAACAAACGGTGATCAAACGGACACGGTTTATGAATATTTAAAGACCGGTAAAAGCTTTGAAGATGCACTGTATACAAGAACTTTTGAACCTGATGCACCGAATTTTACACCGAGAATATCAGGACTTATTGAACTAAAAGACAGACTTAAACTTAAACTTTCTATATTAAAGAGTGATGAAGGGGATGAAAATCAGACTTTAAGATTTTTCTATAATTATGACAATGTAAAAGCAGGTGAGGGATTTTTGATTCATACCTATAAAGAAAATTCGGATCCTCTAAAAAGTTTTGAAGGTGAACCGAAAAAGATACAGATAACCGGAGATATAGATGAATTCAGCGAAAAACTTTGGAACTCTCTTGATTCGGAAAATAAAATATCTTTGGCAGTCAGGTATATAAATTTGGAAACCGGTGAATATATACAGGTTATAAAGAATAAGTTGGAGGGTATGTAATGAAAGAGTTGATTTTAAAGTATGGCTGTAACCCTAATCAAAAACCTGCAAAAATTTTTATGGAAAACGGTGAGGAACTTCCTATAAAAGTACTTAGCGGAAATCCCGGCTATATTAATTTACTTGATGCCTTTAAACGGGTGGCAACTTGTTTCAGAGCTGAAAAAGAGTAAGCTCTTTAACTTCCGCAACAAGCTTTAAACATGTATCACCTGCAGGGTGCGGGAATAGGACTTCTGCTTGATGATGTATTAAAGAAAATATATTGGGTGGAGGATGAAAAACTTTCACCTCTGGCCTGTGCATATGCAAGAGCCAGAGGTGCGGACAGAATGTCATCATTCGGTGATTTTATCGCTTTAAGTGATATTTGTGATAAAGAAACCGCTTTACTTATAAAGAGGGAGGTATCTGACGGTGTAATAGCACCCGGATATAGTGATGAAGCTCTTGAAATACTTAAAGCAAAGAAAAACGGAAAATATAATGTCCTTCAAATAGACGAAAACTATATTCCGGCAAAATCGGAAAAAAAGCAGGTCTTCGGTATTACATTCGAACAGGGACATAATGATTTGGATATAAACATGAGCCTGCTTGAAAATATTGTGACTGAAAACAAAGATTTGTCTGAGAGTGCAAAACTTGATCTGCTTATATCTTTAATAATTTTAAAGTATACCCAGTCAAATTCCGTTTGCTATGTAAAAGACGGACAGGCAATAGGTATAGGAGCGGGGCAGCAGTCAAGAATACATTGTACAAGACTTGCAGGAAATAAGGCTGACAACTGGTTTTTAAGGCAGGCTGAATGTGTGCTTAATCTTCCTTTTAAAGAGGGAATAAAAAGAGCGGACAGAGACAATGCAATTGATGTTTACATAGGTGATAACAGCGTTGAGGAGCTTTTAACCGAAGGAATGTGGGAGCATATCTTTACACAAAAACCGGATGAATTTACAAGGGAAAAAAAGAGAGATTGGTTAAAGAATCTAAAGGGGGTAAGCCTTGGTTCGGATGCATTCTTCCCGTTTAGTGACAATATTGAAAGAGCAAAAAGAAGCGGTGTGGAATTTATTGCACAACCGGGAGGTTCTTTAAGAGATGATGCGGTTATAGAATGTTGTAATAAATATAAAATCACCATGGCATTCACAGGCATTAGGCTTTTTCCATCATTAAGCATATTATTGAAAAAAATTTGTTGATTTAATATATATTTTATTATAAAATTTAAATAATCAATAGGTTTATAACAGTTTTTATTGATATTCCGGATATTATGGAGGGGTTATGGCAATATTAGTTACCGGTGGTGCCGGTTATATCGGAAGTCATACCTGTGTTGAATTGTTGAATGCAGGTTATGAAGTGGTTGTAGTAGACAATTTGGTAAATTCTTCAAAGGAATCACTTAAGAGAGTGGAAGAGATTACAGGAAAGTCTTTACGTTTCTATGAAGTCGATTTGTTGAACCAAAAGGCTCTTACAAATGTATTCAAAGAAAATAATATAGATGCAGTTATACATTTTGCAGGATTAAAGGCGGTTGGAGAGTCTGTATATAAACCGCTTGAGTATTATCACAATAATATTACAGGAACTCTTATTTTATGTGAAGTAATGAGAGAGTTCGGAGTGGAAAAGATTGTATTTTCATCAAGTGCTACAGTATACGGAGATCCTAAGGTTGTTCCTATTACAGAGGATGCACCGCTCGGTGTTATAACAAATCCATATGGAAGAACAAAGGGAATGCTTGAGCAAATCCTTACAGATTTGCATACTGCAAATGAAAAGTTCTCAGTAATGCTTTTAAGATATTTCAATCCTATAGGAGCACATGAGTCAGGCAGAATCGGTGAAAATCCTAAGGGAATTCCAAACAATCTATTACCTTATATCACACAGGTTGCCGTTGGTAAGCTTGTATGCCTTGGAGTATTCGGAAATGACTACGATACCAAGGACGGTACATGTGTAAGAGACTATATCCATGTTGTCGACCTTGCAAAGGGACATGTGAAGGCTCTTGAAAAGATGATGAGAGATCCGGGAAAGGTGGATATCTATAATCTTGGAACAGGTATAGGATACAGTGTACTTGATGTAATAAATGCATTTGAGAAAGTAAATGATTTAAAAATCAATTATGTATTCAAAGACAGAAGAGCCGGCGATGTACC
Source organism: uncultured Lachnoanaerobaculum sp. (assembly GCA_916439285.1). The sequence goes on along the minus strand of CAKAIM010000005.1, from coordinate 133,998 downwards.
TGCTTGTTATGCAGATCCTTCACTTGCGCTTAAAGAGCTTGGCTGGAAGGCTGAGAAAAATATTGAAGATATGTGCAGAGACTCTTTCAGATGGCAAAAAGCAAATCCGAACGGGTTTGAAGAGGAGAGCTCTGATATAGTAGTCAGAAAAGACGGTTCAGTTGTTAAAAAAATAAATATAAATTATCTGCCTTACGGAGTTTTCCGTAAGGCGGTTTATAAAGGAGATTATGCTTAGTAAAATACATACAGCAGGTCTTTTAGGTATCAATGCATTTCATGTCTGCTGTGAAACCGATATTGGTGACGGTCTGCCGGGAATTATTCTAATAGGTTCTCTATCCGGTGAAGTCAAAGAGGCGGCAGACAGAGTAAAGACCGCAATAAAAAAATTCTAAATATTCTTTTTTTATCCCAGAAAAAAATCGTTATAAATCTATCCCCCGCAGAAATCAAAAAAAGAAGGTTGTGGCTATGATTTACCTATTGCCATATCAATTCTTGAGGCCCTTGGAACAATAAAATCCGATATATTAAACAAATCACTTTTTGTTGGTGAGCTTTCACTCAGTGGTGAATTACTTCCTATAAGAGGCATACTGCCGATTGTTATATTTGCAAAAAGAAAAACGGATTTTGAGAAATGTATTTCTTCCATATGATAATCTTGCTGAGGCAAATATAGTTACAGGTATTAAAAAAATTATCGGTATAAAAAAATCTAAAAGATCTGATTGAAATTCTAAACGGTGAAAAAACTTATTCGGAAAATATTCAAATACAAATCCCGGAAACAAAAGAATACAGTGACTTTTCGGATGTAAACGGACAGATATTACTAAAAAGGGCTGTGCAGATTGCTGTTGCAGGAAGGCATAACATATTATTTATAGGACCTGCAGGTACAGGTAAAAGTATGATTGCAAAAAGGATTCCCGGAATAATGCCCAATATGAGTGATGAAGAGGCTTTGGAAGTTTCAAAGATATACAGCGTATGTGGATTGCTTAATTCAAAAGAACCGGTATTAAAGATAAGACCTTACAGGGATCCTCATCACAGTGTTTCCCCACAGGCACTCTCAGGAGGTGGAAGGATACCCAAGCCGGGTGAAATTTCTCTGGCACATAAGGGCGTATTATTTTTAGATGAGCTGGCTGAATTTAAGACAAATACGATAGAGGTACTTAGGCAGCCTATGGAAAATAAAACTGTAAGTATTTCAAGAGTAAATGCAAGTATTGAATATCCTTCAGATTTTATGCTGGTAGCAGCTACAAATCCGTGTAAATGCGGTTACTATCCTGACAGAAGTAAATGCAGTTGTAATGAGGCTCAGGTAAGAAAATATCTGTCACGAATATCAAAACCTTTGCTTGACAGGATAGATATTACTAGTTGAGACTTCGCTGATAAAATATGCAGAGCTTAAAGGTGAATTTAAAAATATCAGCAGCGAAGAAATAAAAAATTACATAGAAAAAGTAAGGCAGATACAGCTGAACAGATATAAAGATTATGGGTTTTCTTACAATTCTGAAATTCCGGCAGGTCTTATAAATAAATTCTGCGCTTTAAAAAAGAGTGATGATATTTTTCTATCTGATTTATATGAGATGAAAAAGATGAGTGTAAGGGGACTTCATAAAAATATTAAAAAGTTGCAAGAACTAGTTGCAGATTTTAATGAACATAAAAAAATATTGAGCATGATGATATATGTGAGGCTATATCATATCGCTCTTTAGAAGATAAATATTGGTAAGGAGGAAATATGCAGATAAATAATATTTCAGACAGAGAAGCAATGTTTTTTCTGTCAAGTTTAGCGGAGCTTGGTTATGCTTCAAAGCGTTCTATATATGAGAATATTAAGCCTTTATACAGTATTTTTGAAATGAACTTTGAAAATTTAAAGATGAAAGTAAAAACTAAGTGAAAAAAACAAATTAAGGCTGTTTTTAGGATTAAAAAGTCAACTAAATGAACTACATGAAAAAAATATCTGTCTTTAGATGAAAGAAAAAAATAAAAATTTATACTTCCGTTTGAAGATGATTATCCCAAAAAAAGCTTTTTGGATTTGAGAGATTATCCTTTCGGCATATTTGTAAAAGGTGATATTCCAAGGCAGAGAAAGAGCGTAGCAATAGTGGGCAGTAGAGGTGCAAGTGAATATGGACTTGGAATGGCAAAGTTTATTGCACAGGAACTGGCTGCAAATGATGTGGATATAATAAGCGGTATGGCACTTGGAGTCGACAGTATGGCACATGAGGGTGCTGTTATTTCTAAAGGAAAAACTTATGCAGTACTTGGCACAGGAGTAAATGTATGTTATCCTGATAGCAATTTTACTCTATACAATAAGTTATGTAGTGAAGGCTTTGGCGGTGTTATATCTGAATTTCCTTTGGGAACAAATCCTTTAAAGTTTAATTTTCCTATAAGAAATCGTATTATTTCAGGTCTGGCGGATATTACTGTAGTAATAGAAGCAAGACTTAAGTCGGGTTCACTTATAACGGCAACACATGCCATAGAACAGGGGAGAGAAGTATTTGCACTACCGGGAAGAATAACAGATTGTATGAGTCTTGGATGTAATAAATTGATATCCGACGGTGCCGGTATTATAACCTCACCTACGGATATTTTGGAAGCACTTGATCTTAATGTTGATAAAAAAATTCAAGTATATAATGAAAAAAACGCTAATATACTTGCAAAGAATGATAAAAAGGTTTATAGTTGCCTTGATTTAAAACCGAAATATATAGATGACATAATCAAAGAAAGCGCTTTAGACATCTCTCAAGTGCTTAGCTCACTTTTATTACTTGAATTGGAAGGTTTTATCGTACAAGTATCATCAAATTATTATTGTAAGAGATTAAGTTAGTAAGGGGTTAAAATGGCTGGAAGTTTAGTGATAGTGGAGTCGCCTGCAAAGGTAAAGACCATAAAAAAATATTTAGGTTCGGGGTATGAAGTTACGGCGTCAAACGGGCATGTGCGGGATTTGCCTAAATCCACAATGGGTATTGATGTTGAAAATGACTTTGAACCGAAATATATTACCATAAGAGGCAAGGGCGAGTTACTTGCTAAACTGAAAAAAGACGTTAAAAAAGCTGATAAAATATATCTTGCAACCGACCCTGACCGTGAGGGTGAGGCAATCAGTTGGCATCTGTCAAAGGCTTTAAAGCTTGAAGAAAGTGAAAAGAAGGTATTTCGTATCAGTTTTAATGAGATTACAAAAAATGCAATAAAAGAGGCTATTAAGCATCCAAGAAATCTGGATATGAATCTTGTGGATGCGCAGCAGGCGAGAAGAGTATTGGATCGTATGGTGGGATACTCTATCAGCCCTCTACTTTGGGCAAAGGTAAAAAGAGGATTGTCTGCCGGTAGAGTGCAGTCTGTAGCTCTTAGAATGATATGTGACAGAGAGGCACAAATAGATGAGTTTATTCCGGAGGAGTATTGGACACTGGAAGCCGAGCTTTTGACCGAGCACTCAAAAAAGACTGTAAATGCCAAGTTCTATGGTAAAAAGAGTAAGCTTGCCATAAACAATAAAGCAGAGATGGATAAAATATTAAAGGCATTGAAAGGTGCCTCATATGTGGTTTCAGAGATAAATGAGGGTGAAAGAGTAAAGAAGGCTCCGATTCCGTTTACAACATCTACCTTGCAACAGGAAGCCAGCAAAAAGTTAAACTATTCAACTCAAAAGACAATGAGGCTTGCACAGCAATTATATGAAGGTGTGGAAGTAAAGGGTAAGGGAACAATTGCTCTTATAACATATTTGCGTACAGACTCAACCAGAATAGCTGCCGAGGCAGATGCCGCTGCAAGAGAGTTTGTAGATAAAAGCTACGGACCTGAATATGTTTCAAAAAATGTTGTTACAAAGACAAATAACAATAATGTTCAGGATGCACATGAGGCTATAAGACCTACAGATGTGAAATCTTACTCCCTGCAATGGTTAAAGAATCATTTGCCAAGAGAGCTTTTTCAGACTGTATCAGCTTATATGGAAGAGATTTGTTGCCAGCAGAATGGAAAAATGCGAAAGTATAAGACCACTTCAGTGAAAGCTCAGTGCAGGAGATTATATTTTTACTATGTCCGGCTCAAAAATAGTATTTTGACGGATTTATGAGTGTTTATACTGATGATGATGAAGAAAAGGTAAGTTCGGATGCTATTATAGGAAAGCTTAAGGTAGGGAGATGAACTTAAAACTTGAAAAAAACTTTTTGGATGTACAACATTTTACACAACCGCCTGCACATTTTACGGAGGCAAGTCTTGTAAAGGCATTGGAAGAACAGGGAATAGGACGTCCGTCAACATATGCACCTACTATTACTACAATTCTTGCAAGACATTATATTGTTAAAGAGCAAAAAAATCTCTATGTTACAGAGCTTGGACAGATTGTAAACTCTATGATGGTTAACTATTTCGGGAGCATAGTGGATAAGGAATTTACAGCAAATCTTGAGCAGTTACTGGATTCTGTAGGTGACGGAAGTGTAAACTGGAAAACTGTTGTATCAAACTTTTATCCTGATCTTGAGTCGGCAGTAGAGCAGGCTTCAAAGGAGCTTGAAAATGTAAAGATTGCCGATGAAGTTACAGATGTGATATGTGAAAACTGCGGAAGAAACATGGTTATAAAATATGGTCCCCATGGAAAGTTTTTAGCATGTCCGGGATTCCCCGAATGTAAGAATACAAAGCCGTATCTTGAGAAAATAGGAGTTAAATGTCCTAAATGTGACGGTGAGGTAGTAATAAAGAAGACAAAGAAAGGCAGAATATATTATGGTTGCGACAATGCGCCGGAATGTGATTTTATGTCATGGAATAAGCCTTCTTCTATAGCCTGTCCAAAAATGTGGCTCATATATGGTTGAAAAAAAGGAAATAAGCTCCTTTGTATGAATGAAGAATGCGGATATTCCGAGAATAAGCCAAAAGGAAGAATAATATTTAAAGTTAAACGACCGACTTAATAAGCCGGTCGTTTATTTATCAAATACTTTACTTTTTTTAAGTTATTTTTATTTTTCGACTATTTCTATTACTGTATCTATTACTTCATCAAAGCTGATTTCTTCCGCATATCTAAATCTCATTTGATAGTTTTTTTCCATCTTATCCTAATATCTTTTTCCGATTTTAATTTGGATATTAGATCTATAATACTGCCAATTACATTAGCAAGTAGAAATCCACCTTTAAAAAAATAAAAATTATTACTTTCATCACTTATTGATATTTTTTTCTAAAAATACTTTCTAAAAAAATAGTGTGTTTGTATTGAATTAAAACTGATTCCTGTTTCTTTTTGACAGCTTTTTGACATAATGATCTAAGTTTATCTTTATTCATAGATAATCTCCATAATCTTTTTTTACTTTTTTTCATATATTTTTCATTTTTTAGAATATTCATAGAGTCTATTTAAATCTTTATGTAAATATTTAATATACCTGTTAAGAGTTTTGGAAAAGTAATTCTGTTTCCACTTCATTTCTATTTTTTTAATAAGATCACAAATAGTTCTTTCTATATTGTATACTTTTACAGTATTTCCAAACATAGTTTGACAATCTGTTATACCCATATCGTAAATTTCTTTTCTTTACATAGTGAATTCTAACGTTACTGTTTATTCTATGTTTATTGTATCCTTTATATACTGTGGCTTCAATTTCAAGTGGAATTATATCCGTAAATCCCTGAAGATATAAGGCTGATACATAAGAAAAAAATAGCTACTGTATATTTATTTTTTGAAAAAAAGAATACTCATCATAATCACCACTTGAATTTATATAAATTCCTCTATCTATGCGAATCAACTCACCTGTTTCAACCATCCGTGTTAGATAAATAGTAGGGATGTTAGACCTTGTAAACTCTTTACTTGTTATTACACCGCCGTTATTTTTTTAATTTTTTTCTTTTATTTTATTTATATAATCCATAGTATCCTCTATTCTTGTTGTAATTATGCTTACATTGTATCACTTGGTAAGCACGAATACAACAAAAATGGAAAACCTAAATATCAAAAAAAGAGAGTGGAACTAATTTAAGCCACACTCTCAAATTTAAAATGAATACTTTATTATAGTTACATTGTTATTCCTTCTCATCGTCTTTTTTTATCAAGATTTCTTATCTGCTTTTGTTATTACCAGATATGCATATATTATTACCGGCATTACAATATCTATAAACAAGAAATACAAAAAAAGCAATCTGATATTGTCTGAGAATATTGCAACAAGAACAGTTGAGATCAAACTGAATATAAGTAAAAGTAAGGTTATTATCGCAAAAAACTTTTTCATTTTCATATTAATTTTCCTCCAAACTTAAAGTCAGTTCTTCCCACTCGTTCATAAGCTTTTCAAGCTTTTTCTTCCAGAACTGTTTTTTTCTTTTTTTGCAGTTCCATAAGCTTACCAACATTTGAGGAAATCTCAGGATTGGCAAATTCCTCATCGATAAGAGCGAGTTTTTCTTCAAGTTTTTCTATTTCCTTTTCACATTTGTTCAAGGCATTTGTTACTTTCTTTTTTTGAGCCTGTGCAGTCTTATTTTCAATCCATTCCTGCTTTGAGTCTGAGATTTCTGTAGGTTTTTCTTCTATATTATTATTTTAGAAAGATTTGGTCGCACCTTCTACCGCCTCTTTTTTTCAATATAGTAATCATAATTTCCTATATAGTTAAGTAATCTGTTTCCTGTAAGATCAAGAATCCTTGTTGCGGTCTTATTGATAAAGTATCTGTCATGTGATACATAGCAAATAGTACCAGGGAAACTGTTTAAGGCACTTTCAAGTACATCCTTACTTAGAATATCCAAATGGTTTGTAGGCTCATCCAAAAGCAGGAAATTTGCTTTTGATAACATAAGTTTAACCAAAGATACTCTGCCTCTTTCTCCACCTGATAAAGATCACCGATCTTTTTTTAAATACATCCTCACCTGTGAAAAGAAAAGCTGCAAGTATGTTTCTTATTTGAGTATTGTTCATCTCAGGGATAAGTATCTGAAATCTCATCAAACAAAGTCTTGTCCATATGAAGTACCTGATGTTCCTGATCATAGTACGCAATGGAAACATTTGACCCGTAGATTACTTCACCGGTATCAGGAGTTAAAAGTCCGTTTATAATCTTTAGTAGGGTAGTCTTTCCTGTACCGTTATCACCTATAATAGCGACTCTTTCCCCTCTTTTTATTTCAAAATTTATATTTGAAAAGAGATGCTTTTCATCAAAACTCTTTGACAAATCATGTACTGTAAGCACATCCTTACCGCTTTCTTTTGAAATATCCAAAGAGAGTCTCATATTTTCTATATGAGTTTTTGGAGCTTCGACTCTTTCAATCTTTTCAAGCTGTTTTTGTCGGCTCTCGGCTCGTTTTATCGACTTTTCTCTGTTAAATTGCTTAAGCTTTGTAATAACAGCTTCCTGATGTTTTATTTCCTGTTGCTGATTCAAATATTCCTTCATTTTGGCATCTAAAAGCATCTGCTTTTTTGCGGAGAAGTCTGAATAGTTTCCGGAATACATTTGGACTTCGGCGTTTTCTATATCTATAACCTTACTTACTATCTTATCAAGAAAATATCTGTCATGTGAAACTATAATTACTGCACCCTTATAGTTTAGCAGATAGGATTCAAGCCATTCGATACTGCGAAGATCCAAATGGTTTGTCGGCTCGTCAAGTAAAATAATATCAGGTTCTTCCAAAAGCAGTTTTGCAAGGAATACTCTTGTTTTTTGACCTCCTGATAATGTATTTATCTTTCTGTCAAAATCATTTTCATCGAATCCAAGTCCTTTTAAAATACCGATGACTTTACTCTTTGCGGCATATCCGTCCATCAGCTCATAACTGTGAGTAAGAGCGGTATATGAAGAATATAACTCTTCAAGTGCCTCGCCTGAAAGATGTTGCATCTGTTCCTGCATCTCTAACATTCTTTTTTCCATATTAAGGATATGCTCTATAACTGTATATAGCTCATCTATAATACTTAATGTGGAATCTACATTATTTATCTGTCTTAAGTATCCGAGTTTTGCATCCTTTGCAAGTATAACATTACCGCTGTCGGCATGTTCCTCACCTGTAAGTATTTTTAGCAGTGTGGTTTTTCCGGCACCGTTTACACCGACAATGGCAACTTTTTCATGTTCATTGACTAAAAAATTTGCATCTTTTATTATCTCATTGCTTCCGAAAGACTTTGAGATATTTGTAGCATTTAAAATCAAAATTTGCCTCCTTAGTCATATAATCCACATAAGTATAGCTTAAATACATGCTTAAATGCAAGACAATTCATGATACAAATGAAGACTTTATATGCTCAAAAACTTAATAAAATATATAATATTCACCATATATATCTGTATTGACATTTATATTAATAGATAATATACTAATTGTAGAATTCTTAACAAAGAGAATTGCTGAGAATAATTTATAAATTTATATTTGGAACGGAATAAATATGGAAGAAAGAAAAATATCCAGAGCAGTCATTTCAAGACTGCCAAGATACTATAGATACTTAGGTGAACTCTCAGAAGAGGGTGTTGAAAGAATATCCTCAAAAGAACTCAGTGAGAGAATGAAGGTTACGGCTTCTCAAATCAGACAGGATTTAAATAACTTTGGAGGTTTCGGACAGCAGGGATACGGATATAATGTAAGATATCTGTATAATGAGATCGCAAAGATTTTAGGAATTGACCGTCAGCACAATATTATAATAATCGGTGCAGGTCATTTGGGACAGGCTATTGCAAATTATGCAAACTTTGAGAGAAGAGGTTTTCTTATTAAGGGAATGTTTGATGTGGATCCTAATCTTTTCGGAAAAACCATACGTGGTGCAAGAGTGTATTCTCTTGATAACCTTGAAAAGTTTGTATCTGAAAATGACATACAGATAGCGGCACTTACAATACCGAAGACCAGAGCAATGGAAGTTGCGGACAGACTTATAAAGTCCGGTATAAAGGCAATCTGGAATTTTGCACATACGGATTTATCGGTTCCGGATGATGTAGTTGTTGAGAATGTGCATCTTTCAGAATCTCTTATGAGGCTGTCATATAGAGTCAGTAATGTAGATGCCGTTCCTTTTGAAGGGAAGTATGATTAGAGGAATCGGCACTGATATAGTCGAAATAGACAGAATATCAAATGCAATTAAAAAGGAATTTTTTTAAAGAAGGCTTTCAATGATAGTGAAATAGATATGGCCGGAGGCAGAAACAGAGACAGTTTTCTGGCCGGAAATTTTGCTACAAAGGAAGCCTTTGTAAAAGCATTGGGAACAGGTTTCAGAGGTGTTGAACTTAAGGACTTGGCGGTACTCAGAGATGAACTTGGAAAGCCTTTTATAAAAATCTGTAATAATTCAAACAGACATTTACAAGGAATTGATGAGAATAAAATCCATGTATCCATAAGCAATACCGACTCACTGGCAATTGCAATGGTAGTAATAGAAACAGACTAATATGTGGAGATGGGGATATGAGAATTCTTGATGAAACTGCATTAAAATATATACCTGAAAGAATTAAGAATGCAAATAAAGGCAGCTATGGGCATGTTCTGGTTATTGCCGGAAGTAACGGAATGAGCGGTGCAGCATTTTTGAGTGCAATGGCGGCATATCGTTCAGGCGCAGGTTTGGTTAGAATACTTACGGTAAGTAAAAATCGTACAATTTTACAAACACTTTTACCTGAAGCAATAATAACAACTTATGATGAGAGAGAAGCATATGAGAATAAGGAATGCTTTATAAATAAGATTAAGTCATGTCTTGATTGGTCAAGCGTAGTGGTACTTGGACCGGGACTTTCTACAGATTATTATGCTAAAATCATTGTAGAATATGTTTTGGCCGAATGTTATGTTCCTATGATAATTGATGCGGATGCTTTGAATATTATTGCAGCTGATACTACACTTACAAAGTATTATACAGATAATATCATTATCACTCCTCATATAGGGGAGATGTCAAGATTGATAGATGTATCTATAGATGATATATTATCGGATCCCGTAAAGTATGCCGAGGAATATGCAAATAAATACGGTATTACAGTAGTTTTAAAATCTCATCAAAGTGTTATCGCCGCAAAGGAGGATACATTTATAAATAAATCCGGAAGTGCAGCCATGGCAAAGGCCGGAAGCGGAGATGTTCTATGCGGTATAATTGCAGGCATGTTTTGTCTTGGCATAGATGATGATATGGCTGTGGCGCTTGGAGTTTTCATACACGGCATGGCCGGCAGTATTGCCGGTAAAAAACATGGAGAGCACAGTATTTTGGCAAGAGAAATTATAGATAATATAGGTGAAGTGCTTAATAGAAGGAAGAGAAATGGACTCATATAGACGTGCTTATGCAAAGGTTGATCTGGATGCAATAAAGCATAATTTAAAAGTTACAAAAAAAGCTTTAAAAGAGAATATGAAACTGGCGGCAATTGTAAAGGCTGACGGTTATGGACATGGAAGTGTTCCCGTATCATTATATATAAAAGATATTGTGGACTTTTTCTGCGTAGCCACACTTGAAGAAGGTGTTAATCTTAGATACCATGGTATCACAAATCCTATTTTGATACTGGCATGTATTCCAAGAAACAGCTACAAAGAATCAATAGTATTTGATATAAGGGAATCGGTTTTTACACTGGATCAGGCTAAGAAAATAAATGAAGAAGCCGGAGAGCTTGGGAAAAAGATATCTATTCATATCGCAATAGATACAGGTATGAACAGAATCGGTTTTAAGCCTACAAAAGAGAGTGCAAACATTATAAAAGAAATAAGTGAAATGGGTAATATTGAGATTGAAGGTATTTTCACACATTTTCACAGTGCTGATGAAAGTGATCTTACGTCTGCAAAAGAACAGGAGAGCTTATTCAGGCAATTTTTGGATTTACTAAAGAGTATGGGAATAGAACCTCCTATAGTACATGCTTCAAATTCAGCGGCTATAGTAAACGGTATCGGTACAGACTTTGATATGGTGCGTTTGGGAATTACAATGTATGGTGTTGCACCTTCAAATGAAGTGAATTTGACTGACTTTGACTACAGGCCGGCATTAAGCATTTACTCAACAATTACATATATAAAGAGAATAAAAGCAGGTGAATGTGTAAGCTACGGCGCCACTTTTAGAGCTGAAAAAGATATGGACATTGCTACAATTTCCTTCGGATATGCAGACGGATATCCCAGAGATTTGAGTAATAAGGGATATGTATTGATTAACGGTGTAAAATGTAATATTATCGGCAGAATATGCATGGATCAGACAATAGTCGATGTCAGCAATGTTCCAAATGTTAATATAGGAGATACGGTAGTTATTTTTAGGAAAAAGCGATGGATACAGTATAACTGTTGACGAGCTCACAAAAGATTCAAACACTTTTTCCTATGAATTTATTTGCGGTATTAATAAGAGAGTACCGAGACTTTACTATTCAAATGGTGAATATGTTGGTAAAAAGGACTATATAAGAGATCTATACACTATGATATAGTCCTTAAAAGTTTTAGATATAAGATAAGTAGGAGTTTTTCATGGACGATGCTCATTCGGCATTATTAATTATAATTTGTGTAATTGTATTATTTATTAATTTTTCGATTCATTCGTTTAATTCAGCTATAAATGAGCTGAACAGTTCGGATATTGACGAGGATAAAAACGGGGAGAGACTGAAGTATCACATAGATAATATCGGTAAAGTACTTTACTGCATGTATATAATAAATGTTCTTTCCGGAATATTTTTCGGATGGTTTTTTGTCAGGTTGTTTTCATCCGGTATAAAATCAATATTATCAAATTTTTTACCCTTATCGGTATCCACGTTTTTTTCTATACTGATTGTATTATTACTGTTTTGCATATTTTTTGTTGTGTTCGGTATATCAATACCGAACAAGCTTGCAAGAAAAGCGCCTAAAAAAAGTGCTTATACATTTATGAACATTTCAAGTGTTTTGATTTTACTTTTTTTACCGGTTATTTATATTGTTGACAGTATTTCATATGTTATTTTGAAGGTGTTCGGACTTGATATAAAGGCACAGCTGGAAACTGTAAGTGAAGAAGATATAATGAGTATGGTAAATGAAGGCCACGAGCAGGGTATCTTTGAAGGTTCTGAAGCTGAAATGATCACAAATATCTTCGAGCTTAATGATAAGCAGGCAAGAGATGTTATGACACACAGAAAAAATGTTGTATTTATAAACGGTGAAGACAGCTTACAGACTGTAATTGATTTTATGCTTACTTCAGGTATCAATTCCAGATATCCTGTGTATGATGATAATATAGACAGCATAATGGGTATTTTAAATATGAAAGATGCGCTTATATGTGAAAATACGTCAGATTATCAGAATACTTCAATCAAGGATATACCTAATATTTTGAGACCGATTACATTTGTTCCGGAAAATAAAAACCTTGTTACATTGTTTAAGGATATGCAATCTCAGAAAAATCATATGGTAATTGTAGTGGATGAATATGGACAGACCTCAGGTATAGTTACTATGGAAGATATACTTGAAGAGATTGTAGGAAATATAATGGATGAATACGATGAAGATGAGGAGCTTATAAAAGAGCTTCCTGACGGTTCATTTATAATGAAGGGAATGACTCCACTGTCTGATATAGAAGATATTTTAAATATAAAATTTGATGAAGAGGAGTTGGAAAATTTTGATACTATAAATGGTCTTATGATATCAAGACTTGACAGGATACCGGAGGATAATGAGAAATTCGATATAATAATGTATGGCTACGAGTTTAAAGCCTTACATGTATCAAACAGAATGATCAATACCATTAAAGTAACAGAATTACAAGAGGATGAAAAGCTTAACGAAGAATAAATTGTTTTTACCTTTAAATATGTTTAAGGACAGGGAGTATCTCAGTAGAGTATTATATATAGCACTTCCGGTATCGTTCCAAACATTTTTAAAAATGATAGTAAATTTTGTAGACACTGTAATGATAGGGAAGTTGGGGGAGACCGCCATTGCAGGTGTAGGGTTGGCAAATAAATATTTCTTTGTTTTTATATTGTTGATATTCGGAATAGAAAGCGGTACCGGAGTATTGGCATCACAATACTGGGGGAACAATGATATAAAAAACATAAGAAAAGTACTTGGAATCGGACTGTTATTATCAATTACCGGTAGTATTATTTTTTCGTCTGTTGCATTTATTATGCCGGATAAATTGATGATGATATTTACGGAATCTGATAATGCGATTGCTATAGGTGTCGCTTATCTGGGTGTTGTATGTATTTCATATCCATTTACTGCTGCAACCGATATATATGTATCTATAATGCGTGCAGTAGGAGAAGTAAAGGTACTGGTTATATCAAGTATTTTTGCAATTATAGTTAATATTATATTGAATTATATTTTGATATTCGGTAAATTCGGCATGCCTGTACTTGGAGTTGTAGGTGCGGCTGTTGCGACAGTAGCGGCAAGAATATTTGAATTTTTATTGACAATTATACTTATATCAATAAAGAAATCACCTATCATATGTTCCGTAGCAAAGTTAAATCCGTTTTCAAAAGAGTTGATATCACAGTTTGGAAAAACGGCTTTACCTGTAATAATCAATGAATTTTTCTGGGGAGTAGGCACCACACTTTTTTCTATAGCATACGGAAGAATGGGAGATGCCGCTATAGCTTCGATAACCATTTCAACTGCATTACAGGATTTGCTGGTAGTATCTTTCCAGGGAATTGCAATAGCAACAGTAATTATACTTGGAAATGAGATGGGAGCAAATAATCTTAAAAAAGCTAAAGAATATGGCTCATATTCTTATGTTTTAACTTCTTTAGTAGGACTTTTTGCATCCATACTTATTATGATATTCAGGATACCTTTCGTATCACTCTATAAAGTTTCCGATAATGTGATAGAGAATGTAAAGTTATGCCTTATGGTGTTTGCTTTTTTCTTCCCTTTTAAAGCGATTGCAACTGTAAATATCGTAGGCATACTTAGAAGTGGAGGAGATACATTGGCTTGTCTGTTCTTGGATTTATCTGCAGTTTGGCTTATAGGTGTACCCATGGCATTTATTGGAGGATTATATTTTAAATTTCCCATTTATATAGTTTATGCAATGGTACTTTCATCGGAAGTTTATAAAGCATTGGTAGGATACATCAGATACAAACAGGGGAAATGGTTGAAAAACCTTGCCATAGAATTGACAGCAAATTAATTTCAGTATAAAATAGTTTTTTGGATTAGTAAATAAAGGAGATATTATGTCAGGACATTCAAAATTTGCAAATATTAAACATAAAAAAGAGAAAAATGATGCGGCGAAGGGTAAAATATTTACTGTAATCGGAAGAGAGATAGCAGTAGCGGTAAAAGAGGGCGGACCTGACCCGAACAATAACTCAAGACTTAGAGATGTTATTGCAAAGGCAAAGGCAAACAATGTACCAAATGATACAATTGAAAGAGGTATTAAAAAAAGGTCGCCGGTGATGTAAACTCTGTAAACTATGAGCAGAACACTTATGAAGGCTATGGTCCTAACGGTGTTGCAATTATTGTTGAGACATTGACAGATAATAAAAACAGAACTGCAGCAAATGTAAGAGCCGCTTTTACAAAAGGTGGTGGAAATATAGGGACACCAGGCTGTGTATCATTTATGTTTGATAAAAGAGGACAAATTCTTATAGATAAAGAAGAGTGCGATATGGATGCTGATGAGCTTATGATGGCCGCACTTGACCTTGGTGCTGAGGACTTCAATGACGAGGAGGACAGCTATGAGATACTTACAGATTCTGAGAATTTCTCAGCGGTAAGAGAAGGACTTGAAAAGCTTGGTGTACCAATGGCTGATGCTGAAGTTACCATGATTCCTCAAAACTGGGTTACACTTTCAGATGAAGAAGATATCAAGAAGATGAATCGTATCTTGGATCTTTTAGATGCAGAAGATGATGTACAAAAATGTATATCATAGCTGGGATGAGTAATATGACATTACCAAAGGATCCGGTGATGTTATTATCACTTATAAATACAAAGCTCAGAGATTATAATTCATCATTGGATGATTTATGTAAAGAGTATAATTTGGATAAAGAGTATATTATAGAAAAAGCTTTCAATGATTGATTATCATTATAACGAAGAGCGTAAATCAATTTGTATAATTCTATTTGTTAATATTTTCATATTGCTCATATTATAATTATAAAATAGTATTTAAATAGTTAGTCATTACTAATTATTTAAATACTATTTTTTTATTTGAAGGAGAATAAGAATGACAGTTTATCAGGTAAGAAGAATCTTTAAAAAGGATATTATATTTTTTATTGTATACTAAATTTGTTTATGTTTATTATAAGTTGTATAGTATTTTTATTGGTCGGGATATATTCGTGATCAATATAATATAATGAACGATGGAGAATACTTTGAGACTTTTTTTATTTATTTTGTATTGTTATAATTGAGATATTTGTATTGTCTTTAATATATTTTTTTAAGACAATATAAATTAGGAATATATAAAAGTATTTTATCTATTGTATATAGTTTTACTTATATTGTTTGTATCTAAAACTGTAAATTGTATTATATACTATAACAATTATAGTAAAGAAGAGTATAGTAAATCACATAAGGTTTCATTAACAGTAGTACATAGTCGATTGCAGGAGAGTAGTAACAATAAAGACATGTAATTGTTGTAACATCTGTTACTTTGTGATTATAAGAAAGATTTAGTGATTAGGATTTAGTAGATCTGATATTAAAAATGATTTAAAAAAATATTAAATTTATAGTTTAAAAAAATATTAAATCAAGAAAAATACAGTAATATATTACATAAATAGAAAATATAGTAGAGAAAAAAGCATGTCTAAAAAAACTTTTGGGAATCAATAATTGGATAAATGATATTACATATAAATATGCCCGGATATTATTATAAGTTAATGAAATAAAAAAATAGTTTTTATGTAAGCCGTGATCACTTTAAGCATAAATATTTGACTATCTTAAACCTCTAATAGAATAATATAATCGAAATAATGAAATCATATTATAAAGAATAAAAGTGAAATAAAGATAAAAAAAGAAGCTATAAAGCGTATTATAGGTCTTAAAAATAGTATATTAAAGAGTATTGCAGAGCTAAAAGAGGGGGATTTATTGCTTTTGAGCTTTATTTATATAGATATAATTATTCGCAAAACTCAAGTTTAACGAATAGTTTATATGATAAAAATATAGAGAGTTTAATGCACTAAACTCTCTATATGCACGCTACTTTGACAGCTGTAACAATACAGCATTTATTATTGCTGCGCATACATTACTTCCGCCTTTGTTTCCGTCACATATTATTGCAGGTATATTACGTTGCTTTACAAGTTCTTTTGCTTCTATTACATTTACAAAGCCTACAGGTGCCGCAATTATAAAATCAGGCTTATACTTATCCAACAGTTCATTGATCCTTATAAGTGCTGTAGGTGCATTACCTACAGCAAATACTATCGGTATTTTTTTACCTGTCAAAGCTTCTTTTTCTTCGTGCATTTTATATGCCAGATCTATAGCCGCATTTGCTCTTGTCGTATTATTTTTCTTTGCATATTCTATGGTCTTTTCGTCGGCAATTAAGCATAAAGGTTCAATACCGAATTTACCGGTCAAAATACGCTTATTGATACCGCTAAGTGCCATATTTGTATCTGTAAATATCATTGCACCGGATTGTATACAATCTTTAATTGTTTGCAATGCATTGTTTTGGAAAATGACATTATTTTGATAATCAAAATCCGCTGTTGTATGTATTGTCCTTTTTACTACCAAAAGCTCATCTTCTGAGTAAAATTTCAGTCTGTTTTCATCCATCCGGGATGTCAATATTTCAAAACTTTTCTTTTCTATATCTTCAGGTCTTACTTCTAACATAAAACTCCTTTTCTATATTTACTTTTCTGATTTATCCAGTATATTAAGTATTGCATTTATATCCAATGACTCCTCAATTAAATTAGCAAGCAGATTCATATTGTGACTCTTTGTAGATATCAAAAATCATTAATATTTGTATCTATTGTAACTTTCTTACCTGTTTTCTTTATTAGACCGGAAATAATTGCATCTACAAAATTGTCATTTTCAAATATACCATGTATATAGGTACCCATTATATTATTATTTACAAAACCGCCATTGTCAGTAATATCGGACTTTGTAAAAGGATTCTCCTTAGGATCTATTGTACTTCCCATATGAATTTCATAGCCCTTTATAGTGGAATTGCATAAATCAATAAAATCAGGTGTATTTATTATTTCTGTTTCAGTTTGTCTTGTTGTTTTCTCTTTTGCAAAAATTGTGCTGAAGTTTAAAAGTTTTAAACCTTCTTCAGTGCCCCCTTCTTCTACACCGTATTCATCTATAAGCTCATTTCCAAGCATTTGGAATCCTCCACAGATTCCGATAATATTTTTTTTAGACAGATTAGTATGAGTAAATCCCATATTTCTTTTAGCCATCTTAGATCGTACAAGGTATTTTTTGTACCTGGGATTATAACAAGATCCGCATCTTCCATTTCCTTTGGAGTGCTGATATATTTCATTACAATTTCTTTTCTTCTGCTAAGCGGATTGAAGTCTGTAAAATTTGAAATATGAGGTAACTTTATAATTGCTATATTTATCTTTTTGTATTAAATATTACATTATTTGTTTGCAGTCTCTCAGATAAAGAATCTTCATCATCTATATCTATCTTCTTCATTGGTATAACACCCAATACCGGAATATCTATATTTATTTTTTTAAAATGCTCTGCCAGCATATCAAATCCCGGTGTAAGTAAATTTTTATCACCTCTGAATTTATTTATAACTATACCCTTTATTCTTGCTTTAGCGTCATCATCCATTAAGGCAACAGTACCGTAAACAGATGCAAATACACCACCTCTGTCTATATCGGCAACCAAAAATAACAGGAGCATCAACAAGCTTTTGCTAAGCCCATATTTACAATATCATTTTCATTTAAGTTTATTTCAGCAGGTGAACCTGCCCCTTCTATAACTATGATATCATATGATTCACAAAGTTTATTATATGCTTCAAGTATATATGGTATAAATTTTTTCTTGTTTTTGTAATACTCAGAGGCTCCCATATTTGCATGAACCTTGCCGTTTAGAATCACTTGACTTCCTGTATTTGAAGTAGGCTTTAAAAGTATAGGATTCATTTCAACAGAAGGTTTGATACCTGCCGCTTCCGCCTGCATTACCTGTGCTCTGCCCATTTCCATTCCGTCTTCCGTTATATAAGAATTCAGAGCCATATTCTGTGATTTGAAAGGTGCTACTTTAAAACCTTTTCTTTTTAACATTCTGCAAAGTCCGGCAACCAGAAAACTTTTACCGGAGTTTGACATTGTGCCTTGAACCATTATAACTTTTGTCATATATGTTACCTCTCGATAAGTTCTTTAATATTTTCAAACAATATCATGTTGTCCGAGTTTGTCCTTACAGCAACTCTAAAATAGGTATCATCCATTCCCCTATAGTCTGAACAGTCTCTGACAATAACTCCTTGATTTAACAGAGCATTTGACAGATTTTTTTTGTATCTGCAAAGAAGAAAATTTGCTTTAGAATCAAAAACTTCTATCCCGACAGATTTAAGATTTTTTAATAATATACTCTTCTCCTTTTGTATTTTTAAAACAACCTGACTCATATCCTGTGTTAAAGAAAAACTTTGCAGCCTCAAGTGCTAAAGTATTAATATCCCATGAAGGAGTGAGTTTGTTTAAGTTTTCTATTATTTTTTTATTTTCAGTCAAAAGATAGCCGAATCTAAGACCCGGAAAGGCATATAATTTGGTCAGAGATCTAAGTATTGCCAAATTGGTATATTTTTGAAAGATTGGATATCTGCGAATACTTTTCACCGTCTTCAACAAATTCCAAAAAACATTCATCAAGTAAGACAAATATATTTTTCAGTTTTACAATACTCAAGTAATCTTTGTAACAGTTCCTCCTCTATCAGATATCCGGTTGGATTATTTGGATTTGTTAATACTAAAATATCAATATTGTCTGATAATATATCAAAATATTTCGTTTGTTATCTTAAATCCGTTCATATCATAATAAACTATATTTGCTGACACAGATTCTGCAAAGCAAGTCTATAGGTTTCAAAACTTGGTGCAGGTATACATATATTTAATTTTTTTATCAAATATACTGAATAGCCTGAAAAATAATGCTGTTAGCACCGTTTCCAAGATAGATACACTCTTCACTTACATCATGCTTCCGGCTTATCAAAGCCTTTTATTTCACTGTAATCTTGATTCGGATAATGTACTAAAAATATCTATAGATTCCTTTAAAATATCTTTTAAATTAGGATCTATACCATAAGGATTTATACTTGCAGAAAAATCTATATATTTCTTTCCGCTTTTGGAGAATTCTAAAAGTCTACCTCCGTGCATCTTTGGCCTCTCTATATTCATGGCTGAAATGCTTGTCATAGAGTTTACTGAGCTCAAATTCATCAGCTAAAAATCTGCCGACATATACAAGAGCTGTTTTATTTATATCAGCATTCTTAACCTCTCCTGCAATATTTTCCAGAGTAGACATTATAATCTTTTGATCGGGCCAGCTGGCCTTATATACTACTGCCGCAGGGGTATCCTTAGGATAAGAAGTCATAAGTTTATTTGCCAATTCCTCAATACTTGCAATACTTAAGAATATAGCCATACTTGCCTGTATCTTTGCAAGATTTTCAATACTCTCAGCCTCAGGAACCGGAGTTCTCCCGGCCATTCTTGTAAGAATCATTGTCTGTGTAACACCGGGGAGGGTAAATTCACGCTTTAAAGCGGCTGCACCTGCAAACACCGAGCTTACACCCGGCACAACCTCGTATTCTATACCCTTTTTATCAAGAGCTACCATTTGCTCTCTGATAGCACCGTACATGGCAGGGTCACCTGTATGAACCCTGGCTATACTAAGTCCCTTTTCATTTGAATCAAATATTATATCAAGCACCTCATCCAAACTAAGTGATGCTGAATTTACGAGCTTTGCTTCGGTTTTAATATCTTTAAACAACTCTTTATTTACAAGAGAACCCTGTATAAATAATAACATCCGAATTGTCTATAATTCTCTTTTCCCTTTAATTGTCAAAAAGCTCAGGATCTCCGGCTCCTGCACCTATAAAAATAAAAGCATGCTACTCCTCCAATTATCAAATTTATTATGAGTAAAACTATATAAGATAAATATGTAATATTATTCACTTTTACAATATCATCAGCATTTACAGTATTATTTCCGTCTCCGATACTTCTTTTTTTTACCAACTTACCAAAATAATATGCATCACCGAGCAGTTTTGTATTTAAAAAACCTGCAATTACACTCTCCGTTTGTCCGGCATTAGGACTGGAGTGAATATATCTGTATTTATAAAAAAACGCCTGACCGGAGTTCTTAAACATATTAAAATTGTTTCTTTAACAATTGATACAATAAAAAAATAATGAAAAAGAAGAGTAATAGCGGAAAAATCTTGCAGGTAAGAAATTAACCACATCATCAAGCTTTGCCGCCACTTTACCTATATAAAAATATTTTTCATCCTTATAGCCTATCATAGAATCCATTGTATTTACAGCCTTGTATATAACAGGTAGGGCTAAAATAAGCCATGAAAGATTTCTATCAAAGAATATTGCAATTATAGCACCCAATGTGGCGTAAAACCATGGCGCTACAATTCCGTCAGACATATTTTCAGCCACAGTTTCTATAACAGCCTTTGTTATCTGTTCAAAATCAAGACGGTCTGTATCCCTTCCCACTATCATAGATAGTGATCTCCTAGCCTCATCTATATCGCCTGATTTTATGGAATGACATACTTTCATACTCTCATATCTTAATGAGGCTTTAGCAAAAATCTGAAAGAATAAAAAAAGCATTCCACAATAAAACCTAAATAGAAATTTATTTTGTATATAAATATATCAATAAAATATACGAGAAAAACCCCAAAATAATATATTTAAAAAAACACAATAAGAAATCCGGCAAACAATAGTCCGGTTTTTTTGTTTTAAATATTTTTTTCTGAAAAAGTTTTTTTCAAGACCGGAAATACTGTTTCCCATAAATCTAACTAAATGCGGTAAATTATGAAAAATCTCTAATAAAGAAATCCAAGATAAATCCGAAATAAATGCCAAATAATGAATCATTTCTGTTTAAGGTGCCAGTGCCAGTACCAAAACCACAACAAGCTCGGCAAGTTGTAGGAAATAGCCGGCCAAATCACCTGTAATACCCCCAAACTCTTCAAAAGATTTCACTCTATAATATAAAAAAACTAAAAAAATGTTGAAATTGCACATAATAATCCATAATTAACATTGACTATAATCATGGCGACGCTTCCTAGTAAAAATAAATATAATAAGTACTGTCCTATTTGTATATATAAGACTCTTTTCCGAAAATTCAAAGGCCAATCCGCTACCTCTGGCATTCTTAAATACTATTAAAGCCAACGCGCTGTATGCCCTTATAAGCATATATGAAATAGCCAGTATGTATATCTTTACAACACTGTTAAATGTGAGCATAGCTGCAAAATATAATAATATATAGACCAAACCACCTATTATGGCGAAAGCCCCGGAATTGGAATCCTTTAATATAGCAAGCTTTTTTTGTTTATCCTGATTTGACCCCAGTGCATCCATTGTATCTAAAAAGCCGTCCATATGTATGCCTCCTGTATATAAAATAGGTAAAACCGTAAGAAAAGCCGCGATTAATATAGGATTGATTCTAAGTTTATAAAAAAATAAGGAAAATACAATCAAAAAAATTCCTTCCACAATACCGACTACAGGTAAAAAAATAAAAAGGCAATATTTCATATTTTCTTTTTCCCATTTAAAACTCCTTACAGGAATCTTTTGAATACATGGCAAATGTGATTGCCATTGATTTTAATAAATTGCTCATTTTAACTTTCTATCATAGGGTAGACCGTAGACTACCTCTATAACCCTGTCTGCTACCTCAATTATTTGTTTATGCAGAGAATACAAACAATCAATAAATATATCAAGTTCTCTGCTTTGATTTTTTTTTCGGTAGAAAAATATATCATTTCCTACAATAAAAAAACAGAATTACATCTGCTTTTTAAGAGTAATTATATCAGAAAAAAATCTCTTCTGTAATCTGTTTTAAAGTTATTTTTTTGAGTCCTGATTCATCAAAAAGATTATTTGGACAAAAGGTTTGTCAAATCTTCAAGCAAAAATATTGTCTTCGAAATTTACATTCAAATCTTTTAATATGTCTCGGTTCTTCAACAGCAAAAAAGCCCTTACCTGCTCTTTGCAAGAGATGCTTTTGTACTCTTTTACAGGCATAATCTCCGATATTTTCCATTGTTGCAAGATATATTTTTTTATCAAACTTCTCCGATATAAGACTTTCGGCATATTCAGACTTTCCGCTTGATACACCGCCATAAATATAAACTATCATACAAATCTTTCATACTCATCTATCTTAATATCGGAAAAAGAGGCATTTTTAGTATAAATTTCAGATACAAGATCAAGGAGTGAGAAAAGCAGGGCGCAACCGCTTCCCTCTCCAAGAGCAAGTGAAGCGTCAATAACCGGATTCAACTCTAAAATTTTAAATATAGCGGAGGCTACAGGTTCACGGCTTAGATGTGAGGCAATCATATACGCTTTGCACAGAGGATTAAAAAAGTATGCCAAAAGTGCCGCAATCTCTGAAATTACACCGTCTATTACTATAGGAATCTTGTATATAGCTCCACCGATAAAAATCCCGGTAAGGGCGGCTATATCCAAACCTCCAATTGATGAAAGCAAGTCGACTACAGTTAAAAATCCTTTGTATCATCAGACGAATTGATTAAATCCAAGAATGTTTTATCTCTAAAACCGTACTTTTCTATGGCACCTTCTATAACTTCTATTTTTCTTTTAAGTTTCATATCATTTAATCCCGCACCACGTCCTGTAACATTTGTAACAGGTAGATTTAATAGAGCGGCTGAAAGTGCCGATGATGTAGTGGTATTTCCTATACCCATTTCACCGGTACCTATTATATTGATACCGTTATTTTTTAAATTTTCCACTATTTCAATACCGGTAAAAATTGCTCTTAAACTTATATCTATAGGCATTGCCTTTTCTTTGTAAAAGTTATTTGTTCCATGCATTAACTTATGATTGATAACACCCATTGAATAAATATCGATATCAAAGCTGTCTATACCCATATCAATAACCATAAGGTCGGAACCGGCGGATTTACATAAAACAGATATACTTGATGTACCAAGAACCATACTTTTTGCGACAGCTAAAGTCACTTCTTTACCTGATTGAGATATACCCTCTTCGACCACTCCATTGTCGGCACACATAACTGTGACACATTTCTTGTCTATACATGGGATTTCACTTTCAAATATAGCTGAGAGTTTTTGGAATATTCTCTCAAATTCTCCAAGACTGTCAAGAGGTTTTTGCAATACTGTCCCAGTGCTTTTTTGCAAGTGTTTTCGTATACTGTTGAAGTATTTGTAATTCCGGGATAAGAGATTTTTTTAAATTTATCCAGTAGTTCATTTTTGTATATTTAGTTAAAACCGGTGGTTTATACATTTCTTTTGCCTCTCTAAATATTCAACTAAATTCTCTACTCAAAAAAATTCATAGCCACGAAGGTAAATATGTGGAAATCCGGCAAATATATTTCTCATATGCATTGACACAGTTCCATTCCTTACTTTTATTTGCCTTCACTGCATGTGCATACTCGCCGTTGTTTGTAGAGTCATAGTAATGGAACTCATGACTGCGAAACTTTTTGATTTCTTTTTCATCAAGAAACTGTCTGATTTTTGCTTCTATTTCAATATAACCAAATCTTACAAGCTTTTTGAGTTTTAAAAGGCTTTTTGCCTCTATCAAGCCTACACCCTTTAAAAACTTTCACCATTATTGTTCTCAAAGCTTTCATGAAGATAAATAAAGCCTCCACACTCAGCAATAATCGGTATATTCTTTGCCTCTTTTATACTGTTTAGCATGGAAGTATTTGAACTCAATTCTTTTGCATAAAGCTCGGGATAACCTCCTGAAAGCCATGTAGCATCTATATTATCAGGCAGTTTTTTATCATGTATGGGACTGAATTTCACTATATCAAAACCGTATTCTTTTAATACCTCTATATTTTCTTCGTAGGTAAAAGAAAATGCTTCATCATAGGCAAAGGCAAGTCTATACTTTGGAATTTTAGGATCGGATTTTGCGGTAAAGTTATCAGAACTCTCAATTTTGACAATAAACTTATAAAGTGCATCAAAATCAAGGTTTTTTTCAAGCTGCTCTGATACTCTTTCTACTATTGAGAATATATCCTTTTGAGGTTCATACAGTCCAAGGTGACGACTTTCTATACGATAGCTTTCATCCATGTATAGATAGCCCAGTAAAACAAGATCCATAGCATTGATTTTTGTCTTTAACAATTCAATATCACAGTCAGGTGGCAATTTATTTACAATAACCGCTTTCACACGATGGGAAAACTTGTTAAGATATTCTTCAAGATTTTTGATTTCATCCATATCTACTACAAGAATAACATCAACGCCTATTTCTTCCGAAACTATACAGGCGCTACATCTTTTACCCTCACCGTATACTCCGTCAAAACAGTCCCATAGCACCTTCAATAATGGCTGTATCATATAAAAAGTTTTTGAAGAAGAGATTTTTCAATTCTCCGGGTCTATATTCCGGTTCCAAAAAGAAAGGATCCAGATTAGTAGACGGACTTCCTGCAATTTTTTCATGATACATGGTATCTATATAGTCCGGTCCTGTCTTTATATATAGAAATGGTATTCCCTATTTCTTTTTAAATATATTTATAAGCCCCAATGTAATAAGAGTTTTTTTCCGCTCCCTGATTTCATTGCCGAAACCATAAAGGCTTGTTTTTTTCCTTTTGGTAATATCATAAATTTAACTTCTCAAATACTGAATGTATTCTTTTTATTCTTTCCTCAAGTTTATCTCTGTTTTCAACCAAATGAGGATAAAAGCCTGTTACACCGTATGAAATCATTTTGCACAGTCCTGAAAAATCTATAAGCTTCTTCACCCTTTTTTTATTTTCAGTCTGTATTGCTCTTTCAATTTCATGCTTCGTAGGATACTGATTCCAAAGTTTGTCTGCCGGCAATCTTTAAATAAAAATTTCCAAGTATTTTCCTGTGTATCTTCTTTTAGTACGAGGGACAGAATATACTCTTTTTCATATTTGGCAACAATCTCATCTTTTTTTATTTATCTCACCTTTCGGTTTCATAAATATAAGCCTGTAATCCCCAAATAGATAAAATCCAAGTCCAAATATTAAAATCAATCTTTTCAGGTATATCAATATTTACAAGATTATATATATTTAAGATTTCATCCTTATAATCATAAATATAAAGCCAAAAAAAGCCAATTCATATAGATTTGTCATGTCTTTACTTCTTGTAAGAGCAAAACTCTTTGAGAGCTTCTTACAAAGCTTTACAATATTCTTTTCCTTATATTTTAAGCTAAGCTCATCAAAATTCATCTTCCATCTCCCAATCATAATCTTCTTCATTAAAGTCATCTTCAAGAAAGCCCTCAATAATTCTTTCACTATGATTTCCGTCAGCTTTTGTTTCAAGTAAGGCCCAGTTTAAATCATCTTCTTGCGCCCTTGGGTTTCCCTCTTCAAGAAAAGAATAAAACTTTGATATAACAGCTTTTGTATAAATCTGTAAAAACTTTCGAGCCTCACTCTCACTGAAAGCAATCGTTAAATTTGTCAAGAAGTTCACTGTCATCTTCATAAAATTCATCGGCAAGCTCAAGATTTCCTTCAATATCTCTTACTATCTTTTGCATTTCCTTAAAAACCGACATCCTGGCAAATTGTGGAATGTTTTCTGTAATTTCACTGTATGCGGCAGGTATATTATTCTTAAAACCGGCATTATTCATCTTTATAACAAGATCAAGTATTGCCTCTCGCTTTTCTTTATCCAAAGTTGAAATATTGGATAAATAGAATTCTTTAGCTTTATCATCTAATTTTTTTCGTTTGTAATAACTCTTTTTCAATTCTTCAAATGTGTCCATAAAGACCTCCGATATGTTTATATAAATACTTTTATCACATCTTTTTCTATAAGTAAAGTAAACCTTTACAGTAAATATATTCTTATATAAAAAAGCCGCCACATATTGTGACAGCCTTTTAACATCATCTTCTATCATTCTTTACTATAAACAATATACATTACAACTCCAATAAGGAGCATACCACCTATTATATTACCGATTGTTACAGGAAGTTCGTTTGTAAGTAAAAAGTTTTTCCAGTTCAATGTTGCAAGTTTTTCAGCAGTTATTCCATACTTTGTCATAGCTACTTCCGCATATTTGCTGTTACCTGGGGCAATATACCTGCAGGAATATAGAACATATTTGCAACACAGTGCTCAAATCCTCCTGTTACAAAAGTCATAATAGGTAAAAAGCTTGCCAATACCTTTCCTGATATGTCTTTAGACAAACCTGCCATAACTACTCCAAGACAGACAAAGAAGTTACATAATATACCTGATATAAGTGCGGAACTGAAAGGTATATTTGCTTTTGACAATGCAAGTTTTATTGTAAATGCACCCATCAGGCCGTCGCTGTATTTGAACTGACCGCTGAAAGCTACCAGTATTGCAAATAAAATTCCACCTATAAGATTAGATATAAATACAACGATAAGCACTCTAATCATATCCGATACCTTATATTTTCCTTTTAAAACACCGATTATCATAAGGCATGCACCTGTAAAGAGTTCACCGCCAAACAATACCATCATTACAAAACCTATAGGGAATACCAGTCCTGCTACAAGTCTTGCAATTCCTGTATTTGAAATATCGTGTATCGCTACACTGCTCGCCATTGCTCCTGCTCCTATAAGCATACCGGCAAGGATTCCCAATAAAATCATTTTGTGTAGCGGACGTTTTACTTTGCCTTCACCGGCTTCTATGAGATTTTGTGTAACCTCAGCTGTAGTATTTGAAAAGTTCATAAATACATTTCTCTCCTATTCTTGTTAAAAAAATAACCTTATATATTTTACAAAAAATAGGATATATGTCAAGACAAAATGAATTTATACCCTCCTAATTTTTTTACATTTTAATTACGCCTATAAACACCATATTCTGTGCTATCATCATATTATAAGTTCCGACTTCTTTTGGACTTAGATACATTTACAGCTGTGATTTCGGTATCATAACCTTTTTCTTTTGCAAGTTTTTACTATGTCTGTTATCTGTGCAATAGTTTCCATTGTTATAGCTGAGATTACGATAGTAGGATTTTTCTTTGAGGTAAATATCATCTCCATCATACTGATAAGTTCACCGGCGCTGCCACCTATAAAGATTTTATCCGCATCTAAGATATTATCAAGTCCGTCAGGTGCTTTTTGCATGTATAAGCTCTATATTTTCAGCACTGAAATTATGAATATTCTTTTTTTATAAGTTCTACTGCAACAGGATTTTTTTCTATAGCATATACTTTTCCTTCATATGCAAGCCTTGACATTTCAATACTTATAGATCCGCTTCCTGCACCTATATCATAGCAGATACTGTTTGGACAAACATCCAACTTACTCATAATAACGGCTCTAACTTCGGATTTTGTTATCGGCACTTTATCTCTTGCAAATACTTCATCGGGAAAGTCCGATACTTATAGACTTATCTGCATCCGGATTTGAAATAAGCATACAGTTTAAATCAGATATTTCCATTTCTATAAGTTTAGATGCCTTTGCCTTTGTTATTCTTTCATTTTCATAAGAAAGATTTTCTCCCAGTGTTATATCAAGGTCAAAGAATCCGAAGTCTATAAGTTTTCTACAGATTTCCTTTACTCCTTCACCCTTTAGATGTGATAATAAAATGTATATTCATTTGAATCTATATTGTGATATAAAAAGCTCTTCCTTACCATGGAATGATAATATCTTTACTTTTGAAATATCGGTATTTGACTTTTGCACATAAATAGCTAAGACTTGATATTCCGGGAAATGTATTTATATTGCAGTCTTTAAAATCCTTTAATTTATCAAAAAGTTTTAAACTTCCGCTAAAAAGAGAAATATCCCCACTGAATACTACAGCTGTTTCGCTATCCATATTTTCTCTTATTATTTCAATTATCTTATCTGTATTATACTCTGTAAAATATTTTTTTATTCGGAAAATCTTCTTTTACACTGTCAACTATTCTTTTTGCACCGATAATTACTGAAGACCTTTCCAGTGCAGAAATTGCAGCTTTTGTTAAAAGGTTTGGATTTCCAAGTCCAATTCCTACAAGATTTATATTTTTTGTATTTACCATACTTATCCCTGTTTACTATATATATTATTTAAATTAAATTTGCAAACATCTACAGAAATACCTGTTATCTCAGTCTTCGGCATAATAATCACAGGGAATACAACCGGTATTTTTTTCTGACCTCTATCTTTTTCTTCAAAGCCACCGCTTCTTCCCGATAATTTTACTTACAAGATATTTGCAATCAAATTCTTTTATAATTGCTTTCGTTTAAAGTTTTAGAAAAAAAGGTCCCTGCATTGCAATAATATTCTTTGAAGGTACACCGGCAGATATACAGGCATTTATAGAGTCTATACTTGGAAGTACCCTTGGAAATATACGATTTGACAGCTCACTGAAAGCTGATATTTCCTTACTGCCTGTTGTAAGTAAAATATTTCCTTCTGTATTTCAAAAGATAATTAACCGCATCAAAATTACTTGAAAACTCAAGAACATCTTTCTAAACTCACATCCATAGACTCTCTTTTTTTATTTTTAAAAAAAGTGATATTTTTTTTCTAAGAGTTTTAATGCAGATTCTATATTTTTTTAGATATATCATAAGCATATGGATGTGTTGAATCTATGACGCAGGATATATTATTTTCTTTTATAAGCTTAGCTATCTCTTCTGTACCCAGTCGTTTATTACTAACTTTGACAGTTTTAAATTCCGGAAGAACTTCCTTGCCATACTCGGTAGCTACACATAGTATAGTATCTATTTTAAGCTTATCACAGTAGGTAGCAATCTCTCTTCCTTCAGTAGTACCGCCAAAGATTAAAACATCACTCATTGGAGTATCCTCTTGGCGTTACAAGTTTACCGTCAATAACTTTAGTCATAGAGTTACCTATAAATACCGTTTCAAACATGCCGACTGTCACATCTCTTAATTCCAAAAGAGTATAGACGCTATATCCTTCACCTTCTCTCCCTATGTTTTTTGCTATGGCACATGGTGTATTTTCACTCTTATACTTAAGCAAGATATCACAGGCTTTTTGAAGATAATCTACACGTTTTTTACTTCCGGGATTATATATTGAGATACAAAAATCTCCTAATGCCGCACATTCAAGTCTTTTTTCTATCTTCTCCCAAGGTGTCAAAAGATCACTGAGACTGATTACCGCAAAATCATGTATAAGTGGTGCTCCTATAATAGCGGCACCTGAAATTGCCGCGGTAACTCCGGCAATTGTTTTCACTGCTACATCTCTATAATCCGGAGCTATACCAAGCATAAGCCCTGTAAGTCCGTATACACCTGCATCACCTGAGCAAACCATTGCTACCGTTTTTCCCTTATCAGCCTCTTCAAATGCCATTACACATCTTTCATATTCTTTAGTCATGGGTGTTGAAAGGCATTCCTTATCAGGCCATATTTCCTTTATCAAATCTGTATATACCGTATAACCTATAACTATATCGCTCTCTTCTATTTTCTTTATCGCCTCGACCGTCATCTGATCATATTTACCCGGTCCCATACCGATTATATATATTTGTTTCATTTTAAACCTCTTACTATAATTATTGTAAAATATCCGCTTGTTTCAGGAAGATTTTTTTGCTCCGACAAATAATCTTTCATTTGTCATACCGCAATTTTTCCACCATATAGGTATCATAATCAAACTTTTCTTTCTTGATATATGAAGCCAGCTTCTCATAGCTTCTTCCGGATTTCATAAATACCAAAGTACCTTTAAGTTTGAATGCCTCTTCAAATGAGTATGATGATGGGATCACATGAAGCTCTTCATCTGCCAATGTAAGCGGAATACCAAGTGTAGCGGCAGCGGCACTGAATGATGTGATACCGGGTATAGTGATTACTCCTATCCCTTCTGCGTTCAGTCTTTGTGCAATATATGAGTAAGTCGCATAAACTCCGGGATCACCAAGTGTCAGGAGTGCTACATCTCCTTCTTTTAAAAGTTCTTTTATCTCATCGGTGATTTTTGAATGTGCTTCTTCCAATATATCAGGATCCTTTTGTCATTGGAAAGTCTACACATAATTTATCTTTTTTTCATTTATCTCAGGGAATCACTTGCTTTGCAATATTAAAAGCAATGGAAGTATCCTCGCTTTTCCCGGGATAACATATTGTTTTTGATATTTTTACTGCATTTAAAGCCTTTATTGTCATAAGCTCAGGGTCTCCCGGGCCTACTCCTACACCATATAATTTACTCATTTATTTTCTCCTGTATCTATAATCGTTATATTATCACTGAATACAATAATTCTGATTTTTAAATTATTTTTAAACTCTTCAATATTTGCATATCTGTTTTTATGATAAAATATCTCAGCCTTAAATGCACGGTTATATGCATAGTAAAGCATCCGATCTGCAAGTATATCAAAGCAATTTTCAAAGTTATTTTCTTTAATTATATTTACGGCACCTGTTGTGGTCTTTTGTTCAAATATATTTGAAACAGCCTGAATCGGTAATTCTTTGTTTTCTTTTATACAAAGTTTTGTTACTGCCGCTACAAGCAATTCAAGTCTGGAATCCGAATCATTTGAATGTGTATTCATTATTCCACCCGACAACTTTATAAGTTTGCCCAAGTCGCCACATAGTACAATTTCTCTTGCATCATTTGAGATTGCATAATCAATACTTTCACCTATAAAATTGCTTATAATAGCCACTGTAGTGCTGTTTATATTAAAATTTTTTTCCAAGTATTTTGCACCTATATTTCCGGGTGCCAAATATACTCGTCCTTCTTTTGAATTTTTTAACCTGAATTTTGATATCAGCTTCTATTGTTTCTAAAGAGTGCTGTTTTGCTCATAGGCAGTACCAGACCTGAGGTCCCGAGTATTGAGATTCCACCTATAATTCCAAGTCTTTCATTAAAGGTCTTTTTTGCTATCTCCACTCCGTTTTCTACCATAACGGTTATATTTACTATACCGCTAAATCCTGCTTCTTTTAATATACGTGAAAGATTGTCAATCATCATCTGCCTTGGAACCGGATTTATAGTCACTTCTCCCTTTTGGTAAGGCCAGTCCGTCTTTTTGTAAATATTCCTACACCTTCTCCGGCAAAAAAATTAAACTCAAGACCGTTTTCTTTTTTTATAAATTCAAGCTTTGAACTGATTATTATTCCGTCAGTAACATCCGGGTCATCACCTGCATTCTTTTTTACACCACAGATAAATAAATTATTTTGTACTTTGTGATATTCTATTGGAATACTGAGTGTTATACCTGCAGGTAACTCTACATCCACTATATCCTTTTTATCATCCAGATACATATATGCAGCTCCTATTGCAGCAGCAGTTGCTGTAGTTCCTGTGGTAAAGCCATACCTTTGTGTATGGCCGTTTTTTATATTAAATTCATCAATTGTCATATTTATGCCTTTGGTATCTTGAATGAAAATTCAACACCGTCAAGTATATTTCTTACAGCAACAGTACCGTTGTGAGCTTCTACTATCGCCTTTACTATAGACAGTCCGATACCGCTTCCTCCATATGCTCTGGAATGTGCCTTATCCACCTTAAAAAACTTTTCCCAAATATTGTTTAAATCTTTTTCAGGAATAGGATTACCTGTATTATAAACACTAAAAGTTATATTTTCTCCATCATCTGATACATTTATTTTTATTTCCCCGGAGTCACTTACATGATGAATAGAATTACTGATATAGTTTGTAACCACCTCTTCTATTTTGAATTCATCAGCATTAGAAATATTTCCTTGTCGGAATCAAATTCAATATTTACATTCTTTTCACCTATAAGTATTGATATTGAACCAAGCACCGACTCAATAAGAGAAGTCAGATTAAAGTTCTCCTTATGCAAAATACTGTTTCCGGATTCAAGTGAAGAAAGTGTAAGTAATTGTTTTACCATTTTATTCATCTTTTCACTTTCATCAAGTATTACCTCTGTATAGTATTTTCTGCTCTCTTCATCTTCACAGAGTCCTTCATTCAGTCCTTCCGCATATCCTTGAATAAGTGCAATAGGTGTCTTTAATTCATGAGAAACATTCGCAATAAAATCTTTCCGCATTTCGTCAATAGCTTCTTTTCTCTTAATGTCTTCTTTTAAGAGTTCATTGGCTTCCTGTAATTCGTCAATAGCCTTTTTAAGTCTGTCGGACATATAATTCATATTTTGTCCAAGCGTCTGTATTTCATCACTTCTGTTACCTATATATTTGGCGGTAAAATCAAGTTTACCCATTTTATTCGAAATCTCAGCCAACTCAAGTATCGGATAGGTAATCATTTTTGCAATAATAAATGTAAGTATAACAGTTATAATGAATCCTATAATTGCCATATATATCAGAAATCTGTTTGAAATACTTACGCTTTCTTTTAAACTTGCAACAGGAGTAGACATTATAACCATTGTCTGATTATCACTGCAATAACCGAAACCTTCTATAAAAGATGTGTTTTGCATAGTCTTGATGAAGTATTATTGTGTAATTATTATTACTGTATAAAATATCCTGATTTTGATTTCCTATAAATCCGTCCTGGATTCTACTTATTAATCCGTCACCCTCCCTTGCTGATGAATATATGGCCTTATTTGTAAAAGAGTCTACAAGGGCAATGGTTATATTATATTTATTTGAGTAATCCAGAATAATACTTTTTAAGGCTGTTATTAATAACAGATTCTTCAGTACTTTCATCAATGATATGCTGACCCGAGGAGCCGATTTTCATTACTTCATTATCTATTTTAAGGTATGCCTCTTTTATTTCACTTACCTTTTCATTCTGATAAAACCATCTCAGTCCGAAATTGTTTAAAAGACCTATTGAAAGTAATAATACCGAAATAATCAATAAGATTATCAAGGTTATCTTCATACGCAGTGAATGGCTGAATTTTTGTATCATATATACCTCTTTATGGCTTAGTCTTGGAAGAAAGTTCCACTATAAAATCAGACTTACCTACAGACTTTCCAAAATTTTCCTTGCAACAACAAATAAAGAGTTTATGTCTGGCTCTTGTCATTGCAACATAAAACATTCTTCGCTCTTCTTCTATCTCATCAGCACCTTTTGCTTTTTTATACGGTACACTTCCCTCATTTACATCAATAATATAAACAATATCAAATTCAAGTCCTTTGGAGGAATGGAAGGTCATAAGCCTTACGCCGTTATCATCTTCATTTGACTTTTTTCTTGCCTCTATCAGTTCCTCTTTGTACTCTTCCATATGTACAAACCAGTCGGAAAATGTACCGAATTCGGACGCGCTGTTTTCAAGATCCCCCAAAACTGTATAGCAGTCATCACTTTCTATACCGTTAATATCACAGTACTCTTCTATGTACTCATCATATCCTACTACATTTCTTATATATCTGAGAGCCGTTGCAGGCTTAAGATTTTTTATAGTTCTTAAATGTTCTCTAAGTTCTATTATTCTTTTAATCATATAGCTTTTATCCTCATAATAGTCAAATAGTGTTTCTATACTTGCCTTTGATGAGGAAAGAGAATCTCTGCTTATATACCTGTTAGGCTTATTGGAAATACGAAGCAAATCGGATTTGTTTCCTGAATTTATAGCCAGCTTTATGTAAGATATAATATCCTTTGATACCCAATGCTCAAAAAGATTCGGAATAGAATCTCTTATAGTAAAAGGAATATTATTCTTCATCATCCTCTCAATTAAAAGTCTCGGTGAAAGGTTTGTACGATAAAGCACTGCAATATTGTTTATATCCTGTCCGGATTTTATATATTCTTTTATATCATTTACTATAGTATTTACCTCGGCAAAAGGATTTTTAAATTCTATTACCGATACAGGTGCACCGCTTCCGTTATGTGCCGTAAAAGTTTTAGGAAATCTCTTACTGTTAAAAGATATAAGTTTGGTCGAGGCATCCACTATTTGAGTACTTGATCTGAAATTTATATCCAAAAATACTTTAGAAACATTTTTAAAGTCTCTCTCAAATCCAAGCATTATCTCGGGTCTTGCACCTCTAAATCTATAGATAGATTGATCGTCATCTCCTACAACAGTGATATTTTGATTCTTGCCTGCCATAAGTTTTATGATATTATATTGCAAAAAATTTATATCCTGAAACTCATCTACCAAGATATACTGATATCTGTTTTGTACCGCGGATAAAATATCTGTTCTTTCGCTTAATAGCTCATATGTAAGTGAAAGCATATCTTCAAAGTCAAGTTTATTTCTTGCTTCAAGCTCAGCTTCATATTCTCTGTAGAGCTTTTTTTAAAAAGTATCACTTGCAATACTGTTTGAATAATAGTTTTTTTATATTTATATTATCCTGCTTTTATAAGAGCTATTTCATTTAAAAGATTACCGGAAAGTGTATTGATATCTTCATTCACTATTTCATTTTTTTCTTTATCAATTCCTTTATAAGGGTATATCTTAATTCATCAGATGCAATCTGTTCCGCACTGAATCCGTAAGCTGTTTTTTTAGAAGATTGAAAAAAACACCGAATGAAATGTTCCAAATGTTACAAGAGTTTTTTTCCGATAAGCTTTTTTTCAAATCTGTCTTTCATTTCCTTGGTCGCAGACTCTTGAAAATGTAACAACCAAAAATATGGGCCGGGTTTATACCCGACCCCTCTATAAGATATTTTATTCTATGTGTGATTACAAAGGTTTTTCCGGAGCCGGGACCTGCCAATACCATTAAGGGCCCTACCCCATGCTCTATGGCTTTTTTTTGATTACTGCTGTAATTTATCAATTCCAATCTTAATCCTTCTTATTGATTCATCTTTTTCCGAGAACTTCCATAATCTCTGTAGCACCTGCAGGAGTCATCTGCTTTCCTGAAAGAGCTGTTCTTATCGGCCACATAACAAATCCTGTCTTATATTCATGCTCCTTACCAAATTCCTGCAAGATACCAAACAAATTATCATTTGTATAGTCATCTGTATTTTCAAGAAGCGGTAATACCTCTTTTAAAAGAGATAATGAATTCTCAGAGTTGGTTTTCATCTTTTTATGTGTATACATTTCAGTATCATATTCAGGCAACTCTTCAAAGAAATCAATATGTGAAGCAATTTGTGGCAATACTTCTATTCTGGTCTTTACCATATTTGAGATCTTCTTTAAATCAAGAGGCTTTTTTATAACTTCTTTAATATATGGTTCCGCCAGTTTGAAGAAATCATCTTCACTCATATTCTTTAAATACTCGCCGTTCATCCATGAAAGCTTTACCATATCAAAGACTGCAGGTGATTTAGAGATATGCTTATAATCAAATGCTTTTATAAGCTCATCTAATGAGAATATTTCCTTATCATCTTCAGGTGACCATCCAAGTAAGGCTACAAAGTTTACTATAGCTTCAGATACATAGCCCTGTTCAATAAGGTCCTCAAATGAAGAATGGCCGCTTCTTTTTGAAAGTTTTTTATGCTCCTCATTTGTTATCAAAGGACAGTGAACATATGTAGGCACTTCCCATCCGAATGCTTCATATAATCTGTTGTACTTAGGTGATGATGAAAGATACTCATTTCCTCTGACAACATGTGTGATTCCCATAAGATGGTCATCTACAACATTTGCAAAATTATAGGTAGGATAACCGTCAGACTTTATAAGTACCATATCATCAAGCTCTGAATTATCCACTGTGATATCTCCATAGATATCATCATGGAAAGATGTTGTACCTGTTGTAGGATTATTTTGGCGGATAACATATGGTATACCGCTTTCAAGATTTTTCTTTATTTCTTCTTCAGATAATGAAAGGCAGTGCTTATCATATTTCATGATTTCCTCACCGTTCACATTTGATCTGAGAGAATTAAGTCTTTCAGGAGTACAGAAACAATAGTACGCCTGCTTCTTTTCTATAAGCTTTTTTGCATACTCAA
The DNA here is from genome assembly GCA_916439285.1 of uncultured Lachnoanaerobaculum sp. The sequence goes on along the minus strand of CAKAIM010000005.1, from coordinate 97,284 downwards.
GGTATAGTCCCTGTTTTTGTCTCTCACTTTGTACATATGGACCGCAACCGCCGTCTTTGTCAGGACCCTCATCATGTATAAGTCCTGTCTCTGCCAATGTTCTATAGATTATCTCTGTAGCACCTTCCACATATCTTTCCTGGTCTGTATCCTCTATTCTAAGCAGAAAATCTCCACCCTCATGCTTTGCTATCAAATATGCATACAATGCGGTTCTAAGATTTCCAACATGCATTCTTCCGGTAGGACTCGGTGCATATCTTGTCCTTATTTTTGTCATAAATGCTCCTTATCTATATATATAATTATTATTTATGGTGTTATCTCAAACTTATAGCCCATGCCCCATACTGTTTTTATATAGTCACCTCTATCACCCATCTTGGCACGAAGTTTTTTTACATGGGTATCAATGGTTCTGGCATCTCCGAAATAATCGTAATTCCATACTGAATTAAGGATTTTTTCTCTGGATAATGCAATACCTTTATTTTCAATAAAGTAGGTTAAAAGTTCATATTCTTTGAAGCTTAAGTCAACTGGCTTTTCATCTATAAAAACACTGCGGGCAACCTTATCTATCTCAATTGCTCCTGCAATAAGTTTTTCTTCAGATTCACCCATTGTTCTTCTAAGCACCGCTTCAACTCTGGCAACAAGTATTTTAGGTGAGAAAGGTTTGGTGATATATTCATCAACACCAAGTTTATAGCCTTTCAGCTCGTCTCTTTCTTCACTTCTTGCAGTCAACATCATAACAGGTACTTTGGAATACTGTCTTATAACTTCCAATGTCTCAAAGCCGTCCAGTTTTGGCATCATTACATCTAAAAGAATCAGTTTTATATCCTTATTGGAATCAAAAATTTTGAGAGCTTCCTCACCGTCCTCGGCTTCCAAAACTATAAACCCCTTTATACTAAGAAAGTCTTTTACAAGTTTTCTCATTCTGGCTTCATCGTCAACCACCAGTATTTTTACATCTTCCATATAATCCCCACAACAGCATAAATATTTAGATTACTGTTCGCTCTTTATTATAAGTCCAAGTTCCTTAAGCTGTGCATCATCTACTCTGTCAGGAGCATTTGTCATAAGATCTGATGCATCCTTTACCTTAGGGAATGCAATAACATCTCTTATAGAGTTAGCCTCAACCATAAGCATTACAACTCTGTCAAGACCATATGCAAGTCCTGCATGAGGCGGCACACCATACTTAAATGCATCAAGAAGATAACCGAATCTCTCCTGTGCAACTTCTTTTGACAGTCCAAGTACATCAAACATCTTTGCCTGAACATCACCTTGGTGGATTCTTACTGAACCTCCACCTATTTCAGTTCCGTTAAGTACGATATCATATGCCTTTGCTCTTACTCTACCCGGATCCGAGTCAATGTACTGCCAGTCCTCATCCATAGGTGCGGTAAACGGATGGTGCATTGCTTTAAATCTGTTTTCTTCCTCTGACCACTCAAGAAGTGGGAATTCTGTAACCCAAAGGAATCTGTAATCATCTTTCTTTAAAAGACCGAGCTGACTTGCAAGTTCAACTCTAAGAGCACCCAGAGTATCCCAAACAACCTTATTGCTGTCTGCAGCAAAGAAGAGCATATCACCCGGTTTGGCATCCATAGCCTGCTTAAGACCTTCTATCTCAGCCTCAGTCATAAATTTTGCAAAAGAAGACTTGATATTTCCGTCAGCTTCAATAGCCATATATGCAAGTCCCTTAGCTCTGTAGCTCTTAACAAACTCTACAAGGGCATCTATTTTCTTTCTAGGCATACCTGACTGTCCTGTAGCATTAATACCCCTTACACTGCCGCCGGCTGCCAATGCATTCTTAAATACTACAAATTCAGAGTTTGCAACAACACTTGAAACATCCTTTAATTCCATACCGAATCTAAGGTCAGGCTTATCTGAACCAAATCTGTCCATAGCCTCCTGCCATGTCATTCTCTGTATAGGAAGCTTAACATCAACATTAAGTACATCCTTGAAAAGTCTCTGTAAAAGTCTCTCATTTACATCCAAAACATCATCCACATCAACAAATGAAAGCTCCATATCTATCTGAGTAAACTCAGGCTGACGATCTGCTCTTAGATCCTCATCTCTGTAGCATCTTGCAAGCTGGAAATATCTGTCATATCCGGATACCATTAAAAGCTGCTTAAAAAGCTGAGGTGACTGTGGAAGTGCATAGAAGCTTCCCGGATATACACGGCTTGGCACAAGATAATCTCTTGCTCCCTCAGGTGAACTCTTTATCAATGTAGGTGTTTCAATCTCTAAAAATCCGTTTTCTGCAAGGAAGTTTCTTGTGGTTGTAGCCACCTTACTTCTTATCATAAGATTTCTTTGAAGATCAGGTCTTCTAAGATCAAGGAATCTGTACTTTAATCTAAGTTCTTCCTTTGTTTTTGAATCTTCCTCTATATGGAATGGAGGTGTCTCAGACTCTGAAAGTATTCTAAGCCCTGTTGCTCTTACCTCAAGCTCTCCTGTCTCAAGTGATTCGTTAAAAGCACCGCTTCTTTTCTTGAGAATTCCGGTTACAGCAATACAAAAACTCCTGCTTAAGCTTCATTGCCTTGTTAAATACTTCGCTGCCGCACTCATCTTCTTCAAAAATAATCTGTAAGATACCTGAACGATCTCTTAAATCACAAAAAATAATTCCACCTTTGTTACGGTTCTTTTGAACCCAACCCATTACTGTAACTTCACTATCAATAGGTGCGTTAACCACCTCTGCACATCTGTGACTTCTCTTTAAGCCGAGCATTGATTCTGCCATTTTTTATCTCCTCACTATTTTAAAGCTTCTCTATAAAATTCTTTAAATTCTACATATCCTTGTTTTTCAAGTCCCTCTTTTTGGAACTTCTTATTCTTATTCATCTTTGAAACCAAGACAATATTTCCTGCTTCTCTGAGGGCTGATGCCTCCTTTAATATAGATGTTAGTACACTTGTATCAATATTCTTTTCATAAAGGAATGCTATTTTTTTGCTCTCATCAGGTATCTTAAATCCCGAGTCCATAAGTATTGTGATAATTCTTTCAAAACCGATAGAAAATCCGCAGGCAGGTGTATCACTTCCTGTAAATTTTCCTATCATCTTGTCATATCTTCCGCCACCTGCTACCGAACCTGAGAATCCCTCCATACTTACTTCAAATATGGTTCCTGTATAGTATCCCATACCGCGAACCAAAGTAGGATCAAACTCCAGTGAAAAATCATTTTCCTTTACATCAAGTACTGTATTCATTATCTCAGATAAACTGTCAAGTACACCTTCTTCAATAAAACAGGACAAACTTTCCTTTAAAGATAAAAGAGCCTTTGTATCACCGGATAATCCGTCAAAAAGATTCAGATACTTCTCACATTTATCTGCTCCGTCAAGCTCTGTCAATTCTTTCTTGACTCCATCAAGTCCTATTTTGTCCATCTTATCAAGGATAATAAATACATTACTTATATTGTCCTCAGAATAGCCTGCAAAAAGTGCCATTGCCAGAAGAATTCTTCTGTCATTGATTCTTACAGTGAACTTCTTTCCCTTTGCAATCTCACTAAGTGCTTTTGTTGTGGCAAGGATAAGCTCTATTTCTGCAAGATTTGAAGCCTCACCGAGGATATCTATATCACATTGTGTAAACTGTCTGAATCTACCTTTTTGAGGTCTGTCGGCTCTATATACATTGCCTATCTGCAATGCCTTAAACGGATTTGGAAGATTTGCCTGATTATTTGAATAGTATCTTGCAAGCGGTAATGTAAGATCATATCTAAGTCCTGCATCTACCAAGTCATTCTCATCTTTAACATCATCAAGCTTTTAATTTTCTCACCTCTTTTTAAAACCTTAAAAAAATAAAGCTTTTCATTGTCACCACCCTGTTTACTTAAAAAGATTTTCAATATGCTCCATTGCAGGAGTCTCTATTGAGGTAAAGCCGAAACTTCCATAAGTCTTTTTTATTATATTTATCAAATAATCCCTGATAACCATCTCCTCAGGGAGAATGTCCTTCATTCCGGTGACACCTTTTTTAATCAATGCCATGCATACTTTCCTTTCTCATTATCATTTCATCAAGCCTTTCTATATAAAGTTTCGGATCCTTGACATTTTCAATTCTCTCAATTCTGCCGTCTCCAAATACTATTTTACTTGATGTACCTGCTCCACAAGCTATGATAGTCTGTTTTTCTTCCATAATCAATATATTGTAAAGACATTCTTTACCCGGTTTTGAAAATCCTATATTTTCAAGATTGCCCGCCATGTTTTTCTGTCTATACAAGTAATACGGCTCCAACCCCAAATCGGCACAGGTATCGGTAGCTGTATTTATCATTGATAAAATCAGATCATTGTCCATAATCTCTCTTTTATTTTCTGTATTTAACCTGGCAGCTCTCTTTAGTGCAAGAGAATGTATGGTAACAGATTCAGGAGCAAAGGTTCTCACCTTTGTGAAGCTGTCTATTACATCCTCCAAAGTTTCACCGTTTAGTCCGATTATAAAGTCCATATTTATATTTTCAAATCCTACATCTCTTGCAAGATTATAGCTTTCATATATATCTTCAATACTATGATGTCTTCCTATCAGATCCAGAGTCTTTTGCTGCATTGTCTGTGGATTTATTGATATTCTGTCAACTCCCACGTCCTTTAATGCCTCAAGCTTTTCTTTTGTTATACTGTCAGGCCTACCGGCTTCAACTGTCAACTCGAAAAGATTTGAAAGATCAAAATTTGTCTTTACAACATTTAAAATCTTTGATAATTGATATCCTTCAAGTGAAGTAGGTGTTCCGCCACCCATATAAACAGTTTGAAGCTTTTTTCCTTCATACATCTTTGATACTGCTAAAAGCTCTTTGCAAAGTGCTTCTACATAGGTATCGGTATCTTTCTTCCACTGTGCAATAGAATAAGATGTAAAAGAACAGTATAAACATCTCGTAGGGCAAAAACGGTATGCCTATATAAAGACTGTAGCCGTTCTTATAATCAATTTTCTTTAATATATTGAATTCATTTTTTTGCCGTATCGGTACAAAGCTTAATTCTTTTTATCGCTTACAAGATAGACTTCTTTTTAAATGTTTTTTTTATATCTTCTAAAGACATACCGTTTTTCAAGCATTTCCATTACTATCTTTGTGGGTCTTATTCCGGTTAGAGTTCCCCAAGGAAGTTCCTTGTTGCCAAGCTTTTAAAAGATTTATGTAAATATTTCTTTTTTTAAATCATTTTTTTGGTGTCAAATTTTTGTATCTCTAAGCGGTGAACTAAACTCCAATACATTGTCTTCACTTTTTGATTTTAATATGATAATCAGTATTGTCCTTTGATAAAAAGCAGTGAAATAAATACATCTTCATCTGTGTAAATATATTTTTCCTCCGGATAAAAAGCCATCAAAAGCTCTCTGATATCCTGCTCGAAGGTCATATCTTCCAATAGTAATGAAATCATCTATCTATCCCATGCTTTTCTACATAAATTGCAACAGGATTGAATTTTTTTTCATGTCCTACCGTAGTCATATCCATATGCCCGGGTAATATGTTTACATCTTCAGGCAAAGTAAGGACCTTATCATATATCGATCTTATTATAGTAGGATTATCTCCTCCGTAAAGATCCGTTCTTCCGCAGTCCTCTCTAAAAACAGTATCACCTGAGAATAAAATCTTTTCAGACTCTATATAATAGCAACCCGATCCCTTTGTATGTCCCGGTGTAGCGATAAATTTTATATCTTCATCCAGTAAGCGGATAACATCACCGTCATTCAACAAGAAATCAGCCTTTGTAACATATCCATGTCCGATAAATGACTTTCCACCGGATTTATAACTGTCTCCAAGCATTTCCTCATCATTTTTTGATATGTATACTTTTATTTTATATTTTTCCACCAAATCATTTACCGCCATTATATGGTCAAAATGTCCATGTGTAAGAAGTATTGCACTTGGTTTTAACTTATTCTCTTCTATAACTTTGATAATAGACTGCACCTGGGCAGAAGGATCCACTATCAAACATTCTAAAGTTTCTTTGTTGTATGCAACATACACGTTGGTCTGTACCGGACCGAGTGTAAGTACATATATTCCTAATTTATTCATCAGCCTGTAGCCCTTTCAATATCTATTACTCCGGTAATCTGTCTGAGCTTACCGATCAAAGAGTTTAACTCTTCTCTTCCCTTTATATCAAACACAAGATTTATGGTTGAAATATCCTGCTTGTTTGTGCGGGCATTCATATTGTTGATAGTGATGTTGTTTTCACTGTAAATTCTTATAAGGTCGAATATAAGTCCCTGACGATTGTGCGCAAATATCTGCAATTCTGTTTGATACTTCTCTTCAAGTTTGGCATCTTCAAACTCCTGCCACTCGGCAGGTATAAGTCTTGTTCTGTCATCCGAAGGAAGATTCATCACATTTATACAGTCTGTTCTGTGTATTGAAACTCCTCTTCCCCTTGTAATAAAACCAACTATCTCATCACCCGGAACAGGATTGCAACATTTTGAAAATCTGACAGCTATATCCTCTATTCCCTTTACGGTAATACCGTTTTTAGATTTCTTATGTATTGCCGTATTGTTATTATCACTAAGACTTTCCAAAAGAGCCGACTCGGAAATTTCTTTCTTTGCAACCTTCTTTTGTTCTTCAATCATCTTATTGATGACCTGACCTTCTTTTTAAACCACCATGACCTAAAGATGCAAGAATTGAATCCCAGTCCTTGATGGCATAGCGCTTCATAACTTTCTCCTGGAATTGAGGCTTGTTTATCTCATTCCAGTTTATACCCTTAGCCTTGCAATATCTTTCTAAGAGATCTTTTCCTCTTAGTATATTGTCTTCTTTAAGCTCAGTCTTAAACCATTGTTGTATCTTTGACTTAGCCTGATTTGACTTGACTATATTTAGCCAGTCTCTACTTGGTCCCTTTGAATTTTGAGAGGTTATGATTTCGACTCTGTCGCCGCTCTTCAATTCATAGTCGATATTTACAAGGCGACCATTAACTCTTGCACCGACCATCTTATTCCCGACAGCTGAATGTATCGAATAGGCAAAATCTATAGGGTTTGATCCTGCAGGCAGGTTCTTCACATCACCATTAGGCGTAAAGCAATATACACTGTCTGAGAAAAGATCCAAGTCACTCTTTATAACCTTTAAAAATTCCGCATTGTCAGAGGTGTCCTTTTGCCACTCAAGTATTTGTCTGAGCCAGTTCATCTTGGCATCCTCTGAACCCTGTGCAGATGTACCGCTTCCGCTCTCTTTATATTTCCAGTGAGCGGCAATACCGAACTCTGCAGTTTTATGCATCTCAAAAGTTCTTATCTGTACCTCAAACGGCTGTCCCGTATCTGAGATAAGTGTGGTATGAAGTGACTGATACATGTTCGGTTTCGGCATTGCAATATAGTCTTTAAATCTTCCCGGTATCGGTTTATATATTTCATGTGCCGTACCGAGAGCAAGATAACACGCTGCAACATCTTCAACGATTATACGGATGGCAAACACATCATAGATCTGATCCAGAGTCTTATTTTGATTTACCATCTTTTTATATATGGAGAATAAATGCTTAACTCTTCCGCTTATCTGATATTTCATTCCTGTATCCGATAAATGCTCATTGAACTTCTTTATTATCTCATCGACAAATTGTTGTCTCTGCTCTTTCCTGAATGCCAGTTTTTCAGACAGATCATAGTAAACATCAGGATGCAGATACTTTAATGACAGATCATCAAGCTCCACCTTTATTTTTGAAATACCAAGTCTTTGTGCAATAGGAGAATATATATCCATAGTCTCCCTTGCCTTTTCTTTTTGCTTCTCAGGCTTCATATATTGCAGTGTACGCATATTGTGAAGTCTGTCAGCAAGCTTTATAAGAATAACCCTTATATCCTTTGCCATTGCCAAAAACATCTTTCTTAAGTTTTCAGCCTGCATCTCTATTTTATCATTCTTTAATGAAAGCTGTGTAAGCTTTGTAACACCGTCTACAAGATTTGCTACATCCACACCGAATATATCTGAGAGCTCTTCAAATGATATAGCCGTATCTTCTATTACATCATGTAAGAGACCTGCGGCTATTGTCTCCTTATCAAGTTCAAGCTCGGCAAGAATAATTGCAACACAAATAGGGTGAATGATATATGGTTCACCCGATTTTCTTTTTTGATCATTATGTGCTTTTTTTGCCAGTTCATAGGCTTTTGATATCATCGTGATATCATCTGAAGGATGATAATGTAATATGATATCAACAAGTTTTTTTATACAAGCTTTCCGGCGAAGTAAAATCTGCCGGTTTATCAATTGGTGTTTCTATATTTTCATCCAGAAAGTTCAACTTATCCTCTTTCATTAAATTCCTCATTCTCAGGCTAAAATATTACAAAGCTATAGTTTGGGTTATATATGTCTAAGCTTTTATTATACGAATTTAATGTAAAAAGCAAGAAAACCTAAGAAAAAAACCGGCACATAAGTGCCGGTAAAAAGTCTATTTTCAGGCTCTATAATTAATGTTTGGGGTTTTGCATTTGCACAATCTCAACATTTTCTTTATTACTATAAATAAAAACCTCCAAGTCTCCCAGTTCTCAACAACTACACTTTGGGAGGAGTGTTTCTATATGAACGACCTAGCTAAAATTTTGAGGCATTTATGATGCGAAAGTCAAGCTTAAATCTATAAAATGATCATACTATTTCATTTATATTTACACTGATACAAAAGCCTCATATATGTCCCACACTGTAACCTATCAACTTCTAAAAGTACATGACTATAGGATGCAAAAAAATTAAAGATATTCCTCTTCATGAAAGTAAAATCATGTATTTTATTTTTTTGAACTAAGAGATCAGCTCATCATTGTCTCCGGATCGGGCAAGCTACTGTTTTTATGAATCTTATGATTTTTGATTGCTAAGTATCTGCATAGAACCAATAGATATAACTCAAGTTTGATTGCTCGGTTCATTCTTTGATACACTTAATATTAAGCAAGTATCTATCCGAGCTAATGTTTCTTCTCATACAGTTTATAAGGTGCTTTCTACACTTAATAATTCATCTTCCAAAAATAGGTGAAGCTATTTCAATAGATGAGTTTAAGGAGTAATGTAGGTGATTGAAAAATATCAATCTATAATTGTTGATCCTATAAAACATAAAGCTTTTTAAATGTCTTGTATTCATAGAAAAAGTACTTGCCTGGATGTGAATACTTTTAAATCACTTGATAAGTCTAGACGAGATGAAAGTTAAATATTTCTCTTGTGATATCGAATAAAAACTTTCATAGATATGGGCTAAAGAGTGTATTTATCCTAATGCTAAGATAGTTATTGACAGGTATCACTTCATAAGACAAGTATACTGGGAGCTCTTGAAAACGTTAGAAAAGAGAATTCAAAAAGATACATAGTTTGCTCCCACTTAGGAAGTATTACAAACGCTAGTAAGAGCTTAATTACTAAGAGAAAATCAAAACTACCTAATGATAGCAAATCTGCCCTTGAATTAATGTTAGAATACTCAGAAGATCTACTGAAAGGCACATTTTATTAAAGAGTTATTTGTTAATATACTTGAAGAGAACTCTTATTCTAAGCAAAGACAATTATTAAGAGAATGGCTACTTGAGGTAGAAAAGTTCCGGTATTAAAGAATTTAAAGCAGCAATAACAGCATTTTAGAAACAACTATTCGTATATCTTAAATGGTCTTAAATACAGACATATCTCAAAATGGACCACAACAGAAGAGCTTTTAATAATAAGATTTAAAAAGTATCTTAAAAGAATATCTTATGAGTGTACAGAAAACTTTAAATACTTTTAGGAATAGAATTTATAATAGTCAAATGGGCTTAAAAAAGAACTGAGGGACGAGGTTTATTTTGTTGTACAAACGAAATATCAGATGCACTATATGTATAGCAAATCCCTGTATTTCAAGGGTAATATAAAACTATGAAAATATCACAGACAGAATGGAGTTGAAAAATCAAAACCCTACGAAACACAACACTTACGACAAAGAACCTTATTTTCACTGTATTTCACTTCTCTGAATGAATTGCTCTGCTTTTAATATCGGTGAAAATTTCTTATATAAAGCAATTGTAAGGACTGAAATCATACAACCCTTTAACAGATTTAACGGTGCAACTATCATCAATGCAAAGGTTTGAATACTTGTTACTGCTGGATTTAGTGCACTTCCCATTCCCACAAGTGCGCTAAGATCCATTCCATACATCTGTGCAAACTTAGGTAAAAGATACAATGCATTAAAAAGCGATCCGAATACTGTCATTGTAAGTGTTCCTGCTATACTTCCGAGTAAAGCCCCTTTTCTTGTTTTGTTGAAGATATAAATTATACTTGAAGGAAGGATTAAAGATGCTCCTACACAGAAGTTTGCAAGCTCGCCCACAAATGCTGTGGTAGTTGATCTAAACATTACTTTTAAAAGTATCTTTATAAACTCTGTAAGTATTCCGGCAACCGGTCCGAAAGCAAAGGTTACTATCATTACAGGTAACTCGGAAAAGTCAAGTTTGTAAAATGTAGGAGCAAAAGGTACAGGGAACTCAAACATCATGAGTATTGTACTTATAGCACCGAACAAACCGACCATTGCAATCTTTTGAGTGGTAATAACAGGACCTGTATAGCCGGACCTCTTATTTGCTATCTTCTCAAAAAGATATGCAACTAAAAATGTAGCAAATACTATTCCCAGAAACTCCGCTACAAAAACCAAATTTTCAACTACTGTTTTTAACATAACTACCTCCATAGCTTATGCTTCGGAGTGGTTTTCTTCAATGCAAAAACCCCTATATTATCTATAGGGGGCATAAGCAAATGAATTTGAAAACACTCTTCTCTCATCCAGACTATACTGTCGGTTTTGGAATTTCACCAAATCAACTGCTCATGCAGGTCGCAGACTATACTGCCGGTGGGGAATTACGCCCCGCCCCGAAGAAATATTAATTTTTATTAACTTAATTCTAAAACTTTTTATACAAAATGTCAATAGTATTAAATACTCTTTACAGGCATTCCGTTAACTTCCACATCATCTTCTATAGGCACAAGGATATATTTCCTTCCGTCTATAATCCTTGTCTCGAGCTTTTCAATAGAATCTGTATCGGTCTTTACAGTAATACCCGGTGTTTTAACTTCAAATTTCTTTGTATCTATTACATTATCTGCCAGTACTTCTATATCTGCATCTGCACTTTTCTCATATGATTCCACTGCTTCATCTGATACTCCACTTTTTGATATAATCTTAACCATATCATTTTTTGTAAGTACCAAAGGCTCAGGGTTATCGGAGTTTTCAGCAATCAAATCAAGCATATTTGAACTTAAAGATGACATAACAGGCATTGTAAGCTCATCTCTTAAAATATCATAAAGCACAGCTTCAAAAGTTTCTTTTTGCATAACTGATGACATAGGAGGCTCAACACCTATTATTTCATTTATAAAGCTCTCATTAAGTGCATCATTTTTCTTGCTGAAGTATAAAGCCGCATGTATGTCTGTAGTTCTTTCTGTAAATGCAGGGAATAAAAATCCGTGCATAGGCATACCTACTATCCAGTCTCTGACTCTGTTTGCAATTACACCTTCATTGGCAAAATAGCTGAGTGCAGGCTTTGAAAGGCTTACAGGACAAATACTGCATAGCAGTGCATGATAAACTTCGGTTGAAGCATCATCCATTACAAGTTTATCGCTTGCCTTACCGGGGATATCATACATAATATCTATAAGTATGATATAGTAATTTTCAGCATGCTCATAGGATTCTATTACTTTTCTGAAAGAATTCATCCAAAAGCAGTTCATCATCAAGTCTGCTCTCCCTAAGTTTCATCAAAAATGCATGTGGAGAATCTTCACCTTCATCATCCAAAGAAAACTCCAAGGTTAGAAGTGACTTTTCCAATAGCTCCTGACATGGTTTTTCTAAATATTTCCTCATATTTGAAAGCATCCTCCTCGGGTAATGAATAGAAAGCATCCTTATTCATAAATTTTATATTCTTTTCAGCATCAACATAGCAACCGGCATACTTTGTGATAACATTGGTATCCTTGTTAAATTGCTTTTTTTGATCTCATTAATTTCTTCTCTAATCATCTATTTCACTACTTTCCTGCTTCAATTGCTCCAGATAAATTAAATCTTTTTTTGAAAGATTGGCGCTCAAAAGTAAATCCGGTCTGTTAAGATAAGTCCTCTTTATAGACTCTTTTCTACGCCACTCTTCTATATTTTTGTGATGCCCTGAAAGAAGCATATCAGGTACTCTAAGTCCCTCATACTCTACAGGTCTTGTATATTGCGGATACTCGAGCAAATTGTCTTCAAATGACTCAAAATCGGCACTTTCATTATTGGTAAGTACTCCGTCTACCATCCTTGCGATTGCATCCATCATTACAAGCGCCGGTAGCTCTCCACCTGTAAGTACATAGTCTCCTATGGAGTAACACTGCGCATTTGTAAGTTCAAGTGCTCTCTCATCGACACCTTCATAATGCCCGCAAAGAAAAACTATTTCATCAAGTTTTGCAAGTTCTTTTGCATCATTTTGATCAAACACTTTACCCTGTGGTGAAAGGTATATAAGCTTAGCTCTTTTATCCAGTCTGTCACAGATACTCTCATATGCTTTGTGAATAGGCTCTGCCTGCATTACCATTCCTGCACCGCCGCCGTATGGATAGTCATCCACTCTTCTATGTTTATCAAGTGTATAATCACGAATATTTATAGCTTCCATTGATATCAAATCATTTTTTATGGCTCTACCTATTATACTTGTGTTCATACACATTTCTATCATTTCAGGAAATAATGTTAAACAAAAAAACTTCATATCTATAAATCCAAAAGTCCGTCCAAAACATGGACTCTAATCTTTCCTTCTTCAAGATCAACATCCAGTATACATTGGCTGATGTATGGAAATAATACCTTCTTTTCTCCCATATCCACTTCCATTACATGATTAGCACCTGTAGGGAATATATCTGTAACCTTACCAAGTAAAATACCTTCTTCATCAATTACATCAAGACCTATAAGATCCGCAATATAGTTTTCATTCTTTTTTAAAGGTGTGGCATTTTGTCTGTCTACAAAGAGGTCTGTATTCCTAAGTGCCTGTATTTCTTCAGGAGTGTTAAACTGCTTAAACTTTACAAGTGCCATATTTTTTTGAAATCTGACAGTTTCAATATCAAGTGCAGTCTCGACTCCCTTAATATTTGCATATACTTTCTTTATCTTTTTCAATCTGTTTTGGTCATCAGATGTAGGATATACCTTTGCCTCACCCTTTATTCCATGAGAGCTTGTGATGACTCCCACTCTAAATCTATCTATCATTTTGTTCACTTTCAAAAATTACTTAATACAGCCTTTAAATAACAATAAAGCTACTACAAATGTAGCAGCTTGTTTTGTTATTTTATTTCTAATACTACTCTTTTTTCAGCTCTTATAGATGCTGATTTTATAATAGAACGAATAGCCTTAGCTATCTTTCCTGACTTCCCTATAACCTTGCCCATATCAGCTTCGGCTACAGACAATGTACAGATAGTAGTATCACCATCGATTGTCTCTTCAACTTTTACTTGAGCCGGGTCATCTACCAAAGCTTTTGCTATAACCTCAATGACTTCTTTCATAATCAGTCCTTATTATACTAATCCGGCACTCTTTAAAAGCTTAGCAACTCTATCTGTCGGCTGTGCACCGTTAGCAAGCCACTTCTTTGTGTTCTCCTCATCAAACTTGATTACACTTGGCTCAACTGTCGGATCATAATAACCAACCTCATCGATAAATCTACCGTCTCTTGGTGAACGGGCATCAGCCACTACTACTCTATAGAAAGGTGCCTTCTTCTGTCCCATTCTCTTTAATCTCATCTTAACTGCCATTTTATTATCCTCCTAATAGCTATAAATCTATATATGATTAATTCTAATTATTTAGAATAAAATCCTTTAAAAACCTAATTTTCCTCCGAAGAGTCCGCCAAGGGCCCCTCTTTTTGCCGTTCTTCATCATACCCGGGAATTGCTTCATCATCTTTTTCATCTGTTCAAATTGCTTTACAAGTCTGTTGACATCAGCAATATTAACACCTGAACCCTTTGCAATTCTGTTTTTTCTTGAAGGGTTCAAAAGACTTGGATCAAGCCTTTCCTTTTCAGACATACTCTGAATAATAGCTTTTATCTTTATCATCTGGCTGTCATCCACCTCAGGTAATGCAGCCTTACCACCGATTCCCGGCAACATGCTGAGTACACTCGCCATACCGCCCATCTTCTCAAGCTGTTCCAGCTGATCAAGGAAATCGTTGAAATCAAAATCCGCTTTGGCAATCTTTTGTGAGAGCTTCTTAGCTTTCTCACTGTCCATATCCATCTCGGCCTTTTCAATAAGAGAAAGGATATCTCCCATTCCGAGAATTCTGCTTGCCATTCTGTCAGGATAAAACTGCTCCAAATCGGAGAGTTTTTCTCCCATACCTACATAGAGTATCGGTTTACCTGTAACGGCACGTACTGAAAGAGCCGCACCACCTCTGGTATCACCGTCAAGCTTTGTAAGTATTACTCCGGTAATATCAAGCTTTTCATTAAAGGTCTCGGCTACATTTACCGCATCCTGACCTGTCATGGCATCTACTACCAAAATGATATCGTCAACAGTTACATTTTCTTTTATCTCTATAAGCTCATTCATCATATCTTCATCGATATGCAGACGACCTGCAGTATCAAGGAATATAATGTTGTGATGATTCTCCTTAGCAAATTCTACAGCTCTTTTAGCAATCTCTGCAGGTTTGTGATCGGTTCCCATCTCAAAAACAGGTACATCCACCTTTTCACCATTTCTTTTTAACTGCTCTATAGCAGCAGGTCTGTAAATATCACAACCTACAAGAAGAGGTGAGTTTCCTTTTTTCTTTAATTTTGCGGCAAGCTTTGCGGTAGTTGTTGTCTTACCTGCACCCTGAAGACCTGCCATCAATATTATAGTCATTTCTCCTGACGGTTTAATCTTTATTTCTGTAGTCTCACTACCCATTAAAGAAACCATCTCATCATTAACTATTTTGATAACCTGCTGAGCCGGTGTAAGTGAATTGAGTACATCAGTACCTGTTGCCTTTTCTTGAATACTCTTTATAAAATCTTTTACAACTTTAAAACTTACGTCAGCTTCCAGAAGTGCCAGTCTTACTTCTTTTAATCCGGCCCTTACATCATCCTCAGTAAGTCTGCCCTTGCCACGAAGATTTTTGAAAACATTTTGAAGTTTTTCGGATAAGCTTTCAAAAGCCATTCAAACCTCCTATACATCCAGTATCTTGAATGAAAGCTCTTCTATCTTTGATATAAGTTCTTCATTCTTTGTGTCCTGATATATCTTAACAATCCTTTGTATCTCTTTTACATAGGATTTTGTTTCATCAAATTTTTTTATCAAACCAAGCTTTTCCTCATAAGAAACCAGAGATTTATTGCATCTTTTTATAAGATCGCTCACACCCTGTCTGCTTATTCCCTCATTTTCAGCAATCTCACTTAGTGACAAATCATTGAAAACTACATCTTCATAAATTCTTTGCTGATGCCCTGTCAAAAGCTTACCATAGAAATCATAAAGAATCCCTTGATTGATATATTTTTCTATATCATTATTTTCCATACTGTGAGAGTATAACAGCATAAAAAGAAGCTGTCAAGTGTTTTTACTTGACAGCTTGAAAAAAATGGATCAATATTGTACTGCCTTAAAACAAATAGATATCTTTTCTATGTCCGACATCAATAAAGATTAAAAACAAGTTTATCATCTTGTATTTCGGCTAAAATACGATAGTCTCCAACTCTATATCTCCATTGTCCGCTCCTGTTTGCAGTGAGAGCTTTTACATGCTATTCTTGTATTTTGCACAATAGATAGTCTTTTTTATTCCATGCTCTGATTTCAGTGAGAGCTTTATCTATTCTTGGATTTTCACAGTTTATCGATTTTTTTCAATCATGCTTTGATTATCCTTTGAGTTTTGCATCTAATTTTTAAATGTTTTATCATATATATCAAATTTTTCTGTTGTACTTATTTCAGCAAATCATAAGTCAAGGTATGACTTGTTTTCAGTGTACCTTGATCGTATCATTTCTTTTCAAAGTTCACTGATTGGTCTTGTTTTTAGTGTACCTGACTTTTTTATCAGCCTCATATTCTTCAAAAATTTTTAAGATCATATTCTGTCTTCAATACGTTCAAGCATAGCAATTCGGATTATCTCAGACAGAGACTTATTATTATGTTTTGCATATGATTTAAAAAAATATTCAATTCATTTTTCCGGAACTCTTAAACTAATTACAGACATAATCAATCTCCTTTTCTCGTGTAATACAATTGTATTACTACATTTGTATTTTTGTCAAATATGAATTATTAAAAATAAAAAGTATAAGTTATAAGTTATCTATTTATTTATAAACTTCACTTAAGAAAAACTTTTTTTCATCCGAAATACATTTTTCCAATATACCGGCTTTTTTTAATCCGACTGCAATTGCAACAGATCTGGCCTGGCAGTTGATGGATTTATTCGGATTAAACTCAATATCTGTAAAATGCCTCATACATATCAAGTTCTTCCAAATATTTCTTATTTTTTTAGCTAAGGCATTTATGTAGATCCAATTATAGAAAAAATCTTTAGGTTCGCTTTTAAAATCTTTTCCGAACAACTTAAATCCTATTACCTTTCCACTTTCTCTTAAGCGGCTATCTTTCTTTGCCTCCCACGGTTTTACATCATATAAATCTGTATACGGTCCACCATGTTCAAACACTTTACTTCCTTGAAATACACATTCAAGTTTATATTGACTCCCGTTTATACAGGTCAACAAGTTAAAGGCACTTAGGTTTATTCCAAGTTTATTATCTCCCTTAGTTGAAATCTCTAAAACATTACCTCCACCTTGTTCTTTGTAAGAATTGTGAAGAGAGTTAATTGATTTTTTTCTTTTTGAGTTTCAGAAAAATCCTGCAAAAATACTCAAATTCAATTGTTTTTCTCCGTATAAAAAGGATACTTATCCTTTGCAATAAATATAGGTCTTTTTGCCATAAATTCCCCCTTATAAATTGTTTTCTATAAATTATCATTAGATTTTTTTATCTTTAAAAATTCGGTAAATGAATTAGCTCCTATTCTTCTTCTCTTAGACAACATATCTGACCATATAATATTACCTTGATCTTCTGTTATTAAATTGTCTTCGTATGCCTTAACAAGTATATCTCCCGTTGTAATATGTTTTTAATGAAAATTTATCAACATAATATTTAATATCTCTTAGGTTATTACTACCCAATATTCCATTATACTTTTTGGCCAATGAAATAGATGCAGCCTCACCTTTACCTATTACTTTGTGATTATATTCAGATATTGTCGTGAGATTCCTATATAAATCGTATTCCTCTGTCATAATGTCCATTGTCATTATTTTAGCAGAACCTCTTGAAATAAGTTGATCGATTCTATGTTTTAAATGTAGAATTGAAGGCTTATTAAGTTCATCATAAACTTCCTTAGGAATAACAATTTTTCCTGAATACATTGTTTCGAGTAAACTTTCATTTTTAACCCATAAAAAAGCACTTATACAATCCGTATCAAAAAATATAGAATCAATCAAGAATAACACCGTCCTCCCCTTCAATTCCATAAACTATATCATCTCTAAAACCGTCCAACAGTATTTCTTCATATTTACCATATGAAATATATTCTTCATCTAAAAGCTTTTCGGCCAAAGCTATATAATGTCCCAATACCATTTTCTTTTTATCTTTCACTGAAGGATAATAAATTGTTGTGTCATACCCTAATCTGGCAGCGAGTATGATAACGCCTATTTCCATTGATTTTATATCTTCAGAATCAATTTCTCCTTCTTCCATCAGTCTATATAATATTGCTTTATGACTGACCCCGTAGTACTGTTCAATTTTAATAACATCTTCTATATTAAGCTTATCATTTTTATTTTTTTCCTTAATAGATTCAATCATTCCGTACAAAGATGATTGAGGTATTAAAAAATATGATGCGAATTGATCAGCTTTTTCTCGTTTTCATCTCCCTTACCTATAGTTGTTAAACTTGCCGAACTAATACCGCTTTCATCAAAATATAAATGATAAAGCTCATGTGCAAGAGAAAATCTTTGCCTTCCTATAGACATATCCGAATTAACTACAATTACGTTTGAACTTTTTCCTTTGTAGCAAATTCCACTTATATTATTATTCAGAGGGTAAAAAACAAGTGTAAGTTTATCTATTGTCTGCACCAGTTGAAATATATCAATAGGTGATGATTCATTTTCTCCCAATTTCTTTCTAAGAAGTGCAGCTTTACTACTTATTTCCATTTTATTAATCATCTATAGCCTCGCAATTTTATCCATCTCAAATTGATTTAAAACTATCTTATTAATTATTGTCAATGATTCCAAGTCGCTCTCTGTTACGTCACCGGATCTGAAGGAAATCATACATTTTTGTTCCGGATCCTCACCTGTCAAAATATAATTTGTTGTACAACAAAAAAGATAAGAAAGTTTTTCAATAACATCCGAGCTTACACTTCTATCTCCTCTTTCTATTTTTTTGCTATCATACTTTTGATCTCAATGATAAAAAAACTCTGCAACTTTATTTTGTGTAAGATCGGCATCTTTCCTAAGACTTTTTATTCTTTTTTTCCAATATCAATCAAATCCATCATAAATTACTCCTCCAATTAGATATAAATATTATAGCAATTCTTTGTCATAAAGTAAAGATAATTAACTTTTTAAAAAATATGACAAGTTTTATATTTCATAAATATTTATAATAAGAAGCTATGAACAAACTCATAAAAAGCGACCGAAATCACCTTCAGTCGCTTTCATGTAATCATTATATTTTACCCCATCAAATCAAAAAAATGATATCTGATTGCTCTCCGGCAAATCTCCCAGCAAGTTTAAGCTGTCAAGAAGTTCGCATGTACTCTTTCCTACCTTGGCTCTTGACATAAAATCATCTTTTGAAATGAAAGGTCCGGCCTTTGTAGCATTGACTATGGACGTTGCGGCAGTTTCGCCAAGGCCTTCAATACTTGAAAGAGAAGGCATTATCTTGCCGTCATCCATTATCTGAAACTTTGTAGGATGCACTTTGAAAAGATCAATCTTTGCAAACTCAAAGCCTCTGGCATACATCTCCTGTGCTATTCTCATATCACGAAGAGTATCCGCATATTTGGCTGTTGTATCGGGATTTTTCTTATATTGAGCAATATTAAACTCAAGTTTATCCTTTCCCATGCACATAAGAGAATAGTTAAATCCTGTAGCTCTTATAGTAAAGTATGCCGTATAATATGCCAATGGATAAAATATCTTACAGTAAGCAATTCTCCATGCCATCATAACATATGCGGCTGCATGAGCTTTAGGGAACATATACTTTATTTTCTTACAGGACCAGATATACCAGTCAGGTACACCCTTTTCCTCCATATGCTCAACCCATTCATCTGTAAGTCCCTTACCCTTTCTTACACTCTCCATTATCTTAAAGGATTCACCTTCATCAAGTCCCTGTTCTATAAGATAAATCATGATATCATCTCTGGTACAGATGGCTGTTCTTATGGTTGCCTTACCTTCAAGTATCAAAGTCTGTGCATTTCCAAGCCAAACATCGGTACCATGTGCAAGTCCGGCAATTCTTACAAGATCTGAAAGCCCCTGAGGTTTTGTATCAATTAACATTTGCATAGCAAAGTCTGTACCAAACTCAGGTACTCCTAAAGCACCCAGCGGACAATCAAGTATATCCTTCGGTTCAATTCCAAGAGCCGAGGTGTTTTGGAAAAGGCTCATTGTCTCCTTTGAATCCAAAGGAATATCTTTAACAGGATCAATACCTGTAAGATCTTGAAGCATTCTTATCATTGTAGGGTCCTGATGTCCAAGTATATCAAGTTTCAAAAGATTGTGATCAATAGCATGATAATCAAAATGTGTGGTAATGGTCTTTGTAGTCATATCATTTGCCGGTCTTTGCACCGGTGTAAACGTATAGATCTCCTCACCGTGAGGAAGAACTATTATACCTCCCGGATGCTGACCTGTGGTTCTCCTTACACCTTCACAGCCTACAGCCAGTCTGTTTATCTCACATTTTCTCTTACTCTCATTTTTATCATCAAAATAATGCTTTACATAACCGTATGCCGTCTTATTGGCCAAAGTACCGACAGTTCCGGCTCTGTAGGTATAACCCTTACCGAATATCACCTCGGTATATTCATGGGCATTTGGCTGATATTCTCCTGAGAAGTTTAGGTCGATATCAGGCTCTTTATCTCCTTTAAATCCGAGGAAAGTCTCAAAAGGAATATCAAAGCCGTCTTTTTTTAGCTTCTTACCACATTTCGGACAAATCTTATCAGGCATATCACAGCCTGCCATTCCTGCAAACGCCTTTACCTCAGGTGAATCAAAGTCCACATATTTACAATCACAGTAATAATGTGCAGGTAGCGGATTAACCTCTGTTATTCCTGAGGTATATGCGGCAAAGGAAGAACCTACAGATCCTCTTGAACCGACAAGGTAGCCGTCTTCGTTGCTCTTTTCCACAAGCTTTTTTGCAATAATGTACATAACCGCAAATCCGTTTGAGATAATGGAATTCAGCTCTTTTTTCAATCTGTCCTCCACTATCTTTCGGCAAAATTTCACCATACTGCTCATGTGCTTTCTTGTAACATGCATTGGTAAGATCTTCATCCGAATTTTTCTATAACGGGAGGACATTTATCAGGTCTTACCGGTGATATCACCTCCACCATATCCGCAATCATCCTTGTATTTGTAACAACGACTTCATAGGCTTTCTCACTGCCGAGGTACTCAAACTCATCAAGCATCTCTTTAGTTGTACGAAGATATAAAGGCGGCTGTGTATCCGCATCCTTATATCCCTTTCCATAGAATATAATTCTTCGATATATTTCATCCTCAGGATTTAAAAAATGCACATCACAGGTGGCAACTACAGGCTTTTCATATACATTTCCAAGCTCTACAATCCTTCTGTTTATATCCTGAAGATCTTCTATAGAATGAATATCATTTTGTTCATCTTCCAAAAGGAACATATTGTTGCCTATAGGTTGAATCTCAAGATAATCATAGAATGATACTATTCTGTTTAATTCATCATCTGTAGCATCATCCAAAATGGCCTTATAAACCTCTCCCTGTTCACAGGCGCTTCCTATAATCAGTCCCTCTCTCATCTTTGAAAGAATTGACTTAGGTATTCTTGGTCTTTTATTAAAGAAATCAATATGTGATAATGAAATTAATTTATAAAGATTAATTCTTCCGATATCATTCTTTGCAAGTATTATTACATGATTGTATTTGGTTTTCTTTACGATATCAGCATTTGTCTCACCTAAACTTGCTACCTCTGCTAATTTTGACAGTCCCCTTGCTTTAAGTCTTTTTATAAACTCCACCCATATCTGTGCCGTAGCTTCGGCATCATTTACAGCTCTATGGTGACCTTCAAGTGATATATTCAAAGCCTTACATACCGTATCCAGCTTAAATCTATTAAGATCAGGCAGAAGTAATCTTGCCATTGCTACGGTATCTATTATAGAAGGATTGTACTCTCTGTTTATCCTCTTTGCATTCTCACGTATAAAGCCGGTATCAAAGCCTGCATTATGTGCGACTATAATATAGTCCTCACAAAAATCCAAAAACTCCGGAAGTATATCTTCGATAACAGGGGCATTCATTACCATCGCATCACTGATATGTGTAAGTTCCTCTATCTTAAAAGGAATAGGTCTTCTTGGATTTACAAATGTAGAGAACCTGTCTACTATCTCTCCCTTTACAACCTTTACAGCACCAATCTCTGTGATGGCATCGTTTTTGGCAGAAAAACCTGTGGTCTCTATATCAAATACTATAAAACCGTCATCCAAGGTTTTATCCATAGGATTTGTCACAAGTTCCTTTAAATCATCTACCAGATAACCCTCTACGCCATATATTATCTTAGGTGGATTCTTCACATGGCTGGCTTCTGTAAAGCCTTGAATATTTCCATGATCTGTAATTGCAATTGCATCCATACCCCAGTTTTTAGCTTGATTTATGATATCGGAAGCTGAAGAAACACCGTCAAAATCGCTCATCTTTGTGTGACAATGAAGCTCCACTCTTTTTACAGGCTCATTATCCGTTCTGATATTTTCTTCAAACTTCTCGCATTTTTTAATTCCTTTTATAGAAGATATAGTAAGCTCACTGTCAAATTTATCAATCAGAGCCATACCGTTTACTTTTATGTAATTCCCCTTGACTATATTTGCCTTAACAGCATCCAACTGCTCGCCACGAACAAACATCTTTACATAAATAGAATCGCTGAAATCTGTAATTGCAAAAAAATATAAAGTGTGGAATCACTTCTTTCAAGATATCTGCTTTCAACTTCTATTATCTTTCCTCTGACAGTGACTTCTCCAATCTCTCCGATAAGGTCTGAGAGTTTTATAAAATTGTCATCAAAATCTCTTCCGTAAATAACATCCGGATTATCCGACTTTTGTTTTGTATATTTAGGTGCATATCCTTTTTTATCAAAGCCTTTGTTTCCGAACTTTTTCTTACCGTTATCATTTTGGGAATTTGACTTGGCCGCCTTTTTCATTTGGTTTTTGCGACTTCATTATTTTCACCGCTTTCCCAGGCCGCATTTGCATTTCCGGTAACAAAATCACTGTTATCGCTTTTTCTTTGTAACAGTTCGCTCGGCATACTCTATCTCTTCGTTCTTTTCTTTTCTTGCTATAAACTTATGCCTTACAGTACAAAGTATTCCACATCTTTCATTAAAGATTTTTTTCAAGTATTCTTACAAGCTCATCAATTACACTTTCATTTAAAGGATTTTTTTCTCAACCGTCATGTCCATGTATGAGCCGTCAAATGTAATACAGGCATTGTTTAAAAATAACATACTGAGATATCTTATAGTTTTTTTATTTCCAGAAGTATGCTTTCTCTATATGCCTCAAAAAGATTCTTGGCGGTATATTGGCTTGAGAGTTTGAATTTTTCAAATATTTTAATTTTAACATTCTTCTTTGGAAACATCTTATCCTTTATAATCTTTTCCAAATCAAGGATTGTTTTCTTCTCTATTATTCTCTCGGCAATGATATTTATCTTTATCAAAGACATATCATTGCTGGCACTTACTTTTTCCACAAAAACAAAGTTTAAAAGTTCATCAATATGTCCTGAACATTCTAAACTTTGAAAAACATCTTTGAATTTTTTTAACATTCTATGCCTCTTTTGACAATATATCAAGCTCCTCTTTAAGGGCAGCTAAAAGTTCATTTTCAGGCAATTTTTTTACCACCTTGCCCTTCTTTATCAAAAGCCCTTCGCCTATTCCACCGGCAATTCCTATGTCGGCTTCCTTTGCTTCTCCCGGTCCGTTTACCACGCATCCCATTACAGCGACCTTCATATTAAGATCATAACCTTCTACAAGCTTTTCAACCTTACCTGCAAGACCTATAAGATCAATATTTGTTCTTCCGCATGTAGGACAGGATACAACCTCAATACCGCCCTTTCTCAGGCCGAGATTGTTTAATATAAGCTTTGCCGCAAAGATTTCTTCTACAGGATCACCTGTTAGGGAAACTCTGACAGTATCACCTATCCCCTGATATAATATAATACCTAGGCCGAGGGATGACTTTATCATACCTCTTTTTACCGTTCCGGATTCCGTAATACCTATATGAAGTGGATAATCAGTTCTTTGTGAAATAAGCTCATGTGCCTTTACACACATCATTACATCTGAAGATTTAATACTTATAACCAGATTGTTATAATCCATATCCTCTATAATTTTAACCTTATCAAGTGCAGACTCTACAATACCTTCAGCAGTGACACCGCCATATTTTTCTATAAGATTTTTCTCCAAAGAACCTGAGTTTACACCTACTCTTATAGGAAGATTTCTTTCTTTGCAGGCATCCACTACAGCTTTTATTCTTTCACTGCTTCCGATATTTCCGGGATTTATCCTTATCTTATCGCAACCTGACTTTATAGCCTCAAGTGCCAGTCTGTAGTCAAAATGAATATCTGCAACAAGAGGTATATGTATCTGCTTTTTGATCTCGGATATTGCCGAAGCGGCCTCCGAATTTGGTACTGCAACTCTTATTATGTCACAACCTGCATCCTCAAGTCTTAAAATCTGATCTACAGTTGCTCTAACATCTTCAGTCTTTGTATTACACATCGACTGTATAAGAATAGGCATATCACCGCCTATATATTTATCTCCTATTTGTACTAATCTTGTTTTCTTTCTCATTATTTACTCCTATGATGTTTAACATCATAAAATCTTTCTTATATCATTAAACATTACAAAAACCATCAAAAGCATCAAGAGAGCGAAACCTGCAAAATGAATATATCCTTCCACTTTTCTGTTTAAAGGTCGTCTAAATATCGCCTCAAGGAATAAAAAGATAAGTCTTCCGCCGTCAAGTGCCGGTAGTGGAAGTAAATTCATTACTCCAAGGTTTGCACTTAAAAGTAAAACCATCTGTGACAATGAAAGCAGCACAACAAATATTCCATAAGGTTTTGATTCATTCACCGTAGTCCCAATCATATTTACAATACCTACAGGACCGCTTATCTCGCTTGCTCTTGCTCTACCTCTCAGAAGGTATATAAGTGAATCAACAGTCATGGAAATGGTATATTTCACTTCCAAAACAGAATACTTAAGTACAGAAAAAGGATTTTTTAGCTTTTCATATCCTGAGCTTTTTATACCTATCATATATTGAGAGTATTCCTCATTATACACGGGTGTAACGGTTATTGTTTGTTTTTCATTATTTCTTTTTACCGTAAGTGTAATATCCTTTACCCTGATTCATAAACAGATATGTGGAAACACTTCTGTAAAAGGAAATATCTCTTCCGTTAATTTTTTCTATCTCATCGCCTACCATAAGTCCTGAACTCTCAGCCGGAAGTCCTGATACAAATCCGCTTATCACAGGTTTATCCACGCCCACATTTGCAACTATAAATATAGCAACTAAAAATGCCAAAATAAAGTTAAAAACAGGACCTGCCGCAATAGTGGCAATTCTTCCTAAAAACGGTGCACTGTTAAAGCTTCCCGGTGCATCCTCATCCTCATCTTCTCCATACATGGCGCAGGAACCGCCAAGCGGTAAGAGTTTCAGTGAGTACCTGGTCTCTTTCCCCTTTACAGAGAAAATTCTGGGACCCATTCCTACGGAAAACTCTACAACTTTTACTCCTGAGAGCTTGGCAAAAAGAAAATGTCCAAACTCATGTATTAATACTATTATTCCAAAAAAATAATTAATGCAATAACTATATTCAAATTTTTATCCTTTCCAGATACTCTTCTGTCCACTGTTTCAATGATAGGATATCCTCAAGGGACGGATTTTCCTTAAACTGATGATTTTCTATTGCAAGACCTATAAGGCGCGGTATATCTGTAAATCCAATCTTTTTATTTAAGAATTTATCTACAGCCCATTCATTGGCGGCATTTAAAACTGTAGGTGCACTTCCACCCTTTTTGCCTGCCGATATAGCCATCTTAAGTCCTTCAAACACATCCAAATCAGGTTTTGAAAAGTTTAAAGTTGCAAGTGTGCTAAAGTCCACTCTTTCCTCAGATATATATCTTCTTTCCGGATAGAACAGAGCATAGGAAATAGGCAGCTTCATATCAGGTGTGCCAAGCTGTGCTAAAATTCCGTTATCTTTAAACTCTACCATGGAATGAATGATGGATTCTTTTTGTATTACAACCTCAATATCATCAATATCTACATCAAATAAATGCGACGCCTCAATTATCTCCAATCCCTTGTTTATCATTGTAGCAGAATCAATGGTGATTTTTTTGCCCATACTCCAGTTCGGATGCTTTAGAGCATCTTCAAGAGTAACATTTTCTAATTCTTCCTTGCTAAAACCTCTAAAAGGACCTCCTGAAGCGGTAAGCAAGATCTTCTTTATAGGATTGTTCTTATCAAGACATTGAAAAATAGCACTGTGCTCAGAGTCAACCGGATATATATTTATACCCATATCCTTTGCAAGCGGCATAATAATATGACCGGCACAAACAAGTGTCTCCTTATTTGCAAGTGCAATATCCTTCTTTGCCTTAATTGCCGCAATAGTAGGCTCTATACCTATCATTCCTACAACAGCTGTTACCACTATATCGGCATCACAAACAGAGGCAACCACTATCAGTCCATCCATACCGAAGCACACTTTCACATCCAAATCCTTTACTTTATCTGAAAGAATTTTTGCGTCAGCTTCTTCCCATATGGCAACCACCTTCGGTTTGAACTCTCGTATCTGTTTTTCCAGTAAATCTATATTTTTATGAGCTGAAAGTGCCACCACTTCCACGTCATTATTTATTCTAACTATATCAAGTGTCTGTGTTCCTATGGATCCTGTGGATCCCAAAATAGATATTTTTTTCATTTATTTATCCTAAAAAATATATTGCAAAAAAGATTGCAGGAGCGGTAAATATCATACTGTCAAATCTGTCAAGTATGCCACCATGTCCCGGAATCAAATTTCCATAGTCTTTTATATTATGATTTCTCTTTATAGCTGAAGCAAGAGCATCACCGACTTGTGATATTACAGAGCCTATAGCACATGAAGCGGCACAAGTAAATACCGGTGAGAAGGTACTTATAAAATGTCCCGACAATATAGCGCCGAATATACCTCCTATAAGAGCGGCTCCCAAAACTCCGCCTATACTACCTTCTACAGACTTTTTAGGGCTTAGTACAGGAGCTATCTTATGCTTTCCAAAAAGTGAACCTACCGCATAAGCACATGTATCCGAGCCCCAGCTGGATATAAGTATTAACCATGCCAGATACTGTCCGTCATCAAATGTTCTTGTATTGTAAACATATGAAAACAGTATCGGAATATATATTACTCCCATAAATATAAGTGATATCTCCTCGGTCTTATACTTAGGAAATGTAAATACATATATTGCAAAAAAATAAGCATAAGGAATGCTATCACTGAAAAAGAATATATATTGATTTAATTTAAAAATAAATCAAACAATAATATATCAGTGAATATACATATCCAAGATATGCAATATTTTTTTCTTATCAAGGTTCAAAGCTCTGTAAAAATTCAAATAAACCTATTATAGAAATCAATGCGGATAATATTATAAGCGGTAAATTACCTATAAAAAAAGCCAAGACAGCCACTATCAAAAGTCCTATTCCACTTATCAGTCTGGTAAAAAAACATTAACGACCTCCAAATCTCCTCTGTCTTTTTGCTATAGCTCTCAACAGCCTTCAAAAAGCTCATCCTTATCAAAAATCCGGCCACAAAGTATCTGTGATGTAAAACTCACTGTATGCTATCTGCCAAAGTAAGAAGTTTGAAACTCTAAGCTCACCGCTTGTACGAATAAGCAAATCCGGATCCGGTAAATTTTTTTGTATCTAAATATGAGGAAATAAGCTCCTCATTTATATTCTCTTTTGAAATAACTCCGGTAGCGGCATCATCCACTATATGCTCTATAGCTCTTTTTATCTCATCTCTTCCACCGTAATTTATAGCAAAGGCAAAAGTCATACCTGTGTTTTTACTTGTTGCATCCACAAGCTTTTGAATTCCTTTTCTGATATCTGAATCGAATCTGCTCTCATCACCGATCATAACAGCCTTTACATTGTTTTTATTCGCAACATCAATAAGCTTCACCATGTAAAATCTGATAAGCTTCATCAAAGCACTTACTTCAACTGCCGATCTTTTCCAATTCTCGGTAGAAAAAGCATATACTGTAAGGCACTCCACTCCAAGTCGTACACAGTCCTCAACAGTTTTTTCAAGCGCCTCACATCCGGCTTTATGTCCCATTGCTCTTGGCAGGTTTCTTCTTTCAGCCCATCTGCCATTGCCGTCCAGTATTATGGCAATGCTTTTTGGTATAACTAAGTTTTCCAAATTTATACTCCATTCACTTTAAACTATAAAACAAGAAGGTGGAAGCCCACCTTCTTAAACTTTAGAAACTATTTGTCTCTACTGATATGAAGCCGGCTAATTAAACTGTTAATATTTCCTTTGACTTGTCTTCAATAGCCTTATCTACTCTCTCAATAGCCTTATCTGTAATCTTTTGTATTTTGTTTTCGCCGTCCTTTAAATCATCCTCTGTGAACTCTCCGGCCTTTTCGAGTTTTTTGATGGCATCTATAGCATCACGTCTGATATTTCTAACAGCAACCTTACATGCCTCACCTTTTTTCTTTACATCCTTAACAAGTTCTTTTCTTCTCTCTTCTGTAAGTTCAGGGAAGATAAGTCTGATACATGAACCGTCATTTGTGGGATTGATGCCGAGGTCCGACATATTGATAGCCTTCTCGATTTCCTTTAAAAGAGACTTCTCCCAAGGTGCTATCTGTATAATTCTAGGCTCAGGAACTGAAATGTTTCCAACCTGCTGAATAGGTGTAGGTGTTCCGTAATATTCAACTTTTATTCTGTCAAGTACATGAGGGTTAGCTCTTCCTGCTCTGATTGAAGCGTATTCCTCAAGCAAAACATCGATAGATTTGGTCATCTTCTCTTCAAACTTTTTAATACTCTCTTGCATAAAATCTCCTTAAAATTATGTTTATTAAATATATTACAATTACACTGTCACAATTGTTCCGTTTATCTTGCCGTCCAGCGCATTTTTTATAGAATTCTCTTCATTTAAATCAAATACTGCGAGCGGCATCTTATGCTCAAGACACATTACTGAAGCGGTCAAATCCACTACAGCCAGTCTCTTATCAATTACTTCCTGAATTGTAAGTGTGTCATACTTCTTGGCATTAGGATCCACCTTCGGATCTGCATTATATACTCCGTCAATAGACTTTGCCAAAAGTATCATATCTACATCCATCTCTATAGCTCTTAAAACTATACCTGTATCTGTAGAGAAGTATGGGTGACCTGTACCTCCACCGAAGAATACAACCTTACCCTCTTTAAATCTTTCATTTACTCTGTCTTTTGAAAAGATCTCCGCCATATCTCCACATGCAAATGCTGAAAAGATTGCAGTATCTATTCCCTCAGAACGGAAAATCTCAGATACATAAATACAGTTCATAATGGTTGCGAGCATTCCTATCTGATCAGCTTTTGTTCTGTCTATAGCCTCAGATGTTCTGCCTCTCCAGTAGTTACCTCCTCCGATAACAATACCTATATTTGTACCTGCAGTTAAAGAAGGCTTTAATTGCTTTGCAATATCTCTTACTTTATCTTCGTTGTAACCGCCCTCAGGTTTAGCTAAAGCTTCACCGCTCAGTTTCAACATTACTCTTTTATTTTGCATAGATTCTTCTATCCTTTTTACTTGGAATTATGACACAAGTATACCATAGGGAAAAATAGTTATACAATGTCAAAAAATAAATCCTTAAAGTTTGCACAAAGAAAATTTATTTCCACTCAAAACTCTTTGCCATCAGCTCCGCCGCCTTGTTTACAGACTCATCATTGTCAAAGTTTGACATAAATACCATCACATATTTTTTTTATCTCTTAATATATAGTATTGACGATCTATCTCATCACTGTCATTAAACTTTGATATCAAAAGATATACATTATATCTCCTGAATCGGTTTTTCCTGATGAACCGTAAACTACAGCATCCAAACCGTATTGTTTGATTTGCATATTTAACTGCCATGTGGTAGACTCCGCAAACTTTTCGCTTTCATCCAAGTTGTAATTTTGATGTCCGGTATTTATAGAGATATTATTTGGTCTTGCATCATGTTCATGACCCTCCACAACATAAAAAAATATCTTCCGCCTCCCTGACTGTTCCTTTGCTTCACCGAATCCTTCAGCCACGATAAAGCTTCCAAACTCCTTCTCAACTCTCTTTGAGTCTTTAGTGGCGGCATCATCTTTTTGTGTAACAGCCACCGTAGTCTCATCTTTTTGTGTGGCTTCCACCGTACTCTCATCTGCTTTTTGCAGTCGCCGCTACATCCGCCTGTTTATTTCCACAAGCAGAAAGCATTACGATTATTAAAGGTAACAGATATAAACTCTTTTTTTCATAAATTATGTCCTCCCGGAAGTTAAAATGTAAGGTTTTAAGAACTGTAAACCTAAGTATATTGTACTACTAACTTATGCTTCCTGTACATATGGTTAAGAAATAAATTTTATTTGCTCCCGAATCTTTTAAGACTTTTGCGCATTTTTCTATGGTTGTACCTGTAGTATATACATCATCAACAATCAAAATATTTTTAATATTTTGGGGTAAAGCCCTTACCATGAATGCATTGTCAAGATTGTGAAGCCTCTCCGTTCTGCTTAAACCCTTTTGATCTATAGTCCTTTTTACTCTGCAAAGGCAGTCATGTAATACAGGTATATCCAGATACTTTGATAAGTCCTTTGACAAAATATCGGACTGATTAAAACCTCTCATCCTCTTTCGTGAGCTGTGAAGCGGAACAGGCATGATACAGTCAATATTTGAGACTTTAATAAACTTTTCATAACGAATTGCCATTAGCTTTGCAAAGCCTTCAATATACTCTCTTTTATTATCATACTTAATTTTAAGTATGATATGCCTCATCTCATCGGTATAATTACAAAGTCCTCTTCCGGCTTCAAACTCTCTGTCTGAATTACACTCGTCACAGTAGGCGGAATCTTCTGAAATTATTTCCTTACCGCATCTAATACAATAGGGTTCTTTCACAAAAGGAAGCTTTTTTATACATGTCTTACATATAAGATGACCTTTTTCATTTACTATCTCTTCACACACAGGACATCTTCTCGGGTAAATAATATCAACTATGTTTTTAAATATGTCCTAATCCTCCTTAGATAACATGGAAAGCTCAATTATTTTGGATTTTAAACCGGTATATCTTGCCATCTCCTTAGTGTTTTGAATCATACTGTAAAAACACTTCGGGGATACCTACAAGTACCACACATTTTTTTGCTCTTGTAACAGCTGTATATATAAGATTTCTGTTCATAAGCATTGCAGGTCCCTTATAAATAGGAATAATTACAGCCGGATACTCGCTTCCCTGTGATTTATGAACTGTAATGGCATATGCAAGTTCAATTTCGTTAAACTCCGAAAACTCATAATTTGAAACCTTACCGTCATCAAAACAAACAGTGAAGTTTTCTGAAAACATATCTATTTCTTTTATTATTCCGGTGTCACCATTGTAAACTCCAAGCCCTTTATCCACAGGCAGATGTTTTTCATTGTATACGAACCACTCTTTTTGGTAATTGTTTTTTATCTGCATTACCTTATCGCCTTCTCTAAAGACTGTGGCATCATATTCTTTTTCTTTTTTAGAATTACTTGCAGGATTAAGTTTATTTTGTAAAAATGAGTTTAAAAGTTCCACTCCGAGAGGACCTTTTCTCATAGGTGTCATAACCTGAAGTTCATTTGTAGATGCTTTTACATATGAAGGAAGTTTATCTCTTACAAGAGAAATAACCGAATCCATCACATGCTCGGGATTGCTCTGTTTGATAAAAATAAAATCATTACTCTTCTTACCCAGATCAATCTCTTCATTTGTCATTATCTTATGAGCATTTACAACAATATCACTTCCTGTGGACTGGCGGAATATCTTATTAAGCCTTACAACATTAAAGCAATTTGAGTCGATCATATCTTTTAACACTGTTCCGGGACCTACACTTGAAAGCTGATTTATATCTCCGACCAAAATCAGTCTGGTTCCTATTGCTACAGCTTTTAATAGTGCATTCATCAGGAAAATATCCACCATGCTGACCTCATCCACTATAAGTACATCGGACTCAAGCGGATTATCTTCATTTCTCTCAAAATGAGTGCCTATATTGCTTGAATTATCACTGTTATTCGGTGTTATTTCCAAAAGTCTGTGTATGGTTTTCGCTTCATATGATGTAGCTTCAGACATCCTCTTTGCAGCTCTTCCCGTAGGTGCAGCGAGTGCAATACTTTCGCCTTCGCTCTCAAAGTATTTGATAATAGTATTTATGGTTGTAGTCTTTCCGGTTCCCGGTCCTCCGGTGATTATTATAAGACCGCGCTTATGGATTCTATTACCGCCTGCCTTTGCAAGTCATCAAGGACAATGCCTTCTTTATCTTCAATCTTCAGAATTTTCTCTTCTATCTTTTCTATATCATACTTTGCTTTTATATTAATATCTGTCAACATTTTTGCTACGGCAAGCTCAGTATAATAACACTGTGAAAGATAAACTTGAGTTTCTTCATTTTTCTTCACAACGATTCTTTTTTCCATCTGCATTTCTGAAAGTAAAGAATCAAAGTCAAATATATTTTCACCGAATAAATCAAGGAATTCAGCATTTAAAACCGTATCTGGCAGATATAAATGTCCGGACATCATGGCATTTGACAGAATATACTCCACTCCTGCAATGGCACGAAACTTGGAATCGGCTGTAATACCGACCTTTTTGGCAATATCGTCTGCAATCTTAAAACCTATACCGTCTATATCATCTGCAAGCTTGTATGGATTAGTCTCTATTATACTATATATCTTACTTCCGTATTCCATATATATCTTTGCGGAAAGCTTCATACTGATACCGAACTTTTGCAAAAAAATCATAGCATCACGCATGGACTTTTTTTCCTGTATCTGTTCACTTATGGATCTTGCAAGCTTTTCACTTACACCTTTGACTTCAGCCAGTCTTTCAGGTTCTTCTTCCATCACTCTTAGAGTGTCCATCTTAAATCTTTTGACTATTCTTTTTGCCAGTGCCTCGCCTACACCCTTTATTGCAGAAGATTCCAGATACTTTTGTATACTGTCAAGTTCTCTAGGCTCTATAATTTCGTATTCATCGACAAAAAGCTGCTCTCCATAGTTTGGATGCAGCTTCATATTTCCCTTTGCCTTTATAAATTCGCCTTCAGCGATATAGTTGAAGGTACCGACAAGGACATAGTCGTCATCATCGGCCTCCACGCTGAGTACAGTATAGCCATTTGTTTCATTCCTATAAATGATTTTTTCGATATAGCCTGATACTGTTGACATATTATTTTTTAGAATCTCCCTTATTACCGGTTCTGAATTCGATAAACTTACCTGTACCTATAGCAACAGCTGTCAAAGGATTGTCAGCTATTACAGTGTTGATACCTGTCTTTTCCTCAATAAGAGCGTCAAGACCTGAAAGTAATGCACCACCGCCGGTAAGTACAATACCTCTGTCATATACATCGGCCGCAAGCTCAGGTGGTGTTCTCTCCAAAACATTGTGAACTGAATCTACGATCTGCATTGCAGGCTCTCTGAGTGCCTCTAAAGTCTCATCGGAGTTAACCTCTATAGTCTTTGGAAGTCCTGTTACAAGGTTTCTACCCTTAACTTCCATAGTAAGAACCTCAGGTCTTCTGTATGCTGCACCGATATTAATCTTAATTTCTTCCGCTGTTCTCTCACCGATTAAAAGATTGTGCTTCTTTCTCATGTATCTTACGATAGACTCATCAAAATCGTCACCTGCAATCTTAATTGATGTACTTACAACAGTACCTCCAAGAGATATAACCGCAATATCCGCTGTACCTCCACCGATATCAACTATCATGTTTCCTACAGCCTTCTCAATATCAATTCCTGCACCTATAGCGGCAGCTACAGGCTCCTCAATAATCTTAACTTCTCTTGCACCTGCAGAATATGTTGCATCCTCTACAGCCTTCTTCTCGACCTCAGTAGCACCTGACGGGATACATACTGCAATTCTCGGCTTTCTGAAAGTCTTCTTTCCTACAGCCTTGTCGATAAAGTACTTTAACATCTTTTCTGTAATTGTATAATCTGAAATAACACCCTGACGAAGCGGTCTTACTGCCACAATATTTCCCGGTGTTCTTCCGATCATAAGTCTGGCTTCTTCACCTATGGCCTGTATCTTGCCGTTTTCTCTATCTATAGCTACAACACTTGGCTCTTTTAAAACAACACCCTTGCCCTTTATATAAACTAAGATACTTGCTGTTCCAAGATCTATACCAATGTCATTGGATGTAAACCAAAAACATATTCTCCTCCAAACTACTTATTATAAATTTTTAATGTAACACACTGTATACTATTCTACAACAAATAATGAAATTTAGCCAATATCAATATTTAGAAATAAATTATAAAGAAATACGATATTTCTATATAAAAACCGCTTTTTGACTAAAGTTATGAGGCAAAAATCTTGAAAACCGATCGTTTGATTTCTTCTCTTCAAAAAATCAGTTACGTCACTAGAAAATCTTCCCTTTTTTAAATATATATTCAATATCGGCATCAACTTCATCTCCTCCGTAATTTCTTAATGCGAAGTTTAAAACAGCCATTTCCACAAGATTTCTGCAAAATCTTCCGTTTCCGTTTTCAACATTTTTTGTAGAGCTCGCACAGATTTCTTTAATAAATACCTTTGCATTATTATCTACTAAAAATCCTCTTTTACCTGCTTCAAGCTCACAGATATCTGCCAGTTCATCTGTAGTATAGTCGTCAAATCTCACTCTAAAAGGTACTCTTGATCTAAGCCCCGGATTTCGCAAGAAGAACTCATCCATCTCATCAGGATAACCTGCGAATATTACTATAATGTCCTTTCTGTTGTTTTCCATCTCCTGAACAATCATATTTATAGCTTCATCACCGAATCCTCCACTTCCTTCTTCCAAAAGTGAATACGCCTCATCTATAAAAAGCACTCCACCCTTTGCCCTTTGAAATATACTTTGTACCATGGGAGCTGTTTGTCCTACATACTGTGCTACAAGATCGGCTCTTCCTACCTCTATAAACTCTCCCTGTTTTTTTATAATACCGATTTCTTTCAGCAATCCGGCCACAATCCTTGCTACAGTAGTTTTGGCGGTACCCGGATTTCCCACAAACTCCATATTCAAAGTTATAGGCTCTAACTGTTCTCCCTTTTCTTCCATGGCCATTCTCATCTTTGCAAATGCCAAAATCTTTTTCACCTGATCCTTTGCGTACTTTATACCCACCAAAGCCTGTAATTCATCCATATAGTTACGCTTATCCGCTAATATCATCAAAAAAATGTCTTCAGGTATTGGAGGAAATTCGGCAGTGTCCATATTTTCAAATAATTCATCTTCATACGAACTTACATAATTCTTTTCAATAAGCTGTGTTCTGATCTCCGCAACATTCTTTCTGCCGAGGTTTTTAACCTTAAGAAGTTCCATATCGGACATCTCAAGAAGCTTCTTTATAGATGTTATATTTGCCTTTTTTAATGAATTATAAGATCTAACTCCAAGTTCCAGATTGTCAATGGAGTCCCTATCCAACTTTTGTTGCAAACCAAGTACTTTCAAAAGAATGATAATATAATCTCGTAAATTCTTTTTTTACTTATATTATTATCTGTCACTTCATTGCTCACCTCTTCCAAAACACAACCCTTAAAGACCATACTTATAAGTGATTTAAGCTTTTTTTGGATATTCTTTGCGGAAAATCAAAAACAATACTTCCAACATTACCGTCTTTATTTCCTCCGGCTTTAATAATCACACTGATATGTCCTCCAACCTCACTTATCTCCTTACACATTGCCTCAAAATATTCGGATTTAGGAATCATATATATTATGTCATCATCTATAAAATTCATATTCATACTCTCATCAGGCAACCGCTCTATACTTTATTCTGTCATTTTTTTAGTGTTTTATCTTCCAAAATATACTTATCCGGGAATTACCTTTGCATAATTACCGAAAATCCAGTCAAATTCATCTGTAGAAACCTTCTTGTCCGCATCCAAGTATATATAGTTTTTATAAAGCTCACCCTGATTCATTACAATTTCAAATCCCAAAGTCTCACCTTCTTTTAAATACATTCCATAGGTCATAAATCTGTCACTGACACCATATATCTCACCGTTAAATTCACCTGTATATACTATTGATGTTGAACATAAGAATTCTTTACGTATTTCATTTGTTTTATTCATTGCCATACCTCTTTTCTTTTTAAAATTATTTTGTTATTGTCGCAGTCTGTAATAACTCTTCCTTGGCATGCTCACTTTATTAGGTCTTCGCATACTTCACCGGCCGGCCGTCATTTGCATCTGCGGATTTAATTTTCAAGGTGCAAAAAAGCACAGCAAAAAGCCATTGCCTTTAAAATTGACGCACTACCCCCAGGTAGTACGATTCATTCTAAAAACAATGGCTGAAATATAAACCAATTAAATTTTACCTAGATATATTAGCACATGTATTTCATTAATACAATACATATTATTAAAGTGTAAAAATAAAAATGATATTCTTATATGGTACAATTTTATTGTATAATTATTAAAAATCAATTGGAGTAAATTCCGATTATCAGGAGGATGCATATGGATTATGATAAACTGAGATCATTTAGAAATATAAACAACAACTTCGCAAAATTACTTGGCATAGAACTTACCGAACTTTCAAACGGCTATGCCAAAGCTGAAATGAAAGTCACAAAAGAACTTTTTAAATCCCATAGGCTCAATACATGGAGGATGCCTTTATACCATCGCCGACATAGCAGGCGGTGTCAGCCGCAAGTTCCTACGGAATACATGTTACCACAATTGACGGAAACTTCCATTATCTGCGTGCCGGCTTAAATACAAAAGAACTTTCCGCTACCGCCACAGAAATAAAGAAAGGAAAGAAAATCTCCGTCTACAGCATATCTGTAAAAGATCAGGACAATGTCGAGCTTGCAGTCGGTATATTTTTCATTTATGTCGCTGGGGAAGGCGATAGAGATATAAAGGAAGTTTTTTTATTCAATTAAACATTTATTGAATTAATCTTTACAACAAAAACTTGCACTAAGGTTATCCCTAATGCAAGTTTTATTTAAATTATATTTTATAAAAACGTATCTTTAATTATTTAAAAAGTTCTTGTTAGTCTTATATTTTTCTTTCTCAATATTATACTTATTCAGTTCGTTGATATAGGCTCCTTTTTGATACCTGTACATCATTAACTTCATAAACCTCAGCCTCGCTATCAAAATGCTTATAATATACTGTACTCACCCAAACTCTGTTATCATTACTATCTAATTTAGACAGACTGTGAGTATCCGCACTGGCATCACTATGTCTCGTTGAAATATATCCTCCTTTAAGGACCTTGAATTCCCAATCACTTATACAAGGGTCAAGTATAATTTGAACCGGAGTTTCATTATTTAAAGTATATATAGCAAAAATACTAGAACTATCGTTACTCTTTCTGTCGCCCATTATAAGTTCTTTACTTCCATTGCCATTTATATCTATAAAATCATAAGCTGGATTATCGGCATAGTCTTTTTCCATATAATTCTAACCAGTTACTCATCACAGATGCATACTTTTCCATATAATAGCTGTCACTTTTTTCAGTGCCTGCATTTTTTGTTTGTACTACTCCGTTTACAGTCCATGCCCCTGAATTATTTACAATGTAATTGTCAGGTGTAGTAGTATTGATCATACAATAACCTGAACCGTCAAGTAGTAGCACTCCGCTATTCCGTCAGAGTTACCGTCTATCCACTGCCATGATGATGACGGCCAAGTACCGTTACCGTTGTCATACCACCAACCGGTGTTATTTTTCACCCAATTACCAGCATATGCACTTATTGTCATTATGCAGCTGAAAGTTGTTATCGCTGCTGCTAAAATTACTTTTTTCATCAAACATCTCCTTAATATTATTTTTATTCACATTTACCATATTAATGATTATATAAATTTAATCTAAATGATATTCATTCTATTTTTAAGTCTTGTGAATGCAAATTTAAATTCTATATTATATAACAAGGGTGAAAAATACTGTATAACAGATTACACCCTTTATAAGATATTTTTTTATTTATAGACTTTTCTTCATAGTATCATTAATAACATTAAGATTTCTTCTATTATTTTTATGCCTTATTCCAAAAAGAACTTATGTTTAAATTGCTATCTAAAATAATAATAATTTTTCTAATAAATGTTATTAAATCAAGCTCTACTCAACAGGGCAACTACTTTTGTTCAAAAATATACCAAAGAATTTTCCGGACAAGTTTCCGCAATAAAATTATAAAACTCTTTACGAGCGTCATCTTTTGAGCCGGTAACCGCTCCGGCATAAATCATACTAATATCCGATATTGACCCAAATGGATATTTTTAATAAAGAGCTTCCATCACCTCGTAGCCACTCATCACCATCCCTTATCAATCAACCACTTTAAGGATAGTTTCTGCATGACCAAAAGGAAAACAACAAATGAAAAAACACCACATTCCGATTCACTGCCAGCCGGTACATCTCAGTTATTAACTGTAATTGTTGCTGATAAAATTAATCAACGACAACGTATCAGAAGTTTAAAATCTTTAATTGCTTATGACTTATCAACTTTATATAAGCACTATGCTTATTAAAGTGCACTTAAATCTTGCAGTTATCAACTTTTCAGCTTAGAATTTGTGCTTTGCACAAATTCATCTTTGTTTTCAACGAAGATTGCAAAAGAGCTTAGCAAGTTTCGCAATTATCTATTTATAACTATTGAATATTAAGTTCATCAAATCTTAAAAATCCCAGTTGTGGAGCATCGCTTATGGTAAAGTATGCGTTATATTTCTTAATTGGAACATACCCTGAATTAGCCTGATAACGCAAAAACATCACCGGTGATTTTAACTCTATTGCCCTCTATACTTAATTGAATATTTTTTTGTCGGACAGATAAGAATCGCCGGCAGCGCCAAAACTTCCACCAGCCTGAACCCAATAAGTATCTCCTTTTAAAGTTCCATACTTTTGCAAATTCTTGCATATCAGTTTCATTACTTGAGCCTGTAAGATCTTTCATTATGGACATTAGATTGTCCTTGCTTACTACATTGTATAAATCATAACGACCTGAACGTTTTTCACTTATCCTACTATCTTTTTAAAAGTATACATAAGCATAGGTAATGAGTGCTTTATCTGCGGAAGAGAAGTTTTCTCTTTTTTTATTAAGACCCGAACTGATAGGATTATTGTCATAAAAATCATCAAATACCAAGTTGCTTATAAATAACATATAATCCTTATCATATTCATAAGAGTCGCTGCTTAAATTCCCCTCATCAATCCAATGTCCGTTAGAATTTACCTTATAGCCGTCCGGTGTTATAGCCGATCTTAAAGGATAGCCATAATCAGTCATATAATACCAATATCCTTTACCCTCGTATTCTACATATACCCATTCATTCCTTGCACGTTCACCGTTATTTTTCAAAGTAGTATCCTCCGTCATCTTTTTCCAGACCTTCTCCGATTGCAAAAGGTCGGCATAGCACTTGCCATTACAAGTAATGCTGCCAATGACATAACACATAATTTTTCTCATAAAAAAACCCCTTTCTTTTGCTTAATAAATATGGTACTGATATCAAAAAATCCTTTTATCGTACCGCCTATATATTACAAAACAAGTTTTTTTCCTTAAGACAATGAGCAAACCTTAATTCTAGTATTTTATCCTTTAATTAACTCGACTTTTTGACAGGGCAGTGTACCAAAAAAATTTATACCGTCACCCTCAATCCAACAATGTCCATATGAACTATGTCCTTCTTTGTATATCATGTTTCTCTCCTTTATTTATATAATAAAAAAATAATATTGAATAGTATATATTTTAGTTGCTATTATAGGTATGGGGTGAGTTCACCCCATACTAACTATCATTTTACCCATGCACCGTCAGCACCTAATCTATAGCCGTCTATTGTTGTATTCAAAAAGCATTTTCCCTCCACTACTGTCCGTAGCAGTGCTTAAATAATACCATTTTTCCTGATACTACTCTCCAACCGGTGACCATCTTTCCATTGTCACTACCTTCATCTGTATTCATGTAGTACCAACTTCCATTTGAATTTAACCAACCTGTAAACATATATCCTTGTGAATCAAAGAAATACCAACTGTTGTTAACAAGCTTCCACTCATTTCTTGGATATGAGCCGTCACTATTCTTAATCCACCATCCTTTGTTATCTCTTTGCCATGATACACTGCTCTGTGGTATAGAAGTTGAGTTTTGAGAAGCCTTACCAGCGCTGCCACCGGAGCGTGAACCACTGCTTCCTCCTGAGCGTGAACCGCCACCTCCGGAACGTGAGCCTCCACCTGATCGTGAGCCACCGCCGCCGGATGATGAACCTCCTTTACTTTTCTTTGTAGTATCGGTTACCGTATTTCCAATGTTAATTCCGATATTACTATTTGTATTACTTGAATTTGTTCCGGCAATATTATTTCCGTTTCCGATATTTAGATTACCACCTGTATTATTTCCACCATTACTTGGATTTGTACCTGTATTATTTACCACATTATTGCCGGAATTAGCTGTATTATTACTTGAACCTCCTGTATTTGGTACAGTATTGTTATTATTGCCGGTATTTGTTCCATTATTATTCTCAGGCAATTTATTGTACTTAGCAATTATAACAGTATCTGAGAGTATATTGCTGTAATCACCTTCCCAATCTACAAATTCATACCCTTCTCTATAAGGCGCTTGCGGTGCAAATGCAGGATTACCTTCTTCTACTATCTGAGTTGATATTATATTGTTATCATCTGTCTTAAATGTAACTGTATATTCTATCGTAGCAGGAACTCTTTCAAAGAAGAACATTTGTGCCGGATGCTCATGCCAAATATATTGTTGCACATTAGTACCGTTTGCTGTTTGACCTCCGGTTATATCCACGACTTTACCTGAATTCTTATTTACAATTCTATATGTTCCCTCAGTATCATTGTTTTTCACAATATACCAGCTCTCACTTGGATTATAATGCCTTTCCCAGCTGTATATATTTGCTCTGTTACTCAAGGAATACCACACTACATCCATATATTTATTGTTGAATGTATTCTTTATAAGGAATGTACCATCGGACTGCTTCTCAAGCTTCCAAATCTGTGTTGAAGGTAAATTAGGCGAATTATAATCATATAGGTATATATTTTTACCGTTTGCACCACTTGAATCAGACTCGGTCGTAATAACTTTTGATATATCCAGTTTTGATCGAATTATGTAAGTAGCATTATCTTTTAAATCATCTGCACTGGTTTCTTCTACATTCGGAAAGTCATGCTTTTCAAGATAGAATCTTTGTGCTGTGGATTCATTAGGATAATATTGATAAATATTATTGCCGTCAGTAGCATCTCCGTTTCTTACATCCAATGAATATCCTGAATGTTTAGCAATAAATCTATATCCACCACCGTTTCTTACTATGTACCATCTTTGGTTGTCATTTCCCTGTACATAGTCCCACATAATGGCATTCTTTTCATTTCCATATGAATATGGTCCACCCTAATATATCAAGGAGTTTTCCACCTTGCTTTGTTTTTACGATAAAACTGTCATCACTTTGACGTTCAAGTGTCCATACATAGTCACCATTTTTTAAAATAATCTTTTAAACATACATTCTGTCCATTTGTATTTCCGTCACCTTCCCAGCCTAAGCTTCTACCTTCTGCCACATCTGAACGTATGGTATAGTCGCCGTCGGCTATATCATCATCACTTCCACCTACAGGTCCCGGGATATGGTTAGGTATAACAGGATCATCAGGTCTTATATAGATATAACCTTGTACCCATGTTCTTGCCTCTGTTGGATTGAGATATCTGTTGGCAGAAAATACATGTCTGGATACAAAATTATACTCCGAAAGTATTACTGAGCCATCTCCTCCAACAGCTTCCACTATGGCTACATGTCCTGTCTCATATGCATGATTATTTGGTGCAAAACAGGCAATAGCTCCCAATTTAGGTTCGTTTCCATAAGGATATGCTCCTGAATTTAGATTGTATGCATAAAAATCTTTTGCATACCTGTTTGAAATATTAGGCCGATGCCCAAGTATTTCATAAGCCCTTCCCCAAACATACCATGTACATTCTCCAATAAGATTTGGATAATATGCAAAAGGATTATATGCCCCGTTATAATAATAAACATTTCCATATTCAGGAGCTGTAGTTCTCCTAGTAAATCCTCCCCCTGTATTTAATAAACTTGCCATTCTAAAACTTGCTATAGATGGAGTTGCAAATTTGGATATATCTAAGTCTTCATCGATATTTAAATTCTCATATCCTTCCAAAAAACTCTTCATTATCCTGTTGTTCTATTCCTCCATATGCAACTGTTTGATTAGCAAAAACTATTACTATAGATAATAGGATTGCTATAATTTTATTAATACGTTTATTCATTTTATCCCCCTTATAATCAGTTCTGTTTTTTTAAATTAATGCGCTTCCTACTACAACATATATATTCCTCCAATATTATATTTACTTGTTTAACGTAGCAATATCTGCCCTCAAAAATATAATATTATTTTAGCTTTTTTTATATAATGTACCATCCCAATAACTTACATATCCCTGTGTAATTTTTAGTGTAAGTACTATAACCCTTATATTCATCAACATTTTTTTACGGATTTGTATATTAAATTTACAATACAAAACCACCGGAGAAAACCGGTGGTAAAATCAATTTTATAAAATTACATTTAAATACAATTGAGTATGATAAAAACAAAACCAGAAGTGATGCATAGACAGAAAAAAATAAATCTTATTGTTTCTCATCACCGGTGCTAATTTTTTTCTCTTCTTTATAAATCAGGCATACAAGCCATAATATAACAGCTATTACATTTACACCAATAACCATCATATATGAAGTTGAGTTGTTAAAACACATAATTGTATATAGTGATGTAACAGATGCTATAAAAGGTGCAAGTAACAAAAAGATCCTGCGCATTGTGCATTAAACTCTACCGCATATGGCGATGTTGATGAAAACCATAAATATGAATACAGTCCTATAAGTACAAGACAAAACATAGGTGACATATTTCCCATTACATTATAGCTTGAAAATCCATACATAAATGAAAACAGTATTCCCATAGAC
This sequence comes from uncultured Lachnoanaerobaculum sp., assembly GCA_916439285.1. Next base: position 53,694 of record CAKAIM010000005.1, on the reverse strand, counting down.
GAGAAGAATATATTTACTGCTATGTGAACATTGTTGGCTATAACACTTAGCCTTGTGATTTTCAATGTATCCGGGTTTTCTTCTATATCATGGAAATCCTTCATGGGCTCTCTTGTAAATAATAAGAAACTATTTACAAATACCAATATTAATACAAACATTAGAGCTATATTTACCACTATAGAAAAAAATCTTTTGATAATAAAAAAAGTATCAAAAGCTTTCCTGTTTCTTTAAATAGCTGTATAAAGCCAATGCACATAGGGCTCCTGTTATATTGCAAAATAATGAATAACATATATGACTTATTCCAAGATCATACCTTCCACGACCTTGTATTATTTTGTCTTTATCACCGTATTTTTGCAATCATATATATGTCTTTATAAGTTAATTTTTTTCACGATTTTTTTATTTTTATATTGTAAATAAAAACTGCAATACCTGTATCAACAAACCCAAAAATCACTGTAGATACCGAAATAAATAATGTCAAAAAGAAAAACAAAGCAGGCGACATATTCTTCATCCAAAAAAATATATCCATTGCGGAAATCCTATAAATGCTGAATATTATCGACCCAAGTGTTAAGAAAACAAAACATAGAAATATATAGTTCCAATTTTTCCATTATACTGCTTATATATCTGTTTTTTTCATTTGTATCTATTTTATTTGAATATTCCTCAATATCAACGACATTCAATATATCTTCCGGCACCACAGTCGGTTCTTTAATATATTCTAAGTCTTCCACAAGTAATACAATATTTTTATGGCTGGACGGTAATTCACAATTCTCCAGACCATACTTTAGCATTCGCAAAGAATAAGTTTTATAATCATCTTCCTGTAAACCTTTATGATTAGGAAATATTAATTTTTCACGTTCAATAAACTCCTTTACCCTTTTGAAATCCAAGCTCTTCATCTTTGATTGTAAAGCATGTATCAAAAAATAGATCCTCATGGTTTTCAAGATCCTTGTATCCCTTTCTTTTTCCACGTTTTATCTCACTGATTCTAGGCTCCACCATATTTCCCGGTCTTACCGTATCTATAACAGTACATAATGATGAATATGGAATACCCAACTCTTCATTTATATATTTAATAATATCACTTTGACAAATCCTGCGTCCTTGCATGTAATACACCCTTTAACTCAAACTGCTATATATATTATGTATATTATATTACTATTTAATTTATAATTAATATATCTAAATACTATCGTAAGGTTTATATAATAAAATGTCAATATTTTTCTTAAGTATATATTACAAAAAAACGGCCAAAAGCAACCCGCTTCGACCGTTATTCTATCTTAAATATTTAATTTCATACATCAATTATTATTACATGTTCGAAATCATCCAATAAACTATAAAGTCTATAGATAATCTTAAAACAACGCTTAATACTGTCCAAGTTAAAAATCCTATTAAGGCAACTTTCAGTGCAGATTTTTGCCTTTTTAGGATACATACTCTTCCATGCAAAGTATAGAGTCAAACCAATTATAGGAATAAAGAAACATAAAACATTTTATACGGTACTTGGTTCATCAAGTTCATTGGTATTTGTCGTGTTTTTCCACGGTGACATTTCTTATAGAATTTTTCATTGCCGACTGTATGTACAACCTGTTTTCCGCACGCACTCATACTCCACATAATGAAGAATATACAGACGTCATATACATAAAAAGATATTTTTGCCATAATCCATAGAACAATATTTAAAGTTTCAAAACTGAATAAATCCTCAAATATCAAAAGTACATTCATAGTGAATAAGGTAAATTGAACTTATCGTATTGCGTAATACTGTTAAAAATAAATATGAATCCGCAAAATTTAACAAGAGTTTTATTTTTTTGCTTAATGCCATTATACATAGCTACAGCAAATACGATACAATTATCAATTGCCGCTACAAAATTTGTAGGAGCTAAAAATACAGTTTTAAAGAAATCAGGCAACAAAACCCCAATCCCCCAATGTTTTAAGGTGTACATTATCCCCGGTATCGATGATATGACAATAAGTATTCTTGGTACAGCCAATATTATTTTGTTCTTTGAATTTAGAACTAAAAGCCCTACTATCATTACTAAAGAAATAATACATAACAATGAAATATAGAACGGAACACCTATCATTGTTCTTTGGCTGTCAAATATGTCAACAATATAAATCATAAATCTTGATAAGATGTAAATACCGGCCGAAACTAAAGCTGCTTTTTTGAAATAGCTCGGTATTTCTGTATTTCCGTATTTTTCTACGTTATTATGTGTTTTATCCGGATTATCTTTACTTAATGTGACATTACTTTCGCTTTGTACAGGCACACCGCAAAAACCACATACTTTATCACCGTCTTCAAGCTGTTTACCGCAATTTGAACAAAACATATATGTACACTCCTTAAATTATAGGCCTAAAATATATACTACATTTTTATTATACCACTTTCCCCGTATAAAGTTGATAATATCTTCCCTTTTGTTCCAACAAGCTTTCATGCGAGCCACGCTCTATTATTCTTCCCTGCTCAAGTACCATTATTACATCTGAGTTTTTAATGGTTGAGAGTCTGTGGGCAATGACAAAGGTAGTTCTTCCTTCCATCAAGGAATCCATACCTGCCTGTACAAGCTGTTCGGTTCTTGTATCAATTGAAGATGTAGCCTCATCCAAAAATAAGTACAGGAGGATCTGCTAAGGCCGCCCTTGCAATAGAAAGAAGCTGTTTTTGACCCTGTGACAGATTTGCACCGCCTTCATGAAGGAATGTATTATATCCGTCAGGAAGTCTTTCTATAAAACCGTCGGCATTTGCCAGTCTTGCAGCCGATATGCACTCCTCATCTGTTGCATCAGGACGACCATAACGAATATTTTCCATAACAGTATCTGAGAAAAGGTTTGTTTCCTGAAGAACCACACCCAAAGATCTTCTAAGGTCATCCTTCTTTATCTTTTCGATGTTTATACCGTCATATCTTATCTTACCGCTTTGAATATCATAAAAATCTGTTTATAAGGTTTGTTATAGTTGTCTTACCTGCACCTGTAGAACCTACAAATGCAATCTTTTGTCCCTTGTTTGCAAAGAGACTTATATCATGTAGTACTATCTTTTCAGGTACATATCCGAAGTCGACATTTTCAAATACAATATCTCCCTCAAGTTTTGTATATGTGATTTCTCCGTTATCATGTTTATGCTTCCATGCCCAGATGCCCGGTTCTTGATTTTGACTCTGATATATTTCCCTTACCGTCTATCTTTGCATTTACCAGTGTAACATAGCCTTCATCTTCTTCTACAGTTTCATCCATAAGTGCAAATACTCTTTGACTTCCGGCAGCCGCCATAACTACGGCATTGAGCTGTTGTGATACAGTCATAAACGGTCTGTTAAATGCTTTTACCAATGAAAGGAATGCAGCTATAGTTCCTATGGTCACTCCGAAATGACCGTTTATAGCCAGATAGCCACCAACTACAGCTATTACTACATAACTTAAGTTTCCGATTTGTGCAACTATAGGCATGAGTATATTTGCAAATCCGTTTGCTTTTGAAGAGGCCTCACAGAGTTCATCATTTATGGCTGTAAACCCTTCTATGTTCTTATCTTCATAGTTGAATACCTTTACAACCTTTTGACCGCTTATCATCTCTTCTATATATCCGTTTACTTTCCAAGAGTAGCTTGCTGTATTCCGAAATATTTACCTGAAATACTTGCAGCCTTACCTGAAGCCTGTACTGATATAATAATCATAATAACCGACACTAAAGTCATCATAGGACTTAAAATAAGCATTGTAATAAATACAGCAATTAAAGAAAGCAATGCCTCAACAAGCTGTGGGAAAGATACACCTATAAACTGCCTCAATGTGTCTGTATCATTGGTATAGATGGACATTATATCGCCATGTGAATGTGTATCAAAATATCTTATAGGAAGTTTTTCCATATGTGCAAAAAGATTTCTTCTTATCTCACGCATGGTTCCCTGCCCTACATTTACCATTATCCTGTTATAAGCAAATGATGCCAATACACCCGCCGAAAATATACAAATAAGTTTTCCTATCTCAATTGCCAATGGTGTGAAATCAGGATTACTTTCTTTTGTGAGAGGAATTATATAATTATCTATAATATCCTGCATAACGGAAGCACTGACAGAACTTACTATCGCCGATATCAGTATTCCTATAATTACAACAAAGATACTCTTTTTATAGTTTTTAATACAAGTGATATTACTCTTTTCATGCTGTCACTTGCAACAACCTGTATAGTTTGATTTATACCGCCTTTTTTTCTCTATTTATTCCCGACATTATGCACCTGCCTTATCAAAATCCGCATTACCTTCAGACTGCGCATTTGCTGTAGTTCTGTAAATCTCATTAGTCTCAAGTAATTTTTTTCATGTGTATCAAATCCCACAATCTTACCGTTATCCATTACAATAATCTTATCAGCCTCTTTTATGGATGAAATTCTTTGAGAGATAATAATTTTTGTAGTATTAGGTATCTCTTCTTTGAATGCTTTTTCTTATCTTTGCATCTGTAGCGGTATCTACAGCAGATGTAGAGTCATCAAGGATCAATATCTTAGGTTTTTCAGAAGAGCTCTTGCAATACAAAGTCTCTGCTTTTTGCCCACCTGATACATTACTTCCGCCACGCTCTATCCATGTATTATACTTTTTCAGGCATTCTTTCTATGAATTCGTCGGCACAAGCAAGTTCACAGGCTTTCTTTATCTCATCGGGTGAAGCATTTTCATTTCCCCAACGAAGATTGTCAATTATACTGCCTGAGAAGAGTACATTTTTTTGTAATACCACACTTACCGCATCTCTAAGACTCTTTTATATCATAATCCTTTACATTCTTTCCGCCCACATATACATTTCCCTGTGTGGCATCATAAAGTCTCGGAATAAGATTTACAAAAGATGTCTTTGAGCTACCTGTTCCACCAATAATTCCTATTGTCTGTCCTGACGCTATATGGATATTTATATTTGATAGCACAGGCTTTCCGATACCTGCTTTATATGAAAAGCTTACATTATCAAAGTCAATGCTGCCGTCCTTTACCTCTTTGGAAGCATTTTCCTTTGTCTTAATATCACTTTCCTCCTGTAAAACTTCCGCAATTCTCCTTGCGCTTGCTTCAGATAAAGTAATCATTACAAATGCAAATGAAAGCATCATAAGAGCTATAAGTATACTCATTATATATGAAAAAGAGATGTAAGTTCACCTGTTGTTAATCTTCCGGCTACGATTCTTTTTGCACCGAACCATGACAGTGCAATTATACATGCATATACTGTAAACATCATCAAAGGATTGTTTATTACAACGAGTGATTCTGCCTTTACAAACAACTTATATAAATTTGTTATAGCTCTATCAAACTTAGATATTTCCCTATCTTCCTGTACATATGATTTTACAACTCTTATACCTGAGATATTTTTCTTGCACATTTGCATTCAATGCATCATACTTTTCAAATACCTGATTAAAGAGTTTAAAAAGCCACCGCAATTATAAGTGCAAGGGCTGTAGCTAAAAAGAAAATAGCAACAAAGAATATAACCGACATATCTCTTGATATAGATACAGCCATAATCAAAGCAAAAATAAGTGTAGCAGGAGCTCTCATCAACATTCTAAGTATCATTTGATATGAATTTTGAACATTGGTTATATCTGTAGTAAGTCTTGTGACAAGACCGGCACTTGAAAATTTATCAATATTTGAGAAAGAGAAATTTTGAATGTTTCTGAACATACCTTCTCGTAAATTTTTAGCAAATCCCGCTGAGGCATTTGCGCCGTAAATACCTGCAGCTATACCGCATATAAGTCCTAGAACTGCCAGAACTATCATTATTGAACCGTATTTTATTACCGCACTGAAATCATTAATTGCAACACCCTTTATCAATTATGAATGTCATCATATATGGTATAAGTAATTCAAATACTACTTCACCTATTATGAATGCAATTGTGAGTAGGGAAGCAACTTTATATTCTTTTTATATATTTTGCCAGTACTTTTTAACATATTTCTCTCCTCTCTCTAATAAAAATTGCACATAATGTACAATCTTTTAAAATGAACTACCTCTCAATATTTAGATAGATTGATGCAGAAAAAGGGACTTGAACCCTCATGATATTGCTATCACACGGACCTGAACCGTGCGCGTCTGCCAATTCCGCCATTTCTGCTTATAATACCACGTAAGCAAATCTTACGTGGCAAGTATAATACAATATTAATTATTATGCAAGCTTTGATTTTGCAACTTCTGCCAACTTAGCAAAACCTGCAGCATCATTTACAGCCAACTCAGCAAGCATCTTTCTGTTCATATCAACGCCTGCAACCTTAAGTCCGTGCATAAGCTTTTGAGTATGAAAGACCGTTAATTCTTGCAGCTGCATTAATTCTTGCGATCCAAAGCTGTCTGAACTGTCTCTTTCTCTCTTTTCTACCTGCATAAGCACTTGCTAAAGCTCTCATTACAGACTGCTTTGCAATTCTGTACTGCTTTGAACGAGCTCCTCTATATCCCTTTGCAAGTTTTAAAACTCTATTATGTCTTTTCTTTGCATTTAAAGCACCTTTAACTCTTGCCATTTAAAAACCTCCTAACCCTTCGTCAACTTATAGATATGGTAAAATTTTCTTCATAACTTTTGCGTTTGTAGCATCTGTTACGATATCTTTTCTAAGATTTCTTTTTCTCTTTGTTGACTTCTTAGTTAAGATATGTGACTTATAAGCTTTATTTCTTACAAGCTTACCTGTTCCTGTTTTCTTAAAACGCTTCGCTGCTGCTTTGTTTGTCTTTAGCTTTGGCATAATGAATCCTCCTTTTATTACAATATCTTTAAGCCTTCTTTGCTGATAAAAACATTACCAAACTTCTTCCTTCTGCCTTAGAAGGTTTGTCAATTGTTGCCACTTCTGAAAGAGCTTCGGCAAAATCATCCAAGATATACTTAGATTTGAACATTCTTGCCATTTCTCTACCTCTAAATCTTAGTGTAACCTTAACCTTATTACCCTTTTCAAGAAATTTTTCTCGCCGAACTGACTTTAGTATTAAGATCATTAGTGTCAATATTTGGAGATAAACGAACCTCTTTTTACTTCTATTGTCTTTTGCTTTTTCTTTTGCTTCCTTATCTTTTCTGGCAAGTTCATATCTGAATTTACCATAATCAATAATTTTTACAAACAGGGGTTTAGCTGTTGGAGCAATAAGAACCAAATCCAAGCCTGCTTCCTCTGCTTTTTCCCTTGCCTCATTTATTGAAACTACACCTAACTGTTCACCCTCTGATGAAATAAGACGAACTTCTTTAGCTTTAATCTGTTCGTTAATCAATTGTTCGCTAATACCTTTATACCTCCATTTTCTTTACCAATATAAAAAGGCAGATAGAAAACTATCCGCCCAAATAATCATTTAATCAAAAATCAAAAATGTTTATATGAACCAAAGTCACTCCTGTGCTAAGGTGAGGCGAACCTGCTTTCTTTCAACGTGTTTATGTTATCAGTTTTCTTTTTGTTTGTCAATAAGTTTTTTTGTTTTTATGGATGTATTACTTCATATCCTTCAATGTCATAATAACCTGCCGGATCTTCATCTCCTCCAAACCATACATGGGAGTAATTTTTATCCATAGCCACTCCCATAGTTGTTATAAATGACCAGTCATTATCACCTATTATTACTTCATTATGACCTGAAGAACTCTTCCATAAATCAAGAGCCAACTTAGGATCTATTCCGATACTGTGGTATACGGATATTTCATATCCTGCTCCCGCATAGTCCGTCAACTCGCTTGGCTTATCCCACATGATTTGTGCATGTGCATGATCGGGTGTGTATGCTCCACCGCTCCAATTTCCATTATTAGACCAGCTGTGCAGATTGCCCTGAATACCTCTGCCATCAAGCTGAAGTCTTGGTGTATAATCATGTGAATCTTTTACATGGGCTCTTGCAACACTTGTAAGAGATTTTGAGAATGACAGCTTAGAAAGTCCAAGACTCTCTCTGTACTCATTTATCAAATAATATAAATTTGCCTCAGCTTCACTCAGTCCGTATTCCCTAAGTTCGGCAATGATATTTGATCTTGTGTCTCCTTCAACATTATCGTTTGTAATAACAGTTGTAGGGACATTTGTAACATTGCCGTCATTAACACTTGGCACTACCTGATTTGTAGTCTCATTGGCATCATTAGCACTCGGTACTGCCTGAGTTGCAGTATCATTATTTTGGTTGGCAGTCGGTCCGATATCATTTGAATCAGAAGCTGTATAATCAGCCACAGGTCCGATATTATTTGAATCAGAAGCTGTATAATCAGCCACAGGTCCGATATTATCATTTGTGTTTTCAAATGCTTTTGTTTCTTCAACGAGACTTGAAGTATCAGCTTCTACTGCATTATTCTCACGGATACCTCTTTGAAGCCGTCATCAGCCAAAGAATCCATATTGTTTTCCAAAACTTCACTCTTATAGTACTCGCTTAACTCCGCTCCCGGACCAATCAGGCTTTCCAATTCTCTTTTATCAACATCCGACTCGTGAACATTTGCAGTAATGCCGGTCTGATTTGCCGCTAAACTCTCTTCTATCTTCTCACCGTTATCAAGTACATAGTGACCATCAGGCGTTATTGTATTTACAAGCATAGCACCGTCCGAACCCAGATAATAGTTTTCCACCCATGAATCTTCCACCATGTAACCGTTATCATTAAAATAATACCATTTTCTTATTTATGTTTTTCCAAGAATCACTCGGGTATGTGCCATCGACCTGCCTATACCACCACCCTATATCATTTTTGCTTCCATCCTCTAAAACAGGAGGTGAAGCTAAAGCAATCATTGATAATAAACAACTTGTAAAACAAACAAAAATTAATCCCAAGATTTTCTTGCTTAAACCCATTTCAATCTCCAAAATAAAACTTTACAGTCCTTCAAAGGCACATAATATATCATAATTTACTTCTTCATAGAAAGCTCTTCTAAGATCGGAATATGATGTGTATCTTTTCAACAGGACCATCAATTTCGTAATTGTTGCTTCCAATGTCATATCATATGCCTCTATTAGACTGAAATCTTTTTTTGATTTTTGACCTACCTGATAAATCTCCATATTGGAGCCCCTCATTTACAACCTGAGTCGCCATGACAATGAATTTGCCCATTTCCTGCCACTTCTCCATCTCTTCATAGAATTTATCAAGCATATTGTCGGGTATACCCCCAACTCCAAAAACTCTCTATAATAATGCAATCATAGTTATCAAATAAATATCCAAGCATGCCCTCTTTCATACCCGGAATCATTTTTTTAATACACATACCGAATCACTTAAGTCAAGGAAGAATCTTACCCTCTCTCTCATAGGTATGTATGGAATGTATCGTATTATGTGTTTTTCCTGGATTCTTGCAAGTACCGGAAAATTCACACTATGAAACGCATTGAATGATTTTGCCATCATCTTCTTTGCTCTTGTGCCGGCAATTACATTACCGTCAAATACCAGAACAACATTTTGTGAGTAATCATCACATGCATAGAGAATACTGTCTCTTAAATTTAATTTTGCATCTGTACCGTCTGTACTTATCGGCTTTTGAGCTCCTGTAATAACTATAGGCTTTCTGGAATTTTGTATCATATAGCTGAGAGCCGCCGAAGTATATGCCATAGTATCCGTACCGTGTAAAATCACAAATCCGTCATAGGAATCATAATTTCTTTCAATAGCTCTCGCTATATCCTGCCAGATACTAGGTGTAATATTTGTAGAGTCAATATTGCAAACCTGCAATACATCTATCTCACAATACTCTTCCACTTCAGGTACAAATGTCAAAAATCTCAGGTGCTGAGAGTGCGGTGACAATCCCTCACCCATTTGCTTTGAAGCAATCGTTCCACCTGTGCCTATTACTAAAAATCTTCTTCATAGTGTACTCCTTATTCGATATATTAGAATACATTCACATAAGGCAAAAACTCAAGTAGAATAATTACCCTATTTAGGTAATACGCCCCGAACAAATCGAGGCGTTCACCGTTTCGTCTGAATATAGTTCGGACAATATTATCGCCACGCTCCGTCAGCATTTACATGAAATCCGTCAGGAGTATTTTCATTTACATACATAGAACCAAGCGGTCTTATGTCCTTATTGTCTCCATAGTTCCAACGACCTGTAGCATTGTCAAAGAACCATGTCTGTGCCGGTGGATTTGGATTGAAGAAATACCAGTTTCCATCGATCTTATCCCATGACACATGCATATGACCGTCATTTCTATCAAGGAAATACCATCTTGTATCATCCGGATCATGGTGCCATCCCTTGACCATCTCACCAAAGAAACCGTCATGATTCATTGACAGATAATACCATTTGTTTGTGTCTCTGTCTAAGAACCATCCGCTATCCATGATACCGTCCTGTTCAAAGTGATACCATTCAACTTTTGTTTTACCCTCAAAAGTATAACTGAGTAATTGCCATCCTGTCACTCTCTCACCTGTTGTAAGCTTAAAGATCCACTTTGAATTATCAAGATTCTTAGCTGCTTCCTCAGGATTGATAAGTTCCCAGTTTCCGCCTACGCCTACCGCAATAGGTGTTGATCCTGACCATGTGTTTGCTCTGCCTCTTCCGGTATTTGAAGATGCTGCGCCGCCGCCTGAGCTTCCACGTCCGCTACCGCCACCTGAAGAGCCACGACCACCGCCACTATTCTTAGGTGTAGGTTGTGTTCTGATTCCCATACCATTTAATAGAGCATTAAGCTCATTCAATGTATTCAATAATTCAGGTGAGAATGCTTTGTTTGGAGCTGTTCTGTTTAACAGAGCTCTTGCTTCTGCAGCCTTGGCCTGCACTCTTGCCACATCACTTGCATCATACTTTGATACATCAAGATTATCTACTTTAGCAATGCTGTCATTAAGTCCGCCTACAAGCTTAGCTCTGTATTCAGCATCATTTGTGTAATAAAGATAAATGATTTTATCTTCATTAATTAGCATATTCTTATTTATACTCTCTCTCTTGTCAGCTCTGGAGCTAAGTCCCTCATAAGACCAAGTAAGTCCGGTGTTGCCATCCTCATATTTGTCACCTCTATTAGGAAGATATGAACCATAATCTGACTCATAATCTGATAACTTACTTCCTGGTGCTGCTACAATTGTGGTTACTGTACTCATATCAGGTAAGCTTACAAAGCTTAATGTATTTCCGTCACTTGTATATCCAAATATATATGTTTGACCTATATCAAAGTTATCGCTAAATTCACCCAAATATCCGCTTCCACCTGCAGGAGTATCATACACTCCAGGTATACTTGTCAAAGCATTTGAATCTGTAGCAAGTTTATAAAGGCTATAATTTCTTGTAGATGACAATGCTCCTGTATGTATACTTGCTTCAAGACTTAAAGGTGCATCAGCTCCTGTATAAGCATTCCAAGTGTTTCCACCATCATTTGAGTTCTCTACAAATACCCTAAACTCAAACTCTCCCTTATAAAGATCAGTGTTCTCATCCTGCACAAGTCTTTCATGTGCACCTGTCACCTTTCTTTGATCAATATGTATTCTGTAAAGTCCAGGAGTTGTTATACCTCCAGAACCTAAAGGATAGGTTACTCCTATAGTATTTGGATTAAAAGTAGCTCTATTAGGATAATAATCCGGTGCAAAGTTTATTCCTGTATCATATATAATCTGAAGTTTTACAGGTCCTCTTGGCATACCAAAAGATATTATTCCATTTGGATTATTTTCAATATTATTGCTATGTCCAGTATTTCCTGATATTACTCTCCACTCTTTGAACAATGCACCATGGTGGTCAATAGCCTCTGCTTGTATACTTACTGCCTGACCAAATCTTACAGACTGTAAATCTGCAAAAGGCTTATTAGCTCCTCCTATACTTATCTGCGTAGTAGTTCCAGGTAAATCAGCATCATCTACTACTACATCCACAGGGAATACTGTTGCTGTTATACCAAGGTTTCCTGTATTCACATCCTCTGTTCTTACACCATCTGCTATTCTTGCAGCAGCTGTATCATTACTTCCAAGTGGTCTTGGTACTATAGTATAAACAGTATCCGGATCAAGGTCTACAAATGTAACCTTTCTAGAGACATCAGGTGATGTGAAATCATATACTACATTACCGCTTGGATCTAAAAGTGCATACTTTGTATTTGTATCTGCAGGATCTATAACTATTTGTGCTCTACCTGCATTGCTTGGATCTTCAGATGCTGTTGCATTTAACACTGTAGGTATTGTAACAACTGCAGATGGTGCACTTATACCTGTGGTAGGAACCGGATTTCCTACAGTAACAGCTGTTGTAGGATCTGCTGTATATACTGTATAGCTTTCTCCAGGATGAAGCATTGAGCCTGATATCTTTCCTTGTTTTCTTAAAAGCTCTGCTCCTGTCATTACAGCAACTACATTTCTATCCTTATCTGCAATAACATAGTTATATCCTACACCCATTGCCTCAGGTGATATGGCATCTATCTCTATAACCGGAGCTCCCGTATCGCTATCTAAACTTGGAGTTACTTCAGGCACATATAATGAAGGTGCTAATGGATTTCTACCATAAGCTGTAAATGTATATCCGTCAGGATAATCAGCTAAGTTTATTGTAGCAAAATCGACCTCTGCAAAGTTCTTATCATACCATTTAAGTACATATCCACTTTGCACTGTCAATGCACCGGTTGACTCATCTATCCACTCATTCAAATCAGATGATGGAATATTTGTTCTTGCAGTATTAAGAGTATAATCATAGGTTAAAACTTTAGCTTCATTACCATTATTAAATATTACATGAGTATCACCCGAAACAAGATTAAATTTTTCCATCTGTTTGGATCAAGTTCAAATATAGCATTCAATGTAACTGTACCTAAACTTTGGTTTTGTTCCAAGGTATTTGCCGGAAGAGTCCTTGGTGTTATAGCCGGATCATCATCTGCGAAGCTGTTTACAGAAAGCCAGCTGCCATCAGCCATCTTCCAACCTCTGAATCTATATCCCTGATCCGGAACTGGTGTAGGTAAATCATTATCAGTAATATTCACATGATATGTTCCTGTTGTATCGTTTTTAACCCTAGGTAAGGAGTGAGAGTCTTCTATAGGATGACCTGCTAATCCTGCTGTAACAAATACCGGATCAGTTGGATACACTCCTCCATTATACTCATGCTCCGGAACTGAAAGCCCCGTATTATTAGTATATGTAGGAACCATTATCTTACCGCCTATACCTGCTAAAGGATTAATTTCTGCTATAGAACCAAGATCCCTATTGTATGTAATTGTTACAGAAATATCTTTATTAACTCCTGCCGATGAGCTTACAATAAGTTTATCATTTGTATCACTCCAAGCCTGTGCCCCACCGGCATTCAATACAGTTGCAATATTTCCTGAATGAAGTGTAAATGTATTATCCCAGTCAGTAGTTGACTCCGGCTCTACTCCCGGTATTCCTGCCGGAGAAGTATCATAAGCTATATATGTATTAAGCTTTGGAAGCGGTATACTATAACTTGCTGCTGTAGTACTATCCACTCTTATAAATAAATGTCCTGATGAAGGATTCTTATATACAGTACCTACAACCGGTATAGCAGGGCTTGCCGGAAGTGTAGCTATAGTACCAAGTGCATCAACAACTTTTTCATTGATTTCATTTCCTTCTTCATCCACATAGTTTATAGTTATTCCCCTATAGTAGTTTGGGTTCTTAATATAATTGTACTTTATAGTAACATTCTGATTTAGCATCTGACCCTGTGGCTTATATCCGTCTGCTAGACCTGAAACATTTACAGGAGTAAAGTTTGATGGATTTGTATCAAATGCAAATGGTATCATAGTATCTATCACATTTCCATAAGCATCAATGAACTTTCCATAATTGGCTGTACCCTGACGGGGCTGTTGACTTATTATATGTATAAACTATATCTACCGGATTTGTAGGATCCAAAATATACTCCACATCTGCACCCGGATTCAAATCTATATTTCCTGTACCATCCAACTTATATGTATCTTTTTTTGCCTTTATTATATTAGTAGCATCGGCATTTACATTCTCAGTAGCATAATACCTATTGTTTATTGGCCTAGTAATACTTTTTGTTGGATTTCCCTTAGGTTTAAGTTGTCCCGGAAGAACAGTTACACCTTCACCAATTGTTACTCCTGCCACAGGATGCTCTTCGTAATCATAATAATTATCCTGTACAGTAAGTTTAAATTTTGTAGATTGATCAGGAGCATACTTAAATTTAATAAATGTATCTTTATTTATAGTTTCTCCACTAACTCTCTCAGTTGTTACACTAAATTCCGGATTACCACCCCAAGCTGTACTTGTACCTCTCTTATATAGGTTTACTTCACTTCCCTCTACTTTATATCCAATTATTGGTTTAGCATTTGCTTGGAAGCCTGTAAGTACCTCTTTTCCACCTGTAGTAGCTATATTCTCTGTAATAGGATTTATCACAGAATTATGAGTTCCATCCATAGTTGATGCACTAAAATCATACTTACTTCCCGGAATATAGTACTCTCCTCCATTTCCGTCACTTGCACCCTTATAGGCAACCACATAGTCGAACTTTTTTCCATCAGATTTAAGTTCTGCATAATACACAGCACCTTGACTTGTAAGTGCAGGTATTTCTATTTGACTGCTTCTAGGAAATCCTGTAGGTGTTCCTTTTAAAGGGGCTTGATTATAACCCGCTATCTCATATCCATCAAGATCAAAATCCAGTTCATTTGACCAGCTTTTTCCATCAAATGTATCTGTAGAGTTAAACGATCCAGCCGGATAAAAAGGCAATGTCTGATCTAATATAGCATCTCCTGGATTTCCATTTACGGCAATATTCTTCACCCAGCCTTTTATTGAAGGATTTAATGTAGTAAAATCAAATCCTAAATATCCGTCTCTAGGTGTAACATCTCCTATATTTGCTTCATCTCCACCATATACTGCTTTTGTAGCAAGCGTATTTAATTTATGATCTACATAATTATAGCTTATTGCAGCATATGCCGGCTTCGCCGGTGCCAGCATGGTAAATACCATACCGGCAGACAATACGGCGGCCACCTTTGCTTTTATTGTCTTTCTTTTCATTCTTTCTCCTATGTCACTTAGTACCAAGCACCGTTTGCATCTACATTATATCCGTCAGGAGTCTTCTCTCCTGCGTACATTGATCCAAATGGTCTTGTATTATTATTTAAATAGTTCCACTTGAAAGCATTAGCATCCCATTCATAAGTATTTTGTGGAGCATTGGTATTAAAGTAATACCACTTTCCATCAATATTCTGCCATCCGACAAGCATTTCACCATTCTGGTTTAGGTAATACCATCTTCCATCCTGCGGATCTTTATGCCATCCTGTCTTAAGGATACCTGTATTGTCATTCATGTAATACCACTTATTTGTTTTTTCATCCTTTACCCAACCTGTTACCATCTGGCCAAGCTCAGGACCCGGTGTTGTGTTCATATAATACCAGTTGCCGTTCTTTGAGTCATATACCCAACCTGTTGCCATTGTTGAGCGACCGTCAAAGTAATACCAACGTGATACTCTCTTACCTGTGTAATCATCAAATGTGATCATACCCCACATATCATTTATAGGTGTTCCACCGTTAAGTACGAATGACCATCCGCCTGTTACAGGGTTGATTGCCCAGTTACCATCTACACCAAGTACAAATGCTCTTGTATTACTGTTCTCATTGATAGCTGTATTCTGTGTTGACTTCTCTCCAGGTGTTAAAAGTTTACTTCCTCTACCTGATGAAGAGTTACCACCACCACTGGCACCACCGGTTCTCCTGTTTCTAGCACCGGCTCTTCCTAATGAACTGTTAGAATATTTATCTATAAGTATTCTAAGTGCATCTATTGCCTGCTGAAGCTCTGCCCAGTTTGCCTGTCTGAGATATGTAGTTCCGTCAGGAGATACAAGATCTCTTGCCTGTCTAAGTGTCTCAAGTGCATGTGCTATAGCCTCATTTATTTCTGCAACCTCTGCCACCTTAAGGTATGGGTCTCCTGTAAGAATCTTTGCTTCTTCTATAGTATCACCAAGATCTACTCTTGCCTTTGCAACCTCTTTTCTGTTGTCAGAATAGTATGCATAAACAATTGTTCTCTTTGTTACAGGACTTGTTGTGTCATATACTGAAAGCTTATCTTCCTTCTTTGACCAGTTAACATAGTCATACTGTACACCATAGATATCTTCAAATGGAGTTTCAAGTCCGTTTGCTACATCATTTTGTGCATATGCTGTAACAACCGCATAATCACTTGAGTAGTAAGCATCCTCTACATTCTCTTTTCTTCTTACCTTAAACTTCTTATAGAAGTTTCTGCTTATATCATTTAAGTGTAAAATGATCAAGTACAGGCTTATTATCTACAAAAGTTACCTTAAATGTCTTTGAATAAACAAGTACATATGAATGCTGCAAATTACCTTTGAACTTAAGAAGTCCGGCATTGTTTGCTACATCTGTTGTAATTGTTATATCTACAGGATTGATATTACCTAAGCTGTCAGGTGTCACATCAAATAACTGGTAGTCAAGCTGATCTACATCTTCTGCAGGAAGCTGTGCTATAACATCTACTGTCGCATTTGATGCTGTTGCAAGTATTCCGTTATTTACAAGTCTTCCGTTTACATATCTTTCAAGCTGGATATCAAGTCCGTATGCTGTTGTATGTGCATCCGGATGATCAACTCCCGATATAGAAACAGGCTTTTACAGCTGTTTTCTCATTCGGTTTTGCATCTCTTTTGTTAAATACTACCTTGTATTCTACTGTTGCACCGTTCACTCCGATAAGTGATCTGTCAAGTGGTGTTGTAAGATCATGTGCAAGTCCCGGTATCTGACCAGGGATAAGACCAAACTCTCCTACACTACCGCCTCTTATTGTCTCTGTAAGATCCGCATCATCTCCCGCTACCTTTGTAGGTTCGTATACAGCCTTAAGTACAATATTTGAATTTGAAAGAGTAAATGAGTAGTCAGCCTGTGTTATATTTCCGCTAACTCCTACCGCTCTTCCTGCAAGTACCTGCCAGTAAAGGAAGTTCTTGCCGTTTGCATCTACAGGATCTGCATGTATTACCACTTCTTCTCCTGCTTTTTGCTTCATCATATGTGTCAGTTCCTACACTTGTTGTTCCTACCGTTACTACGCTTCCGCCCTTTGTCTCTACTACATACTTAGGTACGTCCACCATATCTCCCGGATTTGCTATTATCTGATTTCCGTCAGGTAACTTTGTAAGTGGATTTGGAATTGAGCTGTTGCCCTTCTTTCTTGCCACTACTGTGTAGGTCTCATTTGGATTTAAGTTGTTGAATGTAACTGTTGAAGGATTGCTTCCTACAGGAGTCATCCATCCGTTGTCACTTCCAGGATACTGCACTACGTTTCCGTTCTCATCTATGAGCGCATAGTCTGCGTCAGGATCTGCGGATTGATAACGATCTGTGCCATACCGTCGTTTTTCAGGATCATATCCTATGTTGTAGTTATTATCTACTGTTGGGATATATACATCCTGTGGTGTTGATACTGATGTACCTGTTACTGTAGAAATGTTATTTCCTACTGTAGCCTGTGTATCAGGTGTTCCTTCCTGTACATTGTAGTGTGCTCCCGGTATAAGGTTTGGAACTACTGTTCTGTTTCCTGTTGAATCTCCCGGTACCACTGCTACGATGTTTCCGTTAGGATCACTTATTACATATACATTACCCGGTGTTGTACCGTCTATTACTATCTCACCGCTTCCGTCATTTCCTATACGACCTGTCGGTGTGATAGATCCGATAACAGTTCCAAATACATTAGGATCCTGACTAAAGAAAGCTGTATATGTTGCATGATTTATCAATCGACTCACTCCATTCATAAAGCTACCGTTTGGATCCATCCAGCCTGTAAATACATAGTTTGCTACAGGTATAGGTGTTGGTAACTGTGCTGTCGGCAATAATGCTGACGGTAAAGCCACCACCTGGCTCCATGTGTAATCATATGGTACACGAAGTGATGCAGGAGCTGATATCGATCCATTGCTTCCTGCTGCGAAGTTAATGTCAAACCACTGATTTGGATCCTCCACAAACTTAGCATATATTATTATTGGTGTAGTATCTGTATTCCAGAAAGTTGTTCCCGTTACAGGTATAGTAGCTGCTGCATCTATATACCAACCTTCAAACATATAATATCTATTTGCACTTGTAGTAGGTACATAATTCTCAGCCTGAAGTCTATTAAAATTATAAGCGGCTGTATCACCTGCATTAGTTCCATCACTTACTAAAACCTTTGTAGGTGCGCCTGTTGCAATTGGATTTACACTACCATGGCTAAAGTTAGGATCTGTAGTGACTCTAAACTCTACATCTCTCCATTTTGTAAGATCAATTCCAAGTCTGTAGTCTGCTCTTATACCGGTTACTCCACTTGAAGGCATAGGCATATTTCCTGTTATATTTCCATTTGCCGGATTGAAGCTTTCGCCATATCCTGTAGGTGTAAAGTCAACTCTTGATACTATAGGATCCCATTTATATCCATATAACTTATCAGTATAGTTTATTGGTAAATTATATGCAGTTCCCGGTGTAACCTGTGTAATACCACTATCAAGAACTCTATCTCTATAAGTTTCTGATATCTTCTTATCAGATTTTGAATTTAAATCTGATGTATAGACTATATTTTATCTTTACATTTTGATTTGGCATATATGCTGAAAACACTCCGGGAGTTGGAGATGTTGAAAGTGGATTGTCAGAAACAATCAAATTTCCTGCAGCACCATCAAGTCCTACAAGTCTTGGATTGTCAGTACTTGCAATATGTGAATCCCATCCTGCACTGTGATCTATTTCATAATGATCAAATGTATAACCCGGAATATTTTCAGGTTGTGCATTAATTGGCTGTTCTGCTCTCTTTACTACAGTATGAGCTGATCTCAATGGATTTTCACCACTATCTACATGCTCAACCGTATAGTTAAATGTTACTGTACTATCTACCGTATACTTGCATACCACATTTACATTCTTCGCAGGGCATACTATCAATAGTATATCTGAGTGGATGTTGTGTATCTGTAAGTGATGCTCTCACTCCAACATTGGCCGGAGTATTGCTTACAGACTTTTTTACATATCCCGGTATAATAACTCCAATTTCTGTCAATGGATCTTTATAGATAGAATCTTCTATAAGCCTAGTGTCATGCTCAGTTCCAAAGTTTAGTTCCAAAGATACATTATCATTTTTATGTTTTGTATAAATATTCCATGGTGTACCATCACCTACCCATTTCGCAACAAGATTGTACACTGGCTTAAGAGTGCTCATCGCATCATAATATCCTGTGAGAGCTGTCTCTCCTGTGAACGGATCACCATCATTAGCACTTATTACTCCTGTAACAGGATCTGTAGTAGGTTTATCATATTTTCCATTTACATCATTATCAGTGAATGTATACCAACCTCCAAAGGTATATCCAGTCTTTGTAGGTGTTGGTAGACTGCCAAGTGTAGAAGGATGTGATCCTGAAGTATAAGTAGTCTCAGTCTTATCTCCCGGATTTGGAGAACCACCTGCTACATCAAAGTGATATGTCACCGAATTTTTTTTGTACTTTATTACTATATCTACATTTTTGCTCAGGTGTCTTTCCTCCTATTGAGCCATCAGTATTTTTGAAATTATCTATTCCAGCAGCTAATGTAGGTATTCCTGTAACTTCTGATACTGCATATCCAGGATATGAAGGAACACTTATTTCAACCGGAGTTCCTGCAACTCCCCTCCAACTATAATGTGTTGCAACATTTTCACCACTACCTCCACCTGTTTCCATAGGAAAAGCAATAGGATTATGCTGATAAACCGTTGAAGTTCCTATTTGTGTAAGTGTATTGTCAAGTGTAATCTTTCCACCTGCACTTATGGTTCCATGATTTGCAGAAAGAGGCATACCAGATTCATCAATATAAGTAACAGTATAGTTATATCTTACTGCGTGAAGATATATACCGAGCGAATTCTCATAATCAGGTGCAGATGTCAAATCATCTCCGGTCATATTATTTACAGCCTTGTAAGCAGGTATTCGGCTGTATTTCTGGTACCTGTTGCATCAGCTTTTGAAATTACCTGCTGAATATGGAAGTATAGTAATGCCTGTTGCTCTATCTTCATAGTCAACTATTGCTCTACCGGAGTATCTGCCTTTGGTACCTCTTTTACAGAAACACCTACTGTTCCGGTAAATTTCTTTCCACTTGGTACTAAAAAGCTCTGAAACTCCAAGTGCTATATTTCCATCTGCCTCAGACGTTGTAGTTTTTATTTTGTTGTTTTGAATATTTACATTGCCATATATCTTTAATGGCATTGCTATCCTTGATTGTTTATATCAACCCTTTCATTAAAGGTTGAGTCACCTATAGCAACTGCTGATGGAGCCCTAGATTTATTTCAGATGTATCAACCTCTGTTTCATTATCTGTAATACTTATAGCATCTGCTTCCGCAGCCAAACTAAGTTCTCCTGTAGCCTCTACAAAGATTGCAGACGCGTCAGCCTCATACTTATCCTTTGTTCCATCTCCGTCAGTATCTATTGTTCCTGCAACCTTTGCACCATATAAACTGGTCTTATCACTTATTGTTACTTTACCGGCTGTAACATGAAGCATAGGAGCTTTTGCAGTAACATGCGCCTTGTTTCCATCTATATTTATATTATAGAAACTAAGATGTGAAGTAGCCTGATCCATCTTAAACATATCACCTGTAAATGAAGGATCACGTCTGATAACACTTACATCATTGTTTAAAGGGTCTCAATCTCGTATACACCCTTTGTTGTCTTTCCTGCTATGGCAGCGGTCTTATATGGACTGGTTTCTATCTGTACATCCAGACCTGCGGTACTGTAATAGTATTGTCTACCAATACAGGTTTTTCATTACTTGACCTTACATATACATAACCCTTTTTAGCGCCTGTGGCCTTCATAGCTGTTATGGCTGATTGTATATCTTTAAAAGGCTGTGCAATATATCCGTTTGAATCATTCCCTGAATAATTAGGATCTACATAATATACCGCTGCTCTCATAGAAACTTTAAATGTTGTGGAAGCACCCTGTTTAGCTCCCATATTCAATCTTCCTGAAAAAAAGCTGTTGCAGAATCATATTTTTGAACCAGAAGATTCTTATTCGGATTTTGACTAAAGACAAAGTTATCATGACCTAAGTTATTTGATTTTGATTATCTCCTGCCCATACTCTACCTTCTCCTGATATTAGTTCTATATCAAGATCTGTTAGAGCGTCAGGGCTTTTAAAGTCATTAGGTATATCCGCAAATTTTGGCATAGTCCAAAGTGTATAATCACCTGCTGTCTTATTACTTCCATCTGCCTGCGGTATTTGATTTCCGTTATGGATATTTTGATTATAATAATCCATCATATGAAGCCTTTTATGATCTGCAGTAACTATTGTAGGCGCCAAATCTGTTCCTGCAATACGAGTATCAGCCTGTGCTCCAATCCAGAATTCTATTGGATAATTATTAGGGTTATAACCTGTCCATACAACTAAAAGCTTCTGCTTATCTGCTGTAGGCTTAACCTCCATCCTGACTTCTATCTTATCGCCGACTGATGCAGTTCCCGCACCATAAGTAGTATTTACATAATCTATATATGTTTGCGGTATATTTACTTCTACAACCCTACCATTACCCTTTGGTATATTTGTTCCTAAACTGTCATTATAAATTCCCATAACCTTATGATCAGGAGGAGTAGCTGTACTAGAACGTAATTGGCTGGCTCCCGGTATCGGGTATGTATATCCATCCACCGGATCATATTTTATATCTCTAGGGGAAATGACAGGCATCATATCACTGGGATTATCTTCTTTATGTTCTCCGGTTTGCCCAAAACCTATATAAGTAGACCACCAGTTTACATCAAATGCTGACTTTGACGCTTTATATAAATCAGTATCAGTTGGTTCCTTAAATGTCTTTCTTGAATCCGTTACTATATTAACAGGATCAAGTATTGCTCCAATATCAAATGTATATTGATGTGAATTTTGTGTAAGATTCCTTACAGACATACCATGCATATTTAGTCGATCTTTTGCTACTGAATGGTTGCTAGTAGTAGGGTTTGTATCATTTGGATAATTAAAATAAGCACCTGGCACCCAATTTTCATCCGGCCAAAAATCATCATAGTTTGACTCCACTGCCCCTCGTCCAAACCTATATACTGTTCCCAAAGATTGACCATAAGTTGTATAGTCATATGCAGAATGATAGCCTGTTACCGCCTCATTTACTCTAGTTATTCCGGAACTTGCACCTGTTTGTGCACTAGGGATCCAATTCAACATTATCTACAAGAGTTGATGCTCTAGCTTCAACACCTCCAAAGGAAGGTGCCATCGTTACAACCATCGCAGCTGTCAACAAACCTGCTGTTAATCGCTTAGCATTCCTAAGAAAATTATTTTTCTTCATATCTCTCCTCCAACTATCTATCAAAGAGGACAAAATCACTATCCAAGTTGTTCAATCCGTCTGTGGCATATGTGATTTCTGCTCCCCATCTGTCATGTCTGTCAGCACTTGAATCATAGTGATAGAATCTTCCGTTCTTCTTTCTTGGTCTGTCACTATCACTTACCCTTGCTACGAACTTTGAGTTTGAAACTACTATCCAATTACCCTCTCCGTCCTTAAGAATCTTTGTGCCTTTGACTACCTTACCGTTTGAGTCTACGACTACATACTCGCCATGTCCTGTTCTTGTATCCTTAAGAATACCGTACTTAAGACTTGCGTCAGCATCCAGTCTTAATCCGTTGAAGTAGAACTTACCGTCGCTCTTTGCAAGTGTGCATCTTGCTCCGATTGCCTTACCGTTATCTCTGAAACCGAATACAGCGTTTTGGTCTCTAAGAGAAACTGTAACCTCACCTGTGATCATTGAACCGTCATTAAGCTCATCTGTACCGAACAGATATAAGTTACCTCTGTCGATTGCTGCGATAGGTGAACTCAAAGAGTCTGTAAGGAAATCTTCCTTTGTCCACTCGTCAACGTCATATTTGATACCAAATGTATCATCCTCCAACATAATTACAAAACCTGTCTGCATACGTCCGATCTCATCGAAAGCGTATCTTCTTCCAAGTACTGTAGCTATTCTGTCTTTAATTACACTACCGTCTTTCTTTGTTCTGAACCAGCTGTGCTCTTGTGTATCATAGTCATACTGACTCATAACTTCATTCGGTACTGTAAATGTCCAGTAATCGTCCTTAAGTTCACCGTCTGTATCAAGTGAACCGTATTTTACTTTTGCATTGCTTGCTGTTGCTCTTATATTTGCATTGGTTACAGAAAGCTGTGGTATCATAACACCGTTCTCATCGAACAGATATGCCTTACCGTTTATTTCTCTCTGTCTTGACTGGTCTGTACTGCTTGCAGCGTACTTTCTTCCATTATGTCCGAAGTACAGCCACATCTCATCATACTCACTGTAGTTTCTCTGTCCAAGCTCTGAATATCCCGGATTCTCACCTACCTGTGAATACAGTAACCACTGATTTACATACATTGCTCCGTCATTACCGAAGTAGTATTTTGCGCTCTTAAATGGATTGTCATCTTCTACTGCATTGCCCTCTGCATCAAAGAATCCTGTAAGCATTACTCCTTCTTCATCGAAAAGATATCTCTTTCCATCGATTTCACGAGTATACA
Organism: uncultured Lachnoanaerobaculum sp.; assembly: GCA_916439285.1. The sequence continues at coordinate 29,601 of CAKAIM010000005.1, read as the reverse complement.
CTCTTCCATCTTTGCCCTTGTACGCTTTTCCATCAGCACCGAAGTAATACCATGCATCATTGTCGTCAATATCTTTTGCAAGAATCCAGCTATTAGCAGCCATAGATCCATCAGCATTCAAATAGTAAATACCATCTCCTATTGTAAGCATGGAATCTTTAACTATATTACCGTCATCACCTAAATAGTACCATGAGTCACCTGACATTCTCCAAGCTTCAGATACCGGATTATTTGCGCTATCAAGATATTTCCACTCTCCACTTGTGCTATCCCATCCTTCCGCATGAACAGTAGTTGTAAAACCTAAAAAACACAGAGCGGAAACTGCCAAAAATCCTGCGTAATTAAATATACTTTTCTTTTTCATATATCACCTCTATTTGTCTTTTCGTACAAAATAAAATCATTATCTTGTTATCCTCCATTGAAATATAAAGAATCTAAAATCGTATTTTTTGTACCTTAAACAAGAGTTTCCTACCTAGCCCAAGTAAGTTACTCTTGTTTTTTTATTCTCAAAAATAAGGGTTTCTTACCTAGCCCAAGTAATTTTTCCCTTGATTTTATTTCCTTTATTTTACCTTTGTTTACCCTCTTGCATAGATAAACTACCCAATTTAATTTAAAACAATCTTCTTGATAGAAGAATGAAATTTGTTTATACAAATCTAGCCCTTATCCATATAAACAAATACTTCATTTTATTGCATTCTTGCTTTTGCAAAAAAATGAAAATTTACCGATTAACCCTACACCTCCTTAATAACAATTAAATTTGATTTTTAAATCCTTAATATTCTACTCTATTTTTTTATGTTTTTGGAACTATCAAATGATACTTTGAAAGTTATTTTCTTAAACTTTTCTTATTTTTTTATATTTATAATACTTTATACAGCTGTCTATAAAGCAAAAATAGTGTAAATGATAATCTCATTCACACTATTTATGATGCTTCAGGTATTTTATTCCTCAGGCATAAATATTATATTCAATCTGCCCGTCTTTTCGTTCTCTATTTAATAATGCTGTCTTTTTCATTTTTCTCCCTTCAAGTAATTCAAATCAGTATCTGTAAATGATTAAAATTTACACTAAACAGGTATTTTTGGCATTTTGATAAGTAAAGTCAATATATGAAACAAGCTTTTTATGCAATGTGCCTGTAACCCTTTTGGGTATAGCCTTTACCTACCTCAACTCAATATTTTTAGCATTATACCAATGGAAATCGTTTTCAATACAATATCTTTCTATCTCTTTTTAGTTTACTGTCAGCTCCATATTCCAGAATACTTTTAATCCATACGACTTTACATTTTGCAAATATTCTGTAAAAATATTCTCTATCCTCCGGATTTCTTTCTTTAAATGTATTATGATTAAAGTAAATCTCTGTAAATACACTTTCCTGATTAACACCGTCAAAGATATCCTTTGCAATTTTTCATCAATACATTTTACTCACAAATGTATCTCCGCCGTTTATTATAGTATCAAGATTATATTTTTTTAAGTCTCTTCAACATATAACAAAAGTCCGTCAAAGGTATTTTTATCTTGAAATTGATAATATACATCACAGTTATCAATAAAAATCCGTCAAAACCCTTATCTGCTATCTCCTTAGCAAGTTCATCTACAACAAGATTCTGCCACTCTTTATCAGACACATCCATCCAGTATTCATCTTCCCAGTTCTCATAATTTCCCAAGATTTTATCTTTAAATTTATCATAGTATGCACGATAGTTTTCTAATGATCCTATATCCAGATATGCATATATTTTTATTCTTTTCATGTAGTTTCTTTATATCATCTTTTATTAAATTCATTCGGTTCAAGAACCAGAACTTCGTAATTATTAAGCTTCATCCATCTTCTTTTGCCGATACCTATAAATACACCGTAATATTTATCTTTTGTTGAAATCCTTGTTCTAAAATAAAATAATCCTAACATACAAATAATAGTTATAAGTAAAATACTTACCGATTTTTCATATCAAAATCCATTCTTTATATAATAAAACACTGTATCACTAATATTTATAACAGCTTCAAACACTATATGCAAGAATATGACATTACAAAAAGTAAAATATACTTGACATATTCTTTTTGTACTACTATACTATAAATGTAAAATATATATGACATTATATATGAAAAGGAGTTTTTTTATGAGTTCATATAAAATAGGAATTTTTACAGGATTTATAGTTGCTTTTATTTTTCCTCTTTATTATTTCTTTTAAGAAAAATGTACAAATGAATATGATGAGAGACAAATGATGATTAGGGGACGTGGCTACAGCTATGCTTTTATGTAGTTCTTATACTCGGAATACTATATGGTATCTTTCAAGAAGAATTTCCACAAATCATTCCACGGGTGTTGTAATAATTATTATATTGTTTTTATCCGTAACGGTACTATGTACTTATCTTATATTTAATGATGCATATTGGGGATATAAGTATCATAAGTTTAAAACATATTTTTATATTCTATATTGCAATGTTTATAACTAATCTTATACAACCTGTTAAAGTACTAGCTGAAAAATAGAATGTTTATAAAATGGTATATTGCAATATACAGGTATATTACCTCTTATTGTATCAATATTTTTTCTATATATGGCAGTAATATTATCGATAAAGACTTTTTATTGATAAGAAAAAAACAGAGATGCTGAGTAGGGAGTACATATGAAAAAAACCTTAAATTAAAAATCTGCCAGAGCCGCCAAAGATCTCTCCCAGCAGCAGCTTGCAGATATAGTCGGCGTCAGCCGCCAAACAATAAATGCTATAGAAAAGGAGACTACAATCCCACTATTCGTCTTTGCCTATCCATCTGCCACGCACTTGATAAGACTTTGGATGAATTGTTCTGGGAAGAAGAATAAGAGGGTACTTGCCCTCTTATTTTTTAACCTACTTCTTCGCCCTAATTTAATTTTTATGCATATCTCACCTTAGAACTCGGATAAGTCGATTTTCATCTGATGTAATCCCGTCTTTAATGTTTTCGACTGCTGTATCCATCATATGTAATGTATTTTCAGAAATTCTGAACGGCTCTCTAAGTTCACGAGGCTCAAGCAGTATTGTACCGTCTTCTTTCTCTTTTAACATGGTAGTACTCAAATATACATCCTCTTAAAGTAATTCTTTTCTTTGAATCTAGCTTTTACATCATATTCTCTTACACTTGTATTCATAAATCCTCTAAAATAAACGTCTAATTTTGTGGGAATTCCCACCTATGTCTATAGAATAACATTATAATAAATCCTATCAATCTTCACTACTACCTATTTTATCTCCATCCTACACACAAATCCTACCTCCTCACCGTTATAAAATCTTACCTTCCATCTATGAAATGCTGCTACTTTCTTTACTATCTTAAGTCCAAGTCCATGTTTTCCGACACTTTTTGGTCTCAGCATATGCATTTTGATTCAGCCTTTGCAAAATTTCAGTCGGTACCCCTGATTCCGCTATCTCCCTATCTCCAAAATCGTTTTTATTTTCTTTATATAGATTTATATATACTTGGCATCCGTCTGGATTGTGACGAATAGTATTATTTAAAAGATTTACAACAGCTCTCTCAAATAGTTCTTCATTTAATAAAACTTCATATTTTTGCATTTCATCATCTATGTTCAGTTCAAAATCATACTTAGACTGTGCGTCAATATCAAGTGAATTTATCGTATTACTTACAATCTTTCTAATGAGTGCACTTAGAAAAACCTTAGTTTTTCAAATCTTTTTGTACCGAAATCCAGCTTACTTGTAATATTTAAATTTCTCTACAAGGCTCTGATACGAAGCCCCTGACTTTCAATAATCTCGGATTTTTCTTTTTATTTCATCAATATTGCTTTCTTTTAGGAATCATTTGTGCATTACCTAAAATAACGGCAAGCGGTGTTCTGATATCATGAGAAACTCCGCAATCCACTCTACCTTTCTTCCTCTATTCTTCTTTGTCTTGCCTTATACATCCTTATCGAAACAAAGATAAACAAAATGATATTAAAAATAAATAATACAGGTGTTATTTCAAGAATGTCAAAAACATTATTTGCATCATATTCCAAAGTATATTTCCATATATCCGCATTCAACTTTCCGACTATAAGCAATCTGTCTTCACTGACTACATAAGTACGTACAGGGTAGTCATCCAGATAATACCTTGTAAACTTAGCTACATCCTGTAAAGTATACTTTGATTTTTTTAAAGATTCAGGCATGTTTTCAGACCATGTAATATTTCCGGTACTATCAAGCAAAAAAGCAAATTCATTATTCTTTTGTAACTGTGTACTTTCTTCATCACTTAAAATATATTCTCCGCTATTATATGATAAGCTGTCCATTATTTCGCTTGAATCCGTATAGTTTATATCTGAGCTTTTGTACATCACAGCCATACATATTATGTCTTCAGTTATTATCATACTCACATATCAACCAAAAGGAGAAAAACAATGACTGATACAATACTTGAAACTAAAAATTTATCTAAAAAGAATCGTGTGCACGACTTATCTATGAGCGTGCCGAAATCCTGTGTATACGGATTTCTCGGACCGAACGGAGCGGGAAAAAGTACAACATTAAAAATGATTTTAGGACTTATAAAGAAAGACTCGGGAGAGATTAAACTCTTCGGTGAAAAAGTTTCAAATAAAAATCTTTTAAATCTGCTTCATCAAACAGGTAGCCTTATAGAAAACCCCGCGGATATCCCTCATTTAACAGGACTTGAAAAATATGCAGATCATAGCAAAGTTAAAAGGTGTCAAAGAAGCTGAAATAGAAAAAGCTCTGAAAACAGTAAGACTGTATGAACAAAGAGATAAAAAAACTTGCCGCTTATTCACTCGGTATGAAGCAAAGGCTCGGTATCGCTATGGCACTTCTTGGAAATCGAAATTACTCATATTGGATGAACCTACCAACGGTCTTGATCCTGCCGAATAATAGAGATAAGAAAACTTATAACTTCACTACCTAAAGAACGAGATATAACTGTAATTATCTCAAGCCACCTGCTAAATGAGATAGAACAAATGGCGGACTATGTAGGCATTATAAATCATGGTCAAATGCTCTACCAAGGAAAGCTGTCAAATCTTGAATCATCAGGTCAGAGTTTGGAGCAGATTTTTCCTTGAGCTTACCGGAGAAAAGGAGTCATTATGAAACAAATCAGCTTAAATAAGTCACTATCCATTGAATTTACAAAAAATAAATCCCTGATTTCCTTATCATTATTATTTATTGTAACAGCTTTAAACTATTTCTACCTATCATATGGAGACTTTACCTAAAGGGCAGGAATGGCAAATGATCTTCAGCTCAATTCCGTTTTTAAATACAATGCTGATTTCCATTATGATGTCTGTACTGGCAAGCAGATGTATAGATATAGAAAATAAAGGAAAATATGTGGAATACTCTTCCCACACTGGAGAGCAGGGAAAAGACTCTTTTCTTCCAAACTCTTATTCGGATTAATACATATAGCTTTATTTTTGTTTTATACAAACAGTAATGATTTTTATTTAGGTATTAAAATGATGATTAGCGGTGGATTCCCTACTTTTTGCATTACTTCAGACTGAATTTGCAGAGATTATTTTCGGAATGATTATATTTCAGCTTCAATGTCTGCTGTCATTAAAGTTCAGGAATCAATTTGCAGCACTTTCAATTGCCTTTGGAGGTACACTTGCAGGTGTATTCATTGCTTTTGTAAGTAAAGCGGCACTTACTCCATGGTCCGTACTGTTTTCTTTAAGTACCGTCTCCATGGATTATGACTCTGCTACAAGAAATATGCTGCTTTCATGGAATGCAATAGATATAAAAGCGATATTTATAAGCTTTTTATATTTCTTTGCTACATATAAGCTCAGTCTGTCGGTGTTTAATAATCCTGAAACAGGCAATTTTAAGATTGCTCATGTAAACAGGAAAAGCAAAAATGCTCATACCATATTGCCTGCCGAACTTATCAAGATGAAGCGAAACCCTGTATGGATTCCCTTTGCATTGATTCCGTTAATATCTGCGGTATCGGTATCATAAATTTCCTTGCAAATCAAGAGTATTATCATTTGACTGGTCGAATCTTTGGACACAGGAGTCATTATTTTTAGGCCTGTTCTTTCTATCACCTTTAATTGCCATACTTGCAAGCCTTGATTTTCGCATGGAGCATCTTGGAACCAACTGGAATATAATGCTTACATCAAGCTCACGCTTCAAAGTATTAAAGGATAAATGGCTTACCGTGGCTATCATGTCATCTATTTGTATGATATGGATTGCATTTATCTATATTGTTTCAGGAAAAGCTTATAGGGATTACCGGAAGCATACCGAAAGAATTTTATTTAAGAATCTTTTGCAAGTATACTTTTGTATAATTGCCGTTTCAAGTTTTCAGTGTATGCTTTCACTGATAATACCTTCATTTGCAATACCTGTCGGACTTGCCTTCCTTGGAAATATTTTAGGGCTTCTCCTCACAGTAAAGGGATTTTTCTACGCAACACCTTTTTCAATGCTTATATACTCTATGGGCAGCACAAATATAACCGTAAAAATAAATCTACCTGTTGTAGTAATAACTTGTTTTACTTTATATTTTTCATTTCTTTTGCCATAGGATTACTTTTATCTGAACAGTACGGATATAAAAAACGGGGGAGGTAGAGCTATATTATTATTCATATTTGAAGCTTAAATTTTGCAACTATTTTTAGTTGTAAAATTATCTTCAATAAGATACAATATATAAAAGGAGGAATGCTAGGGGCAAAAAGAAAAAAACTTATAAAAACATCTTAAGTCTAATCCTAAAGATTTTACTTTTTAATGATGCCGAAAACCCTATTAAACTGCTTCAGCTATGTCCGTTCAAATAAAGGAAAAACAAGTGGTTCCAGAGTAATCTTTGTTAATAATAGCTTTGGAAGTATTTTTGCTTCATAAACCACATCCACAAAAGAATTAAAAGCATATCAAATAAAGCAACTTATAATAATTCTGGAACAGGAGGGACTCATATGAATAATACTATTATGTATAAAGGATATATAGGAAGCGTTGAATTTTCTGAAAGAAGACTGTATTTTCTTTGGAAAAGTTCTAGGTATAAGATCATTGATCTCTTATGAGGGTGAAAAATGCTAAAGAACTGTTGGAAGATTTTCATGGTGCTGTTGATGACTATCTTGATATCTGTAAATCTGAAGGTAAAGAACCTGAAGTTGCATTTAAGGGTAGTTTTAATATTCGTCTCTCGCCCTGAACTTCATAAGAAAATATTTGTATATGCAACAAGTAATAAGATATCTATAAACAAATATATTGAAGAAACTTTAAATAATTCTCCTGCTGCCAAGATAAACATAGTAAATGTCCCCACATCAGATCTTTTTAATCCGTGGGGTTACAATCTTTCATCATTTTTCTCTTCTTATTGCCTCTAATCTTTCAAATGCTTCTATTTTTTTCTTATATTATTACTTTTTCTCTCAAGTCCAGATACATCAAATCCGCATCTATATATTCACCATTTATTTTTGAAAATGCAGGTATCCGGCCGATTTTTATAAATCCGAACTTTTTGTAGAGGCTGATCGCTCGAAAATTATCACTTCTTGTATCCAGGTTTATGATTTCTATTCCGTTATCTTTTGCAAAAAGAAATACATTTTTCTAAAAAGTGCACTTCCGATTCCGCTTTCTCCATTCCGATTTTTGCAACACTTATAGCAAAAATTTTGCTCTATGACTCATCCTGCGTTTCATACCGCTTATATTTGCACATCCTACTATATCATCATTTTTCCATGCAAAAATACATTACAGACTTCGAATCTAAACCAATTCTTTTGATAAACTCTTCTACCTCATGTATATCGCTCTGCCCTTCTTTACTGAAGCTTAGATTATCGGTTTGCGCACCTACAAGCTTTGTGTATTCAAATCAGTTTAACTGCATCTTCAGGTTTTTGCTTCTTTTATTATAATATCCATGTCTACCACCTATACTTATAGATTTTTATATGCATATCATAAATCAGCTTATTTCAATTTGGCAAGTACTTCTCCAATATCCCTGTCAATACAGATACTTCTATCATTTATCTTCTCAGGGCAGAAGGCTTCTCCATAATTTAAAACATGAATATACAGACCTTTTATTGTCATATGTCATCTGCCAAAATGTAATGACTACATTTACATTAAATATAAATCTACAAACCTGCCTCATGCATTCTTTTATGCTCATCACTGTTTATATAATCATCATGGCTGTGATAATGCTTTTCTTCCGAACCCATATGAGAGTGAGTATGCTCATGTTTAATTACATGCTTATGTGTTGAGCCGTTATGTGTATGAACAATAGTATGTATATGATAATGAATACGATTTTAACATTGAATCATATACAACGATTACACTTCTGATTATCATAAAGATAAGTCCGATAAAATAAACTTTTGTAAGTCTGTCTTTGTCTACCGCAAATGATAAAAAGTACCTATAAAAGGAGCTATTGCATAGTATGCACTTGTTTCTATGGCACCCAACTCTCTCTGTGCTCTTATATATAAAAATATACTGAGACCATATCACAAATCCAAGCAACATTGAAATCAAAATATATTTTATACCGGTATATTTTCTCCAAGTATAATTGCTATTATAAATGAACCTGTACCGAAAAAGATTCCTTTTAATATCACTATCTCATATGTATTCTTATCCGAAATCATTCTTGTACACGTTGTTTTCAAGTCCCCAACAACATGTTGCAAGTATTACAAACAATGAACCCAAAGAGAATTTAAAGCTTCCGCTTCCTTCAAATGAGAGAACTATACTTGACAATGTAATAAAATCCTATAGCAATCCACAATCTTGATGTTACAACCTCTTTGAATATTAAAAGAGCAATGAGTGCGGTTGCTACAATTTCAAAGTTACCAAGCAGCGAAGCGTTTGAAGCCGAGCCTATATTTATTCCGATCATTAAAAATATAGGTGCCAAAATATCAAGCACAATCATTCCGACAGTATATGGCAAATCTGTTTTTGACAACTTTTCAATATTCTTCTCTTTCTTTGAATTAAGCAGATACATTATACCTACACCTATTCCTGCTCCAAGATACAAAAAAGAAGCCATAAATGTAGGTGTCACTTTTTCCAACAGGACTTTAGAAAAAGGAGTATTTATCGCATAAAATATTGCCGCAAGTAATGCCATCATTACAGCCATAACTTTCCCGCTCTTTTTCTATATCTATTCCTCCAAAAGTTCATATTCGGCTAAAGCTTTCTTACCACTTCATTCGGATACTCATTGTCTATAAACTGTTCTATTACATTCCTTGCCTCAGGGTGTCTGTCTGTAGTCCTATCATTACCATTGATGTAACTGTTCCGTTGCAAATAAAAACAGTGCTATAAACACTGCAAGGACTGAGCCTGTTACCGGAGGTATCTTTTCTATAAACTTTGAAAAAGGCGGATATATAAATTTAAACCATACCAAAGCTACACTATGCCTCCAAAAGAGAACATAAACAAAAGATTTGTTCTGCCGTCAATATTAAAAAGGCATATATGAATAGTCCCAAAACTCATGCCGAAGAATACTTCGTAAAATACTGAACAAAGGTATTCAAATACACACCAAAGAAAAAGCCTGATGCAAATATAGACAGATTATTCTGCCTTTTACTTTTTGAAAAGTGCTAAGGTAAGTATTACCGCACCAAGTCCCCACACCAGACCGAAAGGACCCAAGTACAAAGCTTGAGTCGTCTCATAAACTCATGCCTACAATAAGTACATATATTGTTTCCACAATATCTCCGATAAGTGAAGATATAAAAAGTACCCATATAAGCTCCGCATTTATCCCCTTTGCAAATATAATTCCCTGTTCTTCAAGCAGCTTATCTGCATCTGAGATGCCTTTGTTGTTGTCTTCGAAGTCGTCTGATAAAAGACTTGGGTAAATCTTATAAATCCTCTTCCAGATATTTTTGAAATCCATTCTCCAAAAGTGTTTTTTCTCTTGGCTATATTAGTGTCCATACTTTGCATAGGATATTTTCTGGCAAAAATATAAGTCACCACAATATCAGAAATCAAAATGAGTAAAAGAACTAAAGCAATTATATTTACTATTATTTTGGGAATTAGCGATACCAAAGAAAATATAATAGGCTGTAAGGTCTTTAAAAATATAAAGCATATCCCCACCACTATAATTGCATTTATACAACTAAACTTCAAACTCTTACCATAGCCATCCCTCAGAATTTATTTCCTAACAGAAGCCTCTGTGAGAAAAATAAGCCCATCTTCTCAAGTATAAGATAGTCAATAAAAGCCATCATAAGCATTCCGTAATAACTGACATTTTTTCCGGAAGACACTATGATCATCAAAATCATAATAAAGGCAGGACATCCGATTATAGGAATATTCAGTACACCGTATTTATATATTTTTGTTCTTTTAAACTATATATTACAGTATTAAGTACCCAAAGCCAAAAGTCCATATATAAAGAAATATATAATTAAGTCTGCACCTACAAATAACTTCATAAAACCTCTATTCTAAAACCCATACTTTGATAGATCCACTTTATTATTTTTCACTTCTATTCCCTCAGCCTCAAGAAGCTTTCGCTGTTCTCCCATTCCTCCAAATGCAAATTCCGTGCAAGCTCACCTTTCGAGTTTACCACACGAAAGCAGGGAATATTTTCAGGATCGGGTTTTTATGAAGAGCATTTCCTACCGCTCTTGACATCTTTTTATTTCCGCCATCTCCGCTACCTTGCCATAGGTTGCCACTGCACCTTTCGGTATTCTCTCTACCGCTTCATATATTCTTTTTGTGAGGAGATCAGTCACCAAGATCATAGCTTTCAGCAATCATCCTCTTTATATCATCTTCCTTTATACGCTGTCAAGTATTAGAGTATTCCAGTGTTCCTTATTCTGATGATATCCGGAACAACTGAAAGGTAGTATTTCTCCAAAAAGTCTCTCAAGCAAGGATCAACTTTCACATTTAAATTTACATAAACCGTCTCTTTTCATAAAATACAAAGAAAAGGCTTTCTTACTTTCCTTTACTCTAATCAGTTGCCAATCTGCCTTCCTAAAAGGCTTATCCAAATATGTATTTTCAAATCCCAGCCCGAAACTACAGGCCTCTTCTCTTGTCCTCACTAAAATACCTCATTACTTCTTTTATCTTTAATTCTCTTAGATAAGTCTTTTTGCTCTGTACTGATTCTATAACTCTCCAGTGCCTTTTGTATAGCCTCATTATGGGTCCATATATCAAGACTCATGTTTTCAATAAATGGAATTATACTTCATACATTGCTGCCAAAGCCGTTGCAAAAATACCAGGCAATCATCATATTTACATAGTATTCATCTGACCTTATCTTTGAAACTGTCTCAGGATATATTATATCAAAAATTCTCATCAAGAAAATGCTCCATAGCACTGCCTATTCCAAATCTGAGCGTGTAGACCTTATCAGATTTCAACCAATCTTTTATATATGCAACACAATTCACTATGATGTTTTTAAATATCTTAGGTGAGAGTTGATCGCAGGTTGCCCAGTTATTCTATATACAGGGAGAAATCTGTTTATCTCAGCAATACAGTTTTTAAAGTCCTTATTTCAGAAATAATAAATGCATGCAACTGATTTTCATCAAAAATATTTATGAGGTAAGGCTTGTAAAAAGTTCTTTAACCTCACTACTTTTTACCGAGTTGCTTTTGCATATTTTCTAAGTTCAGGTGTCCTATACCTATCATACTTTCCTTATCAACTGTAGGTACCAGCTTACTGTTAAAATCTCTGTAATCCATATCCTGCATTTTAAAACAATTCCGTTCTTATATCATTTAAAATCATATATCAGACTCCTTTTAAATCCAAAGTTTTACCGATTCTTTTACCTTATAAGTCGTATTATAATCTATATTACAACCAATTCCAATATGGTTTGCATTTTAATATAACAGGAGGAATAGATATGAGTCAAAATAAATTATTTTTGATAATACCGATATTTATTGTTGCAGTAACTTTTATATATTTACTGCGGGTTTGAAAAAGAAGAAGAAAAATCTTCCAAATGATGAAACCACTCAAAATTCAGGTGAAAGTGACAAATACCGCACAGTCAACAAATATAAAAGAAATCTATCTTGCAGGTGGTTGCTTTTGGGGGCTTGAAGCCTATATGCAAAAGATAGATGGTGTTGAGGATGCTGTAAGCGGATATGCAAATGGTAAAACCAAAAATCCGAAGTACCAAGATCTTCATACAAGCGGTCATGCTGAAACCGTAAAAGTAATGTATAATCCGGATAAAGTAAGTCTTGAGGATCATTGGAGTACATCTGCGTGTAGTAGAGCCCGCTAAGTGTAAATAAACAGGGAAATGATGCGGCACTCAGTATAGAACCGGAGTATATTACTACAAATGAAGAGGATAAAACTATAATAGAAAAAGGTTCTGGCAACTGAACAAACTAAATATGACAAATAACCTATCGCAATAGAGGTTTTACCTTTAGCTCAATTTTTGATGCTGAAGATTATCATCAGGATTACCTCGCCAAAAATCCGGGAGGATATTGCCATATAGATTTATCTCTTGCAGATAAACCGCTAAATAAAAATAATGAAAAATGAAAGTAAAGAGCCAAAGATAGATGCTTACAAATATCCAAGGCCTTCAAATGATGAACTATGCTTACAGATAAGCAATACAAGTTGCTGTTAACAGTGATACTGAAAGACCTTTTTACAAATGAATATTGGAACAATTTTGAAAAAGGAATTTATGTAGATATCACAACCAAGGAACCGCTATTTGTCTCAACAGACAAGTTTTGAATCAGGTTGCGGTTGTCAAGTTTTTCCAAGCCCTATAAACGAGGACGTTGTAGAAATACAATGAAGATAACGAGCTTCAATATGAACAGAACAGAGGTTAGAAGGCAGCGGTAACGCACACTTAGGGACATGTCTTGATGACGACCTAAAGAACTGCAGGTAAAAAGATACTGTATAAACAGTGCCTCTCTTGAATTTATACCATATGAGAAAATGGATGAAAGAGGATATGGATACTTAAAGTATCTGCTTGAATAATCTATCTAAGGCTGAGAATACATGTAAATGATCTCAGCCTTATCTTTTACTTATATATTATCAATACTATTACACTATCTTATTATAGTATCCCTTAAATACAAACTTTTCAGGATGAGATTTCTATATATTTCATTTCAAATGTATAGTCATAGTCATACAAATCATACACGTACATTATCAGCCTTTATCCAAAAGTTCTTCAAAATCTTCACCCATCTTATCCATAGCACTCCCATCGTTCTCCTCTGACAAAAGGTATACTTCCCCAAAACAAATCTACCACTGTTTTTAAAAGTTGTCAGCCAACTCTTCCATTCCGAACTCTTTAAGTCCATTTAGGGCATCTTCCCATACTATTCACTGTGAATTGTCCAAAAACTGAAAATGTCCACCATTATTTACTTCCATAAAATACGCAGGATATTGCATTTAAATATCTCTGTCTCAATGTGAAATTCTTTTGCTGACTTTTAAATACTCTTTCATATGAATTATAAATATCTATTGTCCAATATATGGGCTCCAAAATATCCCAAATTTCTTCCATTCTTCTATACTTTTTTGCAGTTATCTTTACATAAGTTTTACCCTGTTGCTGATTTGTCATGATTTATACTTTTCGAACTTCTATAGTATTCTGCGTGCTCATTTTCATCAAAATTTTTCAAATGATTTCATCATTTACCTCCGATAATGTTTTAGTATTTATATTCTTAAACCAAGAATCCATTTTGTCAATATAAAAGGTCGGAGAATGCTCCCTCGACCCAAAACCGTAACAATATTAAATTACTTTTTATTAAATGAAGCAACTAGAGCATCTACCAATGCGTCCATATCACTTTTCATTGTTCTCTCTGTATGAAGAGGTTATGTTTACTTCATCATCCAAGATATCCATATGCTTCATCTCTTCAAGCTCTGCCTTCATCAAATTTCCTGAATTTGGTGCCTCATGAGCCGTTCTCAACTATTGCACAAGTCCTCTTTTGTAAAATTTAGAGCCTTAAGATCCATAAGGAAGTTGTGCATTGGAGGGAATATTCAAGATTATACTGTAACTGATGCAAGAACAAGATGGCTATACTTGAATAAATCTGAAACAAGATAGCTCACATGTGTACTTGAAACATCATAAAGTCTTGTCTTTGTAATACCCCTTCTCACATAACTTTTCTTGCCCAAAACTTCTGCGGCAGCCTCTGTATTTCCACAGAAGCATATACTATCATTATACCTCTCTTCAGGGCTTTTCATAGCTTGCCCAATGCATATATTTTGTCCAAGATATAGTGAATATCTTTTCTCTCAAACCGGACCATGCAGCGGGCATATATACTTAATTGGCAGTGTGGAAGCCTCTTTAATACCTGAAGTACCTGTGACCGTACTTTTCCGACTATATTTGCACAGTATCTTCTGCATCATCAAGCTCATTCTTTTTATCAAACTCAACTCATCTGCAAAGAGCTCGTCAAGTGCTCTGAATGAACTGGAAGGCATCTGTTGAGAAAAGCACCCGTTTGTCGTATCAAATGTTACCATAGCTTCAGGCCACGTGTACCATTGAGCTTTTACGAATGCAAGTGTATGTTTTCTCAAACAGCATCTACTGTCACCTTCTGTAACCCTCATCCACCTGCTCAGGGTCTGATATTAAATCCGAACTGGCGAGTATCGCAGCAGCCTTCTGTTGTAATAATCTTTTTACATTCGCCAACGAAGTAAAAATCTCCGGAATTGAAGCGGCGCAGGATCAGGCTCTACATGGTTTATAAGTAAAATCTAAAACTGCGATCTCCCAAAACTCCCTCCAACATTGTCAAGGAACTGTCTACCAACTGACCAGTCGGCTGTATCTACCAGAACTGTTTTTCATCCGTTAAGAGATATGCATTATAAGATACCCATGATATATAGGATGAATATTTTCAAAAAGACTTAATCTGTGGTCATCTCCACCGACCCAATACAAATCGTCTGTAACTTTACGGTAATTATACATACTCTCCTCCTATTATACTTCAATCTCTATGAAATTATCTGCAGCTTCACCCATCAGTGGACATACCATTCTTTTTGGAATATCCTTAAACTCTGTTCCCGGTCTTACATCGCCCTCTTCATCTCCAAGAAGTACATCATATTCCATAACCACAAATCTTTGATACATAGATATAGTTTTCTTGAAGGTGTGTTTCTTTCACTATCGGCTCTCTTTAATTTTCTTCATTATGGTGCAGGCTTTTCTCCTGTATCAAGTGCTTTTGTAAGTGCAGGTAGTACCTCATTTACATCACCCCACTATACCGTAGTCACAGTTTTTGAAGATTCTTGCATTCGGATCCCTTATTTATGGCAACCATTGTAGAAGCATTCTGGATGCCTTTAGATGCTGTAATGCACCTGATATACCACATGCAATATAAAGATTTCTCTGAAACTTTTTGACCCTGACATACCGACATATCTGTCAAGCGGCAAATATCCTAAAGTCTCCGCTACAGGTCGTGAAGAACCTATTGCAGCTCCGGCGGCCCTAGCCAAATCTTCTACAAGTTTCATATTCTCTTGATCCTATGCCCTGTCCCGCACTGACAACTCTTTTCTGCAGCTACGATAGGTGTAGTCCATGGTGGAATACTACATCGTCATAGTCAAAATCCGTCCTTTGAAGATTCGCTTTACAAGTACATCTATTTTCTCTTTAATGTTCCCTCCGATAATCATTCTCTTTCTCTCACCGGTTTCGCCCTTTGTTTCTTTAACGGCAGCAGTTTCTGCCTCTTGATATCTTACCCAAGATATGAGCTGCTATTACGACTCTTTGAATTTCCACTGTACCCTCATATAGGAGTGATTCTGTATCTCTGTACATTCTCTATATACCTTTAAGTAGCATCCGTTTCAAAGATCTGCAGTGCGTCTGAAGTTATTCATATTACATCGGATGCATACTGTTTGCTATAGCTGATTCCATTCCATACGGAGCACATGGAGAGCTGCAGGTTTCACAGCGAATGCTACAAGCATTCTTGCACATCTGAGCTTTGAGGCACATATCTGGTACGTCTGAAAATGCACTGCCTCGCTGCGCTAGCGACATCTCGGCTTTCCGAACTGCTCTCTTTCCTGCCTGTATTCGGCAGCTTCTTCAAAAAGCTCAGTACCCAGCGCCTGTGCAGCTACTTCAGATTCTCATCAAAGATGTAGCGTAAATCTTCAAATCCCTTGACCTTCTTTTGCCAAGAAGAGTAGCCTCAACTGCATGCACATTAAAAGCCATACAGCTCACATGCTTGGCAGATGGAGTCTGATTCCAGCTTGTCATAGTGACTCACCCAGGAAGCCCAGATCCTTCCATGCCCTTTCTCACTATATGCAGAAATACCTCTAGCCCATATTGGTGTGGCCCAGAGCCGATATCACATGAAACATCACCGCACTTCACCGCCGTTTGTTGTAAATCATCTTATTTCCGCTCGTAAGAGATAATAATTCTGCTATCTCAGCACTAACGGCATCAGGATCTCGTATTCGGTTCCAGAAGACTGAAAGCTCCAAAGGGAGCTCTCCGCTGCTACCAAGGGCCGGTAAATGTTTCTTCTTTGCTCTTCATTGCGAAAGCCTGCCATCAGGATAAGTACCCAATGAAGTGTGAGCTGAAAGTAGTATAACACCCACGCCACCGTCAGCTCTTGAAAAGCTCCTCACATGCTATAGCATAGCTGAGTACATCTGATCAGCACCACCATACTTCTTCCTCGTAATAGGAAGTCCCATGATTCCCAGTTTACCCATGTTCTTTCACAACTTGAGTTGAACATTCGCTCTTTCCATACAGGGCTCACGACCAGCTTTTCATATCTCACTCTACTGCAAACTCACGAACCTTCTCTCTAAGCAACTCATGCAACTTCCTTTATGTTGTTTGATAAAGACATAGCATTTCCCTCCACTTGAGTGCGTTTAGTACGATTACACAATGTCTCAGTATTTTTGAGTTGTTTAATGCAACTCCACTGCATTACCCTGAGATAATTACACTATAATTGTCACGACACATATACCGTTTATATGTATGTAAAAAGTTTACTCTATAGTAAAGTATAAACACATTACTCTCTAGTAGATCAATGTACTGTGATAAAAAGTATATAATCGTGATATATCAGATGATAAAGCTGTGCAAATGAGTAAATGATTACTGCTAGTTTTTATAGCCCTAAGCTCTTTCGTAAATTTTCTTATAAATCAAAGTCCGGATTATGCTCCAGACATAAGTTCCTTTATATTTATGGGTTTTTCTATCAGAGTCTACACAGAAGCGATAAACGAGCATATTTCTTTCATTTCCAAATCCCTCTCCCGGTACCAAAAGCATATTGTATCGTTCTTCACAAAAATCTTTTCCGTCAGCTATTTGGTAAGACTTTATAAAATTACATATAAAGCCCCTTTAGGATTTGGGCACATATATCCCATTTCAATCAGTTCTGTATATAAAAGATTTGTTTCTTTGGTATACTTAATATTTGGTTTACATCTATATATTCCTTTTGAGTAACCCTCTGAAACAGTGAAGGAGCACAAACATATCCAAGTACTTGGCTGTTCATTATCGCGGCATATATATCCGTATAGTTCAGCATTAGTCGGTACCAAATGTAACCGATCTCTCTCCGAAGAGAAAGATTTTGACCATGAATATGCCACCAATGTATTATCATATAAATTGTAAAACCCGACGTTCTTCTACAAATACAACTTCTGTACGGCTCGTCACTTTATTAAAAACAGGGATGTCCATTCTTTTGAGCTTGTTTAAGATTCACCAAAGCTTCTATATTTTCTTTCGGATAAATAACTCCTGAAGGATTTGCTCAGAATTCACCAAACTGCTTTGTATTAATATTTATATTTTTTCAAGTCATTTATATCGAGTGTGAGACCACTGCATTTTACCAATACAACTTTGCTCCCTGACCTCTATAAACACCTTTATAATCCGAAAAAATTGAGTGTTTACTATTATTCTATCATTTTCACATTCAATAACAGCTTTAAATATAATATTCAAAGAGGCTGCCGCACCACAGGTTAAAAAGAGATATTATTTCATCATAATCGGTAGAAAAGTGGGACCAAATTCTTGCTACCGCAAGTCTTAGTATCCCTATCAACGGGTGGTAAGTATAACTGTTGTATCTCCTTTGGAGTTTCACTGACTATATGTTTTATAGTATTTCCAACTTCTCCTTGAGTAGGAGTACTGATTTCCCAGACTGAAACCAGTACATTCTCAGCTCCTATTTCTTCTGCTAGCAAGTTTATTTCCATACTATTAGTATCCCTTTATAATTGACCTTATTTTCCGAACTATACTTTTAAAACCATATTCTCTCCTATTCACTAATGATTGTGACTGAAGCTCAGCTGCAAGCAAATCAGTTGACCACTGATATTTTTATATAACTGAATCTTTCACAGATATAAGGTCCGACATTCACTGTGAGGAATGCAATTGCAATCATCTCTGTATCAAGATGTATCTCATGCCGTTGCTTTCCAGATCTATTTTGTTATCCTTTTGACAGATCAATATCCATGCTTTTATTATTCCCATACTAAAACGGTTTCACCCTCCCGCTTCTATTTAAAATAAATATAAAGTCCTGCTGCAACGCGATAACTAAGGCAACAATTATCGATATATATCATTCTTTCTTAATTTCATAAATTTCCTATTTCTTAGACCTAAAAGTTTTGATGCCTTTATTTCTATCTACATAGCTGTAAGTCCCGGTGCCCCTTGGTATTTCTTTTTCCACGCAAGTTTTTAAAGAAATATACCTGTATATAATTATAAGTCAAAATACTCTGATATATTTCGAACTCTCAAGTGAAAAATCAAGTGCCTTCCATGTCTAATTCCATATAAGACTAGTCTACCCACTATCTCATGTGCATCTCTAAAATACATTTTCTTTATAGGTACAATCTGCGGCATCGTTGCATTTGTAAACTTCTCTTGCACTTTTTGCCATTCTTTCATTATTGAACTCATACTTGAGAGCATTCCGGTCATAAGTTTTATCAGACTTTTACAGTATCTATGGTATCAAATGACATTTTTGTCTCTTGCATATCTTTATTATAGGCAAGCGGTAACTCTTCATTGTTGTAAGAAGAGATATTAACCTGCATACTCTACCGCTCTTTCCCCGGTAAGCTCTGCAATATCCTCGGATTTTCTTCTGGGGTATTGAGAACCTGTAGAGGTATCATCCATCTCACAAATCTGTATTCATCGGTATTCATATGATAATTTCTTCTTGATAGCCTGCTAAGATGCATGGAAATTATGGCAAGATCCGATAGTAACCTGCAAGAGAATCCCCACTTACAGAATCCATACTGTTTCTGTAGCAGACCTTCAAACCAAAAAGGCTTGCTACATATCCTCTGTCAAGATCATATGGTCGTTCCTGTAAAGCACCGAGCCTAAAGGCGATATATTCATTCTCTTCTTGTAGAGCAAAGTTCAAAATTCCTGCAAATATCTCTCAAAATATGCACTGAAGTGATGTGCTAAAGTTGTAGTTGCTTTTTGCAATGTGTGAACCTCGGGTATATATAGTTGTATTTTCTCAATATGAAGTACTTGGTAAGTAGTTCATATAACAGTTCCTTGAAGTTCATCTATCTCATCTCATATTAGAGTTTCATCAAGTGCCACCTGATCGTTTCTTGCTTCTTCCTGTAGCAGTTTCTACCGGAACACCTATTCTTTCATCAACAGACATATGAATGTATATCCTCCGAACTGTCATCAAATTTTAGAACTCCGTGTTCAGTATCATTTTCTATAGAAGATAATCCTACAATTATTTTATCTCCTCTCATCATCTGTAAGTATATTTTGCTCAAAAAGCATCTTTACATGGGCTATACTTCCTCTGATATCCTGTTTATAGAATCTTATGGTCATCGAAAGCGATTCATTAAACTCACCAGTTTATTTGTTTCTTTTGTAAATCTTCCACCCAAAGTTTCATATACACCTGTCTTTTCTATTTCAAATTCGTCATCATTACTATTTCCAACCAGCATCAGTCTTGAATTACAGTTTTTTGTAAGAGGTCCACTCACACCCTTTTCTCGGATATAGCTGTATCAATCTTTATATTATTGAGATTTGTTTGTTCCGTATCATCATTTTCATAATCATCGTCTTCTTCCAAATCATCAATATCAAGTTCTCAAACTCTTCTTCAATTACTTTTTCTTTCTTTCTGAATTTGAATCCGCCGTTTTCTATAACTTTTTCACAAGACATATCAGTAATAATAAAGCTAATGATGCTGCACTTATTATTGCACTTAATGATACCAGAACTTACGTACTTAAACCTATTTCATGCTGCTCCTTTTTCGTTTCAAACTGATAAAAGCATCTAATATTTCTATTTTCTCGGCTTTTCCGTCAACATAAACACTCCATCCTTCATCATATGAATAGAGGTAAACAATAGTATTTTCAACTGCATGAACATTTCGACAGATATGAGTCTGAAATTTTGCTTAGATATAAAAGGATTTTATTTAAGATATAATACAGTTTCTTTAGTGAATCATAATTTTCACCCTATATAATTCTTGCATCAATAGATTCATCCTTATCATCATCCGTACTTACAAATCTTCCGTTTTTCTCTCCCTCAAGGGTTCCAAGCTCCAATATATAATGTCTCTTCAGATTTCAATGATTCTTGACGTCCCTGTCTCACAACTGAATTCCACTTCATCAATAGGAAGGATTTGTCACATATGCATAGTATTCTCCGTCACGTCAGTTTCAAAATTTACAGAAGTGGACTTTTTGGCATTTGATTTGTTCAAATATATCAGGCAAACCATATACTACCGCTAAATCATTTTGAACTTCTATCGGATCGCCAAGATTTAAATTCCAGTCATCACTAAATCTTTCATCAACCATATATTCAAGTGGTAATACATGGGTTTTCATATAAATAATCGCCTGATACATCAACAAACATATTTGTATTTTGTTTCACACCTGTATATATTGCATATCTACTGCAAAGAGCATATCAAGAAGCGGTGTTTCACCTGTAATTGAATACGCATTTGTTGAAGCTTCATTTCCCAGTTTTCAAATAAATCAGCTGAAGGAAGCATTTGTTGTAGATGAAAAGATGGAAACCGATTTAAAATCCAACCGTCCCTCATCCTTTGTCTTTCTATCAACCTTATTCATTCTATAGGAAACTGTATCCATTGCAATTTTACAATGCTCTCACATCATTATTGTTTAAATAAGTACCTTTACTTATCGTTGTTACACTGGTTACAGACATATTAACACTTGACTCAATTACAACAATTGCAAGTGTTATCAGGAATAAAACTGTTTTTGAGAATCTCTTTACCCTATGCAGATACATCAGTACTGCATATATACTTATAAAATCATTATGCATAAACACTGCAAAGTGAAAATCCTCATTGTTTACTATCTTTGTGCCAGCAAAATATATACTATGTTTATTCCAAATGCCAACTAAGATCTTGAAGTTGTATTTGCCAGAATTATCATATGCCTTTGCACAGATAAACAACACAAGAAATATATATATAAGCTCTGTCTTGCAGGCAGTGAGTTTGGATAATGAAGTCCATGCCAAATATAATTCATGAGCATTTATTGAAAATCCTGCAAGGAAAAAACAAGCAAAGATATATAAACTGCTTTTTTCTTTTTGGAAATCTTTCTATTAAGTATGTATAGAATTACAAATAAAAATATTCCTACACCACAGAATATATTCACAATGATCCAGACCTATTTCAACTTTTACATTCTATATGTCTTGCAATCATATCACACATTGGAAAATATGAATTAATGTACTTGGGAACAAAGTCTCCTGAGGCTGTGAGTTTTAATGCATATATCTCAGGTAACAAAAACCAGTGCACCAGTCCACCTGAGACAAATGTATATACTAAATCTAAAATGCTGAAAGTGTAAACTTTCAAATTGTTTTCATTCTTTATTACATGAAGAGAAATAAAGTATATTACCATAAAAAAAAGGCAGATCATTATAGAAATATAATAATTTGACAATATACAAAGTCCCAGACTTAATGTGTATAATAAACCTTTCCTGCTTTACCAGTCTTTTCAAGACCGAGGCAACCATAGGAAGAAGAATAATACAACTGCTTGCCATAATATTCCAACTGTATGCCGCCATATATCCTGAAAGTGCATAGAATGTTTTGAAAGAATTATACCTGTCTTTATTACCTGAAGTGATGCTTATATAAATAATATGTAAATGAAAGTCCTGATGGATCTGCTTTTAATACGATTATATGTCGCAATCATATATTTTGAGGACATATAAAGCCGATCAGCTAATTTAGAGGGCTTGCAAGGTAGTAAGATAAATGCCGAGAAATTTATTCCCATTCCCAGATTCCAGCTGTAAAGAAGGACCCATTACTTAACCTATATTTAAAACTCTGAAAACGGAGCATATTGATGATACATATCAGTTCTCAAAGCTCATCACCAAAGGGGAAATATTCCTCTCAAATATTATTACTATAAAATAGGTATTATAAAAGATAAAACAAATACTGCTCTTTTTATCCATAACTGTTTCATCTCTATGACTTAAATTCAAATTGCTCATTTTACCTCCGTCTTCTCACTAATTATTATAGTGAGGAATTTTTTTATCAATCTAATCTATAGATTTATACAGCCAGTAAAAAAAAATGTTATACTTTCTACCTAAAATGTTAGGAGATACATGAAAGAAAATTTTGACACTATTTTAGCTGCATCATTACTATAGCGATAGCCATTATTTCCATTATACAGAAATAAAAATTTGAAATTGAAACCACTGTTGAAACCACTACAGTAGTAGAGATCACAACGAGCCTCCCACAAAGGCTTATGAGACTGATGAGAACTATACGCAGGAAAATAATTTTGCATCACTTAAGGCTGCTCAATCCCACATGTGGATTGTATGGGTATATATACCGGGACCCAAATAGATTATCCTATTTTGTGAAAGAATATGATATTGATCATTATTTACATCGTGATATAAACCATCAGGACACTATTCCGTTTATACATGGCTGCACTGATTTTCCACCTTAAATAATATTATATTACGGTCATCATATGAAAGACGGTAAGATGTTTACAGATATAACCAAGTTTAAGGATGAAGATTTTTTTCAAAGAATACCAGCTGCATATATATCTATACACCTGATAAAACCTACAGATTAAAAAAAACTATTGCCGCCCTTTTTATACCGACTCTGCCCCTGAAAGAAGGTGATATATTTTACATATGGATTATTTCACAATTATGTATAGAATGACTGAAAGCAAAATATTCAGAGAGATTCCTTTGGAAAAGGTGGGGCCAAATACACATTTATTACCTGCTCTTATGAAGGTGATGATATTTAAACAGTTTCTACACTTATGAGTTGGATGATAATGATGTCGGAAAATATGATTTGATTAAACTATTGATTTCAGTTAGTATCATATAAAATTAGTAATTGCTTTAGAGATATAACTTGTAGTTATATTAAAACATATTATTTAATAAATTGACATTTCATCATAATGGTGCTATAGTAAAGGCAAACCAATATGATTCACTGTTTTGTTTTTTAACCATATATACTAATACTTTAATATTGGAGGTAAATATGAGACGAGTATTTCACTCTATTGTAGATAATTCCTGCAGGTGTTTTGTCGTGTCAGGGTCTGTTCTCATGAGGTACAATATCGACCTCTCACTGTTGGAGAGACAGCTGATCCGCGCTTTTCAAGAATGATAGTTGTTTTATCGGAGACGAGGACACTTTGGATCAAATAGTAAAACAGCTAGGTAAAATTGAAGATGTAAGAGATATCATGTTTTAGGAGGAAGGCAAAAGTGTTTTCCGTGAAATTATAATGATAAAAGTAAAAGCCGATGTTTACAGGAGATGAGGATATCGCAGTTTTGCGATATTTTCAGAGCTATTGTAGATGCATAAGGGGATTGTTTGACTGTTAAGGGCTTACAGGTGATAATTAAAACTTCAGCGCTTTCAAACCTTCTTTCCGATTATGAAGTTTTGAACTTGCTAGACACAGGACCACTGTTCTTCAAGTATAGGAAAGTATGGTGTAGTTGTTTTCAACTAGTTTTTATTTTGATGGTTCCCAAACTCAAATGGCAAAGAAGTTACTTAGGAGGTATTTATATGTCTGTAAATTTATTAAGAGGATTGTAATCTTTTCACGTTGAGGTAAAACTATCGCAATCATCGGTTACGGTAGCCAGGATGCACATGCATTGAACTTAAAGGAAAGTGGATGCAACAATTGTCGGCCTTATGAAGGAAGTAAGTCATGGGCAAAGGCAGAAGCACAGGGACTTAAAGCTTCATACAGCTGCAGAGGCTTGTGAAAGTAGATATTATAATGATTCTTATAAACGATGAGCTTCAGGCTGATTTATATAAGAATGATATTTGAGCCAAATCTTGAAGTAGAAATATGCTTATGTTTGCTCATGGTTTCATTGTTCACTGGTTGTACCAGCACCCAAGGATGTTGATGTTACAATGATAGCCCTAAGGCCCGGACATACTGTCTGTCTAGAGTACCTTGAGGGCAAGGGAACACCTTTGTCTCAGGTAGCTGTAGAGCAGGATGTTATGTAAAGCACCTGAGCTTGCACCCTGCTTACGGTGCAGGTATCGGTGGTGCTGTATGGCGTCTCTTGAGGACTACCTTCGCACAGAGACTGAGACCGACCTCTTCGGTGAGCAGGTATTGCTCCGGTGGTGGTGTTTGTGCACTATGCAGGCAGGTTTTGAGACTCTTTGTGAAGCAGGTTATGATCCAAGAAATGCATACTTTGAATGTATCCATGAGGATGAAGCTTATCGTAGACCTTATCTATCAGTCAGGATTTGAAGGAATGAGATATTCTATTTTCAAATACAGCTGAGTACGGTGACTATATCACAGGAATTAAAAGATTATTAATGAGGGAAATAAAAAGAAAGCTATGAAGTAGGTTCTTACAGATATCCAGGACGGTACATTTGCTAAAGACTTCACTTGATATGTCTAATGCAGGTCGTCAGTCTCTACAGGAGAAAGTTGTTGGAGCATCCTTCAGAAGGTTGCAGAATCAGAAAGCTTTACAGCTGGAAATAATGATGCCGAGAAGCTTATCAACAACTAATAATTTAAAGTAGGCTACCTGCTTTCGCAGTGGCTATTTTATTCTATATAAATACCAACCTTATTATATAAAGCTAGTTTCTCACACCATTAGCATCCACTTGATATCCGTCTACATGTATTTTACAGACAGATTCACTGTCAGTACCAAATGATAGAATTCTTCTCCGATATTTTCTCCTCCCATGCAGACTGGAGCTATGGCTCCACCTGATACCGTATAGCACCATTTTTCCTTATAAGGATATCCACCTATTTTCTGCAATATATCCACCGGCTTTTGCAAAGTACCACTTAAGCAATTTATATAGATCCGACTGATTTTCTGCCAGCTCACTATTATCATCCATAGAACTAATAATTTCCATCCTTTACCCAGGATGATTTAATGTTCTCATCAAGTATAGTCCACTTACCGTTTGGCAGTTTAAACCAGTTCTTTTGTAAATACCTTCTTAACATCTTTCAATCGATGTTCCTGTACTTTTGCTCGTCCTTTACTCTTGCTTCCACCTGATGATTTGTTTCTTCTGATTTTTTTGAAGAAGAAAGTGTTTTTTCTGTTTTTTCTGTTTTTTCCGTTTTTCTATTCGCCTTTTATAAACTAAAAGAGTTGTTGGATCTGTCTTTTTTCTTAATATCATCAGATTTACTTTCAGGCTTTCTAGCAGTTTTTCGGATTTAAATCTTTGCTTTCATCAGTTTTCTTACTTGGGAATTCATTTAATAGCTTCCTCAATTTTATTATTTTCAGAAGAGTTTCTTTGTTCTTCTTGACCATAAATTTTGCTATTGTATTATCTACTTTATCCTCTGTTTCCAACACAGATCTTGAAGATCGAAGAATCTACTGTTTCCACCAGTTCCTCTTGTATCTCTTCAATGCTTTAGAATTTATCTTCGAGTATTTTCCTTCACAGTAAGTTTTGCCTTAGCAAAACCGAAGAGAGCCACATCAAGTTCAATTCCCGCACTTCTAAGTCTCTCTTAAGAGTTTTCTTGTATCTTCTATCTTAGATCATTGTAAAATTTTCACCTGTGAATTTCTTTAATTTTGCATTTGACGCGTGTAGGAACCTTTTCTAAAAGTGCTTCCTTTCACTTCTAAGTCACGTCAAAATCGAATTTCACTAATATTATCATATAAAGTTGACTTTAATATGAGTTTATTTTCACCACTAAAAGTAATCTTTCATTTATAAGTAAATGTACTGCAAGAAAGCTGATCTTGTGTACTGTGTCTACCAAGTTTTTGTTATTTATTCCACATAGGCTAATGAATCTGTATAGCCATACCAGGCACTTTCCTTGTGAGAAATTACGCCAGTATTCTTCTTTATCCGATCTTTTCTACCTCAAATGGGTTATTGGTATCCTTATAGCAAAATCAATATTTGCATCCTTATATCCTTTAGCGGATATTTTCATTGAGAAACTACCTACAGTCTCAAGAATACCTGCAGACTTTTCTCCAATCTTTCAAAATCCAGAGATACCTACCATTATTTTTTACAATCCATCAGTTTTTGTAGTTGTATCCTGTCATTTGATATTTTTATAGACTGTATATCCACATATTCTTTATTTGAAGATATTACAACCGGATTTCCTTTACAACAGATTTTACTTTTGACTGAAGGTCTTTTAACTTCATAAGCTCTGAAGGTGCTACAATATCCTTTAAAACAACTGTAGAATCATTATTTTGCAATATAATGTATATGTGTTGACCGTAATAAAATTCTTGCGAAGATCTTAACATATTCGCATACTCTGGACCAAAACTTCTTCATTTGGTCCTCGCTTTACTTTAAAATCTCCCCAGGTTTGATCCTTCATAGTAATTTTACTTTCCGCCTTTGAGCGTTGTTATTTTTTATCAAAAATATGTGCGCAATACAAATGTGGCCTAGAGTTGTTTTTGATTTAAGTTCCAGACTGTAATCAGTGTCTGTTAAAAATTCACCCCACCTTTTACATCCTTTTGTACCAAACACTCCGCTTCCTTTTCCTAAAAAAGCTACACTGCTGTCATCATATCCTTTAGCCTTAAACTCTAATATAAATCGTCCGCTATCATTCTGAAATATTTTTTATCTATTTTTAGAGTAAGATTATCCTTTACTGCTTCTCCATAGTACCGTTCTGATTATTTCTATATCATCGTCATCTATAGCCTTTGTGCCATCGGATACATCTCATAACTGTATCCGTTTCTGTCCTTAATACTATTTTATTTAACTCTGAAAGTCAAGCCTTTATCATCAAATGACATTAAAAAGTCTTCATCCGATTTAATATCATCAGTCAATGTTCTTGCCGTTTTGAGACTTCAGAGGTCAGGATTAATATCCAAATTGTGTTTTAACTGAAGTGGTGATATAATGAAAGTTCCGTATTTTTGTTTGATTCAAATACTTTTGAAAAAATCTGTAATTCACTGGTGGGACTTTTGTAATCCTTATTTTCTTCCAAAGTCTTTGTATTTTTCGCCTCACCTTTTCATCCAATACTGAAAGTTCAATATCACTTATTTCACTCAGATAAGCTAGAGTTTATACCCTCACCCTCAAAGGTCTTTAAACTGGTTATCCTTTGTATCCCAGTTATACTTTAGTGGATCAAGTATGCTCATATAAAATAACTGTACCCTTGGTATTTGCAACTTCCACTGCTATGTCTATATCATAGATATAGTGACTGATATATTCTCTTCACTGTTTTAAACTGAATTGTCAATTCATCATTATCTTCGTCACCACTACACTTATTTATCTTTTTCTATCCTTGGTTGTACTGCCTGCCATTGTAAATATTTCAATTACAGTAATTTTTCCTAAATCACCCCTAACAGCATTGGCAAAATGCCACTTCTTCGTCAATACTATTATGTTTTCAGTTTTAATTAAAGGCAACATCCACTCCATCTGTATTTTCAAGTGCAATAAGTTTAGGGCTGATTTTTGTTTTTAAATTCATCGCCCAGTTCTACAAATGTTTATATGTATATCCTTCATATAAAATACAGTATATTTTCACCTTGTTTAGATATTTATATGGTATAAAATATAGTATACCATTTTGATCTGTCTGTATTAACAGTCTCATATCTATATTTAACATCATTTATAAATTTTACATACTGAATCTCATTATAAAGTCGTTACTAAGAAATCCTTTATTAAGGTGTATCAGATATCCATAAGAATTGTTGTATTCCAATGATTCAATAAAATCACTCTCAAAGGCAAATTATCTGATTCACTGACCTCTGCACCTTTATCTTCTTCCTTCACCTCTTCCGGTCTTGAGACAGACACAGGTGTAGGGTCCCATAGTTGATGCATGTGATACCACATCAACTTCCCTTTACACCAATCGGCTTCAAAAACTTTGTGTAGAAAAAGATGACATAACCATATTCGTGGCTAATATACCACACAATACTTCACACTTTAAAAATACGCTTAAACATGTCTCGTCCCTCCAAACGAACAAATAAAAATTCTATGTAAAAGATCATCATATTATTTAGTTAGTATGTACTAACTATATCCTCGAAAAATCTGTCCGACTTAGTAAGTTGATCCTCCTTAATAACATTGAAATTCTTTTAATAAGTACAGGACAGATTCTAATAATATTCAAATTATATTTTTATATAAAATGTATCTGACATACAGTAGTATATAATTATATATATTTCGCCAAGTATATAAAATATACTCATTGTATTTTGTATGCTAATTTAGACATATCACTTATTGTACAAATATATTATTAAATATAAATTATTTATTAATTTATCTCTCAATTCCTGTAGGAGGTGTATAAAGTTCTATCAGCCCGCTTTATTTATTTTAATAGCATTTTCATATATTTGATTAGCTTCTTTACAAAGATTGATTGTGAATTTTTCTTTACATTTCCTTCTTTTTACCTTCTGCTATCTTCCGTCAGGTAACAGATAGACGCCTTTTACATTATCCTCCAACCCACATCCAGATAATGTTT
>CAKAIM010000004.1 GCA_916439285.1 uncultured Lachnoanaerobaculum sp. | reverse complement strand
CCTACAGGTCTGAAACCTGATACAAGTTTTTCTTGTAAGAGGATTCAGACCTTTTTGTGATTAAAGAAGGATGGATAAATGGAATTAAAGGAGCTGTTAGATTATATAAAAAGAAAAAAACATAATATTGAAGAGTCCGACAGATGGGATAGCTCTTTAACTATGTCAAGACTGTGCCATCCTTTAACGGGAAAGATGATTGCGCTTCTTATAAAGGAGTGGAATTCCGATACCGGAAGATGGATGGAACATTGTGATTTGAAATATGAAGCAAGTTTATTTGACAGGATGAAAGAGTATATAGTTGATCCTTTGCGTATGCATGGTAGCAGCTGGATAGGCATATCATTTAATGATAAAACGGACAAAGATTATATATTTGAATTATTTGATAATGCGATATTGCAAGGCAATCCGTCTAAAGACACAGCTTTATCGGATACCGGTAAAAGTAATACTGTATATACGGATACGCCTTTACCATTTGCAAAAGGGAGTGATTTTCTAAAGAAAAAGGAGTATATCCCGGAGAAAATCACTGAAATGAGAAAACTGTATAGATATGATGATTATTCCGGACAATTAAGAGCTAAAAAAACTTCTATAGGCAGGCCAAGTTTATGGAAGATTATGAGGATGATTATCATGGGCAGGTATGTGATATTTCGGGTTATTTTACTACATACCATGATTTGAGTGATAAACAATTGAGAACTTATTTCACATGGAGAACCGAATTGAGGAATGGCGTATATAACAGAACATTTACATCCTTTATATACTTATATATCTATGAGCTTCTTTTGCGGTATAGGCAGTTCTTCATCTGTTGAGAGTTTGAACAAACTTAAAGAATTTGAAGAAAAAAATTTATAGAAGGCGGTTTTTTTAGAAGATAATACACAGATAAAAAGGAATTTACATAGATGGTATTTTGAGTATTCGCTTGTTAAAAGGCTTTCCGGTGGATGAGGTAAAAAAATATATTGATAAAGAGATATTAGACAGAGATCATGCACTTGAAATTTTTGAAAAAAATCCGGAGATTATGATGATATAGAAATATTTGATGCCATATGTTTTTTTGCCGGTAAGAGATTTTTAAATTCCGTAAGTATTAAAAAAAGGAAAGAGAGAAAAGTATAATTATATATGCCTATGTGTGGAAATATATATTAAAGAGCGGAAATATTGACGGCAAAAAGTATATTTACACATTGCTTTGGAAGGATGCAAAACAGAAGCATATATCCGTTATTAAATGCGGTTTATTTGAATGATAAAACAGAGGAAGATGCAGACTATATAGTAAACGGAGTGAGGTCGTATCATTGTAAAGCAGGCAGGTGGAAGGAAAAATCTTATATAAGGGCATATTTTAATAAGAAGAAACTTGCATCTATAGTTCATGAAATTGACAGATTGATCAGAGATGAATTTAAGCTTGGATATTATTTGAAACCAAGTATGGAAGATACCAGGATTGCCACCATTATTGCAGCTGCATTTAACGAAGCTCTTAAGGAAATAAAACACAATGAAAGAAACCTGATAAATATAGACTTTTCGGCATTAAAAAAGATTCGAAACGATGCGGAAATTACAAAGACAAGTTTGCTTGTAGATGAAGATTGTATACATTCTCAGGTGATAAATACAGATATAGTTGAAAAGGCTGATATACAAAATACTATCGAAAAAGAATTCTATAAAATATAATGACGGTAATCAGGGTAAATCAGAAAAACTTAGATTTTGATAAACCGCCGGAAATATCAGATAATATAAATTTAAAAGATCCTAAAAGTTTATTATTGCAGGAAAAGGATTATAAAAAGTCTGATAAAGTCAAATAATCTGTTTACATCAATTATTACCGACAATATAAATGAGACTTTCTTTGAAGATATAGGTGACAATATATTGGAATGTGAAGGCGATGAAATATATTTGGTAGAGGATTATAGAGAGGATATTTTGAATATCATAGGAGAGATATATGAATGAAGATAAAAAGGTACCTAAGAGAATTGCTCAAACATTGATTAATTCACTTAAGGGAGGTGTGGTTCCAAGAACAGGTTTGCCATATATTACAGTCGGCAGAAAAAACGAGATAGAGGCATTGCTGCATGATGTGGATATAGTGGCAGAAGGTGGTGCTTCATTTAGATTTATTGTAGGTAAATACGGTAGCGGAAAGAGCTTTTTATTACAGACTATAAGAAATTATGTGATGGATAAGGGCTTTATAGTAGCGGATGCGGATCTATCGCCGGAAAGAAGACTGCAGGGAACTAAAGGACAGGGACTTGCGACATATAGAGAGCTTATAGGAAATTTGTCTACAAAAACAAAGCCTGAAGGTGGAGCAATAACATTACTTTTAGACAGATGGATAAATAATATTCAGACTGATTGTATAGAAACAAATGGGGTATTACCGGGAAGCAAAGAACTTTTAGATGAGGTGGATAAGAAAATATACACTGTAATAGCAGGACTTTCAGAGATGGTTCATGGATTTGAGTTCGGCTCACTACTGTCTAAATACTATCATGCCTATATAGACGGGGATGATGAAACAAAGATGAAAATTGTTCGTTGGTTTAGAGGTGAATACAGCAGAAAGACAGATGCAAAAGAAGCACTTGGAGTTAATATAATTATCACAGATGAGGACTGGTATGAGTATTTAAAGCTGTTTGCTATGTTTTTCAGACTTGCGGGTTATAGCGGAATGATGATTATGGTAGATGAACTTGTAAATATATATAAGATACCTAATGCCATCACCAGACAATATAATTATGAAAAGATGCTTACAATGTATAATGACACCTTGCAGGGGAAGGCAAAATATCTCGGAATTATAATGGGTGCAACGCCACAAACATTGGAAGATAAGAGAAGAGGAATATACAGCTATGAGGCTCTTCGTTCAAGACTCTCGGAAGGTAAATTTTCAAAGCCGGGTATGAGAGATCTGCTCTCACCTGTAATAAGGCTTGAAGCACTGACTCCGGAGGAGATGCTTGTACTATGTGAAACTCTCAGATATGCATGCCGGACTCTATGGCTATAATAGGAAACTAAGTGATATAGAGTTGGGTGATTTTATAAAACTTGAGTATTACAGAATAGGAGCGACAGAAAATATTACTCCAAGAGAAGTTATAAGGGATTTTTATTGAGCTTTTGGATCTTATGTATCAAAAATCCGGATTTAAAAAAATAAATGAACTTTTTGGAATCTCCCGATTTCTCTTTTGCGAAAGTCGGAGGCGGTATCAGATAATACCGATGAAAATTTTGTGGAGTTCACATTATGAACACGTATGAAAGATATGCCTCTTTTATAAGGGAATATATTTATAATTCGGGATGGCAGATGCTTAGAGGTGTACAAAATGCTGCTGCAGACGTTTTATTTAATACTGATGAAAAACCTGCTTTTAACAGCATCTACAGCTTCGGGAAAAAAACAGAGGCAGCATTCTTTCCGATATTGACTTTGCTTGAGGAAAATCCTTCAAGCAGTGTGGGAGTACTTTATATAGCACCGCTAAAAGCTCTTATAAATGACCAGTTTTCAAGGCTGAATTTTATATGTGAAGAAGCGAATATTAAGGTAACAAGATGGCATGGTGATGTGACTCAGACCGGTAAGAGAAAACTGTTAAAAAAGCCTTCAGGTATTTTACAGATAACACCTGAATCATTGGAATCATTGATGATAAATAAGCATATGGAAATATCATCTCTTTTTCATGATCTAAGATTTATAGTAATTGATGAAATACATTCTTTGCTGCGGGCTGACAGAGGTTTACAGACATTTTGTCTTATAGAAAGGCTTTGCAAGATGGCAGGATGTAATCCGAGAAGAGTGGGGCTTTCTGCTACCATAGGAAATCCGAGGCTTGCCGGGAATTTTCTTTCATCCGGAAGCAAGAGAAAAACATTGATACCTGAGTTTGACAGAGGCAAGGAAACCTGGAGATTATCAATGGAACATTTCTTTAATACAGAGCCGCAGGCTGCCTGTTATGAGGATACGGCAAAGGAGCTGAATACCGGGTACGCACCGAAAGGCGCAAATCCCGGACTTGCTTATATATTTGAACATACAAAAGGGAAAAAGTGTCTCGTATTTACAAACTCAAGAGAAGAATGTGAGATTGTATGCCAACAGTTGAGGCAGTATTGTGAAGCAAATCACGAATCCGACAGATTTTTAATACATCACGGCAATCTCTCCGCTTCATATAGAGAGAGTGCGGAAGAGGAGATGAAGGATGACGATTCTTTGATATCGATATGTGCTACTGCGACACTTGAATTGGGAATTGATATCGGCAGACTTGAGAGAGCATTTCAAATAGATGCTCCTTTTACAGTATCCGGATTTTTGCAAAGACTTGGAAGAACAGGAAGGAGAGGAGCACCTTCGGAAATGTGGTTTGTGATGAGGGAGGATCACCCGGAGCCAAGAGCAATGATGCCTGAAATGATACCATGGTATCTTGTACAGGGTATAGCTTTGGTACAGCTCTATGTGGAAGAAAAATTTGTGGAGCCTCCAAGGCTTGACAGACTTCCATACAGTTTGCTCTACCATCAAACAATGAGCACATTAGCTTCAATGGGAGAAATGACACCTGCCGAATTGGCTTCAAGAGTCCTTAGTCTTTCCGCTTTTAGAAGAATAAGTCGAGATGATTTTAGGATTTTGTTGCTCCATTTGCTTAAGACAGATCATATAAACAGAACTGAAAACGGTGGACTTATAGTGGGGATTTCGGGTGAAAGAATTGTAAATAACTATAAATTTTATGCTGTTTTTCAGGAGAATATGGAATATTCCGTGAGAACGGATTCACAGGAACTTGGAACCATTGTGAGACCACCGGAAAGAGGAGGTAAGGTTGCAATTGCAGGTAGAGTGTGGATTGTGGAGGAAGTAGATCATAAAAGAAGAGCAATATATGTAAGTTTGGTAAAGGGAAATATTCCGGCTTATTTTGGAGACGTGCCGGGAGATATACATACTCATGTACTGGAGAAAATGAAAGAGATACTCAGCTCATCAGATACATATATGTATTTGATGAGTCATGGTAGAGGCAGACTGGCACAAGCAAGAGACTGCTTTAAAAAGGCCGAGTTGTCAAATAATCCGCTAATACATCTTGGTGGGAATATGTGGGCTTTATTTCCATGGCTTGGAAGTTATGCATTTTTGGCACTTGAGAGATTTTTAAAGGTACATTGTGCAAAAGAACTCGGACTTAAAGGTTTAAATCCTTCAAGGCCGTATTTTATACAATTTACTATGAATGTAAGTGAAAAAGAATTCTATAAAATAGTCAGCGAAAAAGTGGCAGAGGAAATAGATCCTATGTCTTTGGTTTATGAAAAGGAAGTACCTGTGTTTGAAAAATATGATGAATTTGTTCCGGAAGAGCTTGTAAGAAAGGGATTTTGCCTATGGAGTACTGGATATAGAGGTAATGAGAGAGCGGGTGCTGAGCTGGAAGGTGGGATTAATATGAAAAGCGAGGATAAGTTGAATCAATGAAAGTTCATTCGAAAAAAACTTTACTGATTTGGTATCAACTTTCGTTAAAAATTCTGTTTATTTCTTAAAACTTCTTTAAAATATTTTGTAAATGTGCTATTATGAACTCAAATAGAGTGAAAGGAAAAAAATTGCATATGAAAAAAACTCAAAGAAAAAAAGATTTATGCTTTTTTTGTTGATCATTAATATGATCATAGGCACATTTACACAATGTCTGGCAGCATGGGCTGCTGCTACACCACCACCGGTAAAAAATAATCCGGATATAACAACAAATGTCACTTATGATACCAGTATAGCTACACCAACTACAAAGTATTATGTTGGGGATCAGGTGCCTTTTTATGCCAATACGGTGATATCATCGGTTAGTACAAGCTACCCCGGTGCATATTCACTTATATATCTGGATAAGTCTATATTTGCTTGGCCGTCAACAAGTGATATATCGGATTATATAAACATGCCTACTGGAGG
This sequence comes from uncultured Lachnoanaerobaculum sp., assembly GCA_916439285.1. The sequence goes on along the minus strand of CAKAIM010000004.1, from coordinate 99,955 downwards.
GGATGCAAAGAGCGTAACTCAACAGGGCGATTATTATATAATGAAAATTAAATATATTAATGCCGGTTCTGCAATGATTACCATACCTTTTAAGGCAACTTTAAAAGCAAACGGTTTAGTGAACGGAGAAACTTACAATATACCGATCGAGTTTTACAAAGCCGATGGAACATTGTTGGCAACAACTCATAATAATTTTGTAGCATATACTTACCCTATAGGTACTAAGAATGCAATACTCGATACAAACACAAGAAGCTATTTACAGGGTTCATCAGATTTGCAATCGAATACAGTACTGTCAAATGATACCAAGACATATGTCAGAGTGGATTCATACAGAGTTGAATGGCCTGCGCCGGGAACTACTCTTGGCGGTGATACAAAATCAAAGGGCTTTGATAGAAGAAAAACCAGGATAACAGTTCAATTACCTGCAAATACTATTTGGGATACGACTATATCCGGAAATGAAAAGTGGACGTATAATGCGGCAAATCAGACAATAACCAAAGATGAGTTGGTAACGTCAAATTCTGATTACAGTAGTTTTACCATGAGATATAATAATCAGCCGGTTGGAACAAGCTATGCAACGGCTACTAAAGTTGAGTTTCCGGTAACATGGCAGTTTGTAAATGATGACGGGTCTTTGGATCCGGCGTCACTTATAAAATCAAAAATTGTAGATTCATTTTATTCATATCCTGGAACACCACCAAGAGATGACGGTTTTGTATTTTATAAGAGTGGATATGAAAATCATATCTTAAGTACAAGAGAAGAAAGCTTGCATTCATACTATCTTTCAACAGGATGGCAGTATTATGGAGGCAACCCGAACCAGCTTGTAACATACGGAGCATACAATCATACTGTTGATAAAATAGTTGATGAGCCTGTTGAAGGATTGGAACTTGTTAAGTATGCAATCCGTCATGACGGTAGAAATATTAAGGTAAAAAATGCGGCAGGAGCTGAAGAAGATTTACCTGTATTTGATGCAACACAAATTGCAAATATGCAGCATAACAAGCTTATAGGTACATTGCCGGGAGGAACAACTGAAGTGATTGCAACCAATGTTGCCATTACTTCGACAGAAACAGAAATAACATTGCCGACTCCAAAGCATTATACAAAACTTGAATTTGTTTTTGATACACCGATAAAATTTATGGCTCCGACAACCACAAGTCCATGGTCTAGTTATGGTGAAGGTGTATCTATAAAGTATTCATTCAAGTTAACGGAGAATTCATATAATACCGTTAAAAACACATTGAGTACAATGCCTTCTACAGGAACTACTACTACAAAAAAATAATTCAAGCGGTATAGGCGATAACGGAACAAGTACTAAAACCCAAAATGATGTACGTACAACATGGTCAAAGGAATGGGCAAGTCTAAGAAGAGCCGATTATCCCGAAAAATGCACCGAGGGATGCAGGTTTAAAAATATATTAATCAAAATGTAGGCCATTATAGTACGCTTGATTATATAGGAAATCTGGGCAGTAAGTGGGATCTTGAAAATTTGACATATACGGTTTTGGCAGATCCCGGACTTAAGTATAACAGTTCAAGCTATTCATATTATACTTGGGGTGGAGACGCACCAAGCGGTTGGGTAGTGAATACAACGGTATTACCTGATACATATACAACAATTCAAAATTATAAAGGCACGGGTAAGACTGCCTATGTGCACAATATAAGCGGCTTGAAGTTGCCAAACTATACGGATTCAAGTGCAATTTCCAGATTGGAGTTTTATACAGATTTTACCGTTACAAGGAATCTTGACGGTGGAGATCATACTATCACAAGTATAGTAAACTGGAGTAATAATGAAACAGCTGCAAATCACCCTGTTGCAGGTAAGGATATTGACCGTTTGGATGTTGATAATGACGGAAATACAACAGAGATTTGCTTACATGGCAACAAAAATTTAAGTACTCACCTCCACGTGAGCTTATTTTTAACCAAGAGATCAAAGAGAGCGGATGCAACATTATATTCATCTGTTACAACAGCCGATTCAAATCAGGAAGTTGATTACCAGCTTAATATTTACAATAACTCTCAAAGAGCCGAGGGTGGATTTACATTCCTTGATATATTACCATATTCAGGTGATAAAGCGATAGCTCCGAACAGTGACGGTGTTACATATGATGATAGAGGTTCTACATTCAGCGTAAAGATGACGGGACCGTTTGATGCAAATCCGAATTATATTTATCAATACAGCACAGATACACCTGTAAATGGAAATATATCTGCAAACTATGCTGCAAACTGGGTGAGTACGGTAGCAGATTGGTCGCAGGTAAAGATGATTAAGATCACAATGAGACCGGGATACACTTTGGCAAGCGGTCAAACAGATACATTACATTTTAAGGTTAAAGTACCTGACAGTACTGATTTGACACAGGCAGATAAGGCAAACAACTCATTTGCCGGATTCCCGGGAAATAATACCGGCGGAGCATTTGAGGCTGTAGCAAATACTATAGTCCCTGCAAAATACAGTATTAAGGGAAAAGTTTATTATGATATGAATCCGTCAAACGGAATATATAATACAGCTGACGGAGATATAGTTGCAGCATCAAGGGAGGTGAAACTCTATGATGCAGGTGGAAATTTACTTGCTACTGCAAATACGGATACGGACGGAAATTATTCGTTTGATAATATTAGTGCAAGGGGAAACTATACAATAAGAATTACACCTTCTACAGGCGATACATTATCAAATGTAGCAGTGCAGTCATCATCTACCGTAATAGGAAATGATTTCACTGATGAGACATTTGGAGGTGGAAATGTATTTAAGTACACTGTAAACCTTACACCTGAAGCAAATAACAGAACCGCAAATGCGGCATTAAAGGCTATAGATTCAACACTTAGAGTAAAGTATCAGGATCAGGCAGGAGCACCTTTGACAGATAATGCAGGTACTGCGGTAGCGGATGTCGTTACTACACATACATTTATGGCTGCATATAATGTGACAGTGCCGGCAGATCCTTCAAACACAGGAAATTACGAATATGTAGAATTACATGCCACATCAAAGCCTCTCACAGGTACATTATCTCCGGGTGAGAATGTTGTAATACTTGTATATAAGAAAAAGGACATGGGAGATGTTATAGTACATCACTATGAGCAGGGAACAGGAAACTCACTTGCAGCAGATGAAAATCTTAGCGGAGTGGGAATGGCAGGTGCAACTTATAATACAACTCCGGCTACAATAACAGATTATGAAGTTGTAAATCCTACACCTACAGATTATACAGGAACATATCCTGCACATGGAACTACAAAGGTAGTAACTTATGAGTATAAGAGAAAAGATGTGGGAGATGTAATAGTAAAATATGTTGAACAGGGTAGCGGAACACAGCTTCATTCACCGAATACATTGAGCGGAGCAGGAAAGTCCGGACTTACTTATACTACAGTACCTGAGGTTATAGCAAATTATACGGTTGTAAATGCAACACCTACAGATCATACAGGAACATATCCTGCAGCGGGTACTACCAAGGTTGTTACTTATGAATATAAGAGAGATGACGGCGGAAATGTTATAGTGCATCACTATGAGCAGGGAACCACCACTCAGTTGGTTCCGGATATGACACTTCTTGGAGCAGGAAAGCTCGGTTTGGCATATACTACAAATGAGCATAATATACCTGATTTTACTTTGGTGGCACAGCCTGCAAATAAAAATGGTGTATATACAACAGGAATACAAACAGTAACTTATGAGTATAAGAGAAATGACGTTGGAAATGTAATAGTTCACCATTATGAGAACGGAACTACAAATGAAGTTTCACCTGATGAAACTTTAAGCGGTGTAGGAAAGTCGGGACTTACCTATACCACAGCTGCGCTAAATCTTGCAAACTTCACGGTTGTAAATGCAACACCGGCAAACCATACGGGAGTATATCCTGCAAGCGGAAACACTGTTGTTACATATTATTACACAAGAAATGATGCGGGAGATGTTCTTGTACATCACTATGAAGCGGGAACAACCACATCGCTTGCAGCAGATGAAAACTTACCGGGAGCAGGAAAGTCAGGACTAACCTATACTACCGCACCGGTGACTATAGCAAATTACACGGTTGTAAATGCAACACCTACAGATCACACAGGAGTATATCCTGCAAAGCGGAGTGCGTACTGTTACATATGAGTACAGAAGAGATGATGCAGGAGATGTAACAGTCAGATATGTAGATGATGAAGGTAATGAGATTGATAATTCCGATATTTTATCAGGGAGTGGGAAAAGCTTGGATTACCATATACAACAACAGCAAAAGAATATACCGAATTTCATACTTATAACAGTGCCTGCAAATGCAACAGGAACTTTTTGTAACAGGTACACAGACTGTAACCTATGTTTACAGAAGAGATGATGCAGGAAATGTAACCGTATATCATAAGTCTGTATATGACGGAAGCGATTTGACAGCACCTAATGTAATGGACGGTACAAGGAAACTTGGATTACCATATACAACAAATCCTGAGACTTATGCCGATTTTTGAGGTAGATACAGTACCGTCAAATGCAAACGGAACATTTGCAAGCGGAGCCCAGACTGTAACCTATCTCTACAAGAGAAAAAAATTTCAGGCGGAGTGACAATAAATTATCTTGATAATCATGGAAACAATATTGAAAGTACAGATACAATTACAGGAACAGACAATGTAGGGATTGCCATATACCACATCGCCAAAGACTATTCAATATTATGATTTGATAACAGTACCGTCAAATGCAAACGGACTGTTTACAGTAGCACCGATTACAGTAGACTATATCTATAAACGTCAGGATGCAGGAAATGTTATTGTTGAGCATATAGATGAAAACGGAAATATACCTCTTGATACACCTGAGATACTTGACGGTAATGAAAAAAACTAGGATTGCCATATACCTCAAGTGCGAAGTCTTTTGACAATTTTGATCTGATTATAACACCGGCAAATGCTAACGGAACATTTATAAGCGGAACTCAGACTGTAACCTATGTTTACAGAAGAAAAGATGCAGGAGATGTAATTGCCCATTATGTAAATACTGCGGGGCTTCCGATAGAGAGTGATGAGGTACTGGACGGAACAAGAAGTCTTGGACTTCCTTACTCAACAACACAAAAAGATATAGATGGATATCATTTGTACCTTGTACAGGGACGTGCTACGGGAATATTCACAACAGGACAAACTGTGGTTACTTATATATACCAAAAGGACCCAAGTCAGGTAATTATACCCGGACCGTTGACTCCTGTTACACCTGTAACTCCAAGTGCAATAACACCGGGTACATCTACAACACCGACTCCTTCAAGAATAGCAACACCAAGTCAGATACTAATTCCTAATGACAGGAACAGGGATATTACTATCAGACCGATAGCAACACCGTCTATAGCAACACCTTCAAATATCAGTAGAGGCGGTTCAGGTGGCGGATCATCCGACAGACTTGTGAAGGCAAGAACTGTAAATACAGTTACAAGTAAAGATGCCATAAATACAACTGTTGAAAAGCAGGAGATAACCCCTACAATCAAGGAACCTGAGAAGGTACCTATGATTCCGGCACAAAGAGAGGCTTTACCTGTTCCAAAGACGGCAGATACTATGGATATCAGTAAGTATATGTTCATTTTAATAAGTTCACTTATTGCAACTATTGTAATTGTAAAAAAGAAAAAAGAAACAAGGTAAGACTTGCATAAACAAAGAGATAAACTTTCACTTTAAAGAGTGAGAGTTTATCTCATTTTTATTTGTAAAGATGTACATATTGTTAATATAATTTATGGCTTTTAATATAAAAAAATGTTATCTTAATATAAAAGTAATAAAAAGGCGGATATAATAATGATAAAAAGCGGTTTTATTTGATATGGACGGTCTGATGTTTGACACAGAAAGACTGTATGGAAAAAGCATGGCAGAATGCGGCAGTATTACAGGGATGCAAAATAAGTGATAAGGCTATACTTAAGATAAAGGGTGCAAACAGAGCATTGGTATATGAGATTTTGAGAGCTGACGCAGGCGAAGAATTTGATATAGAAAAGGGTAGGGATGCCAGAGAGGAATATATTGTTTCTCATATAAGAGAGCATGGGTTGACAAAGAAAAAGGGACTTGATAACTTACTTAAATATTTGAAGGAAAACAATATTAAGGCCTGTCTTGCCACATCTACAAAGAGAGAAGTAGCGATAAAGTATCTTAAAATGGCAAATGTATATGACTATTTTGATGATTTTACCTGTGGTGATGAGATAGAAAACGGTAAGCCGGCACCGGATATATTTTTAAAAGCGGCAAACAAGGTGAAAACGGATATAGTTGAAAGTCTTGTACTGGAAGATTCTATAAACGGGTTAAATGCCGGAATTGCAGCAGGTGCAAGAGTGATAATGGTGCCTGATACAATAGAACCGACAGATGAAATAAGATCAAAAGTTGATGATGTAAAGGCTGACCTTGATGAAGTAATAGACTGGATAAGTAAGGAAAACAAGGAAATAGAAGTATAAAATGAAAAATGAATTTTTACAGTACTTTGATAGAAGGCTACAATAGCCTTTATAAAATAGTTGCATAGCATATATAAAAAAATATAATTATACTTAATAAAAAAACATATGGAGGGATAATATGGTAACTACAGAGACAATAACTATTAATGTGCCCATAGGTATGTCAAGGTATCTTGTCGCGATAGATCCTGAGTCTGAGCTTAGAAGAAATGCTTTGCTTTTTATATCCATATATATATAACCAAACAATATCACATGGACGAGCAGACAGAAATCTTAGGGTATCAGTAAGTCGGAATTGATTACGATTTATGATAAACTTGGATATTCATATTATGATTTTATACAAGATGATTTGGAAGAAGATATAAATACATTTAAGCAGTTAAAAAGTATAAGGTCACGACTATGATTGTAGTTTCTGATACAACGCCGTTGATTTCTCTTTTAAAGATAGACAAGATATGGTTATTGGAAAAGCTGTTTGGTAAAATATTTCTGCCGGAAGCATTGTTCAATGAATTGGTAGTAGACAAACGTTTTATAATATGCTACTGAGCAGGTTAGACAGTTAGTGGTTATAGTAGTATCAGTTGGATGGATTTGAGAGGAAGGGATTATTCCTTCCTCTTTTCGCAGTATGACGTTAGATAAAATAAAAGTAGTGTTGTTTTGACATAGAAAAAGGAAAGATGCCGGAGATGGAAATAGGAAGCGGAATCATAAAATGAAAGATAAAAAGATAAATATCCAATATATTTTATTGCAAGGGCTATACTGGATGATGTTTTGTCCAAGTGCCGGATTTATTGCGTTTTATTTACAGGGCAACGGATTTAGCAACAGTATGATAGGCGTTATTACAGCTGTATTTTGTTTGGTGGCAGTAATATTACAACCTATGGCGGGGAATTTATGTGACAGAATAAAAATTCTTACATGGAAAAGAATGATTATTTTATTGGGATTACCATATGTACTTATATGTATTATGCTGTTTATTGTAAAAGAGAGGTGGCTGATTGCAGTTTTGTTCGGCTCGATGTATATAATAGCAAGTATATATTTGCCGATGATAAATACAGCACTTTTTGCATATGGGAGGGAAGGGATAAAGCTTAATTTCGGAGTTGCCAGAGGTATGGGCTCCGCCATGTATGCAATTATGGCGCTGATTATCGGTAATATGGCACTTAGATTCGGGACAAAAATAATACCTGCTTCCGGCCTTATAATAATGGTTTTATTATTATGTGTTGTAGGTACAATGCCCCCCACAAAGAAATCTGTATCGGAGAGTGAGGAGTATAAGCAAACAAATGTAATCAGTTTTATAAAAAAATATCCATATTTTTCTGTAATGCTGTTGGCGGTGCTTTTTATTTTCTTCTCACATAATATTATAGGAACATACCTATTGCAAATTGTACAGTCTCTAGGTGGTAACAGCAGTAATCTTGGAACGGCAATGTTTATTCAGGCGGTTGTGGAGATTCCGGTTTTGTTTACATTTTCCTTTATTATGAAGAAGATAAAAGTGGGAAATCTTATGATTATTGCATGTGCAGGGTATATATTAAGAGCGGTACTTTATTTTGTGTCAGTTAATATCGGAATGATATATATTACTCAACTTTCACAGATATGCAGCTTTGCAATAATGGCCGCGGCTTCAGTATATTTCACAGGAACGGCTGTAAGAGAAGAAGATCATGCAACAGGACAGTCGTTTATGTCAGGAATGATGTCGGCCGGTACGGTGCTCGGTTCATTATTTGGTGGAGCCATACTTGACTATATGGGAATGAGAGAACTTTTGAGTGTGAATATCCTGCTTAGTGTTATAGGAACCGGGATAGCGATATGCTCGGTGAGAATGATGAGAATTAAGAAAAATTTTAATCAAGTATAAGAAGATGAATAATATAAGGGTAAATACTAACGGATATATACCATATAAATATATAGGTATATTATTTGTGTATATTGTAATACAATTAAAAATATTTTTAATACTTGAAATAGTATTAGATATAAGCGATAATATAATGAGTTTTATAATGTGTATGTGACGTGAGTATATCTATTATGTAATGATAGTTAATATATATCACTTCAGAATAATTTCTGCATATAAGCATATTTTTGGGAACTTTACAAGGAGTATATAGGTGAATGGAGAAATATAAGTATGAATAAAATACTGGTTACAGGTGCAGATGGATTTATAGGAAGAAATTTGGTATGTAAATTGCTGGAACTTGGTAAGGAAGTATATGCTGTGGTTTATCCGGGCAATAATATATATGAGGGTAACAATAATGATAAACTACATGTTAAATGCATGGACTTAAATCAAGTTATGAATCATGTAAGAGAATTTCCAGAGGATATAGATGTAATGTACCACCTGGCTTGGATGGGAGTAAGGCCTGAAGTTAGAAATGATCTAGATGTTCAGATGATAAATCTGAATATGACTATAGATTGTATGAAACTTGCTATAGCTATTGGTATAAAAAAAATCGTTTTCCCGGGATCAACCAATGAGTATTTGTACTATGGTAAGCCTCTAAATAAAGATGCGGTTCCGTCACCGAATAATGCCTATGGAGCTACAAAGATTGCACTTAGATATATATGCAGTGACTATGCGCAAAGAAATAATATCGACTTTGTATATGCAATAGTAGCGGGGATATATGCAGCAGATAGAAGAGATAATAATGTTATATTTTATACTATAGATAAGTTACTCCATAAAGAAAAACCGAAGTTGACAAAGCTTGAGCAACTTTGGGATTATGTATATATTGATGATGTGATTGACGCAATGGTCGCTATAGGAGATAGAGGAAAATCAGGAGCCGTGTATGGAATAGGGCATGGAGATAACTGGGAACTCAGTAATTATATAAAGATTATACATGAAATGATCGATCCAAGCTTACCATTAGGAATTGGAGAGGTACCATATAATAGTGATGTTTTGCCATGTTCATGTATTGATTTAACAGATATAGAAAGAGATACGGGTTTTAAGCCGAAAGTAGATTTTAGAGAAGGCATTCAAAAGGTTATAAATAAAATTAAGGAAGATTTGGTATTAACAAATGAATAAAAAGTATTATGTGGTTGGAAGTGGTATAGTAGGTTGTGTAGTAGCCAGAGAACTTGCGGATGCAGGAGCACAGGTGATTGTATTTGAGAGAAGAAATCACACCGGAGGAAATGTGTATGACTATAAAGATGAGCATGGAATCCAGGTGCATTTATATGGACCTCATATTTTCCATACCAAAATAGATAGAGTATGGGAGTATGTAACAAAATACTGTGAGTTTAAAGACTATAATCTTGTGTGTGGGTCTGTAATGGATGGAAAATGTGTTCCGACTTCATTTGACTTTGAATCCGTAGATGTATTCTTCCCGGAAGAGGCTGATAAAATCAAGGAACATATAAAGATGGTATTTGGAGATCAAAAGAGTGCATCAGTTCTTGAGATGTTGGAATGTGAAGATGAGTATGTAAGAAAGTTTGCACAATACCTGTATGATAAAGACTATGCCCCATATACTGCAAAGCAATGGGGAATTTCACCTGATAAAGTGGATAGACAGATTTTCAAAAGAGTTCCTGTTTTATTCTCATATGGAAGTAAATACTTTGATGACCCTTATCAAGCAATGCCTGTAAATGGATACATGGAATTGATTGACAATTTACTTAATCATGAAATATTGAAGTAAAAACAGGCGTAGAGGCACTTGAACATATAAAGATTAAAGATAATGAAATTTACATGGATAATGAAAAAATAGACGGAACGGTAATATATACAGGTCCTATTGATGAGTTGTTCGAATGTGAATTTGGTAAATTGCCATATAGATCACTTAGATTTGAGTGGAAGTATGAAGATATCGAAAGTTTCCAGGATATGCCTGTAGTAGCGTATCCACAAGCTGAAGGGTATACAAGAATAACAGAATATAAGAAATTACCTGTACAAGATGTGAGAGGGACGACATATGCTGTAGAATATCCGCTTCCATATATTCAAGGTGAAAGTAATGAGCCGTACTATCCTGTTCTAACAGATGAGAGCAAGGTGCTGTTTGATAGATATACTAAGTTGGCAGGTGGAGTGAACGGATTGATATGTTGTGGTAGATTGGCAGATTTTAAATATTACAATATGGATTTGGCAATTAATAGAGCTCTTGAAGTGGCTGATGAAATTAAAAAGAATTAAAAGTAGGAGAAAGGTATGGGAGACACTTTATATATAGTTATGCCTACATATAATGAAGAGGCAAATATAAGAAATGTTGTTGAAGAATGGTATCCAATATTAGAAAATGGAGACGAAAATTCAAGACTGGTAGTTTCAGACGGTGGATCAAAGGATAATACACTGGAAATATTGCATGAAATGAAAAAAGAATATCCAAAGTTGGTGGTAATTCCAAAGCCGGGAACTGACCATGGAACAAAAGTAATATTACTGTATAAGTATGCTATTGAGAAGGGTGCAGACTGGATATTCCAAACAGATTCGGACGGACAGACATTACCTTCAGAATTTGCAGAATTTTGGAATCTAAGGAAGAAGTATGATATCATAATGGGCAACAGAAAAAAACGTGGAGACGGAGCCGGAAGAAAGCTTGTTGAAAATGTTTTGAGGGTATATTTAAAGTTATTCTTTGGGGTGATGGTACCTGATGCAAATGCACCATTTAGACTTATGAAAGCAGACATTGTAAATAAATACATAAATTTGATGCCAAGTAATTTCAATTTGCCTAATGCAATACTTGCAGCATGTTTTTCAAGATATAAAGAAAAAGTAACATATAGAGTGGTAACTTTCCAGCCAAGGCAGGGTGGTAAGAACTATATGAATGTAAAAAGAATCTTTAAGATAGGCAGGGAGTCTATCAGTAATTTTGCACAAATAAAGAAAAATCTAAAAGCATTTGAAGGGAGATAATAAGTGAAAGCGGTATTATTAGCAGGTGGACTTGGAACCAGAATTTCAGAGGAGAGCCATTTAAAGCCAAAGCCAATGATTGAAATTGGCAGCCAACCTATTTTATGGCATATTATGAAGTATTATTCAACATTCGGAATACATGAGTTTGTAATCTTGGCAGGATATAAACAAAATAAGATAAAAGAATATTTTGCAAATTATTTTGTTTATAATTCAGACGTAACTTTTGATATGAAAAACAACAAGATGGAAGTTCATCAAAGAAATGCTGAAGATTGGAAAGTTACAGTACTTGATACAGGACTTAATACTATGACCGGTGGAAGAATTTTAAGAGCAAAGGAGCATTTAAAGGATGAACCTTTTATGCTTACATACGGTGATGGAGTTGCTGATGTGGATATAGATGCACTGCTTAAGTTCCATCAAAACCATGGAAAGACTGCCACAATAACTACTGTAAGCTTAGCTCAGCAAAAGGGTGTACTTCAAAAAAAGAAGAATCAGGTCTTATTACATCGTTTAGAGAAAAGAGTGAAGATGATTCTGCCATTATAAATGGAGGATTTATGGTACTTAATCCTAATATATTTGATTATATTACAGAAGGTGATGCTACTATATTTGAGCAGAAGCCTATGCTGAAGCTTGCTGAGGATGGAGAGCTTATGGGATTTGAGCATGATGGATTCTGGCAATGTATGGATACTCAAAGAGAAAAAGAGAAATTAGAGAGCCTTTGGGCAAGTGGAAAGGCTCCTTGGATGAGGTGGACTGAATAAATGAATTTTGAAGAATTAAAAAAGTTTTATGGTGGTAAGAAGGTACTTCTTACAGGACATACAGGTTTTAAAGGCTCCTGGCTTTCTAAGATACTTATAATGTGTGGTGCAAAACTGACAGGTTATGCATTAAATCCGCCTACAGATACAAATATCTTTGATATATTGGGACTTGAAGATAAAATGGACTCGGTTATAGGCGATATAAGAGACCTAGAGCATTTGAAAAAGGTTTTTGATGAAGTACAGCCCGAGTATGTTATTCATATGGCGGCACAGCCTATAGTAAGAGATTCTTATGACAGGCCGGTATATACTTACGAAACCAATGTTATGGGTACTGTAAATATCATGGAATGTGTAAGACTATCTAATAGCGTGAAGAGCTTCTTAAATGTTACAACAGATAAGGTATATGATAACAAGGAACAGGATAAGGGATATGTGGAAACAGATTTCCTTGACGGTTATGATCCATATTCCAATTCTAAGTCTTGCTCAGAACTTGTAACCCATAGTTATAAGAAGAGTTTTTTAAATGCTTTACCTGTATCTACAGCAAGGGCAGGAAATGTAATAGGTGGAGGAGATTTTGCAAAAGACAGAATAGTTCCTGACTGTGTAAGAGCCGCAATATCAAAAAATCCTGTTATAATAAGAAATCCGAATTCAATAAGACCTTTCCAGCATGTGCTCGAGCCTCTATTTATATACCTTGATATAGTTATGAGACAGGCACAGGACAGAGAGAAGTATGAAGGATACTATAATGTAGGACCTGATGATAGTGACTGTGTTAATGCACAGACATTAGTTGAGAGCTTTAAGAGAGCTTGGGGAGAGGGATTTGATTTTAAAATACAATCAGATGGTGGTCCTCATGAGGCTGGTTTCTTAAAACTTAATTGTGATAAGTTAAAGGCGGTATACGGTTGGAAACCGGGACTTAATGTGCATGGGGCAATTGACTTGAGTGTAGAATGGTATAAGGCTTGGAATAATGGTGAAGATATGGATAATATTACTGAAAGGCAAATTTTATCTTATCTGAATAAATAGTGTAGATTTATGATGAGAGGATTTAGAATGAAAAAGTTTGCACATATCTTAATAGTGCTATTATCAATTTACTTGAGCTATATTTTTACAAATATTGCTGTACCAAGAGTTCAATTCTTTATGGATTTAGCAAACTACAAGAATACAGGTACTGTTGAGGTTTAAATATGATACCGAATATAGATCACTCACAGCAGATGTTAATGGAGTATATTCTACTGAATATACGGTGTATGATGAGCCTATAAGTATTTCTTTTTCTGTAGTTGATGATGCACCTATTAATGTAAAAATCAATGAAAAGGATTTTTTTAACATAGGTAAGATAAGTGAGTATACAGTGGTACCGGCATATTCGCATACATATGTATTAAAAACAAACTATTTAGGTTTTGCCTTTTTTCCGGTATTATTCTTATTTGCGGCAATTTTTTTGGTTTCATTTGAATTTGTATTAGACCGAGTTATACTTAAAAGTAAAGATAAAGTTTTTAAATTGGTATATTCAAAAGCGGGTATAGAAAACATAGGTAAGAAACCTATAGTTATTTCGTTTATTATTACGGCTATTAGTATAATAATATACCATGGATGTGATTTGGTGCCTTTAACTGAAACAATTAAGCTGTCAAGTTCGGGTACTGATATATATCAGCTTTTTTTGCTTGTTTAAATAAATATAAAGATATTGAGTTGTACTTGTGGCAGTATGATGGTGTGATGTTAGCATTTTATAAGCTTGTTAGTTTTATGAGCTACATACCGTTCAAATTTGATGTAAATTCATACCATTGGGGATATACAATATTATATAAATTTGTAAATGTTATATTACTTAATTTAACAGCAATCAGTCTTATAGGATTTATGCTTAATCATAAAATCATAAGAAAAGAAAATAGTAAGAGTATATACCTATGGACGGTATTAAATCCGGTTACTTTCTATGTGGCTGTAGTATTTATACAGTTTGATGCTTTGCCTCTGTATTTATTTACATTGGGAGTGCTTCTTTTGGATAATATTGAAGATAATAAGATACTACCATTTTTACTTATAGCCTTTGGAGTTTCTTGTAAGATACCAATGATGATGGCTATGCCTGTAATTGGTATGATGGGATTGTACTTCCTATTAAAATCAAGAGGTGATAAACTAAAGAAACTTGCTTTATATTTTTTATTCTTCTTCGTTATGTTACTTGTAATATTCCTTATTCCAAGAATATTGCACTCACCATTAGGTGTTGCCTATAGTGGAATGAGAGCTGCCCAAAGAATGTGGTGGACAACTGTACAGTACGCTCCGGTTGTATACTTGTTTGTAACGGTGATGGTTATAGAGATAATTTGCTTACTTAATTATGTTAAGTTAAATTTAAAGGTTAGTGTAGTAGATTTAATTCAGAACAGTTTATTGATAGTAGCTGCTATTATATATGGTTTCAGCTTCTCTGTACTTAGTACTCCGGGAATATTTATCATAACTCTACCTGCATTTGCATTTATATATGCAAGAATGGAAGATAATTTACAAAGATTTATATTTGGATTTGGTGGATTATTTATGGTAGTGTATGTACTGTTTTTCATCTATAGGAGATATCTCAGCTACATCAGTTTTTTTTGGTGGAAAAGCATACTTTGTAGAAATTGAACAAATGTATGCGGGAACACAAACAGGCACTCAGATAAATTCTGTTTTACATACAGTATCAAATTCGGCAATGCTTGGTTATGCTATAATCTTTTTTAAAGAGGCAGGAAAAACCTTAAAATAAAGAGAGAGGCAATAGAAAGATAAAAATAGTATATTAATAATTATGAGTTTTATAATAGAGCCTATATCAATTTGATATGGGCTTTAATGTTGATAAAAATATGTGTATGA
The DNA here is from genome assembly GCA_916439285.1 of uncultured Lachnoanaerobaculum sp. The sequence goes on along the minus strand of CAKAIM010000004.1, from coordinate 84,593 downwards.
AGGAGAATGTTTGTGAAGGCAAATGTATCTAAAGATTTTAAAATGGAAAGTATAGTAAAAATGCTTTTGATTTAGACAATATATTAATAATGATGTCTATAGCATTTATAATATTTCCTATAATCATTTTTCTATGGGGATGGACTAATCCGATTGTGTCTTTAATTGGAACGGTTATATTAACTGTTACCGGTGTTTATGTATATAAGGCTGTTGTTAAAGAGTTTACTATTTCAATAAAGAAAAATATGAGCTTTTGGTTTATTTCAATAGCAATAATTGTACTATGGTGCTTGTTTTCAGGAATAGGAAAATTTTCATATCAAACCCCGGATTTTAAGGCGAGAAACACTTTTTTTCATGATTTATGCTATTGTAGTTGGCCCGTTAGCTTTGATATGGATAAGCAACCGGAGTTTGTTCGTAATCTGTTATCGAATGTTAAATCAGCTAATCTTGTATATTATTACGCATGGTGGCTACCGGTAGCGGCTATTGTCAAAGTACTAAATTTAAATAGTATGGGTGCAAATATATTATTGCAGGTATATGCGACTATTGAAGTGTTTCTGATATTTTATTGTTTGTTAAATGTATTAAAAAGATATTCATATATAGCACTTTCAGCGTTCATACTTTTTGGAGGATACGATTTTTGGATTTATTTTATTGAAAATTTCTCATTCCCTTCGATGGGGCATGTGGAATGGTGGGCAAAGTACTTCCAATATTCATCTAATACTACACAGCTTTATTGGGTTTTTAATTCCTCATTACCTATATGGCTTATTACTTGTATACTTATAATTTTACCTAAAAAAATAAATATAAAGCGGCATGGGGAGCATTGTCATTTGCATATAGCCCATTTGCAACAGTTTCTATGGTATTTATTGTATTGGCGGCAATATTTAATACGAAATTTGAAAAACTGTCTAACAAAATAAAGGAAATATTTTCTGCTGTAAATATTATGACATCATGGTTTATGTTAATTGTATTCGGAAGTTATTATCTTCAGGTAAACATTGAAGAAACTTCGGTTGACGGGTGGATTTTTGATGTTTATCCGGAACAAAAATTGTTTACAGTATATTTGCTTTTTCTTGATGGTAGAAGTAGGATTGTATTTTATAGTAATTGGATTTAAGGCTCATAAAGAAAGGTTTTATTGGGTAACATTAATAGGGACTTATTTTGACTCCTTTTTATAAAAAAATAGGGAAAGTATAATGATTGGTCGTTAAAAGGTGCCACTTCCGTTATTGTTTTTATTAATGATAATTGTGGTAAAGAAGATATTATATAGAAGATATAAAAGATAAAGAAATATGCTATATTAACGGTATTATTTTTTTAGGGTTATATGACTTCGACAGTAGAGCTACAGAGAAATATAGTAGGTACTCTTACTATGTCAGAGGAAGAGTACACATGGCATGTTATAGATACTTTTGGATATATAGACAGTGGAGAAGAAGGTACTGATAAAAATATTTGCTTTTACAATATTTGGCACCTAAGAAGGATAACTTCTGGAACAGGTATATTTCAAAAATAAAAAGTATAAGTATTATATAATAAGTGTCAACCCAAGCATATACAGTACAAAAAAAGTCACAGAATTGGAAATGAACTTAAATTCTGATTTTGTGACTTTTTATTTAGGTTAATGTCTTTTATGTTCAGCAGTTATATTATTTATAATGCACTCTATTGACACAGACATATTTAGGCATTAATATTAGGGTCATAAATATACACGAATTTTATAAGGAAGTATTTGTTGAGATAGCATTCTAAATAAAAGATATAGTATACAACTTAAAAAAAGATTGATTTTTGTGTAAATATGAAGGGGTTTTTGGTTTTGTATTCAAATAATAAGAATATTTTCGTATTAAGTGAGAACAAATATAATAGGATTGAAAAAGAAGAAAAGAATAGTGAATATTCGGCAAAGATTGGAGTGTCGATAAAGCAGTTTGAAGAGGGTAAAATTGTTGTTAAAACAATGAGAGAGCTGGAGGTTATTGCTGAATGAGCATGATTTTTTGGGAAATGCATTCTCTTATTGCCTATCAAGACACCATGAATATAAAAGGATAGCAAAAGCATATTTAGAGGTTCAAAAAGCTGAACAGATGATAAAAAAACAGACTCGTATGCAGGTTATGAAGATGGTAATGTACGTATACCGTCATGTAAGGCGTATTTAATAATCGATGTTTTATATATCTAATCAAATTTATAAATATGAGTAAACATAATAATGTTTAAGCGTATAATGTAAGGGTTGAATTGATTGAAATAATAATATTAAAATTGGACATAGTTTGGAGGAGAAATGTTCGAAAATAAAACACAGGAAGATGCTCGTAAAGAGATATTGGAGTTGGTTAAGGAGTATCATGACAAATTCCATAACATAAAAAAAGAATTTAAAGAGGGTGACAGGATAACCTATGCTTCCAGAGTATATGATTCTGAGGAGATGGTAAATCTTGTAGATGCTTCTTTGGAGTTTTGGCTTACAGCAGGAAGATATTTTGATGAGTTTGAGAAGGAATTTGGTAAGCAGTTCGGTGTAAAGTATGTATCACTTGTAAACTCAGGTTCGAGTGCAAACCTTCTTGCATTTATGACATTAACTTCACCACTTTTAGGTGAAAGACAGGTAAAAAGAGGTGATGAGGTCATTACTGTAGCATGCGGATTCCCGACAACAGTTACGCCTATTATACAATACGGTGCAGTACCTGTTTTTGTTGATGTTACAATACCTCAGTACAATATAGATGTAAACAAACTTGAAGAAGCTTTGTCACCAAAGACAAAAGCTGTAATGGTGGCACATACTTTAGGAAATCCTTTCGACCTTGAGGCCGTGTCGGCTTTTTGTAAGAAACATAATCTTTGGCTTATTGAAGATAACTGTGATGCTCTTGGAAGTATATATGTTATAGACGGTGAGAAGAAGTTTACAGGTACAATAGGAGATATAGGAACATCAAGTTTCTATCCGCCACATCATATGACTATGGGAGAGGGTGGAGCAGTATATACTTCAAATCCTCTTTTAAGCAAGATAATTAAGTCAATAAGAGACTGGGGAAGAGATTGTGTATGCCATTCAGGACAGGACAATATGTGTGGACACAGATTTGACCGTCAATATGGTGAGTTGCCTTTAGGCTACGATCATAAGTATGTTTACTCACATTTCGGATACAACTTAAAGCCTACAGATCTTCAGGCGGCAGTCGGAGTGGCACAGTTAAAGAAATTCCCGGGATTTGCTCAAAGAAGAAGAGAAAATTACAAGAGATTATATGAGGCTTTAAAGCCGGTAGAAGATAAGATTATACTTCCTGTTCCTGTAAAGAACGGAGATCCGAGTTGGTTCGGTTTCCTTATTACATGTAAAGAGGGAGTTGACAGAGCAAAGCTTGTAAACAAACTTGAATCAAACGGTATTCAGACAAGAATGCTGTTTGCGGGAAATCTTACAAAGCATCCATGTTTTGATCAGATGAGAGAGGCTAAAGAAGGATATAGAATTGTCGGTGAACTTACAAATACAGACCGTATTATGAATGATACATTCTGGGTAGGACTTTATCCCGGAATGACAAATGATATGATTGATTTTATGGCTAAGATGATTATTGACGGTGTAAGATAGTAGTAGAATATATGTTCTATTTTTAGGAGTAGTTGATATATGTTGGAATCAATTAAAAAAAACAAAGTGGGAATTGTAATAATGCTGCTGGCAGCATTATTTGCTTGTATCGGTCAGCTGTGTTGGAAGTTGGCTTCAATACATGGAATAATATTTGCGCTGGTAGGTTTTGCACTATACGGTATTGGTGCTGTATTGATGATTCTTGCCTATAGATTTGGGAGCGTATCAGTATTGCAACCATTACTTGGAACAAACTATGTACTTAGTGTTATTTTGGGACTTTTTGTGTTAGGTGAAGCGGTTACTGTTACAAAGATAATAGGTATCATTATAATAACAGCAGGAGTGATTTTTATTGCAGGAGGTGATGAATGATTTATTATATTGCCTTGGTAGTAATGACTTTTGTTGCCGCACTAGCATCGATATTTTTGAAGAAGGCTTCAGGATCAGAAAGTATATTTGGGATGCTAAAAAATACAAATCTTTATATAGGCGGTATATTATATGTTTTAGCGGCAGTAGTAAATATTATAATACTTAGATATTTGGACTATTCCGTTGTATTGCCTCTAACTTCTATAACATATATATGGACAATGATATTTGTCATATATAACTTTAAAAAGAGAAGATTTCAAATAAAAAAATAATAGGTGTATGCTTAATTGTTGTCGGTGCGTTGATACTGGCCCATAGATGGTGATAAAAACTGAGTCATGTTGATTGGCTCAGTTTTTATTTTAATAAAAGTTTTTTATAAAAATGTGTTTATTGTCATGCGTATAATCGATTTATCTGTTATAGTATTAGCATAAAAAAATTAGGAGAATGTATATGAGCAAGAAGAAAGCGTTATTGGTCACTACCGTAAGCGGATTTGTTCCGCAATTTGAAATGCCGAATGTGGCTATACTTAAGGAACTTGGCTATGAAATACATTATGCATCAAATTTTAACAATCCTTCATACGGAACGGATAACAAAAGACTTGAGGGTACAGGTATAATATGCCATCAGGTGGACTTTGAGAGAAGTCCTTTCAACAAAAAAAACCTGCAGGCATATAAGCAACTTGTAAAAATAATGAAAGATGAAAATATAGATCTGGTACATTGCCATACTCCTATGGGTGCGGTGTTAGCCAGATTGGCGGCAAAAAAATGCGGTATAAAAGATGTTTTGTATACTGCTCACGGATTTCATTTTTTCAAAGGTGCTTCTATAAAAAACTGGCTTATATACTATCCTGTTGAAAGATTTCTATCAAGATATACAGGTACACAAATTTGCATAAATATGGAAGATTTTAATAATGCAAAAAAGTTTAAAGCTGTAAATGTTGAATATATAGCAGGGGTAGGGATAGATACAAAGGGTATAAAAGAAAAGTCCGATATAGAAGATAAAGAAAAAGATGAGTTAAAAAGAGAACTCAATCTTAAAGATACAGACAGAATTTTGATTACAGCAGGTGAGATGATTGAAAGAAAAAACCAGAAGTTTTTTTATTGGAGGTTGTTAAAAAAAGATAAAGGAAAAGGAAACTTCAGTAAAATTTATAGTTTGCGGACATGGCAGACTTGAAAATTTTTTGAAAACCAGGGCAAAAGAACTTGAAATAGAGAATAATGTGATTTTTACAGGTTATAGAACCGATATTTATAAGATTTTGGGATTGGCGGAAATATTCTTATTTTCATCATTACAAGAAGGGCTTCCGGTTGCAGTAATGGAAGCAATGGCTATAGGTTTACCTGTAGTATGCTCTAAGGTTAGAGGAAATGCCGATTTAATAGATAATGAAAAAGGGGGATATGTACTTGAAAGGTTTGATGTCAACATATGGTCTGATTTAATTTATAGTTTACTTATGGATAAGAATAGGCTAAAAATCATTCGGAGAGTACAATATGAAAAAGAATAAAAAGAGTACGACAGGAGTAATGTTGAAAAAAAGAGATGAGAAGAATATACGAATATTATGAAAAAAATAAAGACAGTTCATGTATTGTTTTTTTGAAAAAAATGAAAAATGACGGTTCTTCATATTACAGACTTTTTTTCAATATATGAAAAACTGCAGAATAATAAATATGACTCCAAGCTTTATATATAAATTTTATTACGGATCAAAAAATCAAATAATAAAAATCAAAAAAAGATTATAATGGGTGTCATTACACTGTTGAATGTTATATTTGTTATGGCATACGATACCTTGATATGGAAGTCGCGAACGATTATAATAAACAGAAGATTTTTTCCAAGGAGTTGTCCGCATATATTAGAGTTATTACTTGAAAAATATCTGGATAAAAAGAATGTATATTGGGATTTTGACGACAATATAAGGTATGACGGTGAAATAAGTGAGGCGGAAGCAAATTTGCTTTGAGAAAAAAAGCCGATTGTATTATAGTAACAAATGAGTATTTATCAAAAAAACGGTTTCAGCCAAGTATAAAAATAAAGTAAAGATTATCCCGACTACCGACTGTGAGTTTGAAGGCTTAAATATAGATGAAAGTGTATCACAAAGGAAGATATCATATAATGAAGAGATTATTATGTGTTGGATAGGAACTATGAATAATCTTAAGTATCTGTCAGAGATAATTCAAGCCTTGGATGATGCCGCAAAGTATTGTAAAACAAATCTTAATAAGAAGCTTATATTAAAGGTTGTTGCTAATAAAAAACTTGAAGAGTGTCCGGAATATTTGCTTGTAGAAAATATAGAGTGGACAAGAGATGTGGCAGTATCCGTTATGAAAAGTTCGCATATAGGACTTATGCCTCTTGTAGATAACGAATATACAAGAGGTAAGGGCGGTTTTAAGGCCATACAATATATGTCGGCGGCAATAGTACCATTGCTTTCAAATGTAGGTTATAATAGCAATGTTATTATAGATAATGAGTCAGGGCTTTTTTGTAATAGTTATAGTGACTGGAAGGAAAAGATTATCTCGATTTGCAGGGATGTAAAACTGTGGGAACAATTGGCACTTGGAGCCAGACAAAGATGGGTTGATAAGTTTAACCCTGAGCCGATTAAGTGCTTTTGGAATCGGGTAATTGAGGAGGATATATGAAAAGATTACTTTTTTTCCTTAAAAATGAAAGAAAGATGTTTCTTAAATTGACAAAGAATGATTTTAAGGCGAGATACACAGGTTCCTATTTAGGAATTGCATGGGGAGTTATTCAGCCTATAATCACTATATTAATATATTGGTTTGTGTTTACAGTAGGACTTAGAAGCGGTCAAAGACCGGACGGTTCTCCATATATTATATGGATGGTATCAGGTATGATACCTTGGTTTTTCTTCTCGGACGCGCTTGGTGCGGGAACCGGAGCATTTATGGAGTACGGATATCTTGTTAAGAAACTTAATTTTAACATAGGTTTGATCCCTGTGGTTAAGATAGGTGCTTCACTAATCATTCATATTATATTTTTAACTGTAACAACTATAATATTTAATTTTTTCGGATATCAGGCAGACTGGTATTATTTGCAATTACTATACTATATGTTTTGCAATGTATGTTTGGTATTGGGAATTGTTTTATTTACATCATCCCTCACGGTATATATGAGAGATGTCAGCCAATTGGTGGCAATTGTAATTCAAATCGGATTCTGGGCAATACCTATTGTTTGGGGTCCTGAGGTTTTGACAGGTAAGTTTAAACTTATATTCCAGTTAAATCCTGTGTTTTATATTGTTGAAGGGTATAGAGATTCATTTATGACACATAAGCTTTTTATAGAAAAGCCTATTTATACACTATACTTTTGGATATTGACAGGTTTATTCCTTTGTGCGGGAATGTACACATTCAGAAAACTTAAACCATATTTTGCAGATGTATTATAGAGGATTGATATAGATGGAGAATGCAATTGAATTAATCGGTGTTGGAAAAAGCTATAATCTTTATGACAAGCCGCAGGATAGAATAAAAGAAATCTTTTCATTGACAAGGAAAAATTATCACAGAGAATATAAAGCTCTTGATAATATTACATTCAGTGTAAAAAAAGGAGAGACATTAGGCATTATAGGAAGAAACGGTGCCGGAAAGTCTACATTATTGAAACTTATAACAGGTGTAATTACTCCAACAACCGGAGAAATACATACTGATGGTGAAATTTCCGCCCTTTTGGAGCTTGGAACCGGATTTAATCCGGAATATACAGGTTATGAAAAATCTTCCTGAACGGTTCTATGAGAGGTTTTTCAGATGAAGAAATGCAGGGCAAACTGAAGGAAATCATAGATTTCGCAGATATCGGGGAATATATGGGGCAGCCTGTTAAAAACGTATTCAAGCGGTATGTTTGCAAGGCTTGCATTTGCGGTTATGATAAGCTTTCAAACCGGAAATACTTATAGTGGACGAAGCATTATCTGTAGGTGATGTTTTCTTCCAACAAAAATGTAATACTTTCATGAAAGATGAGATGAAGGGGGTTACAAAGCTCTTGGTAACTCATGATATGAACAGTATTGCCAATATGGCCGACAGGGTTATACTTATAGAGAGAGGAAAAATCATCAAGGAGGGAAAACCGCTTGAGGTTATAGAGGATTATCTTAAGCTTTTGCACACAACAATCTATAAGGGAGAGGACAGTGCGGCCGAGGAGCTTGAAAAAACTGAAGTTGAAAATCAGGATACTTCTTCAAATATAGGCTCATCTGAGGACGGATGGGTAAAGTCTCCAAAGGAGAGCATAGGAGGAGCGCAGGATATCTTGATAGACAGTCAAAGGGTTTTGATAAACAATGAGGTTGTTGATGTAGTTAAGCCCGGAGACAGAGTGAGAATAGAGTTATTGATTGAACCGAAGAAAGATGCGGATAATATTATTATAGGATATACTTTTAAAGATAAGTATGGAAACAGTATTTTTGCGCAGAGTACTCTTGGTGAGAACATAATGATAGAGGGAGTGAAAAATGGTGAGAGACAATATGCAAGAATTGAATTCGATTGGCCTGAAGTCAAAGAAGGAGATTATTTTTTGACCTTAGGTATAGGTGAAGGATATGATCAAATGGTACATACAGTTCAGTGCTGGGTTCATAATATTATTCACTTACAGGCTATTTCTCTTAAACCAATGCATGGAATTATAAACCATACAATTGATAAATTTGAAATAAAGAGGATAAAAAATGATTAATAATAAATGGATAATTACAGAACCTAAGTTTGAAAGTGATTTGATAAATCCACAACTGAAATTTGCATATTGGGAAGGTCATAGAGATTTTGTATATGATCTTATAAATTTTGTAAAACCGAAATTGATTACAGAGCTTGGCAGCCAATACGGTTGTTCACTCTTTACTTTTTGCCAATCTGTAAAGGACAATAACTTAGATACAAAAATCAGAGCAGTGGATATGTGGAGTGGTGATATAGGTGCTCCGGATACCGGAGAGGAAGTATTTGCACTTGTAAATAAGATAAAAGATACATATTTTTCAAATCTGGATATAAAGTTGTATCAGATGAGATTTGATGATGCACTTCCGGATTTTGAAGACGGATCTATAGATATATTACATATAGACGGTGGACATACCTTTGAAGATGTAGATCATGATTTAAAGACTTGGCTGCCGAAACTCTCAGAAGACGGAATAATTCTTTTTCATGATGTATATAGCGATATAGATGACGGATCATGTGTACATTGAGAGAAACAAAAAAAGAAATACAGTAATTTTCTTTTTGATTTTGAGCATAGTTGCGGTCTCGGAATACTTTTCCCTAAGTCGGATAAATGGTATAATCGCATAAAGGAGTCAGGTTTCTTTGAGCTATACAAAGATGTATATTTTTACAGATCAAAATATAAGTATGTTCAAAAACAGATTTCGAGGAGCTTAGCGGTTTATATGAGGAAAGATACAAGGCAATTGAAAATCAGTCGGAGATGATCAGGGAGAGAGACGATCAGATAAAAGGAACTGAAAAATTGGCCATTGAGAGATTGCAGGCAATCGAACACCAGTCGGAGATGATTAGGGAAAGAGACGAGAAGATTAAGGCAACAGAGAAACTTGCTGTAGAGAGACTGCAGGCGATAGAAAACCAGTCGGAAATGATTAGGGAAAGAGACGAGAAAATCGAGGTAACAGAGAAACTTGCCCTTGAGAGACTGCAGGCAATCGAAAACCAGTCGGAGATGATTAGGGAAAGAGACGAGAAGATTAAGGCAACAGAGAAACTTGCTGTAGAGAGACTGCAGGCGATAGAAAACCAATCAGAGATGATAGCTGATAGAGATGATAGAGTGAAGTTTGCCGAAAATTTGGCAGTGGAAAGATTGGAAGCTATCAATGAACAATCAAATATGATTAAAGAAAGAGATGAATATATAAAGAGTCTCGAAAAACTTCTTGAAGAGCGTAACGGTCAAGTAAATACATTAGAAGACATTGCGACTGAGAGATTGAATACTATCAAGGAAAAAGAAGATTGTATAGCAGTGATGGAAACTAAGATGAAGGAGGTAGAAGAAAGACAATCTGAACTTAAGAAGATAATAGACAATCATATCATGTCTAGATGGGAATATAGAAAAAAATTCGGAGGAGATATATGAGAGCAGCGTGGGTATTACCGTCGTTTATAGAGGGTTCCGGTGGTCATAGAACAATACTACAAAATATTCAATATATGATCAGCAAGGGTGATGAATGTGATGTATATGTAGAGGATAAGAACGAAGTAAAGGATGTTGCAGAGCTTGAGAAACTTGTTAAAAAGTTTTTCGGTAAATGTGATGCCAGATTCTTTTTGGGATATGATATTAAAGGAGATTATGATATCATATTTGCCACAGCCTGGTATACAGCTAAAGTAGTGAGAGACTGTGGGTTAAATGCGGTTAAGGCTTACTTTATACAGGACTTTGAAGCATTGTTTAATCCTATGGGTGACGGATATCTACTTGCATGTAATTCTTATTGTTACGGATTAAAACCTGTAACAATAGGAAGATGGCTTTCTCATAAGATGAAAACAGAGTATAATACCGATTCTCAGTATTTTGATTTTTGTGCGGATCATAATGTATACAAAAAACTTGACAATATTGAAAAAGAAAATGCGATATGCTTTATTTATCAGCCTGATAAGCCAAGAAGATGCAGTCTTGTCGGCATAGAGGCGCTTGGAATAGTTAAGTTTTTACGACCTGATATAAAAATTTATTTATACGGTTCAACTATAAAGGGTAATGTCTGGTTTGAACATGAAAACCTTGGAATTATACCTATTGATAAATGCAATGAACTTTATAATAAATGCAGTGTAGGATTATGTATAAGTTCATCAAATCCTTCAAGAATACCTTTTGAGATGATGGCATCCGGTCTTCCGGTAGTCGATTTGTTTATGGAAAATAATCTATATGATATGCCGGAAGTGGGAGTATCACTGGCACATTATACTCCTGAGTCGATTGCAAAGGCATTGATTGACATACTTGATGATAAGCAAAGAGCAAAACAAATGTCTGAATATGGCATGAATTATATGAAGGATAAGGATCTGACTCATGGATATGAGCAGTTTTATCAGGCGGTACAGAATATGATTGCCGATACGGTTCCGTCCAATGATACTTTTGAAAAATTATATAACGGAAAGCCTATAGTAGCAGATGTAATGATGAATCAAAAGCTTGCAGACAGCTATGAAGCACCTGCTGTTGTGGACAATTCATTCTTAGGTAGACTTAAGAGAATAAGATTTATCAGAAAGAGTAAATTGATTCGTAAATTATGGTATAAGTTAAAAGGAATCTAGTATGGAAAATAAATGTTATAAATTATTGTCTCTGGATATCTGGGATACCATACTTAGGAGAAGATGTCATCCGGATGCGATAAAGGTATGTACATCAAGAGAGTTTTATTTAGGGGCAAGAGACTATCTTAAAGAAGATAAAAGAAACTTGAGAGCATTGACAAAACTTAGAGTAGATGTAGAAGTGGAAATCGGTACCGAGTGTAAAGAATCAGGCTTTGATGATGAGTATAATATAAAAGATGTATTCAGAAGATGGATAACATACGCTTGTAAAACAGACTATCCCGATGTAGATACTTTGGTGGAAGAATTATATGAATTTGAGCTGAATACGGAACTTGAAAATATTTATTTGGACCCTACAATTGACAGTACTGTCGATTCTATACAGCATGAAAAACTTGTTTGTATCTCTGACTTTTATACAGATAAACAATTTTTGTATAGGCTTATCGATAGTGTAGGAATGAAAAATAAAATTGAAGAAATTTATTGTTCATGTGACTATAAGGTCAATAAGAGGTCAGGTAGACTTTTTGAACTCACAGAAAAAGAGTGCGGTGTAGAACCGTCAGAGCATATTCATATAGGTGATAACGGATACAGTGATGTGGAAGTACCGAAGAGAATCGGAATTGAAGCTATACATTACCTTCCAGAGGAAGAACATAAGAAAAGAAAAGAAAGAGAAGCGGAGTTTACTTTTGAGTTAAAAAATCCTTTGAAATACAACAATTTTCCGCTTACGTCAGATAGAGATATCAGTTTATTCTTTTATGGATTTATAGCCGATATAATGGAGAGCTGCATTGAAAAGAATATAAGGAAAGTATATTTCTTTACAAGGGAAGGAGAGTTCTACAAGGATATTTTTGATTCAATAGCAGAGTTTTATGATAAAAACAGAGTACCGAAGTCTTATATTTTAGAGGTCAGCAGACTGTCCACTTTTGTGGCATCATTAAGAGAATTTACGCTTGATGAAATGATGAGACTTTGGAATCAGTATTCCATACAATCAATGGCCGCAATGTTTAAGTCATTGGCAATGGACGTTGCAAATGTCAAGATATTTTTAGATAGGTACTCGATTGACCCTGATGAGGTGTTGACATATCCTTGGACATTGGAACCTGTACAGAAATTGTTTGCGGACCAAGAGTTCAAATCATTTATGGAAGAACATATAGCAAGTAAAAAGAAGCAATTGTTGGACTATTGTAAAAACAAGGATCTTACAGAAGACACCGATGAAGAAATAGCAATTGTTGATATAGGCTGGAGAGGCACTATTCAAGATAATTTGTGCTATCTCTTCAACAAAGCTATGATAAACGGATATTATGTTGGGCTTATACAATTCCTGAATAAACAGCCGGAAAATTCAAGAAAATACGGTTATTTGGATAAATGCAGTTTTGCAAGAGCTCTTCTTACTATATCAACTCCATTTGAGATGATTTGTAATTCACCAAACGGAAGTACGGTGGGTTATGATAAAAATGCAGACGGAATAACTGTAGCTATAAGAAATAATGAAAAGAGTGAAGATGATATATTCTTTGCATATACAAAAAAGTTGCAGGAAAAAGTCCTTAAAGATTGTAGTGCTTTAGGAAAATACTGTTATATGAATTTTATAGTATCTGAAGATATAAGAAACGATGCTTATGAATCTTTGAGAAAGTTCATATATTATCCGGAAAGAGATACAGTTTCATCTTATTTTTAATTTGACACATAATGAAGAGTTCGGTGTTGGTGCATATGTGGATAAGAGAACCGTATTTAGACCGGGATTGATGTTCCTGGCGGTATTCAGTAAGAAAAAGAGACAGGAGTTCAAAGATTTTTTAAGGAATACTACATGGCCTCAAGGTTACCTTACAAAATATAGGCTTTATCCGTTGATAAAGATTTACAATAATATACTTGAGAAATATTATTAGAGAGAAGGCTCAAAGATGAGAAATATAAAAAATATAATCATTACATTGTTGGTAATATTGTGCATCAGTTCGACAACCGCATTTGCTGCGGAAAATGTTGACTTCGGCAATATCGGTAATATAACAAGTCAGACAATTGAAGACGGCAGCGAGTGGATTGTTGTAAATCCGGGAGAGAACGGTCGAGGAATTATTATTCAGGATGAGAATAAAAATGCAGTACTTACAGTAGACAGATACGGCGGAGTATACATTAACGGAAAACTCTTTATAAATAATAAGGAGTACAGCAATTCTTTTAAGGGCGCATTTACACCTATAAACGGTTTTGTTTATTCTCTGTTAGCTGTGTCACTTTTGCTGCATATAGTAAGTTTTATGAGAAAGAAATAATTTTTTGCAGGGTGTATTAGCATCCTGCTTTTTTGATGTTTGCACTGGAGATTACTTTATGTTAGTATGGTGGATATACAAATGTAGGAGATAATAAATGATTATTCGTTCAAAAGCACCATTACGTGTAAGTTTTGGTGGAGGCGGTACCGATGTGGCTCCATTTTGTGAAAATCAAGGTGGGGTTATTATAGGAAGCACTATAAATAAATATGCATACTGTTCCATATTACCTAGAGATGACGAGGAGATAACAGTTCATTCTCTGGACTTTGATATGACCGTAAAATATAATACACAAGAAAATTTTGTTTATGACGGAAAGCTGGATCTGGTTAAAGCGGCACTTAAGGCAATGAACATTAAAGAAGGCTGTGAAGTTTATCTACACTGTGATGCGCCTCCGGGTTCAGGTCTTGGCACAAGTTCTACAGTGATGGTGGCGTTACTGAGTGCTATGGCAAAATGGAAAAAAATAGAGCTGGATGCATATCAAATGGCCGACTTGGCTTTTGGAGTTGAGAGAATTGATCTTGGCATTTCAGGAGGATATCAAGATCAATATGCAACAACATTTCGGCGGATTTAATTTTATGGAGTTTCATGGAAGAAATAATGTTGTGGTAAACCCTCTAAGAATACATAAAGAGATTATACATGAATTGGAGTATAATCTTATCATGTGTTATACAGGCGGAGTGCATGTTTCTGCAAATATTATTGATGATCAGGTCAAAAACTACGAAAAACAGGATTCATTTAAGGCAATGTGTGAGGTAAAAGCCTTGGCCTATGCTATGAAAGATGAGTTATTGAAAGGAAATTTGAATGCATTCGGAAAGCTGCTTGATTATAGTTGGAACAGCAAGAAGAGAATGAGCAATAAAATTTCAAATCCTGCTATAGATGCTTTGTATGAAAGAGCAAAAAGTGAAGGAGCTGTCGGCGGTAAGCTGCTTGGAGCAGGAGGCGGAGGGTTTTTGTTGATATATTGTCCGTTTAATGCAAGACATAAAGTAGCAGCCGGATTGGAGGATGTAGGAGGTCAAATTCTGGATTGGAATTTTGAACTGCGAGGTGTGCAAACATGGACAGTCGATAATGACAGATGGGATTATAAAGATATTGATATAAGACTGCCGGAAGGTGATTTTAGATTTGATATATAATTGAGGTTTTATGGAAGAAAATATTATAAAAATATTGGATAACTTGATTAGCAGATATCCCGAACTTGATACTGCTTATGATAACATTTGGAATACATACAAGATTTTAGAAGAAGCATACTCAAGCGGAAGGAAACTTTTGGTTGCCGGTAACGGAGGGAGTGCCGCGGACTCGGAGCATATAGTTGGGGAACTTATGAAAGGCTTTGTAAAGCCGAGAAAATTGGAAAAAGAAGCCTGTGACAGACTGAAAATCTATTGATGAAAAGCTCGGTACTGTTTTAGCCGATAATCTGCAGGGGGCTTTGCCTTCAATTGCGGTAACAGGACATGTGGGGCTTTCAACTGCATATTTAAATGACTGTAATCCTCTACTTTCATTTGCACAGCAGGTCAACGGATTCGGAAGAGAGGGAGATGTTTTTCTTGGTATATCCACTTCAGGAAATTCAGAGAATATACTTTATGCATTGGTTACAGCCAAAGCAAAGGGTATGAAAACTATAGGACTTTCAGGCAGAGACGGCGGAAAGATGAAGGAATTTTGTGATGAGATTATAATAGTTCCGGAGAAGGAAACGTTCAAGATTCAGGAGCTACATTTACCTGTATATCATGCTATATGTTTGATGCTTGAAGAAAGATTTTTTTAGAATGAGATATGGCGCTACACTCACAGGTGGGCGCCTTTTTAAGTTGATTATCACCACCACTCCCATATTTGCTATGCAACCTTAGATATGATATAATAATGGAAAATGTCGCAGAAAGTTTTGTGTTGGGAGAAAGTATGCTAAACGAAGAGAAAATAAAGCAGATGACGGAATTAGCATTATTAAAAAAGAGGAAGGGCGAGCAGATGTTTGAGATAGATAATTATTTCAAAGAGGATTATGTGGGTAAACAAATGCTTAAGTCCTTTTTTGTTTATACCTTTTGCTTTCTTCTTATAATTGTTTTGGCCGTTCTTTACAATTTGGAAGAGTTGATGTCCAGTGTAACTACAGTCGGAGTGTTTTCGGTAGTTTACATTGTTATATATATATTGGGATTGATTGCATTTGAGCTTATTACATATAGATTTTTTTCAAAAAAGTACGATGAGGCGCAAAGGAGCCTTAAAGTCTACAATGACAGATTGAACTATTTTGAAAAAAAATTCGAAAACAAAGATAAGACACCAAATATCGGAGGTTAGAATGCTACAGCTATATGTATTTAGAAACAGCCTGAAAGGTTTCTATGCAAAAATATCATTTCATAATAGATAAGGGAATTAAATATATAATATTATTTACAGCTATGATGCTTATAAGTATAAATCTGGGTTATCAGAATAAAGTCTCTGTGATACAGGTTCCTATTGTATTATCTGTAATAGGTGCTTTTCTGCCTTATATGGCGGGCGTATTAATAGTGGCGGCTTTTTTAATGATAAATCTGTTTACGGCATCCTTTGAGCTGGCATTACTGGTAGGTATAATACTGATACTTACATTATTTTTGTACTATGGATTCGGTAAGAGAGACAGTGTTCTTTTGATTCTTGTACCGATACTCTTTGCCGTTAAGATACCGTATGTTATACCTCTTGTGGTAGGACTTATGGGAAGTGCGGTAAGCATTGTTCCTATTACAGCCGGAATACTTATATACTTTACATGTATGTTTGCGAGGCAGAACATAGGTGTTTTGACAAATACACAGTCCGTAGATATTACACAAAGATATTCACAGGCAATAAACGGAATATTTTCAAATAAAACAATGCTTTTATTTATAATTGTATTTGCTCTTACCACTTTTATAGTGTATATGGTGCATAAGCAGAATATGGATTATGCATGGCAGATAGCCATTGCTGCCGGTGCTATTACAATTTTGATCGGTATATTTGCCGGAGATTTCATTTTTGATATATCCACTCCTCTTTTGGACTTTATAATAGGACTTGCGATATCTGTGATTATTGCATATGTGTATAATTTCTTTGTTTTCTCGGTAGATTACAGCAGGTCCGAATATGCCCAGTTTGAGGATGATGATTACTATTATTTTGTAAAAGCTGTTCCTAAGATTACGATTACAGCTGCAGACAAGAAGGTACAATCGTTCAGTACAAAGGGAAAGAAAAAGAATAACAAAAATAATGGGGGTAGTGAATGAACATAATCACGAGGCTGATGCGTGATGGGCTTTCATATTTTCCACATATAGATGTACTCAATATAATTGAAATTCTGATTATTGCATATATTGTATATGAAATAATGACATGGATTACAAAGACCAGGGCATGGACCTTGTTAAAGGGTTTGCTTATTATATTGGGATTTACAATTATTGCATATATATTACACTTTGATGTTATATTGTGGATTCTGGGAAGGATTGCAACCATTGCGGTAACTGCGCTTATTATAATATTTGCGCCTGAGCTCAGAAAGGCTCTTGAGCAGCTTGGAAACAAAAATTTAATGAAGATTTTTTTGCTTTTGACAATAAAGCAATTACAGACGATGTAGGGTGAGAGTACGATAGAAGAGCTTTGTTAATGCGGCTTTTTACAATGTCAAAACCGAAAACCAGGGAGCTTTGATTGTTATAGAGAGAAAAGACAGTCTTGTAAATATAGAAAAGACCGGAATTTTGATAAACGGTATTGTATCAAGTCAATTGCTTATAAATATCTTTGAACATAACACCCCTCTTCATGACGGTGCGGTGCTTATAAGAGGAAATACAATTGTGTCGGCAACCTGTTATCTGCCTCTTTCTGAGAATATGAGAATCAGTAAGGATCTTGGAACCAGGCATAGAGCCGCTATCGGTATAAGTGAGGTTTCGGATTCCATTACCATAGTAGTATCTGAGGAGACCGGAAGGGTTTCTGTGGCACTTGGCGGAAATTTGATAAAGGTAAATGACAGTGAGGAACTGAGAAAGGAGCTCTCCGTTTTACTTGAGAATACAGCGGAGGAGAAGAAGAGCTCTTTATGGTCAAAGTTGTTGAAAGGAAGAGGTAATGAAAAAGACAAATAATCTTGTTTTGAAAATCAGCTCTTTGGCTATAGCATTTTTTGTATGGATAGTTGTAATAAATATTTCAAATCCGGTTGTTACAAGATCTCAGACGGTTAACCTTGAGGTTTTAAATGCCAATGTTATTACCGATGCAGGTAAGACTTATTCTTTAATGGGAGCAAATACGGTAACTGTAAGTTATGAAGTACGTTCAAGAGATGAGAGCAAGATATCGGCGTCAGATTTTAAGGCTTCAATAGATCTTGGAGATATGTATGACATAACGGGTGCTGTACCGATATCTGTTGAAGTGTTGAACAATAAAAATCTGATTTCAGGTGCGGTTACTTCAAAGCCTAGTATTGTCAGAATAAGTATTGAGGATTTGCAAAGAAAAGAATTTACTATGACTACCAAGATTACCGGTACTCCGTCGGACGGTTATTCTGTGGGTGAGGTAAGGCTTGATAAGAATACGGTGGCGGTCACAGGTCCGGTATCAGTTATCGGACAAATAAGTAAAGTCGGCGTGGAGATTGATGTCGACGGAATGGACGGGAATGTAAGCGGAAAAGCCGAGCTGAAGTATTTTGATGCCAACGGAAATGCTTTTATAATATCCGACAGTAGAGTTACCAAGAGCTTTGATACGGTAAATTACAGTATCGTAATGTTAAACGGAAGAACTTTGGCATTAAACTTTGAAGTAGGTGGAGAAGCGGCCGAGGGTTATATATTTTCAGGTGCAGAGAGCAGTACAAAATCTATACAGGTACGTGGACAACCTGAAGTACTTGAAGGACTTGATGCTGTCACAATACCTGCAACGGCGCTCAGTGTTGAGGGAGCGACAAGTGATGTGATTGTAGATGTCGATGTAAAAAATTTTCTTCCGGAAAATGTATCGGCAGTGGGTGATACAAATATTAAGGTGACATTGAAAGTGGAGGCCCTTGATAAGAAGTCTGTGACTTTGACAATAGGAGATTTGGAGATAAAGGGATCAAGAACCGGAGTTTCAACAAATATTATACCTGAGAGGATAACTGTTGTGGTTTCAGGACTTAGCGCAAATCTTGAAACTGTATCAAATTCAGATATTAAGGCTACTCTTGATGTAAGTAAGATGTCGGCAGGAGCCAATAACGGAACTCTTACATTTGAATTGCCTACAGGTCTGAGTGTGGATTCATATACTCCTTTTTGAGGTTATGATAGGAAGTCCCGCAAATGAAAGAAATGAAACGACAACTACAGTAGAGCAGAGCAGCAGTGAAGAGAGCAGCTCTGCTGCTGAAAACTAAGGGAGGTTTTTTAGGATGGTTTCAGAAGAACTTAAGGTGATAAACCCAAGTGGATTGCATTTAAGGCCGGCAGGTAATTTATGCAAGGAAGCATTGAAATATGATTCTAAAATAAATATTATATTTAAGGATGCTACAGCAAATGCCAAGAGTGTTCTGAGTGTGCTTGCGGCATGTGTAAAATGTGGTGATACCATTAAGATAACATGTGACGGCAGGGATGAGAAAGAGGCTTTGGAAGCTTTAAAGAATTTGATAAATTCAGGTTTTGGTGAGTTAAAGTAAGTAGAGGTTTATAATGAAAATTTATGGCGTAGGAGCTGCCGAGGGTATCGGTATCGGAGTTGCAAAAGTAGTCAGAGAACAAAATGTGGAAGTTGTAAAGAGAACTGTTTCAGACAGTGAAGCTGAAGTTAATAGCTTCATGAGAGTTCTGGACATAACTAAGGCTGAGACTGAAGAGATGTCGCAGGCTTTAGAAAAGAATGCTTCAGCGAAGGAAGCGGAGATTTTGTTTGGACATATTATGCTTATGTCCGACCCTATGCTTGTGGATGAGATAGTTAATCGCATAAAAGGTGAAAGTGTTTGTGCGGAGTATGTGATAGAAGAGGTATGTAATCAGTATGCCGCCGTATTTGCTTCAATGGACAATGAACTTATGCAGCAAAGAGCTACCGATATGCTTGATATTAAAACAAGACTTATAAAGAAGATACTCGGTATAGAAAATACCGATCTTTCAAAACTTCCTTATGGCAGTATTCTGGTTGCAAAGGATTTGACACCTTCTATGACGGCAGGACTTAATCCAGAGAATGTGCTCGGAATAGTTACACAGTTTGGAGGAAAGACCTCACATTCGGCTATTCTTGCAAGAGCACTTGAAATACCTGCAGTAGTGGGAATTTCAAATCTTCCTGAGGATATAAGTGACGACACGGATATACTTCTTGACGGTGAGAGCGGAGAGGTCATTATACTGCCGACAGATGTCGAAAAAACCGAGTATGAGGATAAAAAGAAAAAGTATGATGCAAACAAGGAACTGTTAAAGAAATACAGAGAATTGCCAAGTATTTCTAAGGACGGTAAGAAGGTGGAAATAGCCGGAAATATCGGAAGCCCTGAGGATGCAAAAAAGGTAATTGAAAACGGCGGCGAAGGTATCGGACTTTTCAGAACCGAGTTCTTATTTATGGACAGAGACTGTATGCCTACCGAAGAAGAGCAGTTTGAAAGCTACAAGGAAGTAGCTGTTGCCATGGAAGGAAGGCCTGTTATTATCAGAACTCTTGACATAGGCGGTGATAAGGAAATCCCTTATATGGGAATAGTACAGGATGAGAATCCTTTCCTCGGATATCGTGCCATAAGACTCTGCCTTGACAGAAAAGATGATATTTATATACCGCAGCTTAGAGCATTGCTTCGTGCAAGTGCTTTCGGAAATATCAAAATAATGTTGCCGCTGGTTACATCCATGGATGAAATCAGAGAAGCTAAGGCGCTTATAAATGATATAAAGAAAGAACTTGATGAAAAGAATATTGCATACAATAAGAATATAGAAGTCGGTATCATGGTTGAGACCGCAGCTGCATCATTACTTGCCGATATATTCGCAAAAGAGGTGGATTTCTTCAGTATAGGTACCAATGATCTTATTCAATATACAATGTCCGTAGACAGAGGAAATGTAAAGATTGCAGGTCTGTATTCACCATTTTCACCTGCAGTACTCAGAAGTATCAACAGAATTATAACAGAAGGTAAAAAAGCCGGAATAATGGTCGGAATGTGCGGTGAGGCTGCGGCGGATCCTTTGCTTATTCCTGCACTTTTAGCATGGGGAATGGATGAATTTTCAATGTCGGCTTCAAGTATACTGAAGTCCAGACAGATAATTTCCGGGTGTGACAGCAAGGACTTGAAAGCTAAGGTGGATAAGGTGCTTGAGATGTCAACAGAGAGTGAGATTAAAGAGTACTTAAAGAAATTGACAGAGGAGCTTGGATGTTAATATACACTGTTTGCAGTTTATTAGCGTATGTATTATCCCGGATGGAGCGTTATGCCCTGTCCGGGTTTGTTCTAATTTTGGCGGCATTATATCTGTATATTAAGGAATACAGATACTCAAAATCATTGGTAAATCTTAGAGGTGTTTTTGCACTGGCGTTTATCGGCGGTGAGGGTCTTGCAGCTATGAAGCTTTCATACCTTGCAAAACCATGGGGAGATACCACATGGATCTGCTTTTGTCTGGCCTTCGGATGTTTTTATATTGTATTTGAAATATTGAAGGCGATTAAGGGGAATCCTTATTCAAACGGAGAGAGAGTGCTTGAAAGAAGCAATGAAGATATGATGTATGCATGTATCATTATACTTGCGCTCACATCTTTGACAGCTTTTAATATAGAGGCCATTGTACTGGACTTTATTCCTCTTTTTGAAAAAGGTGTTCCTCATGCATACTCTTATTTTCATATTTCTGGAGTACATTACTTTACAGTAAGCTGTATTTTGGTGCCGGCTTTCAGTATTGTCTACTTAAATGAAGAGAGCAGACTTGGGATTATAAAGATAATATTTTTGGTTTTAGCAAATATTATTGCTATGGCGATACCGATACTTTGTGTATCAAGATTTCAGTTTATGTTTGCTGTGCTTCTTGCCTTTGTAACCTTACTTATATTAAAGAGGGAAAGGATAAGACCTGTATATTTTGTGAGCGTTATAGTATTTATCGTTCCGGTATATTTATTGCTTTCTGTGGCAAGAAGCCATAATGTGGAGTATCTTAACGGTATATTTGAAATGAAATATAATCTGCCTATATTTATAAGTCAGCCATATATTTATATTGCAAATAATTATGACAATTTGGATACTTTGATAAAGGAATTGCCGAAATACAGCTTCGGGTTAAAGGGGCTGTTTCCTCTTTGGGCACTTACCGGAATTAAGTTTATATATCCGAAGATAGTGGACTTCCCTATTTTTGTAAATAAAACTGAACTTACAACAGTGACATTATTTTATGATGCCTTTTATGACTTCGGAATAGCAGGTGTTGCCGTATTTTCCACGGCACTTGGCTGCATCGGTTATTTCTTTGAGAAATTGATTAGAAGTACAAGGCATGCAACATTCTACATTATATATGCACAAGTATTTATTTATCTTGCGCTTTCATTTTTCACTACATGGTTTTCAAATCCTGCCACATGGTTTTATTTTATAGTGACAATGTCGATATTTTTTATATGTGAGCAGAAAGGTAGGTAGCTTATGGAAAATATGAATGCCCTAGACAGGCAGTACAGGGAAATGACAGAGACTCCTGTAGAAAAACTGATTTTACGGCTCAGCATTCCCACTATCATAAGTATGCTTGTAACGAATATTTACAATATGGCGGATACATTTTTTGTCGGAAAGCTCGGAACCAGTGCTTCTGCCGCTATAGGTATAGTATTCTCTTTGATGACGATAAATCAGGCACTCGGATTTATGTGCGGTCACGGTTGCGGCTCAAATATATCCAGAAAGCTTGGAAATAAACAGGACGATGAGGCCATAAAGTTTGCATCTACAGGATTTTTTATGTCACTTGTTTTGGGTGTGCTTATAATGATCTTCGGCATAGTATTTATGGAGCCTTTGCTTAGACTGATGGGAAGTACCGATACGATAATGCCCTATGCAAAGAGCTACGGTATCTGTATACTTCTTTCAGCTCCTTTTATGACAGGAAGCTGTGTGCTGAATAATGTTCTGAGATATGAGGGTAAAGCTGCACTTGCAATGGTAGGTCTTACTCTTGGTGGAGTATTAAATATTATCGGAGACCCGATATTTATATTTGTATTTAATATGGGTACTTTGGGGGCAGGCATCTCAACTGCGGTTTCACAGGTTATAAGCTTTTTTGTATTGCTTGCGATGTTCGGTGGAGAAAGAACCGTTTCCAGGCTTAGACTATCAGCAGTATCAAAGGATGCAAAGGGATATTGTAAATATATTGGAGACAGGGCTTTCCGAGTCTGATAAGACAGGGAATGATGAGTGTTTCAACTATGGTTTTAAACTATATGTCCATGCCTTATGGTGACGCGGCCATTGCGGCTATGAGTATTGTCGGCAGAGTATGTAATTTTATATTTGCAGTTGCACTTGGAATTTCACAGGGATTTCAACCCGTATCGGCTTTTAACTACGGTGCAAAGAAGTTTAAGCGTATGAAGAGGGCTTTTGTATTTTGCTGTGGACTCAGTATGATAATAATAGGAATTTTAAGTGTTGTCTCACTTATATTTTCAGGACATATAATAGGTTTATTCAGAGATGATGCCGATGTTATAAATATTGGAACCTTTGCCTTAAGAGCACAATGTGTGGTTTTATTTTTATCGCCTATTACGCTTGCCGCCAGTATGATGTTTCAGGGAGCGGGAGAGAATCTGGCTTCATCAATAGCCTCGTTTTTAAGAAGCGGTATTACATTTGTTCCTATGGTGCTTATATTGCCGAAATTTCTTGGAATATACGGGATACAGCTTGCACAACCGGTGGCGGATATTATTTCATTTATTATTGTAATGCCGCTTATAGTGAAATTTTTTAGGAAAATAAATGCATAAATTCTAGTGGTAAATGTTGACAATTTTAAGTTTTTACAGTATAAATTAATAAAACCGTTGATTGGGAGAAAAGAAATTAGTTACTCACAGAGAGTCGGAGGTGCTGAGAACCGATAGGGATGACGATTTTAATATGGACCCATGAGGGCGAGGTGAAAGGAAACAAGTAGCTAAGACGGGTGCTCCCGTTACCGGGCAGAAAATGTGTCGGCATTTTTTTAGAGAGAGTATTTTTACTAATGAAGGTGGTACCGCAGGCTTTGCTTGTCCTTTGGATAAGAGGGCCTGCGTTTTTTTGTGCAAAGGTCACTGTCGGTAAATATATCTCTATATCGAATGCCTTAAGGAGGAGAAGATGAATTTAATAAAGAAACTTGGAATTATTGCAATAGGTGCGGCTTTGATGGCAGGATGTACACCGAAGGCTGATACGGCGCAGAGCACTAATACGGAAACTACAGCAGCAGACAGCAGTGCTGCAGAGAGTGCAAAAGCGCAGACTTCAGACAGCACGGAGATGAAAAAAATCGGAGTGATTCAGCTGGTTGAGCATAAGTCGCTTGATATAATATATAATTCATTTAAAGATGAGTTAAAGAACCTGGGATATGTGGACGGTGAGAATGTTAAGATAACATTCCAAAATGCACAGGGAGATATGTCAAATATCACAAGTATAGTTCAGGGATTGAGGGTGATAAGCAGGATGTTGTGGTAGGTATTGCTACACCTGTAGCACAGGGAGCTATGAGTTTAACAAAGTCAACACCTGTAGTTTTCTCTGCAGTTACAGATCCCATAGGTGCAGGAATACTTACAGATATGAATGCTCCTGACAAGGGAATGACAGGAACAAGTGATGCAGTACAGATTGATAAGATAATGGATCTGGCACTTCAAATTACTCCTGATGTAAAGAAGGTAGGCTTTATATACAATCCCGGAGAGGACAATTCTGTAACTAATCTCGGATTACTTGAAAACTATGTAAAAGAGAAAAATCTTGAGCTTGAAACAGTAAGTATTTCAACAAGTGCCGACCTTCAGACAGCAGCAGCATCACTTTTTGAAAAAGTGGATATGATATTTGTATCAAACGACAACACTGTTGCAGAGGCTATGCCTATACTTACATCAGAGGCAATAAAGGCTAAAAAGCCTATATATGTAGGTGCAGACTCTATGGTAATGGACGGCGGTCTTGCTACAGTGGGTATTGACTATACAGATCTCGGAAAAGAAACAGCCAAGATGGTGGATGAAATACTTAAGGGAAAATCTGTAAATGAAATCCCTGTAAAAGTATTTAAGGATGATTTGTTTATCTATGTAAATACAGATACAGCTGCCGCACTCGGTATTGAGATACCTGAGAGCATCAAAACAGACAAGAAATTTGTCGAGATTAAATCAAATAATTAGGAGTAAAAATGACATTATCAACATTACTTGGTAGTATTGAACTTGGACTGATATTTGCAATATTATCACTGGGATTATTTATAGCTTTCAGAATTTTGGACCTGCCTGATTTGACGGTGGACGGAAGTTTTGTTACAGGCCTGGCTTACAGTGCTATATGGTCTGTAGCTAAAAATCCGGCTATGGGACTTTTAATGGGTGCCTTAGGCGGAATGATTGCAGGCATTGTCACAGGTATACTTCATACAAAATTGAAAATTCATGCTATATTGGCAGGAATACTTACAATGACAGGCCTCTATTCTATAAATCTCTTTGTAATGGGTGATAAGCCAAGTGTTTTCTTCTACGGTGAAAAGACTGTATTTACTCCTTTTGAAGGAAAGTTCTTTATAGGTACAACCGATATCGGAAAGTTGATTTTACTGTTTATAATTGTTGTTGTTTTGGTAGCCGCATTAAAGTTGTTTTTAATGACTCAGATAGGACTTTCTCTTAGAGCTACCGGTGATAATGAGGCAATGGTAAGAAGTTCAAGTATAAATACCGATGCTATGAAAATACTGGGATTTGCACTTTGTAATCTTATAGTAGCCTTCTCCGGCGCAATATATGCACAGTACAATATGACAGCTACACATGGAGTAGGAACCGGAATGCTGGTACTTGGACTTGCAAGTATCATAATCGGAGAGACTGTTATAGGAAAAAGAGGAATGTTAAGACATTTGATTGCCGTGGTAGTAGGTGCGATAATATATCGTATAATGCTTGCGGTGGCATTCGGACTTGGGCTTCCGGCCATATACTTAAAGCTTTTCTCAGCGGTAATAGTTGTGATTGCAATAAGCATACCTTTGATAAAACCTACAATTGCAAGATGGAGAAAGATACATGCTGGAAATTAAAAATGTTAATGTAATATTTAATAAGGACACCGTAAATGAGAAAAAGGCCTTACGTGATTTGAATCTTAAATTAAATGACGGAGATTTTGTAACTGTAATAGGCAGTAACGGTGCAGGAAAATCCACTATGTTAAATGCGATTGCAGGTAATATAGAAGTGGAGAGCGGAAGAATATATAATAACGGACTTGATATCACATATATGAAGGAGCATAAGAGAGCAAGATTCATAGGAAGGCTGTATCAGGACCCTCTAAAGGGTACGGCACCTCATATGACGATAGAAGAAAATATGGGACTGGCATACAGCCGCGGTAAAAAGGTGAGATTCGGACTTGGAGTAAGAAGAAGTGACAGAGAGTATTTCAAATCTGTATGCACAAAACTTGGCTTGGGGCTTGAGCACAGATTGAAAAATGAAGTCGGAGGACTCAGCGTCGGACAAAGGCAGGCGCTTACTCTTTTGATGGCTACTATGGAAACACCTGAACTTCTGTTACTTGATGAGCATACTGCGGCTCTTGATCCCAAGACCAGTAAGAAGATAATGGAAATAACTAACAGGATAGTAACCGAAAATAATATTACAACCTTGATGATTACACATAATATCAAAGATGCCTTGCATTTCGGAAATAAAACAATAGTTATGAATAACGGCAGTATCTTAAAAGTTCTTGAAGGTGATATGAGAAAGAATATGACGGTTTCGGATGTGATGGAATTGTATTCCGGAACGGATGCCGTATTGACCGATAAGATGATTTTAGGTGAATAAAAAAGTGAGCTCTACAAATCGTAGAGCTCGTTTTTTGTTTGAATATTATTGTCCCGGTCCTATAAGTACCGGAGAACCTTGGCCTCCGGGGCCTTCAGTGGACATATGAGCACCGGGGCCTGAACGTGGTGCTTCAGTGGTCGGAGTAACTCCGGGACCGTGTAATACGTCGGAATCCTCAGGTTCTTTTGAAGAAGGACCTGTTTTTATAGGTGAAGCTGTGGTAGTCTCCGGAATTTTTATTTCTGAAGGCTGCCTCTTAGGTTTTGAACTGTTTGAGTTTGCCTTACTTGGAGCAACAATTGTATTAGGCGATTTGCCGGATGAATTACTTCCCGGCGCCGCTCCGACAACATCACCGTTCGGTGCCACACCGACAGTTACATTATTTTGTTTCGGATTCACAACCGGATGATTTACACCGGCTCTTGGTGACACACCGACTCCTGCATCGTCTCCGTCATTTGTTGTAGGCGCATTAGGATCGATAATTTGACTCGGTCCGCCGTGGATGGTGCATGTGGCTGTAGGCACCGCATACTGTGAATCATCGGTATTTGACTGTCCGCTTGGAACTATAAGTGCAACCTTTGTAACCGTATTCGGGCAGTTTGCAGTAGGCAAAAGACCGCTTTCGCTACATACCGTTACTGTAGTATGGTGATCGCATACCTCTGTAGGCACAGTTCCTTTGGCAAAATATTCCGTATATGTGGAATCGCCGCGAGGGTCGTGGTCACAAACTCCCGGTATAGGAAGTTTTCCCGACTTTCTGCAGACAACGGCGGTTTCAACGGAATCGGGAACAGGGAAGCCTATATCCTCGGAACCCTCTGAAACTTTAGTCATTATCTTTCGCCATATATCCTTGTGGAAGCTTGTACCTCCATTGTCTGAAAGAGTTTGGTTTTCATCACATCCTGCCCATACTCCTGCAGTATAATATGGTGTAAATCCTACAAACCATACGTCCACATTCTTGGAAGTTGTACCTGACTTACCTGCTACACTCATATTATCGAGATGAGCTCTGGTAGATGTGGAATTTATATTTATTCCGCTGCTTGCAAACTTTCTGTTGTTCTCTGTAGATGCCGCCATAGCATCTGTAAGAAGGAATGCGGTTGAGTCTTTTATAACTCTGTGATTCTGTGGAGCAGTATTATCAATCAAAGGTCTTTCCGTTGTGATCCACAATCTTTGTAAAGAAGACCGGCTTTGTATATACACCTTGATTTGCTATTGTTGCAAAGGCACCTGTAAGTTCAAGGTTTGTAACACCCTTTGTAAGACCTCCGAGTGCAAGGGATGCATTGTAGTCCTGATCGGTAAGAGTGCTGATACCGAAGTCCTTGGCATACTGTACGCCGACTCTCGGTGTTACAGTTTCCATAAGTGTTTTTAATGCAACTATATTCATAGAATATATGATACCGTCACGAATACTTGACCATCCCATATATCCCTGCTTGTCATACCAGTTTTGGAAAGTTTTTTCTCCTATTGTATATTCGGCATCATAATAGGTTGTAGCCAAAGTATCACCGCTGGTATCAAGCGCAGGTGCAAATGATGATATTACCTTAAAAGTTGAACCCGGCTGTCTGGTAGTATTTGTAGCTCTGTTTAGAGAAAGGGAAGATGTTTTTTCACCTCTACCTCCGTTTATAGCCTTTACGGCACCGGTTTTTTGATCCATAAGAACAAAGGAAACCTGAGGCTCCAAAACAGTTTTTACACTTTCACCTACTACTGTATCGCCATCTTTAACCACTGTGGCTTTATAGCTTTCAGCATCCGCTTTTGCGGCATCCTCAGTGGTATAAAGTCCGTTGAAGCCGTCGTGAAGCACATCTGAATGGTATTTGTTAATATCCTTTTCGGAATAATTATGTGTGTTCTTTTCACTGTCTGTGACTGTAAGTCTGTATTCCAGTGCATACTTTGTATCAGGATAGTTTTCAGGATTGTTGACTTCGCTGTCTACAATCTGCTGAAGTGAAGGATCCTGAGTGGTATATATTGAGAGACCTCCGCTGTACAAAAGATTATGAGCTTGAGTTTCGGTATATCCCAGTTCATTTATAAATGCGGATGTAACCTGTGAAATTAAAGCATCTGTAAAATAGCTGTAGTGATTATTTTTCTCCTTTGCAAGCGTATTTATATTTTGGATTCTTGAATACACATCATCTGCAAGAGCCTCCTCCTGCTGCTCCTTTGTGATATACCCCTGCTCATACATATATTGAAGTATTATTTTTCTTCTTTCGGAATTTGCCTCCTGACCGGTAATAGGGTTGTACTTGGTAGGCCCCTTTGTTATACCGGCTATTACAGTTGCTTCAGAAAGAGTTAAATCGGATACTTCCTTTCCAAAGTACCTTCTTGCGGCAACTTTTACTCCCAGTGAGTTGCTTCCAAGGTTGATGGTATTCAGATAATTTGTAAGTATCAACTTTTTATCCATCTGTTTTTCAAGCTTGACGGCAAGGTACATTTCCTGAAATTTTCTTTCTACCTTTTCTCCGAAACTTCTTTCTCTACCGCCGTTGAACACATTATTCTTTATAAGCTGCTGTGTTATGGTGGAGCCGCCGCCTGAAGAACTGTTTCCGGTTATTACACCGCTGACCGCTCTGAGTATAGCTCTGGTATCTATTCCGTTATGCTTCCAAAATCTGGAGTCCTCTATTGCCACAAAAGCGTCAATAAGAACTTTTGGAAGTTCGTCATAAGTTACCTCTTCACGGTTTGAACCGGCCATTACCAGAGTATCGGTAACCTGACCGGATGCATTGTATACCGTGGTGGCATATCCTAAAGGAACAATACTGTCAACGTCCACATCAGGAGCATTGTCTATAATACCCTTTTATCATGCCTACCGCCATGGCACCTCCAAGAACGGCCACTACAAGCAGTGCAAGAAAAAAATGTCTTTACAGCCTGAAATATAAATTTGTTTATATATTTCTTTTTTTCTTGATCCGGGTGACTTGGAGCTTTTTCTCGGGAGTTTTATTTTCATTCTCTTTATTCATCACTTTTTTTCCTTTTTCAAAAATAAATTTACATAAATAATCCGGAGCTTTTTGCTCTTATATCGAATTATACATCATTAATTTAATATAGGCTATCAGCTTTAAATAATCTTTTATTTTTTTTATAAGCTATTATTAATAGTAAAAAAAGGCATCCAAAAACGGATACCTTTATATATTATTGCTTTGACTTTATCATAGAACGTTTTCTAAGTGTCGGGTCGAGGATTTTCTTTCTGATACGAAGATTTTCAGGAGTTACCTCTAAAAGCTCATCGGTATCTATAAATTCAAGTGATTCCTCAAGACTCATGACTTTCGGTGTAACAAGTCTGAGCGCCTCATCCGCACTGGATGATCTTGTATTTGTAAGTTTCTTTGTCTTACATACATTGATTTCAACATCTTCAGCCTTACCGTTCTTACCGATAACCATACCTGCATATACCTTTTCGCCCGGACCGATAAATAAAGTACCACGCTCCTGTGCATTGAAAAGTCCGTAGGTAATAGACTCGCCGCTCTCAAAAGCGATAAGAGAACCGGTCTTTCTATAGAACATATCACCCTTATATGGAGCATAACCGTCAAACTCCGTATTGAGAATACCGTTTCCCTTGGTGTCGGTCATAAACTCACCTCTGTAGCCTATAAGACCTCGGGAAGGAATAAGGAATTGAAGTCTTGTATATCCGCCATGTGTAGGGCTCATTCCCTGAAGCTCACCCTTTCTTGATGTAAGTTTTTGAATAACCGCACCTGAGAACTCATCAGGAACATCTACAAATGCAAGCTCCATAGGCTCCTGCTTTTGGTTTCTCTCATCATAGTGATAAATAACTTCGGCCTTACTTACAGCAAACTCAAAACCTTCTCTTCTCATATTTTCTATAAGCACTGAAAGATGAAGCTCACCTCTACCTGATACTTTAAAGCAATCAGGAGACTCTGTTTCCTCCACTCTAAGGCTGACATCGGTATTTAACTCTCTAAAGAGTCTTTCACGCAAATGTCTTGAAGTTATATACTTTCCCTCTCTACCTGCAAGAGGAGAGTCATTTACCATAAAGTTCATAGAAATGGTAGGCTCTGAGATCTTCTGGAAAGGTATAGCTTCAGGATTTTCAACTGATGTCAAAGTATCTCCTATATGAATATCGGGAATACCTGAAATGGCTACTATTGAACCTATTCTTGCTTCATTTACTTCTACTCTGTTTAAGCCTTCATATTCGTAAAGCTTACCTATTTTTACTTTTTTCATCTTATCAGGGTCGTGGTGATTTACCAAAGCAACTTCCTGATTTACTTTGATAACACCGTTATCAACCTTACCTACACCGATTCTACCTACATATTCATTGTAGTCGATTGTACTGATAAGTACTTGAGGATCCGCATCTTCATCACCTGTAGGTGCAGGTATATGCTTGATTATAGTCTCAAATAAAGGCTTCATATCCTCGTTGGTGTCATCTACATTGTATCTTGCCCAACCGCCTCTTGCACTTGCAAAGAGGAAAGGACAGTCAAGCTGGTGCTCATTGGCATCAAGGTCAAGTAAAAGCTCCAGAATCTCATCAACAACCTCCTCAGGTCTTGCTTCTTCTCTGTCACATTTATTGATAAGGCAAAGTACTTCAAGGTCAAGCTCAAGAGCTTTTCTTAGAACGAACTTTGTCTGAGGCATAGCGCCTTCATAAGCATCTACTACCAAAACAACACCGTTTACCATTTTAAGAACACGCTCCACTTCTCCGCCGAAGTCCGCATGTCCCGGTGTATCTATGATATTTATCTTGGTATCACCATAGTGCACAGCGGTATTTTTTGATAGAATGGTGATTCCTCTTTCTCTCTCTATATCATTTGAGTCCATTACTCTTTCAGCCACTTCCTGATTTGCCCTGAAAACACCGCTTTGTTTTAAGAGCTGATCGACCAATGTAGTTTTACCGTGGTCTACATGGGCGATAATGGCAATATTTCTTATATCTTCTCTTTTTGTTATCATATATTCTTCCTCATAAAAAAATTTACAAATATCTATTATAACATTTTTTATTTTTGCTATATCATAGTATAAATTTAGTATAAGGGCTCGGTTTGTTAGTATTTATATTTTTTTAATTATAATAACCCTACCTTACTAGTATACCACATAATAGATAAAAAAATAAAAAGGATTGTATCATTTTATTTATATAGTATTATTAAAGTAACCTAATATTTACAGGTACTTGAGTATATTTAAGGATTGAAGTTTATGAAAAATGTTTTTAAAGTTTTAATGTTTTTTTTTGTTTTGCCATAGGATTTCTATATTCGGCAGTATTCTTTTATAATGAAATGAGGGTGGTGAGCACTACGGCGGTCTTTGGTGTTGTACTGAATATTGTTTGTGGCATTGCATTTATTGTAGAGGTAGTTTTTGAATTTTCAAAAAGGAGAGATAAAAAAAATGAAGAAGGTAAGTTAAGTATAGATAAGAAGATAAATTCCAATATAATGGTAGTTATATATTTGTTTTTGATAATTGCAGCTTTTGTAACAGTATCTGCACATATCTATTATATGGATATGAATAATATTATGGATGTGTGTTTTGGAGTGATTAGTTTCATTCTTGCAGGTGTTTGTGGAATTGCAGTATTACTTTTGGAAGTGTCAGTAAAAAACAAATGATTTTGAATTTATAAAACGGCTGTTGCTTTAATGATTGGTACCGACACCTAAAAAGTTAGACCAAAAATCTAACGATTAGGAGGTCGGTATTTTTTTATGGAAAAAAACATGGTTTTGAATTCAAGAAGAAGTTAGGTGATGAAGGATTAATGAGTTCTCGTAAACAAGCAAATGCTCTTTCGAAAAGAAAATTTTTATTATAGAGTTGATGTCTATCAAGTGAGATTTCATATAAAGGCTTGGTGATTTGTGAAGGTATAAGTAATCCAAGTATGGTAGCCATATAAACTGCTACACTAAAAAGTCTAACTTTTGGAGTCACATTAATAGTTTGTGACAGCCACCTTATTTTTACAATTGATATTGAAAAAATATAAAAAAGGTGCTATATTAACTGTACTATGATAGATAATACAGTTAAAAGGAGAAATCTATGATTGTAATTGACTCAAGAGATAAGAGAGCCATCTACGAACAGGTGATGGACAGGCTTTCGGATCTTATGCTTATCGGGGCATTGGAGCCCGGCGATAAGCTTCCGTCTGTACGAAGTCTTGCCGTAGAACTCTCGATAAATCCCAACACTATACAAAAGGCATATATCGAGTTGGAGCGCCAAGGCTATGTATACAGTGTAAAAGGTGTCGGAAGTTTTGTAGCTGATATGGATGTTATAAAGGAAAATAAGAAAAGCATCATATATAAAGAGCTTGAAGAACTTGTAGACAAATCAAGAAAGATAATAAGTAAGGAAGAATTTTGCAAAAAAGTGGAAGAGTTTTATCCGGAACATAAAGCGAAGGAGGGAGCATGATAGAAGCAAAGAATTTAAGCAAGAGTTTTGATAATATAAAGGCGCTTGACAATATCAATGCAAGCATAAGAGACGGAGATGTGTTCGGACTTATAGGTACCAATGGTGCGGGAAAGAGTACATTTTTAAAAGTACTTGCCGGAATACTAAAACCTGACAGCGGTGAGATACTTATAGATGATGAAAATGTATTTGAAAATATAATGGCAAAAGAAAAGTTTTTCTATATTTCAGATGACCAGTTTTTCTTTTCAAATACCACACCGAAAGAGATAATAAAGTTTTATACATCTGTATATAGAAGCTTTGATGTTAAGAAATGTGAAGATATTTTAAAGGCACTTGATCTGGATATCAACAGAAAGGTAAATACTTTTTCAAAGGGTATGAAAAAGCAACTCTGCATTGCAATAGGAGTGGCTGCAAACACCAGATATCTGCTCTGCGACGAGACATTTGACGGACTTGATCCTGTAATGAGGCAGGCGGTAAAGAGTCTTTTTGCAAAGGAGATGGATGAGAGAGGACTTACACCTATAATAGCGTCACACAACCTCAGAGAGCTTGAGGATATATGCGATCATGTAGGACTTTTACATAAGGGTGGAATACTTTTATCAAAGGATGTATCCGATATGAAGTTGAATATCCATAAAGTGCAATGTGTATTTGAAAAAGACTTCGA
Source organism: uncultured Lachnoanaerobaculum sp. (assembly GCA_916439285.1). The sequence continues at coordinate 50,234 of CAKAIM010000004.1, read as the reverse complement.
TATGGAAAGACTTAAAGAACTTGATATTATGCAGGTGAAAAACAGCGGCAGAGTGCACACAATCACCATAAAGGGAAGTGAGGAGGATATAAGAGAGAAAATGGAGTCCTTTTCCCCTGTATTCTATGAGATGATGGGACTCAGTCTTGAAGAGATATTTATAAGTGAAACGGAGGTGTATGGATATGACATCAAAAAGCTTATTTTTTAAATTGATGAAAGAGGACTTTAAAACAAGAGTTTGGACTTTGGCAATCAGTATTCTTATATTTTTCTTTTCACTTATCGTGGCAACGGCTATGATGATAAGTTTTAATTTATATAACAGCAGCACATATAATTATTCGGATGATTTGGCAATGAATTTCATGTCATATATAGGTATTAATAATCCTTTCTTTGGAATAATTTTTATAGTATTGTCACTTGTTATGGCTATGTCCGGATTTTCATATCTCTATTCCAAAAAGAAAGTGGACTTATATCATAGCCTGCCTGTAAAAAGGGAAGTGCTTTTATTTTATAAAGCTAATAAACGGAATACTTATAGTTGTGATACCTTTTATTATATGTGAGATAGTTGCAAGTCTTTTAGTTATCGCAAATACAGGAAAAATAAGTGTACTTATAGCTGCAATATGGGCTATAGCGGAGTGGACATTATTGTTTATACTAAGCTACTTTTTGACATTGTTTTCAATAATGCTTACAGGAAATATGCTTATAGGAATATTGGCCTGCGGATTTTTTTTCAGCTTTTATTTTCCTTTAATTTCATTGGTGTTGAAGGGATATCAAAGCTCGTTCTTTGATACTTACTACACATCGGGATTTATTATTGAAAATGTCCTGCCGAATATGTCAAGCTTTATGCTGATGTTTAATATATTTGAACTTAAATGGCTTACAAGAATTATTATAGTAATACTTGCAAGCATAGCATTCCTTTTTATAAATCTTTTCCTATATAAGAAAAAGAGCCTCAGAGGCTAAGAGGTAAAAGTGTCAGCTTTTAATGTGATAAAGTTGCCCATAAAGGCGATGATGGTTATCTTTATAAGTATACTTATGTATCTTTTGGGATATGAAGTAATGAATGACAGCATAGGCTGGGGACTTTTCGGACTTATAGTTAGCGGAGCTATTACTCATTGTGTAATGGAAATCATATACAATCAGGATTTTAAAAAGATTTTTTTGCAAAAAAAGATTGAATTACTTGTGCTTATAATAATTTCAATATTTATAGCATGACTTTTTCAGTTTGATATATTCGGATATGACAGCTATATTCCGAGTGCTTCACAGATAAAGAGTACAGCAGTGATATCCGATCTTTTGGAAAGCAATTCCGAACAGTATTATAATAAAGTTGAAATTTCGGACGGATATTATGATGAATCATTTGTTGATGTGGATTATGCAAGTGACAGTAAGATAGAAGCCGATCAGATAAAGAAAATGGACATCCAAAATAAAGATGCAGTATTGGAGTTGGCCAGGCAGGGCATAGAAGCCGCAAAATATGATTTGGAGCCTCAGGGAGATTTTGATAGAGTTTTGATTTCATATAAGCTTAAAAAAACGGGAGAACTGTAGGAAGAGTTTATTATGTGGATTTAGATCAAAGTACTTCAGGACTTTCAAGTGTTTATGCTGATGAAAGCTACAAAAAAAGCAGCTATCCTATACTTTCGGAAAATCCTGAGAATATAGTAAGTGTGGATTTTAACGGTATAATGGATAATGATACTCATATAGTGTTTCATGACGATGAGTGGAAGAAAAAGTTTGTGGAAACTTATAAGAAAGAGTTGATGAATCTTGATTATGAAACAAAATTAAAAAGCTATCCTTTTGCATCTATAAGATTTAATAATGAGTTTTATGGAAGATGCACTAAAAAGTATGCCGGATTTAATTATACAAGTGACAGCACAACTGCTGTCAATTCCAAATGGGAGAATGTATATGCAAATTCGCTGGAGTCCGTAGGATTTTATCCGATATATCCGGAGTTTAAGGAGACCTTGGCTTTATTAAAGGAAATGGGAGTGGAGATCACCTATAAATTTCCGGCAGAGTATGTGGACAGTATAGATGTGTCTTATCATGATTGGGAAAAATATTAAATTAGATGACAATAACGAAGAAATTGAGTCTTATTCAAGTGAGACTACGCTGAAGACCTTTACAGATAAAAAAAGGATATAGAAGAGATCTTGGATAAACTGGTTATTTGTGACAGTCCTTATAAGGAAAATCTGAATGAGGATCGAAATTATGCAGCAATTATCAACACCGGAAATTTAGAAAGTTCGGCTTACAGAGGCTACAATTCATATGGGTTTAAAAGGGGAAATATACCTGAGATTTTAAAGAAATAATTATAAAGGGGGCTGTCGGTATTGACAGCCCCTCACCATGTTTTAAGGTTGTTTTCCTATATATGCAAGTATTCCGCCGTCCACATAGAGTATATGTCCGTTTACAAAGTCGGATGCGTGGGATGAGAGGAATACTACAGGGCCTGCAAGGTCAGCAGGATCTCCCCATCTGTTTGCAGGTGTCTTTGCAAGTATAAATGAGTCAAAAGGATGCTTGCTTCCGTCAGGCTGTACTTCACGAAGAGGAGCAGTCTGTGAGGTGGCAATATATCCGGGGCCTATACCGTTACATTGAATATTGTACTGTCCGTATTCGGAAGCAATGTTTTTTGTAAGCATCTTTAAACCGCCCTTTGCCGCCGCATAGGCGCTTACAGTTTCTCTTCCAAGCTCACTCATCATGGAGCAGATATTTATTATTTTGCCGCTTCTTCTTTTTACCATACTCGGTAAAACAGCCTTTGCCATAATAAAAGGTGCTATAAGGTCCACATCTATAACAGAGTTAAACTCATCCACACTCATATCTGTCATAGGAATTCTTTTTATGATTCCGGCATTGTTTACCAAAATATCTATTTCACCGATATTCTTTTCAATATCGGCTACCATCTTTTTTACATCGTCCTCATCGGTTACATCACATACATAACCGTGAGCTTTTATATTTTCTTTATTATATGAATCAAGACCTTTTTTCAGTCCGTCCTCTGAACTGCTGTTAAATATTATAGTCGCACCGGCATCTGAAAGTGCCTTTGCCATTGCAAAGCCTATACCATGAGATGCACCTGTAACAAGTGCGATTTTTCCGTCAAGTCTAAAGCTGTTTAAAATATTTTCCATTATCTCAAGTCCTCATTCTTTATAACATCCATATCGTCAAATGCCTGATTTTCGCCACCCATTGCCCAAATAAAGGTATAGTTTGATGTACCTGCAGCAGAATGTATACTCCAAGAAGGTGAAATAACGGCTTCTTCATTGTGCATTACAATATGTCTTGTTTCATTAGGCTCGCCCATAAGGTGGAAGATAACATTGTCATTTGGAACTTCAAAGTACATATATACTTCCATTCTTCTTTCATGAGTATGTGCAGGCATGGTATTCCATACATTACCCTCATCAAGAACTGTCATACCCATTGAAAGCTGCGCAGTCTGAAGTACATCAGGATGAATAAACTGGTTGATAACTCTCTTGTTTGCAGTCTTATTGTCACCCAGCGGCTTCTTTGCCGCATCTTTGATTGATATGAAAGTGGTCTTATATGAAATATGTGCAGGAGCACTTACCATATAAAACTTTGCAGGATTGCTTTTGTCAAACTTCTGAATGTAACATTCTTTGTACCCTTTGTAATATAGAGACAATCTTTATAATCAAGTGTAAAGACTTCATCGTCTGCTACAATTTCACCCTTGCCTCCTATATTGAAAATACCGATTTCTCTTCTTTCAAGGAAATACTTTGTACCGAAGTTTGACCATACATCAATTCCCTTATCTATGGAAACGGTCTCATTTACAGGCATACATCCTAAAGTTACCATTCTGTCCACATGTGAATATACGGCAACTACCTTATCTTCCTGATAAAGGTCCTGAATAAGGAATTCATCTCTTATCTCATCTGTAGTGTAAAATTTAAAGTCTCTTTGGTTTGCTGAATAACGAATATCCATAAATTCTCCTTTTATTAATATGCTATAAACATTTCATCAAATTTATTACTGAAAGCTACATTGATTCTCTCAATACCGCCATAAAGATGCTTTTTAACTATTTCCTCTATCTTGGAGGTATCTCTGTTTTTGATCACCTCATACATCTGTCTGTGCTCAAGAATTACATGCTCATAATTTTCACATTCCAGCATATCCAACATGCAAAACCTTGTGTAATTGGAATCGGATTTTCTTATCTGCTCCCACAGATAGGTATGCCCGGTTTTCTTATACCATAATTCATGCATGGACAGATCTATCGCTTTGAATTTATCAGGTTTAAAGCTTTTGGTATTTTCATAGCTTTTAGTCAGCCGGATAACAGTCTTTTCAAGTTTCTAAATCACTGTCTGTAGCAATAGATATGTAATCTTTTAGTACCATACTTTCCAGTGCAAATCGTTCATATATGATTTGTTTAACTATTTCCATATTGATCATGGATACTCTTGAACCGCTCTTTGGCACTATATCGACAAGTCCCGAGCCTGCAAGTCTTGAAAGTACAGAGCGTACAGGTGTCCTTGAAACATTATATTTAGTGCAAAGGCTGTTTTCGCTTATAAGTTGCCCGGGCTTAAGTTTAAGCATCAATATATCATTTTCTATTTCCGAATATATATTTTGAATGGTAGAAATACTTATATGCCCCCTTTCATATACAAATAAATCTTGTATGCAAGTAATATTTTATGTTATGATTAACTGGCTTATAAGACCATGATATAACAGAGATTTTAATAAGTCAATCGAAAACTTGTATCCAAGATTAAAAACAACTTGTATCCAAGAAAAGGCTGAAAAATAAATGCTTAAAATGATTTTGACAAGGAGAAATATATGGGCGGACTTTTTAATTATGACAATCCTATATGGAGATTTGTAGGAAGAATATGGGATCTGTTTATCCTGAATTTGCTTTGGGTATTATGTTCACTTCCTATAGTGACATTTGGTGCATCAACTACGGCAATGTATTACTGCACGATGAAGATAGCAAGAGATCGTGACAGCGGTGGAGTATTATCAATGTTCTTTCACAGTTTCAAGGATAATCTTTTGCAGTCAACAATTATATGGGTGATAATGGCATTTGTGGGCGGAATTCTTTTGTTTGATATCAGATTTTTCAGCTTCTATTCACCTATAGAAAATACAGTGTTAAAAATGATTATATTTACAATTACCTGCTTTTTGATTTTGCTTTGGCTGTTTATATTTACATACATATTTCCGATACAGGCAAAATTTATCAATCCGATAAAGCAGACATTTAAGTTGGCGCTTTTTATGTCTGTAAAACACCTTATAAGAACGATAATAATACTTGCAGGAAGTGTTTTGATACTTGCCGCAGTATATATCCTTATCATGAGGATGCCGGGAGTGATGTCAATGCTTATTTTTGTATTGGGTTCAGGAATTTCACTGTTCCAGGCAAGCCAGTTTAACATGATCTTTGATAAATATATTGATGAGAATAATGAATAAGAAAAAAGATTGTACTTATTTTTAGACAGTTTGTTATTTTATTAACCTGTCATAGTGCTTGTATTGTTGCTTTCTTTTTACTATACTATTATATATATGAGCTCTTAAGAGCTTTTTATGTGCAAACAAGCACAGGATAGAAATTTAGCTATATGCTGTAAGAATGGAAAGGGATATATCATATGTCAATGATGGATCAACTGAAAAAAAGAGCAAGAGAGAATAAGAAAACCATAATCTTACCTGAGTCAATGGATAAGAGAATCTATCAGGCTGCTGAGGTAATTCTTAAGGACGGTTTGGCAAACCTGATAATAATAGGTACTCCGCAGGAAGTGGAAGAGTATTCTAAGGGTTGTGATATCACAGGAGCAACAATAATCGATCCAAATACTTATGAGAAAACTAAAGAATATGAGGATCTCTTCGTAGAGCTTAGAAAGTCAAAGGGACTTACTCATGAAGATGCAAGAAAGCAAATGTTAAGCGACTATACCACTTACGGATGTCTTATGCTTAAGGCGGGAGATGCGGACGGACTTGTAAGCGGTGCCTGTCATTCAACAGCTAATACACTTAGACCTGCATTACAGATAATAAAGACTAAGCCGGGTGCAAAGCTTGTGTCAGGATTCTTTGTAATGGAAGTTCCAAATTGCGAATTCGGTGAGAACGGTGTATTTGTATTTGCAGACTGTTCTATAGAGCAAAATCCGGATCCTGAAAAGCTTGCATCTATTGCACTTTCATCAGCAGAGAGCTTCAAGTTCCTTGTAGGAAAAGAGCCTAGAGTTGCAATGCTTAGCCACTCATCAAAGGGTAGCGCAAAGCATGACGATGTAACAAAGGTTGTTGAGGCTACAAGAATCGCAAAAGAGCTTGCGCCTGATCTTTGCCTTGACGGTGAGCTTCAGCTTGATGCGGCTTTGGTTCCTGAAGTAGGAGAGAGCAAGGCACCGGGTTCAAAGGTTGCAGGACATGCTAATGTACTTGTATTCCCTGATCTTGATGCGGCAAATATCGGATATAAGCTTGTTCAAAGACTTGCAAAGGCAAATGCTTACGGACCTATGTGTCAGGGTATTGCAAAGCCTGTAAACGATCTTTCAAGAGGATGCTCTTATGAAGATATAGTAGGTGTAGTGGCAATCACAGCAATTCAGGCTGCCGGTGAAGACAAATAATAAAAAAAAGAGGTGTGGTTCATTATGAAAAATGTATTGGTTATAAATTGCGGAAGTTCATCATTAAAGTATCAGCTTATTAATATGGAAAACGAAGAGGTATTGGCAAAGGGATTGTTTGAGAGAATTGCAATTCCGGGATCAAAGCTTACACATGAGCCTGAAGGAAGAGAGAAGTTCAAGATTGAAAAGGATGTAAAGAATCATACAGAAGCTATTGCTTTGGTACTTGAAGCTCTTACAGATAAGGAACATGGTGTAATAAAGGACGCAAGCGAGATTTATGCTATCGGACACAGAGTAGTACAGGGTGGAGTAAAATATCCTGAATCTGTTGTTATCACAGATGAGGTGAAGAAGGATATTGAGAAGTATTCAGATCTTGCACCGCTTCACAATCCTGCAAACCTTATGGGTATTGAAGCTGTAGAAAAGGCTATGCCGGGTGTTCCTAATGTAGCGGCATTTGATACATCATTCGGTATGAGCATGCCTGAGAAAGCATATAAGTATGCCATTCCAAACGAGTACTATGAGAACTACCATATCAGAAGATACGGATTCCACGGTACAAGCCATATGTATGTATCACAGGAGGCTATCAAGTTTGCAGGTCTTGACAAAGACACAGCAAGAGTTATCGTATGTCACCTTGGAAACGGTGCTTCAATCTCAGCATCTGTCGGCGGTAAGTGTATAGATTCATCAATGGGTCTTACACCGCTTGAGGGACTTATAATGGGTACAAGATCGGGAGATATCGATCCTGCTATAGTACAGTATATTTGCAAGAAAGAGAACAAGAGCGTAGACGAGGTGCTTGATATACTTAACAAGAAATCGGGTGTTCTCGGAATGAGCGGCGGTGTATCATCAGACTTCAGAGATATCGAGAATGCTGAGGCTGACGGTATAATCTTGCAAAAGTTGCACTCGAGGCGTTCAGATACAGAATTATAAAGTATGTAGGTGCTTATGTAGCCGCTATGGGTGGAGTTGATGCTCTTTGCTTTACTGCAGGTGTCGGAGAGAATGATAAGATTACAAGACAGATAGTAGGAAATGCTTTGGGATTCATCGGCGCAAAGGTTGATGAAGAAGCAAACAATGTTCGTGGTAAGAGAACTATGATTTCAACAACTGACTCAAAGGTTAAGATTATGTTGATGCCTACAAATGAGGAGTTGGCTATAGCAAGAGATACTTACAGACTGGCTAAAAAATAATATTGACAAGTAAAACCTTTGCTATTATAATTATTAAAGTTTTGTGACTCGAGATAAGGAGGTGAAAGAATGTCAATTTGTCCAAAGAATAAAACATCTCGTGGTAGAAGAGATAAGAGAAGAGCTAACTGGAAGATGTCAGCTACAAGTCTTGTAAAATGTCCAAAGTGCGGAGAGTTAATGCTTCCTCATAGAGTTTGTAAGGCATGTGGTTCATATAACAAGCGTGAAATAGTAACAGTAGACTAATAGTTAGTATCTATAAGTTTTACTGATTGGAATAACAGGGTTGCCACTTCGTGGTGACCCTGTTATTCTATTATATATAGACTATATACAGCTATATGTATAACACAAAATACCTAAAACTAGGACTAATGCTTAAAAAATGCTTTGCAGGATTTTACGACCTGCGGAACTCGTTTAGTTCGCTTGAAAAAGCGACGAACTGCACTCAGACAGGTCCTCGGTCGCTGAATCCTGTCTCGCTTTTTGCGCACAGCTAAACGCTACAAGGATTGTGAAACGGTAAGCTGCAACCATAATAATACAACCATAATATAAGGTAGGAGTAATTATATGAAGTGGGAGAAGTATACTCTTATTACAAAGACCGATGCGGTGGATATTTTGAGCGCATCACTTGGGGATATAGGTGTGGAAGGTATTGAAATAGAAGACAATGTACCTTTAACTGCAGAAGAAACTAAGGGAATGTTTATAGATATTTTGCCGGAGCTACCGAAGGATGAGGGAATAGCAAAGGTAAGCTTTTATCTGGATTCGGAAGCCGACAATACAAAGCTTTTGGAAGATATCCATAATACATTGGAAGAACTTAAAGAGTTTTGCGATATAGGAGACGGCGTGCTTACAAAGTCCGAGACCGAGGATAAAGACTGGATAAACAACTGGAAACAGTATTTTAAGCCTTTTTATGTTGGAGATATCCTTATAAAGCCTACATGGGAAGAGATACCTGAGGATGCAAAGTATAAGACTTTGATACAGATAGATCCGGGAACCGCATTCGGTACGGGAGCACATGAGACTACAAAGCTATGTATATTGGCACTTGAAAAGTATCTAAAGACAAAGCCTGAAGCCAAGGTGCTTGATGTAGGTACGGGAAGCGGAATACTTGGAATTGCGGCACTTAAGCTTGGAGCTGAATGTGTATTCGGAACAGATCTGGATGATATGGCTATAGATGCGGTTATGGAAAATATGATCAGCAATGAAATAGGAATGACGGAGTTTGTAGCGGTATGTGGAGATATTCTGACAGATGAAAACATAATGGAGCTGGCAGGCTATGAAAAGTTTGATATAGTGACAGCCAATATTTTGGCTCCTGTTATAATAGAACTGATAAAGACTGTGGCAAAGCATATGAGAAAAGGTGGAATATTTATTACATCGGGAATAATAGATACAAAGGAAGCCGATGTAGTGCTTGCCTTTAAAAAGAGTGAGGATTTTGAAATACTTGAAATAAATCACCTTGGAGAATGGGTAAGTATAGTAGCAAAAAAGAGGGGATAAATGTATCATTTTTTTGTATCTGAGGAGCAGATAAACGGAGAAAATGCGTATATAGAAGGTAGTGATGTCAATCATATAGTAAATGTTCTCAGAATGAAACCGGAAGAGGAACTTCTTATCAGTGTCAAAGGAGACTGGGATTATCTTTGTAAAATAGTTGATATAGAGACTGACAGGGTGAACCTTAAAGTGCTTGAGAGTATGGAACAAAGAGAATTGCCTGTAAATATTACCTTGCTTCAGGGGATTCCGAAGTCTGATAAACTGGAGATGATAATACAAAAGGCGGTTGAACTTGGTGTAAATGAGATAATACCTGTAAAGACCAAGAGAGTCGTTGTAAAGATAGATGAAAAGAAGGCAGGCGCTAAAGTAAGCAGATGGAATGCCATTGCAGAGAGTGCGGCAAAACAGTCAAAGAGAAGTATTATACCGAAAGTATCTGAGCCCATGTCTATAGATAATGCACTTGAAATTGTAAAGGATTTTGGTGTAAAATTAATACCCTATGAGAATGCGGACGGAATAGATAAGACCAGAAAAATACTTGACTGTATGGACAAAACAAAGAATGTTGCTGTATTTATCGGGCCTGAGGGAGGATTCGAAGAGGCGGAAGTTGAAAGGATAAAAAACTCCGGCTTTGAAGTCATTACACTCGGTAAAAGAATATTAAGAACAGAAACAGCCGGACTTGCATTACTCAGTAATATAATGATCAGATTGGAAGATGAATAGATGGACGTATATTTTGACAACTCGGCCTCTACAAAGGTAAGCGAAAAAGCCATAGAAATAATGCTTAAGACCATGAGGGATGATTATGCCAATACAAGCGGCAAGCATATAAAGGGTGTGGAAGCTGAAAGCTATGTAAAAGATGCGGCGGATATTATAGCTAAGACTTTAAAAGTAAAAAAAGGCGAAATTATCTTTACTTCAGGAGGTACGGAATCCAATAATATGGCGCTTATCGGTGGAGCCATGAGCAGGAAAAGATACGGAAAGCATATAATAATATCGGGAATTGAGCATCCTGCGGTATACAGGCCTGCTGAATTTTTGACGGAACAGGGATTTGAACTTTCAGTGCTTCCTGTAAACTCTGAAGGACAGGTGGACCTTGAATTATTAAAGTCAACTCTCAGAGATGACACGGTTTTGGTGTCCGTAATGTATGTAAATAACGAAATAGGAGCCATAGAACCTGTAGAAGAAATTTCAAGGATAATAAAGGCTAAGAATAAAGATATATTATTTCATGTGGATGCCATACAGGCTTACACAAAGCTTAGAATAAATCCTAAATCACAGGGTATTGATATGCTTTCAGCATCAGGCCATAAGTTTCACGGACCGAAGGGTGTGGGATTTTTATACATTGACAGCAATGTAAAGATAAATCCGATAATCTTTGGAGGCGGACATCAAAGAGGCATGAGAAGCGGAACGCTAAACACTACCGGAATTGCCGGAATGGGAGTTGCCGCAAAAGAAGCCTATGAAAATTTTGACGAGAGAATAAATAAAATATCGGATTTGAAATACTATCTGATGGATGAACTTGAAAAATTAGAAGGTGCGGTTTTAAATACAGGCAGAGGTGAAAATTTTGCACCTCAAGTTATAAGCGTATCATTTGAGGATATACGAGCAGAAGTTTTACTGCACGCTTTGGAAGACAGAGGAATCTATGTCTCAAGCGGTTCGGCTTGTTCGTCAAATCATCCGGGTATATCAGGTACATTAAAGGCTATAGGTGTAAGGGACGATCTTTTGGACGCTACTATAAGAATCTCTTTGTCGGAGCTTAACAATAAGGAAGAGGCTGATTATTTAATAAAGAACTTAAAGGAACTTTTGCCGCTTCTTAGAAAATTTGTGAGGAAATAATGGAGTACAAATCATTTTTAATTAAATACGGTGAGATAGGCGTAAAGGGTAAAAACAGATATATGTTTGAGGATGCCCTTATGAAACAGATAAGAACCGCCTTAAAAGAAGTAGAAGGAAAGTTTAATGTATCCAAGGAGCTTGGAAGAATCTATGTGGACATGGATGGCGATTATGATTATGAGGAAGCGATTGACAGACTCAGTAAGGTATTCGGTATAGTCGGAATCTGTCCGATGGTCAGAATAGAATCAAAGGATTATGAAAACCTGAAAGTAAAGGTGGTAGAGTATGTGGATGCGGTGTATCCTGACAAGAACTTTACTTTCAAGGTAGATACAAGAAGAGCCGACAAGAGTTTCCCGGGAACATCTGAGAGCATCAATGCGGAACTTGGCGAGGTGATTTTAAATGCATTTCCGGAAATAAAGGTTAATGTAAGAAAGCCTGATGTACTTATAAAGGTCGAGATAAGAACATATATCAATATATATTCGGTTGAAATACCGGGACCGGGCGGAATGCCTATAGGTACAAACGGAAGTGCAATGCTCCTTCTTTCGGGCGGTATAGATTCACCGGTTGCCGGATATATGATTGCAAAAAGAGGAGTAAGAGTGGAGGCTGTATACTTCCATGCACCGCCTTATACTTCAGAGCGAGCAAAGAGAAAGGTTATAGAGCTTGCGGAGTTGGTTTCAAAATATACTGGTCCTGTAAATTTACATATAATTAACTTTACGGATATACAGCTTGCAATATATGAGCATTGTCCACATGATGAGCTTACTATTATTATGAGAAGATATATGATGAAGATAGCCGAAAGAATTGCTGTAGAAAACGGCGATCAGGCTCTTATTACAGGTGAGAGTATAGGACAGGTGGCTTCTCAGACAATACAGTCATTGCTTACTACAGATGCGTCGGCCTCTTTGCCTGTATTCAGGCCTCTGATAGGCTTTGATAAGCAGGAAATAGTAGAAATTTCAGAAAAAATAGGTACTTATGAGACATCTATACAGCCTTATGAGGACTGTTGTACTATATTTGTGGCAAAGCATCCGGTGACAAAACCTGTTTTGGAAAATATAGAAAGGTCTGAAGAAAAGCTTGAAGGAATCATAGATGAGCTTATGGAAAAGGCCATGGAAACAAAGGAAAGAATCTTGGTGAAAGCCTGAAATAAAAAATTCCGGCAGGTAATCCTGCCGGAATTAAAAAATAAATTATTTGATGATATATGGAGAGAGTGCCTCAAGTATCTGCTCTACATTATCCTCTGCGTGAATGTTAAGATCGATTGGCTTTGATAAATCCAAGCTGAAGATACCCATTATTGATTTTGCATCTATAACATATCTTCCTGAAACCAAGTCAAAGTCTACATCGTACTTAGCTAAGTCATTTACAAAATGACTTTACTTTGTCAATAGAATTAAGGGAAATTTGAACTGTTTTCATATAATCCTCCATGAAAAAAATATTGCGATAAATGCAACAGATACTTTCAGGTATTTGCACATTTAAATCTATGTATATCCTATATAAATTTTTAAGTAAAGTCAATGACATTTGATAAGTTAGAAAGGTTTTTTATGAAAACTGTTGCGTTTCATACACTTGGCTGCAAAGTAAATACATATGAGACAGAGGCGATGCAGCGACTTATGGAGTCTGCAGGCTATAGATGTGTCGAGTTTGGAGAAAGAGCGGATGTTTATATTGTAAATACCTGCTCAGTTACAAATATTGCAGACAGAAAATCAAGACAAATGCTTCATCGAGCCAGAAAGATGAACGAAGATGCTATAGTTGTGGCGGCAGGATGCTATGTGGAGTCTGCAAAAAATAAGATAGATGAAGATCTGAGTATTGATATAATAGTAGGAAACAATAATAAGAATGATATTGTAAATATTATAAACGAATATTTACAGGATAAAAATAAAGAATAAATTCATCATTGATATAAATAAAGAGACTGAATATGAGGAATTTAATATAAGCAAAAATAAACGATCATACCAGAGCTTTTATAAAAAGTTCAGGACGGATGCAATCAGTTTTGCTCATACTGTATTATCCCCTTTTACCAGAGGCAGGGTAAGAAGCAGAAAGATGGAAAATATAATTGATGAGGTGAAAAGCCTCTCAGCTTCCGGATATAAGGAAATTATTCTTACAGGTATACATCTTTCGTCCTATGGTGTGGACTTTTTGGATGAGTCCTATAATAAAGAGAATGGAAAAACTCACACAGACTGAGGAAAGCGATGAGGAGTTTGTTACCAAGAATGAGCTTCTTTGTCTGATAGAAAATATTGCGAAATATAGATGGAATAGAGAGAGTGCGTATAGGTTCTTTGGAGCCGAGGATTATACAGGAAAACTTTATTAAAAGTCTCAGCAAAATAGATAAGTTTTGTCCTCATTTTCATTTGAGTTTACAAAGCGGTTGTGATAAGACTTTAAAAAGTATGAACAGAAAGTACACTGCCGATGAGTTTTATGAGGGAGTGAAGCTTATAAGAAAATATTTTGCATCACCGGCTATTACCACAGATATTATTGTGGGATTTCCCGGAGAGACAAAGAAAGATTTTGAAGAGAGTAAAACTTTTGTAGAAAAGGTAAAATTCTATGAGACACATATTTTCCCCTATTCGATAAGAGAAGGTACAAAGGCGGCAAATATGCCGCAGGTGGACGGAAATGAAAAGGTTCGTAGAGCAAATATTTTAAATGAAATCAATCTTAAAAATCAAAAGGAGTTTAGAGCTTTAAGGATTGGAAAAGAAGATGAGCTGCTTTGTGAGGAGATTTTCATAAAAGACGGAATAGAATATTTTACAGGTTATACAAAGGAATATGTGAAAGTTGCTGTTTTAAACAGTGATTTGAAGACTAATGATATAGTAAGCGGTAGGATAGTTGATTTCCTTACAGATGATATTTTATTGCTTGAGAAATCATAGATATTAATTCTTTATTTTTTAATAAGAAAAAATAATATTGCAATATGGTCTGTAATCGTATAAAATCAATATTATTAGAAAAGGAAGCGTGACGGTATGGATGTTCAAAATACACAATATTTTAGGGCAGTACAAGAAAATAAAATGGATGTGACTGAAGTGTTAAAGCTGGTTTATGAAGCTTTGACAGAAAAAGGATATAATCCGTTGAATCAGATTGTTGGCTATGTGATGTCAGGAGATCCGACATATATCACTAGCCATAACAGTGCAAGGAGTCTTATCATGAAAGTAGAGCGTGATGAGATAGTCGAAGAGTTATTAAAGAGCTATATTGAAAAAAATCTTAGCTGAACTTTTTTGAGATAAAATCTCATCAAGCCGCGTGATGGACCTTCTGGGGCTGGGTCATACAACAAAACATATTTAAAAGTATGAGATAAGATGTATGAAGAAGTTTGCTTTGACGGTAGACTTCTTTTTGTATATTGAAAGTTTAGAGGTAAATTTGAAAGAAAGAATCATGGGACTTGATTATGGTTCAAAGACTATAGGTGTGGCTATAAGCGATGCATTGGGGCTTACCGCACAGCCGTTTGAAACCATAGAACGAAATGCGGAAAATAAACTCAGAAGATCTCTGGCAAGAATAGCTGAGATTGTTAAAGAGAAAGATATAAAGAAAATAGTAGTAGGTTTGCCTATGAATATGGATGGGGGAAGCGGAGAAAGAGTGGCTCTTACTTTGGAATTTGTAGAGAAGTTAAAGTCAAGAGTTGATGTGCCCATCACTATGCAGGATGAAAGACTTACAACAAAAGAAGCGGATGAAATACTTGACGAATCAGGTGTAAAAAAGCAGGACAGAAAACAGTTTATAGATCAGGTGGCAGCAAGTATAATTTTGAAAGAATATATGGAGAAAGAAAATGGACAATAACAGTATACATTTTGTTACGGAAGACGGAGAAAATATCGATTTTACAATTATAGATGAAACCAAGTTAAACGGCGTAAGCTATATACTGGTCACAGACAGTCCGGATGATGAAAGCGGAGACTGCTATATTATGAAAGATATTTCGGAAATGGACGATGAAGATGCCAATTATATTTTTGTAGAGGATGAGAAGGAACTGGATGCGGTATTTGAAATCTTTCAAAATATGATGGATGATGATGTTGAAATTATAAAATGATTTACCTTTGTTCGGTAATCATTATGTGAATATAAGTATAAATCGGAAAGGAATAAAAGTTGAACGAGAATGAGAAGAATCCGTTGCTTAATATGCAAAGAATAATGCAGGAAAGCAAGGAGTTAAGTGAGGCAAGTGCAAATGAGATGGGTGAGAGTGCACCGGAAAAGAAAGTTAAGAAGGAAAGAACTGTAAATGCAAGATTAAAAGCATGAGCAGGTTACAAAAAAGAATACAGGACAAAAAAAGAGTTCTGAAAAAGATAAAAAGTCTGAAAACGGCTCAAAAGATTCGGAAGAAAATAAACCGGCTGAAAAAAAGCAGACAAAAAAGGCTGCAAGTAAAAGAGTAAAGCCTGTAGAGAGTACCAAAGAGGATGTGGTCTTAAATGAGAGTCAGAGTTCAGATACAAAGAAAAAAATAAAGGCAAGATATGTAGGACCTGCAGATAAGAATGTACCTTCTTTGGCAGAGCAGGTATCAAGTATTTTGATGGAAAATACAAATAAAAAGAGAAGAGGCAGAGCCGCTAAAAAGTCAAATAAAAAGGTGAAAATCATACCGCTTGGAGGACTTGAACAGATAGGTATGAATATCACTGCTTTTGAATATGATGACAGTATTATGGTTGTGGATTGCGGACTGGCATTCCCAAGTGATGATATGCTGGGAATAGATCTTGTAATTCCGGATATCACATATTTAAAGGACAACTATCTTAAAGTAAAGGGATTTTGCATAACTCACGGTCATGAGGATCATATCGGTGCCCTACCTTATATATTAAAGCAGCTCAATGTACCTGTATACGGTACAAGGCTGACCTGTGCCTTGATTGAAAAGAAACTTAAAGAGCATCAAATTGATGATACCGCAAAGCTTCATATAGTTAAATACGGTGATACTGTAAGTCTTGGCGACTTTAAGGTGGAGTTTGTAAAGACAAATCACTCTATTGCCGATGCGGCATCTCTTGCCATATTTACACCGGCAGGTACAATATTCCACACCGGAGACTTTAAGGTTGACTATACACCTGTATTCGGAGATCCGGCAGATCTTGGAAGAATGGCCGAAATCGGTAAGGCGGGATGTCTTGCGATGCTTTCGGATTCTACCAATGCTACAAGACCCGGATTTACCATGTCTGAGAGAACGGTCGGAAAAACTTTTGATTTGATATTTGCCGAGCATAGAGACAGCAGAATAATAGTTGCCACCTTTGCATCAAATGTGGACAGAGTGCAGCAGATAATAAATACGGCATACAAGTATGACAGAAAAGTGGTGGTGGAAGGACGAAGCATGGTAAATGTTATCGGAACCGCCGCAGAGCTTGGTTATATTGATATTCCTGAAGGAACACTTATAGATATAGATCATCTTAAGGACTATCCGCTTGAAAAGACTGTAATTATTACAACGGGAAGTCAGGGTGAGTCCATGGCGGCTCTTTCAAGAATGGCTTCATCAATCCACAGAAAAGTGGAGATTGTACCGGAAGATGTTATTATAATGAGTTCAACCCCTATTCCGGGAAATGAAAAGGCCGTATCAAAGGTTATAAATGAGCTTTCTATGAAGGGAGCAGAGGTTATCTTCCAGGATACTCATGTTTCCGGTCACGCATGTCAGGAAGAGATAAAGCTTATGTATTCACTCCTAAAGCCTAAGTTTGCACTGCCTGTTCACGGTGAGTACAGACATCTTATGGCAGGAAAAGGACTTGCGGAAGCTGTGGGAATTCCAAGCGAGAATGTACTTATCATGTCAAGCGGCGATGTGGTGGAACTTGGTGAGGATTCATGCAAGATAACAGGTCATGTAGAGGCCGGTGGAGTCTTCGTTGACGGTCTCGGTGTAGGTGATGTAGGAAATATTGTGCTTCGTGATAGGCAAAGCTTGTCACAAAATGGTATAATAATAGTGGCAATGAGTCTTGAACACGGAACAAACAGACTTTTATCAGGTCCCGATATAGTTTCAAGGGGATTTGTATATGTAAGAGAGTCTACAGATTTGATGAACGAGGCAAGTGCGGTCGTCAGAGAGGCTGTGGCGGATTGCCTTCATGCCAGAATCACAGACTGGTCAAAGATAAAGAATGTTGTAAGAGATTCTTTAAGCGAGTTTTTGTGGAAGAGGATGAAGAGAAATCCTGTAATATTGCCAATAATAATGGAGATACATTAATAAATGAGCAAAGAAACTACATCAAAAAGGAAAACAAAGAGAAGGGTTGCTTCTTTTTTCGGAAGATTGATCATGTACATTATGATACTGGGATTGATAGCGGGTATACCTTTTGCCTATAATTTCGGGCATAGTGTATTCTACGCCTCAAGTGTGGATTCACCACCGGGAAGCAATGTTCAGGTGAATATAACGGAAGGTATGAATTTTGATGAACTTGCCGATATACTTTATGACAAGGGTGTTATAGAGAATAAGTTTTCCTTTAAGATACAGGCAAAGTTTTTTGAAATCAGAATGCATGCAGGGGATTATACATTTAACACATCACAGACAACAAGACAGATGCTTGAGATGATTGATGACGGAGTTTTGGAGAATAATGTAAATGATAACAAATCTTAAGGTTTTGGAATATTTGGATATTATTTCTCCCGTCAATTCACAGACTGTAGAGGAAATAAGGTCTGTGGCGAAGGAAAACTATATTCCGATAATAAAAAGAGACACTGAAAATCTTTTGAAATTTGTTTTGAAGATGCAAAATCCCAAGTCGATTTTGGAGATAGGTTGTGCTGTCGGGTATTCCGCTATAGTTATGCTGGAAAATTCCGGTGCGGATATAGTAACTGTTGAAAAAATGCCTGAGAGAGTGGAAGAAGCTAAAAAAAATATTAAGTATGCGAATCTGGAAGACAGAGCGAAAATCATTGAGGGAGATGCCGGGGAAATACTGGAAAGGCTTGTAAATGAAAATAAAAAATTTGATTTTATTTTCATGGATGCTGCCAAGGCGCAGTATATTACATGGCTTCCTATGGTGAAAGCTCTTTTGAAGGATAAGGGAATAATTTTTTCGGATAATTGTTTGCAGGAGGGAGACTTGTTAGAGTCTTCCTTTGCAATAAGAAAAAGAGATAAGACCATACATAAGAGAATGAGAGATTATATTTATCTTCTTTTACATGATGAAGATTTGGAGTCATGGATATTTTCAATAGGAGATGGAGTTTTACTTAGCAGAAGTAGGAGGTAAATTGAGAGATTTAGAACTTTTGATACCGGCAGGCAATCTTGAAAACCTTAAGGTTGCGATAGATTACGGTGCAGATGCGGTATATATAGGCGGTGAGTTTTTCAGCCTGAGAGCAAAGGCAAAAAATTTCACCAAAGAGGATATGAAGGCCGGAATAGAATATGCACATAAAAGAGGCAAAAAAGTCTATGTAACGGCAAATATCCTTGGGCATAATGATGATTTGGATGCGGCAAGAGGCTATTTTGAGGAATTAAAAGAAATAGGACCTGACGCACTTATAATATCGGACCCGGGAATATTTACAGTGGCAAAGGAAGTCTGGCCTGAGGTGGAAATACATATATCAACACAAGCAAATAATACGAACTATGCCACCTACCTTTTTTGGTGGAAGCTTGGAGCCTCAAGAGTGGTTACAGCCAGAGAGCTTTCACTTGAGGAGATAAAAAAGATCAGAGACAATATTCCTGAGGAGATGGAGATAGAGACATTTGTACATGGAGCTATGTGTATGTCATACTCCGGCAGATGTTTGCTCAGCAATTTCTTTACAGGGAAGGATGCCAACCGTGGAGAATGTACTCATTCCTGCAGATGGAAGTATTCGGTAGTGGAAGAAAAAAGACCGGGAGAGTATATGCCGGTTTATGAAAACGAGAGAGGCACATATATCTTCAATTCAAAAGACCTCTGTATGATTGAGTATATTCCGGAACTTATAGAGGTCGGTATAGACAGCTTTAAGATAGAGGGCAGAATGAAGACCGCACTCTACGTTGCAACTGTTGCAAGAACATACAGAAAGGCTATAGACGATTATTTAAAATCACCTGAGACCTTTAAAGAAAATCTTGAATGGTATAAATCAGAGATAGGAAAATGTACTTACAGAGAGTTTACTACCGGATTTTTCTTCGGAAAGCCGGACAGTGATACACAGATTTACGACAGCAATACCTATGTGAAGAATTATATTTATATAGGAACTGTAAATGAAGTGGATGAAAAGGGAAGAGCGGTATTCAACCAGAAAAACAGATTCTTTGTGGGAGACAACATGGAGATTATGAAAAAGAACGGTGAAAACATATCTTTATGTGTTGAGTCTATCGAAGATGAAAAGGATGAAAAGATGGAGAGTGCTCCACATCCTTTGCAACTTTTGAAAGTGACATTTGATAAACAGGTAGCTGAAGAAGGAGATATATTACGAATTTATAATCCCGAAAGACAGTAGTGGAGGTATAATGTTTTTATTTATCCTTGGAATATTATGCGGGATTTACGGGACTGTAGTTATTTTTATGGCAGGCTTTTTGGAATTGCAAAATTACATATGGTATGTATTTGCATTTGTATTTTTTGCCCTGGGTAAACTTATCAAACTTTATCTAAATAAGAGAATTCCATTGTGGTCTGTGGTATCTGTCTGTACTTTGGCGACTCTTGGAATTCTTATTTTTGTTATAACGGTAGTTGTAATAAGACTTTCGGTGCCTAAGGATGACAAAAAATCATTGGATTTTTTAGTCATACTTGGTGCCAAGACAGATTTTGATAAGAAAGAAAGTGACTGCATATACAGACTTGAAAAGGCTATAGATTATATAAATGAAAAATCCCGGTACAATTATTGTTATAAGCATGGAATGCAAAAAAACGGAAAAAAATTGAATCACTTGAAATGGCGGATTATCTTATGGAAAGAGGCATTGACAAAGATAATATTCTTGTAGAAGTTGAGTCACATAATACAAGAGAAAATCTGATATATTCAAAAGCTCTTATGGATAAGTACAATGAAGAGATGAAGATAAATACGGATTTTATAATCAGAAACGATATGGGTCCGGTTGAAGTTGTGGAAGCAAGACCGGAGACCATAGGTATTTTGACAAATGATTTTTCATATATTCAGAGCTATGCAGGTGGCAAAAAAAGCTTGGATATACACAAGTTTCGCCTATAAGTGCAAAGTCCGGTAATGTTCTTTATTTACATATGCTCGTAAGAGAGACATTTGCAATTTTGAAGTACAAGTTTTTAGGATACATTTAAATTTTACCAAGGAGGCAGATATTGAAAAAAATTATAATATTGATGAAGAGTTAAAACATATAAAAAGAATTGTCGGCATATGAGATCAAAGATATATCCGATATCGAAGAAATCAGTGCAAAAGCGGTTGTTCTTGAACATAAAAAGACAAAGGCAAGAGTATTTACCTTACTTTCAGATGATGACAATAAGGTATTTACAATAGGATTCAGAACACCTTCAAAGGATTCTACAGGAGTTGCTCATATTCTGGAGCATTCGGTACTTTGCGGTTCTAAAAAGTTCCCTGCAAAGGATCCTTTTGTGGAGCTTGTAAAGGGTTCACTAAATACATTTTTAAATGCAATTACATATCCCGATAAGACTGTTTATCCGGTTGCATCCTGCAATGATAAGGACTTTGACAATCTTATGGAAGTTTATCTGGATGCGGTGTTTTATCCTAATGTATACAATGAGGAGAAGATATTTAAGCAGGAAGGTTGGCACTATGAAGTAGTGGATGAGAAGGGCAATCCTGATGAAAACGGTGATATTATTTTAAACGGTGTAGTATACAATGAGATGAAGGGTGCTTTTTCATCTGCGGACAGTGTGCTGGAAAGATCTATAACAAAGGTATTGTTTGAAGGACATTCTTATGGTGAGGAATCCGGCGGTGATCCCGACTTTATTCCTACATTGACATATGAGAAATTCCTTGATATGCATTCAAAGTACTATCATCCGTCAAATTCATATATTTATCTCTACGGAGATATGGATATGGCAAAAAAGCTTGACTGGATAGACAGAGAATATCTTGATAAGTTTGAATACAGAGAGGTGGATTCTAAGATAGAGGAAGTAAAGGAACTTGAAAGTGTAAAGGAAGCAAACTTTGAATATCCTATTACAGAGGCTCAGGGTGAGGAAATGCCACATATCTTTCATGGAATACTCTTGTGGGCGGAGAGCTTGATCCGGTCGTTTCTATGGGATTTCATATACTTGAGTATGTGCTTATAGATGCACCGGGAGCATATCTTACTGATGCACTTATTGATGCGGGTATAGGAGAGGATGTATTCGGCGGATATGCAAACGGAATCTCTATGCCATATTTCACCGTAACTTCAAAGAATACAAATCTTGACAGAAAGCCTGAGTTTTTGGCCGTTATAGAGGGTACTTTGAGGAAGCTTGCAGATGAAGGAATTGATAAAGAGACTATAAAGGCCGCTATAAATGTATTTGAATTTAAAGCAAGGGAGGCCGACTACGGTTCATATCCTAAGGGACTTATGTACGGACTTTCAAGCTTTGATTCATGGCTTTATGATGCGGACCCTACAATACATTTGAGATTTGAAAATATTTTCAAAACTCTCAGAGAAGAGATAGATAATAATTATTTTTGAAAAATCTGATAAAGAATTATCTTCTTGATAACAAGAATACGGCTATAGTCACCATGACACCTAAAAAGGTCTTACCACAAAGAAGGATGCCGATCTTAAGGCGAAGCTTAAAGCATTCAAAGATACATTGTCAAAAGAAGAGATAAAAAAGATTTATGATGATACTTTGGCACTTAAAAAGTATCAGTCTGAGCCTTCAAGTGAAGAAGATCTCTTAAAGATTCCTCTACTCAGCAGAGATGATATAAGCAGAGAAGTAAAGATGCCTGAGTATGAAGAAAAGAGTATAAAGGCTTCAGGAAAAGATATACCTGTAATTCACTCAAAAGTATTTACATCGGGAATCAATTATATGAAGTTTATCTTCAATATTGACTTTGCAAATGAAGAAGAACTTAAGTATCTGGCACTTTTAAAGGAAATATTGGGCTATATAGATACAAAGAAACAAAGCTATGCGGCACTTTCCACAAATGTAAATTTAAATTCAGGTGGAGTCGGATATGTTATTGAGGCATTTGCAACCGATGCAAATCCTATAGATTTTACCTTTGCATTCAGTGTAAATGCAAAAATATTATATGGCAAAGAATCCTGGCTCTATTCCAATGTGGCTGAAGTACTCACAATGTCAAAGCTTGAGGATAAAAAGAGAGTTAAGGATATAATTGCAGAGGTAAAGGCAGGTAAGGACAGATTGGTTTCATCAGGTCATATGAGCGCACTTACAAGAGCGGGATCTTATATATCAAAGGAACTTTTATTTAATGATTTGACAAAGGGTATTGCTTATCTTAACTTCCTTGAAAATATAGATATAGAAAAAGACTTTGACAGAGTTTACGAAAACCTCTCAAGACTCTCAAAAACAGTATTTAGTGCAGATAATCTTTTGATACATATCATATGTGATGAAAAGGGATATAAGAATGCATTTAATGGAATAGAAAGTCTTACAGAAAGTCTTTTCAAAGAAGGCACAAAGCCTGAAAAGGCCGTATTAAAAACAGAAATCAAAAATGAGGGATTTGTAACACCTTCAATGGTAAACTATGTTGCAAGATTCGGAAATTTTGTAAATCACGGATTTAAATATACAGGAGTTTTAAGAGTACTGAAGGTGCTTTTAAGTTATGACTATCTGTGGAACAATATCAGAGTAAAGGGCGGCGCATACGGATGTAGCGCAATCTTTGGAAGAAGCGGAAACTCAGGTTTTGTTTCATACAGAGACCCTAATGTTTCAAATACAAATAAGGTATACGAGGGCATAGTGGACTATGTGAAAAACTTTACGGCAAATGACAGAGAGATGACAAAATCTGTAATAGGTGCAATAAGTGAACTTGATACACCTTTGACACCTTCAAGAGAAGGATTAAAGGGATTAAGCTCATATTACTCAAAAGTCAGACATGAGGATCTGGTAAAGGAAAGAGAAGAGGTATTGAATACAAGTGAGGAAGATATCAGAGCTTTGGTACCGCTTATCGAGGCTGTGCTTTCAGACAAACTTATTTGTGCTATCGGTAATGAGGATTTGATAGAAAAGGATAAGGAACTCTTTAAAGAGGTAAAGCATCTTTATAAGGATTGATAGGAGAATATATGAAATCAGGATTTGTTGCCCTTATAGGGAGACCGAATGTAGGAAAATCAACATTGATGAATACGCTGATAGGACAAAAGATAGCTATAACATCAAATAAGCCGCAGACTACAAGAAACAGAATACAGACAGTATTTACAGACGAAAGAGGTCAGATAGTATTCCTTGACACTCCGGGTATACATAAAGCCAAAAATAAGCTTGGAGAATATATGGTAAAGGTATCTACAAGAACTTTAAGAGATGTGGATATGGTTCTATGGCTTGTAGAACCGAGTACCTTTATAGGTGAGGGCGATGAGCATATCTTTGAGATTTTATCAAGTGTAAATATACCTGTAATACTTGCTATCAATAAGATGGATTCGCTCAAGCAAAAGGAAGATATGCTTGAGGTAATAGCCAAGTACTCGTCAAGAATGCAGTTTGCCGAAGTGGTGCCGGTATCCGCACTTAAGGGAACAAATACGGATAAGCTTCTTGATATTATATTTAAATATCTTTCAGAAGGTCCTATGTATTATGATGAGGATACGGTCACAGACCAGCCTATAAAGCAAATAGCGGCAGAGCTTATAAGAGAAAAGGCACTGAGATTTTTGCAAGAGGAGATACCTCACGGTATAGCTGTGGAGATAGATACATTTAACTACAGAGACTCGGGAGATATGGTGGATATCGAGGCTGCTATAGTATGTGAGAAAGACTCACATAAGGGAATAATTATAGGAAAGGGAGGCAGTATGCTGAAGAGAATCGGTACTGCAGCCAGAAAAGATATAGAAGGTCTGCTTGAGAGCAGAGTGAATCTGAAACTTTGGGTAAAGGTCAGACCTAAGTGGAGAGATTCGGATGTACAGATGAAAAACTTCGGTTACAATCCAAAGGATTTATAATGTGAGAGATTTTGTTGAATTGACGGGCATTGTTATAAAATCAATGACCATCGGTGATTTTGACAGGCGTGTGACTATCTTTACAAAAGAGAGAGGCAAAATATATGCTTTTGCAAAAGGTGCAAGGCGTATCAACAATCAGATGATGGGATTTGCCAGAATATTTGCATATGGAAAGTTTAAACTGTATGAGGGCAGAGATTCTTATAATATAGTCAATGCGGATATTGCCAACTATTTTGAAGAGGTAAGTGCAGATATTGAGAGTACCTGCTACGGCACGTATTTTCTTGAAATGCTTGATTATTACACAAAGGAAGCTTTGGTGGATATAGAGAGCTTAAAGCTTATATATTATACATTAATGGCTTTAACCAAAAAATCCATACCCAACAGACTTGTAAGAAGAATTTTCGAACTTAAGCTTATGACAATAAACGGCGAGTATGATTTGACTCCGGGACTTAAAGATAAAACCGCCTTATATACATGGGAATATATAATATATTCAAAGCCTGAGAAACTTTTCACCTTTGTAATCACAGAGGAGGCACTTACAGAGATAGAAAAATATATGGATATCATGATAAGAAAATATATAGACAGGCATTTTCATTCTCTTGATATTCTGGAAGATATTTTATGATTTTTTCTTGACATTTGAAGAAATTCTGCTAAAATGACTTGTGTTCGGCAAAGACGCCTATATAGGGAGTCTTTGCCTTTTTATATATTTATGATTCAACCGTTTATTTAAGAGTTGAACGTCAAGAGTATTTTGAGTATTCAAAGTACCGACAAAGCCTAGGAGGTAAGAATTATGTCATACGTAGAAGAGATTTTAGAGAAGGTTGTAGCTGCAAACCCGAATGAGCCGGAGTTTCATCAGGCTGTTAAGGAAGTTTTGGAGTCATTAAAGCTTGTTGTTGATGCAAATGAGGAGCTTTACAGAAAGAACGGTATCTTAGAGAGACTTGTAGAGCCTGAGAGAATTATTTCATTCAGAGTTCCATGGGTGGATGACAAAGGAAACGTACAGGTAAATAAGGGATATCGTGTACAGTTCAACAATGCAATAGGTGCTTATAAGGGAGGACTTCGTTTCCATCCTACAGTAAACCAGTCAATACTTAAATTCCTCGGATTTGAGCAGGTACTTAAAAACTCACTTACAGGTCTTCCTATGGGTGGAGGAAAAGGCGGTTCAAACTTTGATCCTAAGGGAAAATCAGACAGAGAAGTGATGGCATTCTGCCAAAGTTTTATGAACGAGCTTTATAAGCATATCGGAAAAGACACAGATGTACCGGCAGGTGATATCGGTGTAGGCGGTAGAGAGATCGGTTACCTTTTCGGTCAGTACAAGAGACTTACAACATTGTTTGAAGGTGTTCTTACAGGAAAAGGAATTCCTTTCGGAGGTTCTTTGGCAAGAACAGAGGCTACAGGTTACGGCCTTGTATACATTCTTGATGAGATGCTTAAGGCAAACAACAAGGAACTTAAGGGAAAGACAGTTGTAGTTACAGGTTCAGGAAATGTCGCAATCTATGCAATACAAAGGCACAGCAGCTTGGAGCAAAGGTTGTTGCACTCTGTGATTCAAACGGTTATGTATATGATGAGAACGGTATACAGGTAGATATTGTTAAGGATATCAAGGAAGTTAAGAGACAGAGAATATCAGAGTATGCAAACAGAGTATCTTCTGCCAAGTATACAGAAGGTAAGGGAATCTGGAATATCAAATGTGATATCTACCTTCCATGTGCTACTCAAAACGAGCTTGATCTTGACGGAGCGAAGGCACTTGTAGCTAACGGCTGCTTTGCAGTGGCAGAGGGTGCAAACATGCCTACAACTCTTGAGGCAACAAAGTATCTTCAGGATAACGGAGTACTCTTTATGCCGGGTAAGGCTTCAAATGCAGGAGGTGTATCTGTTTCAGGTCTTGAGCAGAGCCAGAATGCTATGAGACTTTCATGGACATTTGAGGAAGTTGATGAGAAGCTTAAAGGCATTATGAAGGATATCTTTACAAAGGTTGACGATGCGGCTAAGAGATACGGTCAGGAAGGCAACTATGTAGCAGGTGCTAATATTGCCGGATTTGAGAAGGTTGCAAACGCAATGATTTCACAGGGAATTGTATAAAAAATTGTACAAAATTAAATACATAAGCATTTAAAAGCCCTTTTTTAAGGGCTTTTTTTTAATTCCTATTGACTTACTGGGAATTAAGCCTTAAAATTCCAATATAGTTAATAGAATACTGGTTTTCTATTATAGATTACCCCTAAGCTCAAGGGAGAGGTGAAAGGAAAAATCAATGTCATTATTAAATGTAAATAATTTAACAGTTTCCATAGAAGATGATGAGAATTTAAAGGAAATTCTTCATGGAGTAAATATAGAAATTAAAAAAGGCGAAACACATGTACTTATGGGACCGAACGGAGCAGGTAAGTCAACACTCGGCTATGCTCTTATGGGTAATCCAAGATATGTTGCAAACAGCGGAGAAATTATATTTGACGGTAAGAATATAATTGATGAATCAGCAGACAAGCGTGCAAAGGCAGGAATGTTCTTATCATTCCAGAATCCTCTTGAGGTACCGGGCCTTCCACTCAGCAGTTTTATCAGAAATGCAGTAGAGTCTGTAAGCGGCAAGAGAGTAAAGATGATGCAGTTTAAAAAGGACCTTGCAAAGAATATGGAAGTCTTAAATATGGACAGCGAGTATGCCAACAGAGCCTTGAATGTAGGATTTTCAGGCGGTGAGAAGAAAAAGGCTGAGATATTACAGCTTCTTATGCTTTCACCGAAGCTTGCAATACTTGATGAGACAGATTCAGGACTTGATGTGGATGCTGTAAGAACAGTTTCAGCCGGTATCAAAGAATATCAGAAGAAAAAAGACGGTGCTCTCCTTATAATCACTCACAGTACAAGAATACTTGAGTCATTAAAGGTTGACTATACACATATTATGGTAGACGGAAAAATCATAAAGACAGGAGATGCTTCTTTGGTAGATGAAATCAATGAGCATGGATTTGAAAAGTATATTCAGGAGAGCAAATAATGAAGGAAAAGACATATGTAGAAGACATTAACAGAAGTATGTATGACTTCAGAAATGAAGATAAGGACAACTTCAAAATAGCTGCAGGTCTTACACCTGAGTTAGTGTCTCAGATTTCAAAAGAGAAGAACGATCCTGCCTGGATGCAGAATTTCAGATTGCAGGCATTACAGATATATAATCAGATGGAAGTTCCGCCATGGGGTCCTTCTATAGACGGTCTTGATATTGACAATATTGTTACTTATGTAAGACCTAATACACATATGAAGACAAAGTGGTCAGAAGTTCCTGAGGATATCAAGGATACCTTTGAAAAACTCGGTATTCCACAGGCTGAAAGAAAATCTTTGGCAGGTGTAGGTGCACAGTATGACTCTGAGCTTGTATACCACAATGTAAGAGATGAAGTTTCACAGATGGGTGTTGTATATACAGATCTTGAGAGCGCAATGCATGGTGAGTATGCTGAGATGATTCAAAAGCATTTCATGAAGCTTGTAAAGCCCAATGACCACAAGTTTGCGGCATTACATGGTGCGGTATGGTCAGGCGGTTCATTTGTATATGTACCGAAGGGTGTTCATCTTGATATTCCTTTGCAGTCATATTTCAGACTTAATGCAAAGGGTGCAGGACAGTTTGAGCACACACTTATTATCGTAGATGAGGGTGCTGATCTTCACTTTATCGAAGGCTGTTCGGCACCAAAATATAATGTGGCAAACCTTCATGCAGGATGTGTAGAGCTTTATGTAGGAAAGAATGCCAGACTAAGATATTCAACTATAGAGAACTGGTCAAAGAATATGTACAACCTCAACACAAAGAGAGCTGTTGTGGAAGAGGGCGGAAGAATTGAATGGGTTTCAGGTTCTTTCGGTTCACATGTATCATATCTTTACCCTATGAGTATATTAAAGGGTAGGGGTGCAAGAATGGAGTTCACAGGAATTACATTCGCAGGTGCAGGACAAAATCTGGATACAGGTTCAAAGGTAGTACATGCGGCCCCTGATACATCTTCATTTATAAATACAAAGTCGATTTCAAAGGGCGGCGGTATATCTACATTCAGAAATGCCGTAGTGGTATCCGAAAAAGCAAAGAATGCAAAGGCTGCAGTGTCCTGTGAGTCTTTGATGCTTGATGATATATCACGCTCAGATACAGTCCCTGCTATGGATATCAGATGTGCGGATGCCGATGTAGGACATGAGGCAAGAATCGGAAGAATCAGTGATGATGCCGTATTCTATCTTATGAACAGAGGTATCAGTGAAGAGGATGCCAAGGCGATGATCGTAAGCGGATTTGCCGACAATGTATCTAAAGAATTGCCGCTTGAGTATGCTGTAGAGATGAACAATCTCATTCAATTAGAAATGAAAGGAAGTATTGGTTAATGAGAGATATTACTTTAAACAGAATACCGGTTCTTACCTGGAGATGGCTAAAGATGAATGAGACTGCTGTTTCTATACCAAGTGAAACAGGCAGTGCAAATATAAAAGTTTTAAATGAAAATGCAAACAATGAACTTTCAAAAGAGATTATTGAAGCTATGAAAGCCCTTCCTACAGGAATGGGAGCAAATATGACAGAGCTTTGTGACTCTGAAAGTGAAGATATTATTATAAATACTCTTGCAGGTGAAAAGTCAAACAGTCATATAAATATATGCAGAGATAAGGAAAGCCTGTCAAAGGTAAGAGTATATATCTATGCGGCGGAAGGCAGTGAAGCCAATGTATGGATGGATTACTCTTCAAATGAGGAGAATGCAGGTGCTTTGGCGGTACAGACATTCGTTTTTGCAGAGAAAGATGCAAAGGTAAAATTGTATCAGGTAGGACTTCAGTCAGACAGTGATATTTCACTCAATGATATAGGTGCAAGGGTTGAAAGACGCTTCATTTGAGCTTGTACAGCTCTTACTGGGTGGAGAGAAGATATTTGCAGGTGCAAGAGCAAGTCTGGTAGGTAAAAGAAGTGAGTTTATATCAGACCTTGGCTACTATGGAAAGGCCGAGGAGCAGATAGACCTTAACTATGTGGCAGACCATATAGGAAAGTCAAGTAATTGCAAAATGATAGCCTCAGGAGTACTTAATGACAATTCAAAGAAGCTTCTAAGAGGTACTATTGACTTTAAGAGAGGAGCAAAGGATGCAACCGGTGAAGAGAGTGAGGATGTACTTCTTTTAGGTCAGAATATCCACAATCAGAGTATACCTGTAATACTCTGTGCCGAGGAAGATGTAGTCGGTACACATGGTGCTTCCATAGGAAACCTTGATGAAGGTATGCTTTTCTACCTCACATCAAGAGGTATGGACAAGGAAAGTGTTACAAAGATGGTGGCAAGAGCCAGAATAGATGCTATCAGCAAGAAGCTTGAAAATGCCGAACTTGAAGAAAAGGTAAATCTTTATCTTGGAGGCAGTGAAGATGAGTAAGAGTATATACAGAAATGATTTTCCGCTTTTAGCATCCGATGATGTTATATATATGGACAATGCGGCTACATCACAGAGACCGCAGGCAGTACTGGATGCGATGAATGATTTTTATAAGCATCATAATGCCAACCCTTTAAGAGGAGTATATAAACTCAGTGTTGAAGCTACCGAGGACTATGAGGATGCCAGAAGCAAAGTGGCGAAGTTTATAGGTGCAGCAGGAAGTGAAGAGATAATCTTTACCAGAAATGCATCAGAGAGTTTAAACCTTGTGGCATACAGCTACGGTCTAAACAATATAAAGGCCGGTGATGAGATAGTTGTAAGTATACTTGAGCATCATTCAAATATGCTTCCATGGCAGATGGTGGCAAGAGCTACAGGAGCTAAACTTGTATTCCTTGACTGTGAGGAAGACGGTGAGATTACAAAGGCTGAGATAGACTCTAAAATAAATGAAAATACAAAACTGGTAGCTTGTACACAGATATCAAATGTACTTGGAATACCTACACCTATAGAGTATATCATTGAAAAAGCTCATAGTGTGGGAGCTGTAGTTGTTGTTGACGGTGCACAGAGCATACCTCATAAGAAAATAGATGTAAGAGAATTGGATGCGGACTTCTTTGCATTCTCAGGTCACAAGCTTTGTGGACCAATGGGTATCGGTGTACTCTACGGTAAGAAGGCATTACTTGATGCCATGCCTCCATTCCTTAGCGGTGGAGAGATGATAGAGTATGTTACCAAAGAAAAAGCTACATTTGCACCATTACCTCATAAGTTTGAGGCCGGTACAGTAAATGCAGAGGGTGCGGTTGGACTTGCGGCAGCTATCGACTATATAGAGAGCATAGGATATGAGAAGATAGAGAGTATCGAAAGAGAGCTGAGTGAGTATGCTATGGAGGTTCTTTCAAAGAACAAGTATGTCAGAATACTTGGTTCAAAGATCCTGCTAAGCATAGCGGTATAATTAACTTTATACTTGAGGGAGTACATCCGCATGATGTATCAACGATACTTGATTCAAAGGGCATTGCGGTAAGAGCCGGACATCACTGTGCGCAGCCTCTTTTACAACATTTAAAAATAAATTCAACCACAAGAGCAAGTCTTTCTTTCTATAACACAAAGGAAGAGATAGAAGCACTCTCAGCTGCTCTTTTAGAGATAAGAAAGGAGATGGGATACGATGAGTGAGAACAGAGCCTTTTATAATGAAATTCTGACAGAGCATAATTTAAGACCTTATCATAAACATGATCTTCCCGGTGCCAATCTAATACTGGACGGTGTAAATCCAAGCTGTGGTGATCATATCACTTTAAAGCTGAAGGTGGATGATGACGGTATTATAGAAGACGGAGCATTTGTAGGAGACGGATGTGCCATATCACAGGCTTCAGCGGATATAATGCTTGATATGGTAATAGGTCTTGAAAAGGATGAAGCTATCAGACTTTCAGATATGTTCTTCCGTATGATAAAGGGAGAGGCAAGTGAGGAAGAGATAGAAGAACTTGATGAGGCCGGAGCCCTCAGAGATATTTCACATATGCCTGCAAGAGTAAAATGTGCGGTACTTGGCTGGCATACTATGGAAGAGTTGTTGAAATAATAGGTAAATAAATAAAAAAACAGGGATGAAAGTCCCTGTTTTTTTGTATGTGAAAAATATAGTCGATGGGAAGATCTATAGTTATAAAAAAAGTAAAATAAAAAAATATAATAAGTATTTCGGGTTTACATAGTTTGTATAAAAAGTATAATAAAGTTAGATATAAGCAAGGGCATTTAAGTTGAGATTATTTGATTAGATAGTGTTGCAAAAGTCCTGACAGTAAATACAAACTTTTATTAAGAAGCTGATAATTATGGAGAAAATACGGTAGTGGGGTGAAAAATGAAAAAAAGTAAGATTTTTATAGGTATGTTACTTTGCCTGTGCTTAAGTGCTTGTACTAAAAAAACATATAAGGTTGAGAGAGGAGAGTATGATCTTACATATAAAACCGGTTATTATGCAAGTGAAATTAATGAAGATAAAGATGCATTGTATGTAATATATTCACATAAGGGGATAGGTGATGATACTAAATGGGGAGGTGAGGATGATGATATAATCCCCAATAGATACGCTACAGATAATGATTTGCAAGGGAGATATTTGGATACTTTTTGGGATGAAAACGGAAATCCTTTGGGATTTAATTTGAAAACTACGGAGCTTGATAAATTCAATGTTGATATATATGATATTAAAACAGGAAAAAAACTCAAAACAATAGATGTAAAAAGTATATTTGATAATGATGATAATATAAAACCCTGACAAACCATATAAAGCAATTGCATTAGAATATGACGGGAAACCATATATTAAGGTGTGGTCTGAAAAAACAAGCAAAGATATAGAAAATGGATATGAAGATAGGCTAAAATCTGTATTTATCAATATAGAAGATGAAACATATTTTGAAGATTGGGCAAGGGATGTTTTAGAAAGGCGGAGTAAAGGAGAGAGAATAACTGCTGTTGATAAATGGGATATTTTTAATGAGATACTTTTAAAGCAAAATTCACTTTATTCATATATTACTGTTAGTTCATCATCAGTATGGGAAGGTTTTACGGATGTATATGTATATGATATAGACAGAATCCCAAAAAGATAATAAAAAACTATATGAATTATTTCCAAAATTAAAGGAAAATCTGGATAAACTTATATCCGAAGGAAAAAGGGCTAAAGTGACCTTTATGTTATCTGACAGTATAAGCGATAAGGAATTAGCGGATATGTTTTTTGAGAATGAAGAGGATATATCATTTGATGGAGTGATAATAGATGGAAGACATTCGGTAGACGGACTTCCACATAAGATTAATAACTTTGATGACTTTAAAAAGTATATTGAGCCGGAGGAGATGGCAAGACCAAGTTATAAGCCTATACCTGATAACAGATAAATATATGGGCAGAGGAGTAGAGGGATGAAGAGAAGACTTTTATTATTTGTATTTTGCATAATGTTTTGTATCGGATGTGGCAGTAAAGATAAAAAGGTGGATGAAAATACAACACATAAGATTGTAGATGACGGTTACACAGTGACATGGGGAATAAAAAATAATCTGCAAGGGCTTTGGATTAGTGAAGACGGAAATGCCCTCTGTGCTATACAGGATAATGATATGAGAGAAAGTGAAGACCCTGTAATAAGATATATGCTATATATACCTTTAAAAATATGCCGTGGAAGTTAATATGACAGTGCATTCAAACAGAATGAGGGATGTAAATACAGATAAAAACATATTTAGAAAGAAATATAGAAAAATTTTTGACGTAAAGGTTTATGGTATAGGAGGTAAGCAAATAAAAAAATGAAATAGATGTTCTTGAAATTTTAAAAAGAAAAGAATATGAATATAATGCCTACCGACTATACTATGTTTACAACAAGAATGTATGAGAATAAGCCTTGTCTTGTATTCGGGGCGGAAGATATAGTGCCTTCAAATGAAGATAAGGACAATAATACAAAAAGGATGATATATATTGATGTGGAGACAGGAGAGCTGTTTGAAAAAGAGTATGAAGATATCATAGGAGATTTGGAAGATGAAAACAGAATAAACTCAATATATACATCACAATTTAGTAAGTTTATGAAACAAAATATGGATAATGCAGTTTGGTCAGATTATGATTCAAATTCAGTAAGAACATTAAGCTTTTTTGAAGGATGTAGGCAGATACAATTTACTGATATAGAAGATATCTCGGGAAATAATACAAAGCTGTTTACTATGTTCCCTGAACTAAAGAGTTTATGTGATGAAATAAAGAAAAATGATATAAATGAAGGAAGGGCAAATATTGCAGTGGATATAGTACTTACAGGTAATCCAAGTGAGGAGGAAATAATGTCAATTATACTGCCTGAGGGTAGGGAAGTGTCTTTTGACGGAGTTAAAATAAATGTTGAAAATTCAGTAGACGGAAAAGAGCATGATATTCATAGCTTTGATGAATGGAGAGAATACTGTAAACCTGCTAAGGATCCCGGTAAATATGCATCACCGGTAGTTAAGTAATAGGATAGTATGAAAATTAATTATAAAAAGCTCCGACTACGTTTAAATCGGAGCTTTTTATATCGAACAAAAAAATACAATAAAAAAATCTCTCCTACCTTGAAAATGAGCCGTTTTTGTGGCATACTTGTTTCTAGTGTCTTAATAAAAAAATTTGAATATTCTGACATAGTTTAATTGTTATACTGCTTTTGGGCGGATAAATTTATATAGAAGAGGAGTGCTCATGAAAAAAAGGGATATTTGGCGGCTGCAGCGTTTCTGTTATTTTTGACAGGCTGTGGTGGAAACAAGTCATATTCATACCATCCTGATCAAAGCTCTATATTTATATCCGGGGACGGCACACTAAAGTCCGCCTTGGTTGAAGAAATAGATACGGAAGCGAAGAGCGATGAGCTTGAAAGCTTTGCCAACGCAGAGATAGAAGACTTTAATAAGTTAAATGCAAATAATCAGGTAAAACTTGAAGATGCCGCAATAAAAAAGAATGTGGCAAAACTGGTATTTTCATACAGCTCATTTGAATGTATGAAAGAGTTTGCAAAGTTTACTCAAGACAACAGCTTTGATTTGAATTCTGTAGAGGTATACAATCTTAAAGATATTGATGTATCAAAGATGGATTCAATAGAGATACCTGAGGGGATCAAAGGCAATTATATTGCGCTAATAGACGGTAAGGCCGATGTGTATACAGAGGGGAAGATCACCTATGTATCAAATGATATCGAGTTTGATGATAATACTGCCAAGGTAGATGGCTTTAATTATATTATATTTAAATAAAGGAGAAATTCATGGAATATAGCATGGAAAAAATCATAGCATTGGCTAAATCAAGAGGATTTGTATATCCGGGTTCAGAGATATACGGCGGTCTTGCAAATACCTGGGACTATGGTAACTTGGGTGTTGAATTAAAGAATAATGTTAAAGCTGCCTGGTGGCAGAAGTTTATAAAGGAGTCACCATACAATGTAGGTGTTGACTGTGCCATTTTGATGAATCCACAGACATGGATAGCATCAGGACATTTGGGAAGCTTCTCAGATCCTCTTATGGACTGTAAAGAATGCCATGAGAGATTTAGAGCGGACAAGATCATTGAAGACTATATGCAGGAAAATAATGTTACTATAGACGGTAGCGTGGATGCATGGTCAAATGATGAGATGAAAAAGTACATTGATGAGCATGAAATAGCTTGTCCAACCTGTGGTAAGCACAATTTTACAGATATCCGTCAGTTTAACCTTATGTTCAAGACCTTCCAGGGTGTAACAGAGGATGCTAAAAATGTGGTTTATTTAAGACCCGAAACAGCACAGGGTATTTTTGTAAACTTTAAGAATGTACAAAGAACTTCAAGAAAGAAAGTACCTTTGGTATAGGACAGATTGGTAAGTCATTCAGAAATGAGATCACTCCGGGTAACTTCACATTTAGAACAAGAGAGTTTGAGCAGATGGAGCTTGAGTTCTTCTGTAAGCCGGGTACAGACCTTGAGTGGTTTGAGTATTGGAGAGGTTTCTGTAGAGATTGGCTTATAGCTCTTGGTATCAAAGAGGAGCAGATGAGACTTAGAGACCATGACAAAGAGGAGCTTAGTTTCTATTCAAATGCTACAACAGATATAGAATTCCTCTTCCCATTCGGTTGGGGTGAGCTTTGGGGAATCGCAGACAGAACAGATTATGATCTTGGTCGTCATCAGGAAGTTTCAGGACAGGATCTTACATATTTTGATGATGAGACAAGTGAGAGATACATTCCATATGTAGTAGAGCCTTCACTTGGTGCAGACAGAGTTACTTTAGCATTCCTTTGTGCGGCATATGATGAAGAGACTCTTGAGGGCGGTGATACAAGAACAGTTCTTCACTTCCATCCTGCACTTGCTCCTGTTAAGATCGGTATTTTACCGCTTTCAAAGAAGCTTAATGAGGGTGCTCTTAAGATTTCCGAGGAATTGTCAAAGTACTACAATGTAGAGTTTGATGACAGAGGAAATATCGGTAAGAGATATCGTAGACAGGATGAAATAGGTACACCATTCTGTATTACATATGACTTTGACTCCGAGAATGACAATGCTGTAACTGTAAGAGACAGAGACAGTATGGAGCAGGTAAGAATCCCGATAGCAGAGCTTAAGGCTTACTTTGAGGACAAATTCAGATTTTAAAATTTAACTTATTTTTTGGTAGAGCTTTAACTTCACTTTTGTGGAGGGAAGCTCTAATCAACTTTAAACCGTTAGCGAAAGGAAGAGATTATGGCACATTATAATCATAGTGCAATAGAGAAGAAATGGAAGAAAAACTGGGAAGCAAACCCTGTAAATGTTGATGATGGAAAAAAGCCAAAGTACTATTGCTTGGATATGTTCCCATATCCTTCAGGTTCAGGACTTCATGTAGGACACTGGAGAGGATATGTAATATCTGATGTATGGAGCAGATATCAGGTGCTAAAGGGTAATTATGTAATACATCCTATGGGTTGGGATGCATTCGGTCTTCCTGCAGAGAACTATGCAATAAAGATGGGGGTTCATCCTGCAAAATCCACAGCGGAAAATGTAGCTAATATTAAAAGACAGATAAATGAAATTGCGGCACTTTATGATTGGGACAGAGAGGTTAATACTACCGATCCTAACTTTTATAAGTGGACACAGTGGATATTTGTTCAGATGTTCAAAAAAGGTCTTGCATATGAGAAGGAATTCCCTATTAACTGGTGCCCTTCATGTAAGACAGGTCTTGCAAATGAAGAGGTAGTAGACGGAAAATGTGAGAGATGTGGAACTCCGGTTACAAAGAAGAATCTTCGTCAGTGGATGCTAAAGATAACAGCATATGCAGACAGACTTCTTAATGACCTTGACAAGCTTGACTGGCCTGAGAAGGTTAAGAAGATGCAGTCAGACTGGATCGGAAAGAGCTATGGTGCCGAAGTAAACTTTAAGGTGGATGGACAGGACAAAAATATTGTGGTTTATACTACAAGACCTGATACTCTTTACGGTGCTACTTTTATGGTACTTTCACCTGAGCATGAGCTTGCAAAATCTCTGGCTACAGATGAGACAAGAGAGGCCGTTGAGAAGTATATTTTTGAAAGCTCCATGAAGTCAAATGTAGACAGAATGCAGTCAAAGGAAAAGACAGGTGTATTTACAGGTTCATATGCAATCAATCCTTTAAACGGTGCAAAGACACCTATTTGGCTTTCAGACTATGTTTTGGCCGACTATGGTACAGGTGCTATTATGTGTGTACCTGCACATGATGACAGAGACTTTGAGTTTGCAAAGAAATTTGATCTTCCTATAGTTCAGGTTATAGCAAAAGACGGTAAAGAAATTGAAAATATGACAGAAGCCTACACAGATGCTGTAGGAACAATGATAAACTCAGGTGACTGGAACGGTATGGAGAGTGCGAAGTTAAAGCTTGAAGCTCCACAGATGATAGAAGAGAAGGGTTATGGTAAGAAGACAACCAACTACAAG
The DNA here is from genome assembly GCA_916439285.1 of uncultured Lachnoanaerobaculum sp. The sequence continues at coordinate 12,230 of CAKAIM010000004.1, read as the reverse complement.
CTTCGTGACTGGGTATTCTCAAGACAGCGTTACTGGGGTGAGCCTATTCCGATAATACATTGCCCACATTGTGGAAATGTGCCTGTACCGGAAAATGAGCTTCCGTTAAGGCTTCCTGAGGTAGAGAGTTATCAGCCTACAGGAACAGTGAGTCACCGCTTGCGGCTATTGATGAGTGGGTAAATACCACATGTCCTGTATGTGGTGCACCTGCAAAGCGTGAGACCAATACCATGCCGCAGTGGGCAGGATCAAGCTGGTATTTCCTTAGATATGTGGATCCGCACAATGATAAGGAGCTTGTAAGCAAAGAGATGGCAGATAAGTACCTTCCTGTAGATATGTATATAGGTGGCGTTGAGCATGCCGTACTTCACCTTCTTTATTCAAGATTCTACACCAAGTTCTTAAATGATATAGGTGTGGTTGACTTTGATGAGCCTTTTACAAAGCTTTTCAATCAGGGTATGATAAACGGTAGTGACGGACAGAAGATGAGTAAGAGTAAGGGAAATGTGGTTTCACCTGATGATCTTGTTCGTGACTATGGATGTGATGCTCTTAGAATGTATGAGCTTTTCGTCGGACCGCCTGAGCTTGATGCCGACTGGGATGACAGAGGTATCGAGGGTGTATCAAGATTTTTAAATAAGTTCTATAAGCTTGTAATGGACAATAAGGATAAGAATGTAGAGGCCGACAGAGAGCTCTTAAGAGTTCGTGCAAACCTTATCTCCGATATTGAGCAAAGATTTAATGCATTTAGCTTGAATACAGTTATCGCAGGCTTTATGGAGTACAATAATAAGCTTAATGAGCTTAGCAAAAAGAACGGTGTGGATAAGGAAACATTAAAGGCATTTACTATATTGCTTGCACCTTTTGCACCTCATATAGGTGAGGAACTTTGGGAAGAGCTTGGAGGACAGGGTTCGGTATTCCATGCAGAGTGGCCTACATTTGATGAGAGCCATAAGGAAGTGGATACAATAGAGGTTCCTGTTCAGATAAACGGAAAGACAAAGCTTGTTATTGAGCTTGATGCCAATGTAAACAAGGAAGATGCTATAGAGGCAGGTAAGAAAGCACTTGCTGAGGCCGGAAAACTGGAAGGAACAATAAGAAAAGAAATATATGTTCCAAAGAAGATTATAAATATAGTGGTTGGATAAAGACAAAGGAAGCTGTTGAGGAAACTTGATGGCTTCTTTTTTATTATATAGAAGAGAACATTGGATAAATATTGGTATTAAAGTATAAAAAATACCGTTATTTTTGGTGTAATATATAAAAATGTATCTTGACAGCAGGGTTAGGCAGTGCTAACATAAAAATATCAAAGGGGGATAAAACTATGAAAGTAAAAGATATTATTATTGTCAGCCTACTTGGGGTAGTCGGATTTGTTATCAGTATGTTATCGGGAATGTTAACACAGATATTTGGAACTTATGGTGTCTTTATTCATGTTTCTATAGGAAGCTTAGTATGTGCACCAATTTATTTTGTTATGTGTCATAGAATTCCTAAAAGGGGAACAATTTTTATTTATTACCTGTTGTCCGGTATTATTTATTCTATTATGGGATTTGTTCCTATGCTACCTATTATGTTAGTTGCAGGTGTTGCGGGAGAAGTTTGTATAGGCAGTAGTCATAACTATACAAATGATATGAGAATCAGTATATCATATGTAATTTCTGAAGTTATTTATGCACTACATGGATTTTTCTTTATACTTTTCCTGGGAGTAGAAGGCTTGGTAAAAACCTTCCCGAATTTATTTACTTTGGAAAAAGCACAGATGATAAAAGATACTTATTTGAATCCTAAAAATCTGTCGATAATACTTTTTATAGAGATTTTGGCAGCAGTTATGGGTACATTACTGGGTAAATATATTTACAATAAGTTCTTTAACAGAAATATTGAACAATCAGGTATATTATCTTAATATACTTTGAGAATATGAAAGTAGAAATGCAAATCAAACCTATTTCGATAGGCATCCTTATGGTGATTTATACAAGCATTGCATTCTTTAGTACAATGATTGTTTATTGGTTAATGTTACTTTTCAGTTTCCTGTTAGTTGCTGTTATAAAAAAGAGAGAATCAATTCGTCTATTTGCTTTTTATATATTATTATTTGCCATTATATGGCTGGTTCCAAGCAGATTTTTCTATTATGGATGGCTTGGTGCACTTTATACAATGGGACTGATTGTCCTCAAGCTTTTTCCGATATGGATACTTGCGGTTATATTATCAGGTTTTAGTACATCCACAATTATATATTCTCTAAGAAGTATACATTTACCAAATTATTTGTGCATTGGTGTAGCTGTTTTTTTTCGCTTTATTCCCGAATATAGAGAGTATTTGTCTGAAATAAAAGAAGGACTAAAGGCACGTAATATAAGTATTACTATATTTAGGCCGATTTATAGTTTAGAACTCTATCTTGTTCCAATGATTTATAAGGCCTTTGAAACAGGTGAAAATTTATCATGTGCTTTAATTACAAAGGGAATAGAATATGAGTGTAAGAAGACTTCATATCAAGATCTTTCGTTTACATGGAAAGATTATGGTGTTATTTTAATTGGATTAATATTTCTGGGTATTACGATATGTCAAAGATTATAAATGTTGATATAAAAACAGTTTTCATACGGTAAAAAAATGTTTTAGAAAATATCTCTTTTTCTGTAGATAAAGGAGAATTTATTGTTATTACAGGGCTGTCAGGATGCGGAAAAACAAGCTTATTGAGGCTATTAAACGGTTTGATTCCTTCATTATATGACGGAAATATGACCGGGGAAATAAGTATCCTGGGTAGGAGTATTTCTGACTATAAAGCCGGTGAAATTGCGAAATATGTAGGTAATGTATTTCAAAATCCGAATGATCAATTTTTTTCTAAGGAAGTTGAAAATGAAGTAGCACTTATAGGTGAAAATATGGGCATGGAACGATGTATGCTGTATAGACAAGTTGAAAATGCCCTAAAGGAAATAGGAATAGAGGATTTAAAAAAACTAAAAAAATGTAAGGGAACTTTCAGGCGGACAAAAGCAGAAGGTTGCTATAGCTTCAACACTGGTATTTGACAGTGAAATTATTCTTTTAGATGAGCCTTCAGCAAATTTAGATTATAAATCAACAAAGGATCTTGGAAGAATTTTAGAACATTTAAAAGAGTGTGGAAAAACAATAATCATAGTAGAACATAGACTGTCATATTTAGTACCGTTAATTGACAAGCTTATTCTGCTTAAAGATGGAAGGCTAGAAGGTATCTTCTCATCAAAAGAGTTAACATACGAGCTGGAATATAAAAATGAACTGAGGACCTTCAATAATAATAATCTAAAAGCAATTATGAAAGCTCCGTATGATAATCAATTGGTAAAAAAATTGAAGACGTATATGTAAGTAATAAGGGATATAGCCTACCGGAAACTGTCAATTTTAATCTGAATCGTGGAGAATGTATGGCTTTAATAGGTGATAATGGAATAGGAAAGACAACGCTTGCCAAACAGCTGACAGGGCTCATTCCATTAAGGAAAGGTTATACATCATATGGTAAAACCGTAAAGGACAGATTATCTAATGTAGCAATAAGTCTTCAAAACTGTAGCAATATGTTTTTTTGTGAAACCGTTGAAAAAGAATTGATTCCTAAGGATAAACTTAAAGACAGTAAATATTTAGAGGAAGTTAAAAGATACTTGATTAAAATGGATTTGTGGGATAAAAGAATGTTAAATCCACATGATTTATCAGGTGGAGAAAAAAACAAAGACTGGCAGTTATTCTAGCTTTGATTAAGGAATCTAAATTAGTTATTTTAGATGAACCTACAGCAGGGCTGGATTATAGGAGAATGAAGCTTGTCGCAGAGGTCATTGGCGAAAAAAATCATTAATACCCCGGTTATACTTATAACACATGATATTGAGCTTATCTTTAAAGTTTGTAATACAGCATATTTGCTTTCAAAAAAAGTGGAAATAGAAAAAAATAGTAATTCGTGGGAATGAAGATAAGATATTAGGTTTTTTTCAAAAAGGATGATATAAAATATAGAATTAATTAAATTCTATTGCGATAAATTTAGATGGGGTGGTGTAGTTCCCCATCTTTCTTACTTATCTAATCACAATCCGGTTTCCATCACGCTTTGATCCGATTCTTTTCAGTTTTATTTAAACCGACATTTAAACCGACATTCAAACCGACATTCAAACCGACATTCAAACCGACATTATTAAAATTATAAAAAAACAAAAAAATCCCGGAATTGGAAAAATACCAACCCCAAGATTTTATATAATTTTTTTAAAAATAATTACCAATTAAACATTTCAATCGCCTTTATAATATCAGCAGATGTAGAAGGGTTTTCTTTAATCTCATTTATCAACGATAAAAAGTCATTATGGAAAGTGCAGCTTGCATCATTATAGCAACGATGAATCATCCATATATTATGAAATGTAGGACTTTTCCTTACATATTCAATCAGTGCTTCTTCATAGCCCTTTTTGTAAAACTTTTCTACAAAGTGGACCAACTCTCCGGGAGATCCGAAGTCGACACTCGGGTTTTGTGATATTATTTCCAAGATAGGCTTCACAAATTGGAAGGAATCAGGATACTCAAGCATTGCATCTATTATTTCACTATCAATATAATACTCTTCATCAGGTATTACCGCTTCCTTTAGTGCAGTGATTATATCATCTTTATTCATAATTCTCATATTTATAAATTATTGTAATCCCTTTTTAAAGAAATTCTTGAACTCAGCTACTTCGGCAGATGATTGAGTAATGGAAACCGAATGCCTTGCACCGGCGGTTATACCGGGTTCGTATGTCATAGGGACAAATTGTAAAGAAACTTCAGGATTTCCTACAAAACAAAAGCCTAGAGATGTCTTTGTAAAGCTTTCATTTGCCTTATTAAATACCATTGCATCTCCATATTCTGTAAGTTCGGCATTTACAGGAATAACTACAACTTCGCCTTCCTTGTACCCTACAATAAAGTTACTATGTCTTGTAACCTTGACAACAACAGCATTGGTACAGTTTTCCATATGGCAATAAATAAGCTTGTAATCATCACCGTTTGCAACACTGCTGTTAAATATTTCTCTCATTCTGGCTTTGTTTTTTCGATTTTCCTCGTCGGTTGCTCCCATAAAAGCCTTTTTAAATAAATCCATTAGCGCCATAATAATCTCCATTCTGTCATCTTAGTTGATGGCATAAATATATTAATGTCTAAACCAAGGTATTACCCTGTTGACATGTTTACAATACTCAACATACTCTGTGCCGAATTTTTTTCAAGTAACCATTTTTTTCTTCTGTCTGCTTCATCAATACAGTTAAGAAATATATAAAAATATTATCGGAAATATAAGTAGAAAGACATTATGTGCAGTTATCAGAATACCTGTACATACACATAAAAAAATGCGAGATAAATAGGGTTTCTGACAATGGAATATATTCCTGATGTTACCAGATACCTACTGCTTATCTCATCACTGATTCTTCTGAATAATTACAGCATATATCCATACTGCGATTCCGATAAAAAAATAAGCAAACCTCCTATAAACATTGCTACTTGCTTTAAAGCCGGAAGCTCACCCCTATCTAAGAACCCTTTCTTTTTTAAGAAAAGTCCAAGGACGGTTAGAAGTAAACAACTGACGGCATAAATAGGACCGACACCAAAAACAGGTAATGTATTCTTTTTCATATAACCCCCTTTATATAAACTGTTTATACATTAAATCTAAAGAGTATAACATCTCCATCCTGTACTACATATTCTTTACCCTCTATACGCACCAGGCCTTTTTCCTTGGCGGCAGCTGTAGAGCCGCAGTCAAGAAGATCCTGATAGTTGATAACCTCGGCCTTTATAAAGCCACGCTCAAAGTCTGAGTGGATCTTTCCGGCCGCTCCCGGAGCCTTTGTGCCTTTCTTTATAGTCCAGGCTCTACACTCATCTTCACCGGCTGTAAGATAGCTTAAAAGTCCAAGCAGGTCATAGCTTGCAGCAATAAGCTTATCAAGACCTGACACTGAGATACCGAGAGCATCAAGATATTCGTTTCTTTCCTCATCATCCAGCTGTGAAATTTCTTCTTCAATGGCTGCACATACAGCAAATACCTTCGCATTTGACTTTGCGGCATATTCTTTTACCTTAGCTACATACTCATTTGAAGCACCGTCATCAGCAAGGTCATCCTCAGATACATTAGCAGCAAAGATAACAGGCATATATGTGATAAGTCCAAGTGATTTTACAAATGCGACATCCTCTTCATCAGAAGATGTGTAGCTGCTTGCCATATTGTCGCTTTCAAGTATGTCCTTGAGTTCCAAAAGGATATCAAGCTCATGCTTTAGAGCTTTGTCATTCATTGCAGATTTCTTAGTCTTTGCAATTCTTCGCTCCAAAATCTCAATATCGGAGAATATAAGCTCTAAGTTGATAGTTTCGATATCTCTGATCGGATCAACACTTCCCTCTACATGGATGATATTTGAATCATCAAAGCATCTTACAACATGTATGATGGCATCACATTCACGGATATTTGATAAAAACTGGTTTCCAAGTCCTTCACCCTTGCTGGCACCCTTTACAAGACCTGCGATATCTACAAAGTCTATAAGTGCAGGTGTTACCTTTTTTGTATTATATAATTTGCCAAGTTCCTTTAATCTGTCATCCGGCACTGCTACAACACCTACATTAGGGTCAATAGTAGCAAAAGGATAGTTTGCGGCAGTAGCACCTGCCTTTGTCAATGAGTTAAATAATGTACTCTTACCTACATTCGGTAAGCCAACGATTCCTAGTTTCATATAAAAAACCTTCTTTAAAATATTTTTGTATTGAATAATTATATTCGCAATAAAACCTGAATAAATATCTAGGTTAACCTGTTATATTTTAACATATAGGTATATAATTTAAAAAGAGTAAAGCAAGGAGCTTTTTATATAAGAGAATGGTGAAATAAAAATTATTATATGAAGCAACCAAAGATGATTTTTTTAATAATGTAAAGGAATAGCTTCAAAAATTCACAGAGGATAATCAAAGCCTAGATAAAGTTACATTAGAAATAATAGATATAGCATATTCTAGCGTAGGAGGTTATTCGGATGAAATATTACTTGGTTATGTAAAAGCATATTTTGAAATGAACAGTATAAATTGGAAGTTGGAGAGTTCAGAAGATGATAAACACAATAAAAAGATTTATTAGAGGCGCTAAGAAGTCAAGGAATTAATGACATTAGTGAATTTTTTTAGACATAAAAACACGGACCTACAATAGGTGGTATGTATGAAGGTTTGACAAAAAAATGTTGAATGAAGCTATTTTCAAAAGTTTGAATTTAAAAAGTATCATCTGGTTTTTATTTTTTTAATGGAGAAAACGAATTAAGCAAACAAATTGATTGTATGATTGTGGTAGGTGATGGAATAAAAAAATTCCTTTTATTGAAGAATATAAATATAGCATAAAAGCAAGTGATAGCTATAATTGAGGTGAAGAAAGATTTATTCAAAAGAGAAATGGATTTGTCATACAAAAATTTATTAAGTGTAAAAAAACATTATAAAAACCCGATCATGATATGGCAATAGATATATTGGAGCAAGCATATCAAAAATGTAACAGGGAGGAAATTACCAAATCAGCAAGAACTCGATAAAATGACAGAAGAAGAACAATATTTGTATAATGCATTAGTGGTTGAATCATATATGCCAATAAGAATTGCTTTTGGCTATGGGGGCTTCTCAACAGAAAAAAAGTTTGAGAAGAGCTTTTATAGATTATATGTCGAGTAATACCAAAGTAAAAAGGATATAGTGTTTCATCTATTCCTTCATTGATAGTAGCAGATCAAAACTCTATATTAAAAAAACAAATGGTATTCCATTTGCAATTTCCATTAAAAAAATCAGGAGAAAGGGGAATGGGGTGTATTAGGTTCTGCTAATAGAGCACCTATTCTTCTTCTATTATACCTTATATGGACTAGACTTTATTATTTGTTTCCTGATTTACCAGAAGAGATATTTGATAATACTGAAATCTTTATCAATCCACTGATGAAAGCGAAAGTTAGAAAAGAAGAATGGGAATATACATTTATCGAAGGAAAAACTTGAGTATTCAAATGAAGAAATGTGGAAACCATTAGAAATCACATTAATGTCAAATGTTCTATTAAAAAAATGATTGAAAAAAAGGATATTCAATTACACTGGATAATAAATTTTTAATTGAAGAATGTGTAAAAAAATGGAGAAGTTTTTAGTGAGGTAATTAAAGACCTAGTATATAAAAAGAATCATTTGTGTAGATAATAGTGTAATTAGAGTACTTTCTGATAATTGGATTACAGTAATATACAATGGGAAATATTATTTTGGAGATAATTTTAATAACAGAATGATTCAATGGTATAATAATTTAATAAATAAAATTTGAGCTATTAATTCATAACGGAATAATGAAAAAAACTGTTTTAGTAATCCTATAATTCGTTTTAAATTTGACAAATTCCAGTTTGTAGATTGAAAAACTTAAAAATAAATGAACCGCCTGCATAACGCGACATAAAAATAGACAAGATCTAACCGGTATTAGATTGCAAATGATTCAAAGGGAAAATGGAGGTATTTATGGTAGGGGATAAAGCTCTTGTAAAGGTTGATAACGGATCATGAAAGCTTTAGATTTCAAATAAGTGATGATGAGAAAGATTAACCGGTCACAAATTGTGATCGGTTCAAAACTTTGAAACATTCATCTTCAAACCTTTATGCCTTTACAGAGCAAGGTATCACCATGCTTTCTAATAGAGAAATGTTTGCTCGACTTGACAGAGTTGAGTTAAAGCAATTGGAGACAGATAAGAAGCTGGAAGAAGTCTTTGACTATATATCCACAACAAAAGAAGTGAAGCAGAAAATCTTTTTCAACGGTCAGATATATGATGCTTTTAGTCTTATGGTAGAGCTTATACTTATAGATAATTATGTTGATGTAAATACTATTAATATTATGAGATAGATTTATTATCTAATCTATACAATATGAGGCTCTTATATATAAGTGACCCAATTTTCCGGGCAGTGTCCGGAAAATTGTCGTGGTCACATTATTTCGAACTGTTTACAATATTAGATTCAGATAAATATAGCTTTTTATGAAAAAGAAACTATTCCTATAAAAAAATATAATTACATCACCTTATGTTCCAAACAAAGATCAATTAATTGGATAGCCGGAAGCGATGTTAAGTGAGTGGCATAATTTGAAAAAAATAACATTTTATAGAAAAAAATTATAAGAGTCGTTGTATGCTAAGGAGACCCAAATCAATGAATGATATATCAATAGAAAAATTATATAACCCTGAGTATGATCTACTTTCCGTTTACGATAAAAAAGAATTATTAAATAAGATTGCGAATACATATGATTTGGAAGTAATAGGCTTTAAAGAATTTTCTGCTTTTTAATAAGTCCACATATACAGCAGATTTTCGCTCAAAAGAAGGTATCGAATTTGTTTTTGTTCCGGGAGGGAGTGTTAAGCTTGGAATTGACTTTAAAGGTAGAAAGCCTTCTGAAATTTTTGATGAAGAAAATTTATATGATCTCGCATACTTATTTATAGATGAGGATGAAGATGACAGTCAGGATTCTATTACAGAGAAGATAAAAAGAAAAAGCTTGAAGATGATGAATTTCATATCAACAATAGAAGACTATCTGAATAATAATTTTCAGCAAGGAGGAGATTATTTTTAATACATCCTATGTTAGTCCAAAAGGACTATAGTGAGACCTGTTGGAAGGATATTTTGGATGATGAACTTAAAGAAAACAAAGAATGGCAAAAAATGATTGAAGATGCCGAAAAGAAGGGCATATCTGAAATAACAGTTCATAAGAGTATTTGTCTATATAAAGAAAATGGGAGTTGGCATGGTAAGCTGTATAGAGAAACCACATTTAAGGAGCTTTTACAGGGTATAACAGATACCGGCTTCTCCCTTCCCACTAAAAGAGAGTGGGAATATTTAGCCGGCAAGGGCTGTAGAAGCATATTTCCTTGGGGCGACAATATGGATTTTTCCATGAAGCTTAGGCATATAGAGCTTATGGATGATGAAGAAGAGTATGCTTTGGAAAAAGAAAATTTCTTTGGGATTTATATAGCGGATGATCCGTATTGCAGAGAGATTGTATATGATGATGGATTATTTTCATATAAAGGTGGAGACGGAGGCCGCAATATATGCGGGGGACTTGGGCCTGTATGGGGATATTTTCCGGTTTCACCATATTTTGAAAATAAGGATGGAGAGATGGGTGAGTATATAAATGGCGGTTATGATTTCTTTAGAAGAGTCATAAGGATTGTGAAAAGGTAGGGGAAATTATACTGACAAATGGATTTGTTAAGAAAACAAATAAAACTCCAAGAGAAGAAATAAAACTTGTAAAATATAGAAGAAAAGATTACATAGAAAGGATAAGTGGAAAATGAGGACATTTGATGATATGTTGAATGAACAGCTTGAAGATATAAAATTCAGAAAAGAATACGAAGATATACAACCGGAAATGGATGTTATAAGGGCTATCGTTGATGCCAGAACAGCACAAAATCTCACACAAAAAGAACTTTCAAAAATAACAGGAATAAATCAGGCTGATATAAGTAAATTGAAAAACGGTACAAGGAATCCAACTGTAAGCCTTTTAAAAAGGCTGGCTGAAGGAATGGGAATGGAACTTAGGATACAATTTATTCCTAAAAATAATATTTCGGGGTAGTATTAAGGTATTGTAAAAATCTTAATATCAGAAAAAGGAAATCGTTCTATGAAGACAATTATAAAAGAGTTATTGTACTTGTTTTTTTGATTTTAGTTATTCAAATGTTGGTTTTTATGTATTTTTATAAAACATGGTTGGACTCTAAAAGAACTTGTATCTAGCGATGCCTTTATAATATTTTTGGAGAGCTTATGTGGTATGCAGGATATTTGTTCATATAATAAAAAAATAAAATATGGTAAAAAAATAAGAAGGATAAGAAAGTATAATAGCTATTAAAAATCACATCATATATAAGCAAACACTCTATGTAAAAAAACATAGGGTGCTTTTTTTGTAAAAGCCTTGAATCGAAACTATTCCTTTAACATATTTTTATACTAATTTTCACATTGAAGGATATATGATTTACAATGTATTGACATATAAAAAAATTCATAATACTATGCTACATATAAAGAGGTAATAAATATTGCTACAACAAATATTAATATAAGAGTAGATTTAGAATTGAAGCAATTAGCTGAAGAGTTGTTTAATGATTTAGGTTTAAATATGCCATCAGCTATTACGATGTTTTTTTAAAAAAAGTGCTGTCAGTCATGACGAAATACCGTTTGAGCTAAAGAGAAATGCTCCAAATACAAAAAAATCAAAAATTGACCTTAGCGAATATTAGAAACTTATGTTGGGGGAGAATATGATAAATAGAAAATTAAAAATTTGGTGTTATAAAAGAGATTTTCAGTTGGGCATCTGTACTGGTTGTGGCTGCTGTAATAGCAACTGTCTTAAATTTTTTTATTATAGCAAATTCAAGAGTGCCGACTCCATCCATGGAGAATACTATAATGTCAGGTGACAGAATTATCGGGTCCAGACTCACTTATCTTTTTAATGAGCCAAAGCGTGGAGATATTATAATCTTTAAGTTTCCTGATAATGAGAAGAAGTACTACGTAAAAAAAGAATTATCGGTGAGCCGGGAGATATTGTGGATATTAAGAACGGAGGAGTGTATTTGAACAATTCCGAAACTCCTCTTGAAGAAAATTATATAAAAGAGCCTATGATTCCGGAAGCAGATATGCATTTTGAAGTTCCTGAGGGAGCCTATTTTTGTTTAGGTGATAACCGGAACTCCTCCGAAGACTCCAGAAGATGGGTTCATTCATATGTATACAAAGAAAAAAATAATTGCAAAAAGTAATATTCAGATATTTTCCGGGATTTGAGATGTTAAAATAATTACCTGAAGTTTTTTTAGATATACTGAACCGGTAAAAAGTGCTTCATATAAAAAGGAATTGTC
>CAKAIM010000003.1 GCA_916439285.1 uncultured Lachnoanaerobaculum sp. | reverse complement strand
CATCACTAATATTATGCAACAGCAAAACTTGACAAATCAAACAGACTGCCTAGAGATGTTCCAAAATCTGTAGGCCTCATAGCTTCCGCTATCTTACTTAGTGTATTATCAAACAGTTCACGATCTTTAAAAATATGGAAAAGCTTTGCTGTATTTCTTGCATCATCTACACAAAGACACCGGTTTGAAAAACATCTTTATTGCCTCGTCAAATTTAGGTGCATTTATAACCATATCGTAGGTAATTCCTGTCAGATCCCTCACTATTGATGTAATTCTTGTATTGTACTCAGGTTTTACATAGGTTCTGAATGATGATATCTCCTGAAAGTTTTCATCCAACATTATAGCACCTATTTCAATAGTCTCCATAGTACATCCAAGATTTCTATGCTCTTTTCCAACTTTGTTCATTTCCAAATCAACTACGATATACTTCATAACAGCCTCCCAAATATTTTATACTTATATAATATATAAAAATGCTGTACTATAAAAAAATGCCTTGTAAAGGTGATCTTAATGTTTTAACCGATACTTATAATACTATATTTATAATCTTTGAACAAGAAAATAAGGCATATGGTCTAACCATACGCCTCAAACTTTACAGTACCGGAATAATAATTTCTACACGTCGATTCAACTGTTTTCCTTCAGCTGTCTCATTTGTTGCCACCGGTCTGCTTTCTCCATATCCGTTTGTAGTAATATTGGCAGTAACACCTGCAGATTGTAAATAGCTCTTTACAGAATTTGCACGATTCTCTGACAGTGTCTGGTTATGTGCATCATCCGCATCGGAGTCGGTATGTCCGTCTATTTCAAAATCGGTTATATTTGCCTCTATTAAAATCTTTGCAAGATTGTTCAGAGTTTCCTCCGCATCAGGTCTGATATTATATTTGTCAACATCAAACAACACTCCCGAATCCAGAGTAATCATTATACTATTGGCCTCTATTGCAGGCACTGCAGGAACCGCACTGAGTAAAGGCAGTTTATATGAGAAAACCAACGGCTTTGCATCAACTTCCTTCTCTTTACCCTTAAATGTGATAACAGCTTTTCCCTTACCGTCATTTTCTATTCCGAGACCTGTTTTTCTTATTCTTATAACTTCCCGATCCGTCACCGTTTACTTCAATATCCATATTTTGATCTCTGTATATTACATACTGAGTATCTACAGATATACTTAAATTGGTTTCCGACTTGGTATACAAACCTGTTCCGTCTGCATCTACCATCAAATGTATACCATATCTGTCATCTGAATAATTTCCGGATCCGTCTGCTTCCACTTGCAATGTAATTCCTTTATTAGAATCCAAGTATTGTCCCGATCCGTCGGTTTCTCTTTGTATAGTAATTCCTTTTTCACTGTCAATGTATTGTCCGGAACCGTCTCCTTCGGTCTGAACCGTAGTATTTCCGTCCGCATACTGTCCGGACCCGTTTTCACCCACCTGCACCGAGGTTGTACCTCTTATAATCTGATCATTTTCAACTTTAACAGGTGTTACTGTAATACCTGGCACTGATGAAAGGCTTTTTGTAGCGTCCATCTTTATTTTTGCATCAGCATTTTCATCTATACCAAGTGGAGGCAATACTACAACCGGAACCTCAGGAATCTCTCCAAGTGCATACCCCGGGACTTTTAATTCATCCTCATTCACCTTACTCTCAGCTTTTTGTAGTCTCTGCAGTAGTTTCTTCCTTTGATGATTCAACTACAGCACTGCTGCTCTCTTTGCTTTCTGTCTTATCGGCTCCTTTTCCACATCCGGCAGCTAAAACACTGACAGCTAAGACACTTGCCAAAATAATTGATTTTTTCATAGACAAACCTCCATATCAATTTGAATTTTTAGTTTTAAACTTTAAAGATATTTAGATATTTATTATCACAGTTCAAACCGATTTTTCTTAACACTGTAATTGTACAATGTTTCATTTGCAAAATGAACTTACAATTTTTATAGTACGTCTTAATAATTTGATAATAATTCAAGATTTTAAAAGTAAAAAAATGAGTTGAAAATCAACCCATCAAAGTATTTATTCATATATTTATATAAATTTAATTTCCGCCAAACAGCAATACATTTACTTTCAGAAGAATTAAATATAGCCGGGTATGATGCCCTTAATATTAAATACCCGGCTATGTATGGAAAAAAATAGTCGGTGCACCGACATGTCATGATGTTTAGAACTTTGTAGAATTTTTAGAAAATACAGATTAGAAAGCTGGCTTTCTATAAGAAAAAAAGATATCAAACCAAACATCATGTAAAAAGGTTTGATAGTTTCATTATACAAACTATCACCATATTGGCAATACCTGATACCACGTTCCGTTGTATTCCGATTAATTTTAGCGTATTAAATAAATTTATTTCTTAAAACTGTGCATATATACAATTTTCTTATGGTAATATTGCCATAAAAAAACAGTTGTTATTTTTTTATATTACATCATTTAAATTTAATATTTAAACTTCTATTATGTAAAAACCGCGTACCGAGTCGGTATCGCGATTTTTTTGTTCAATATATTTACTTTCCGTAATCCCTTAAAAGATTGTACTTTTTTAAAAGCTCATTGCGATATTTCTTATCCGTATTGGCTTTTATTATCTTGTCCAGATCGCCTTCCTTAGCAAGTATCGTATTTAACCTGCTTATTAAATCGGCACCTTCTTCCCTACCTTTTTCTATTCCTTTTTCTATCCCTCTTGCCTCAACTATATCCAATACTTCGCACATATTCACAACCTCCTTCGTATTTGCTTCGTCTATGATCTCCTCAAACCTTTTATCTCCTGTCATTGCAGACATAAGCATCAGTAATTCCTCTATATGACCTATTGACCTCTTATCTGCAACATAATTCTTATTTACCCGCATTTGATACAAATAATCTGCAAGTATCCA
The DNA here is from genome assembly GCA_916439285.1 of uncultured Lachnoanaerobaculum sp. The sequence continues at coordinate 338,078 of CAKAIM010000003.1, read as the reverse complement.
AAAGTCACTTGTAAAAGAATCTATTATTTCTCTGTCCAGATATGCTATCTCAAATAAATTAATTTTATAATCATTTACATATGGCTTAAGCTCTTCATCCATATCTAAAACCCCGAATAGATTCTTCGGGTATGTCCATTTTTTATCATAACCAAGATATAATACCAAGGTAATTACAGGGTATTTGCTTTCACCATTACATTCTTTTCTGACCTGTCTTGTATACTCCAATCCGTCATATCCCATTACTCTTAGCGGCATAAATTTATCCGGATTTGTCTGATTTTCTATTCCTAAAAGTGCTATATTTATCTGACTGTCTTTCCAATATTTTGCAACATCTCTGTCTTGAAACCTGACTCTTCCGTCTATTTTTAATGCACTGTCTGTAACGGCATCAAAAAGTGTTTCTTCCTCTACCACTTTCTTTCCGCCAAACAACAATACATTTACTATATCCGAAAAAACATCATTGTGTCTTTCAAGCATCTTTTGAGTTATATCTTTTTCTTGCATATCTGCTCCTTTATTATATCAGAGAATTATTTTTTTGATTCCATTGTCTTTAGAAGTTTTCAGAATTGATTTCAGAAGTATTAAATATAGCCGGGTATAATGCCCCTACTATCAAATACCCGGCTATGTATGGAAAATAGTCGGTGCACCGACATGTCATGATGTTTAGAACTTTGTAGAATTTTTAGAATACACAGATTAGAAAGTTTACTTTCTATAAGAAAAAGATATCAAACCAAACATCATGTAAAAAAAGTTTGATGCTTTCATTATACAAACTATCACTATTTTGGCAATACCTGATACCACGTTTCGTTGTATTTTTGATTAATTTTAGCACATTAAACAATTTTATCTCATAAAACTGTGCATATAGACAATTTTCTTATGGTCATATTGCCATAAAAAAACACTGAATTTTTTTATAGCTCATCATACAAATTTAATATTTAAATACCATTATAAAAAGGGACTGTCGGGAAATAAGTAATTTTACTTCCCGCAGAACAAAATAGAAATATCCTGACAAATACAAGGCTTTTCGGGCTTTGTAACTTTGTCAGGATATTTTACTTTTTCTATAATACTGTCTATTTTTGGGCATAAAACCCCCTTGGCTGAAATTTTGCTTTTGCATTTTTTACTATGCTGTTTTCTCCTGTGGTTTACCTTCAAATTTCTTTAGTTTTGCGTAGAGAAAACGATGGTATTTATTTATATTTCTTCCTATTGCAAAAAGCATAAATTCTTTATATACCTTATCTGAAGTACGATAGTTAAAGCGTCGGAAATCTTCATTTTCTTTGATATCTCCAAAATGACCTTCTGTTTGAATAGAGCGTATCTGTCGTTTCAGAATACCTTTTTCACTCTGTATGTTAGCATGTGACTTCTCTCGGAGTTCTTCCCATACTTCATTGATCTTCATTACTTTATTCTTATCAATATCTTTATCAGGATTATACTTGTATAAACATTTAGACTTATGTTCACATCCACTACAGTCTGAACATCCATATACTTCATATGTTTGTGTATAACCATTCTGTTCTTTCTTTTCTGTGTTGATATGTCTCAGTTCACGGCCGTCATGACAGATATAGACTTGCTCATCCTCAAATACCGTTGTCTTCATGTTGTAGTATTTACCTATATCTTTACTGTATGCTCTTGTTTTTCGTTTCTCGTGATCCTGTAATTTTATATAACTGTCTATTTGATTTTCTTTCAGATATAAGAGGTTTTTCTCACTACAATAGCCGCTATCTGCCGTAACTTCTTCAAGCACTTCTCCAAATGCTTTCTTATGCTTTTCAAGGACAGGAATCAGTGTGTTATAGTCTGTACGATCATTACTTACATAACCATGCACAATAAAATAATTCTCTACTGCTATCTGTACATTGTATGCCGGCTTTAGCTGCCCGTTCAGCATATGATCTTCCTTCATTCGCATAAAGGTTGCTTCCAAATCAGTTTTTGAGTAGCTGTTTCTATCTTTCCCCATAATCTCAAAGCATTCTTTATAGTGCATTAATTGCTGTCCACAATGTTCAAGCTCTTCATAGAGTTGTTGAAGTTTTTGGCTTTCTTGCCCTTTCCGTTAACAAATACAATACCTTCTCCGTCAGCAATAACCATAAGATTTTTCTGAAGCTTAAGTATTTCAATAGGTGAACAGTTATCAATCTCTATAATACGGTTATTAGATAACTTTTTATGTTTTGTAATCTTTCTTTTTCTGTTCTTTTCAATAACATCTCTGACTTTATCAATTCCGTCAATCACAAACATCTGTGCATTTCCAAGCTCGTACTTCTCCCCAAAACTGTTATCTTGTAAAAAAGAGTTATAGTCTGAATAAAAGCTTATCAATAGAATCCAGAAGACCTGCAAGATGATAATTAATGCTTCCACGCCATACAAAAGTATAACGATTGGCATTAGCTTCTATTTTCGTTCCATCGATAAATAATTCTTTTAATGTTACAAACCCTTCTTTTTTTAATCGTCTCATAAACTGATAGTTTAAGTCGTCTAGGATATCTGAAGTAAGTTTCTTACCTTTAAAATCATAAAAGGCATCTCTTTTAGGCTTCCTCCCTTGAGTAAGCCAGATAAAAGCAATATCTCTTTCGCATAAATCTACAATACGATCAATAGAACGAATTCCTCGCATATTTGCATAAGTAATAACTGCATACATCATGATAGGGTTATACCCTGTTCTTCCCTTATCCGAACAATTGGCTAACAGTCCGGAAAAAAATCTAAATCCTCCATAACTTTTTTTAGGGTATAGACCGGATCGTCATCAGGGTAAACTCAATTCATAGAAAGCTAAAGTTGATTTTCTGTTGACCTATTTCAAAAAAGTCGTTATAATAATTAACTGTGAGCATAGTTACATTATAACATGTAACGGAGAAAGATGGTTGTCGTTAGCCATCTTTTTTTATGCAAAAACTTAGGGAGGAGTGACTCGTTTTGAGTTACTCCTCCCTCTTTTATAGCTGCCATTTCCCGACAGCCCCTTTTTTGATCAATATATTTACTTTAATTAATCCCTTAAAAGATTGTACTTTTTTAAAAGCTCATTGCGATATCTCTTATCAGTATTGGCTTTTATTATCTTGTCCAGATCACCTTCCTTAGCCAATATTGTATTTAACCTGCTTATTAAATCGGCACCTTCTTCCCTACCTTTTTCTATTCCTTCTTCTCTGCCTCTTTCTATTCCTTTTTCTATCCCTCTTGCCTCAACTATATCCAATACTTCGCACATATTCACAACCTCCTTCGCATTTGCTTCGTCTATGATCTCCTCAAACCTTTTATCTCCTGTCATTGCAGACATAAGCATCAGTAATTCCTCTATATGGCCTATTGACCTCTTATCTGCAACATAATTCTTATTTACCCGCATTTGATACAAATAATCTGCAAGTATCCAAAAGTCACTTTTAAAAGAATCTATTGTTTCTCTGTCCAGATATGCTATCTCAAATAAATTGATTTTATAATCATTTACATATGGCTTAAGCTCTTCATCTATATCTAAAACCCCGAATAGATTCTTCGGGTATGTCCATTTTTTATCATAACCAAGATATAATACCAAGGTAATTACAGGGTATTTGCTTTCACCATTACATTCTTTTCTGACCTGTCTTGTATACTCCAATCCGTCATATCCCATTACTCTTAGCGGCATAAATTTATCTGGATTTGTCTGATTTTCTATTCCTAAAAAGTGCTATATTTATCTTACTGTCTTTCCAATATTTTGCAACATCTCTGTCTTGAAACCTGACTCTTCCGTCTATTTTTTTAATGCACTGTCTGTAACGGCATCAAAAAAAGTGTTTCTTCCTCTACCACTCTCTTTCCGCAAAAATAACAATACATTTACTATATCAGAAAAAAACATCATTGTGTCTTTCAAGCATCTTTTTGGGTTATATCTTTTTCTTGCATATCTGCTCCTTTATTATATCAGAGAATTATTTTTGATTCCATTGTCTTTAGAAGTTTTCAGAATTGATTTCAGAAGTATTAAATATAGCCGGGTATAATGCCCCTACTATCAAATACCCGGCTATGTATGGAAAATAGTCGGTGCACCGACATGTCATGATGTTTAGAACTTTGTAGAATTTTTTTAGAAAATACAGATTAGAAAGCTGGCTTTCTATAGAAAAAAAGATATCAAACCAAACATCATGTAAAAAGGTTTGATGGTTCCATTATACTAACTAACACTATTTTAGCAATACCTGATACCACGTTCCGTTGTATTCCAATCAATTTTTGGCGTATTAAATAATTTTATCTCATAAAACTGTGCATATGGACAATTTTTCTTATGGTCATATTGCCATAAAAAAACACTGAATTTTTTTATAGCTCATCATACAAATTTAATATTTAAATACCCATTATAAAAAAACCGCGTACCGATTCGGTATCGCGATTTTTTTGATCAATATATTTACTTTCCATAATCCCCTAAAAGATTGTACTTTTTTTAAAAGCTCATTGCGATATCTCTTATCAGTATTGGCTTTTATTATTTTGTCCAGATCACCTTCCTTAGCAAGTATTGTATTTAACCTGCTTATTATATCGGCACCTTTTTCTATCCCTTTTTCTATCCCTCTTGCCTCAACTATATCCAATACTTCGCACATATTCACAACCTCCTTCGTATTTGCTTCGTCTATGATCTCCTCAAACCTTTTATCTCCTGTCATTGCGGACATTAGCATCAGTAATTCCTCTATATGACCTATTGACCTCTTATCTGCAACATAATTCTTATTTACCCGCATTTGATACAAATAATCTGCAAGTATCCAAAAGTCACTTTTTAAAAAGAATCTATTGTTTCTCTGTCCAAATATGCTATCTCAAACAAATTAATCTTATAGTCATTTACATATGGCCTTAATTTCTCATCAACATCTATTATTCCAAGCAGATTTTTGGGGTACAACCATTTCTGTTCAAACCCCAGATATAATACTAAAGAGATTACAGGATATTTTTTCTTATCAATATTTTCAGTTCTTGACTGTTTACCATATTCCGTACCGTCATAGCTTATAACTCTAAACGGCATTAATTTATTGGGTGTTGTCTGATTTTCTATTCCTAAAAAGTGCTATATTTATCTTACTGTCTTTCCAATATTTCGCAACATCTCTGTCTTGAAACCTGACTCTTCCGTCTATTTTTAATGCACTGTCTGTAACGGCATCAAAAAGTGTTTCTTCCTCTACCACTTTCTTACCACTAAACAACAATACATTTACTATATCAGAAAAAACATCATTGTGTCTTTCAAGCATCTTTTGGGTTATATCTTTTTCTTGCATATCTGCTCCTTTATTATATCAGAGAATTATTTTTGATTCCATTGTCTTTAGAAGTTTTCAGAATTGATTTCAGAAGTATTAAATATAGCCGGGTAAATGCCCCTACCATCAAATACCCGGCTATGTGTGGAATATAGTCGGTGCACCGACATGTCATGATGTTTAGAACTTTGTAGAATTTTAGAAAATACAGATTAGAAAGTTTACTTTCTATAAGAAAAAAAGATATCAAACCAAACATCATGTAAAAAGTTTGATACTTTCATTATACAAACTATCACCATATTGGCAATACCCGATACCACGTTCCGTTGTATTTTTGATTGATTTCAGCATATTAAACAATGCCTTGCATATTAAACTATGCATCACGCCAAAATATCATATGGTGATATTGCTATAAAAAAAGCTTTTAATTTTTTTACACCTCCTCATTTAAATTTAATATTTTTTTCCAAGTCATTCTCTTTTTCAATCCTCATCCAGAATTGATAGAAATTCCAATAATTTCTTTAATTTGTAACTGTTTAACCTTTTTAACTCTGGCTATTATGTTTGCTTTTATTTCATTACTTGCATTTTTTCTACTACCGGTACTTATATAATGGTCTATCTTATCTTCAAGCAGTTCTTCTACCGGTATATCAAATTTATCGCTTATCTTTTTGTAGCACACTTAAACTTACATTTGAATTTTTTTACCTTCATACTTACATACCGTTTGTCGCTTGACTCCGATAATATCGCCAAATTCCTTTTGTGTCATTCCCCTGTGTAGCCTCAATTTACGTATACTGTTCATAGTCACTCCTCCTGTCTTCATGTACGTCTCTTCGGTATTTCGTTGAACAACTTATATAAAGTATACTATAATGTATAAATTATCACAATATTATAGCAGAAATTAATAATAAAGTTTATATTAACATTTTAATGTTTTTTTGTAAGATATATATATTTTACTGTAATATTTTTTTAAATATTTTATTACATAAAAAAAGACCCAAGTTCTCACCCGGGTCTATTATAAATAGATTATTCCATTGCACTTTCAAGCGCTTTTCCTACAGCTTTAATTATTCCTTTAGAACTGTGTGTAGCACCACTTACAGTATCCACATCCAATGATTGTTTTTCTATGATTTCAGGAATCACATCCCTTGCATCTATTAAATACTCCTCATCATCCCCTGTATCAACTATATTTATTTCAGTGATTTCTCCATTAGCAATAGTTACAGATACCGTCATCTTTCCACTGTGACCTGTAGCACTTCCTTCATAAGTTCCGTCTTTGTATGAGGCATCTGATGAAACTGTGTTTTGAGTATTTTGCTCTTCCACAGCTTCTTCTCCATTCTTTCTTGCCGCTCTAAATCCGAATACAGCAAGGACTGCGTAAATAATACAAATAAACACAACAAAGACTATACAAACAACTCTTTGTTTCTTATACTTTATAGCTCTCAAAACAAGGTAAACTACATATATAACAGCATAAACCGTTAAATCAAACAGTGTATCCAAATGACCATAAAATATGGATATGCTGAATATCATTGCTATATGCAAAAACAGTAATCCATAGAATACATAGGACAGTTTTTGTAACGATTTCCACTTTTTAGGATTCATTCTTTTTCTTATAACCATAAATGAAGTTATTGTCAAAGGTATCAAAAGAATAATCATTATAAGTGAAAGTACTGCCGCAAGTATTTTCGGCGTATCCAATTCAGATGTTTTAGTAAAGAGTTTTACAAAATAATACTGCCCATATGCTATATTGTGAACCAAAGTGAATAAAGCCGCAATAATTGCCATTTCACCTCTTGTACGTAGCAGTAATCCTCTCATTTTTGCAGCCGGACATACAGTTGCCACCATAACAAGGATAAAGAGAGCACCTGCCAATGTACCTCTCGCCAATATATTGTTTACAATATAATCAACTATAAAAGGCAAGCCTTTCTCAGGTGCAATTATAGTTAATATACTTATTATAATAGTTACAATATAAAAATATGTTGCATGTTTTTTTATAGGCTTTTCTAAAATTGCAAAAAAAGCCAATGCCACAATAAGACATGCGACCAATCTCATTATTTTGTTACCTCAATTGTTAAATCAGGATATCCATCAGCCTTAAGAACAACTGTATATGTTCCTGCTTCTGCAAATACAGGCTCATCCTTACCGTCCGAACTGTATTTTGCATCCAAATTTATACTTCCATCTTCATTAAATGCAACTTTTCCAAACTTTCTACCTTTGCCACCCTTGTACTCTGTATCATTCACCTTTGCATAAGTAATAGCACTTATATAATCCTTTACAGTAAGTCCTGCCTCATTTTCATCAAGTTTAAGAGCATTGTTCTCAAAGTGGAACTGTTCCGCATTCAAATTTGAATTTATAACAGCTGTGAAATTCAAATCAGCATATTTATCATTTGTAAATATAAACTGATACTTGCCCGGTACAAAGTCTTTTGGAAGATTCAAAGTACCGTTATCTTCCTTTACGTTTGCTATATCAACATCTTTCTTCTTTGATACTATTCTTCCGATGCTGTACTTAGTATCATCTGATGTTAGTTCAAACTTAATCTGTGATCCGTCTTTAGTATAATTTGCACTCTCATCACCCTTTATACTGTAATTTTCAGGTGTCAAAAGCTTACAGAAAAGATCTGTATCTATCTCTATATCATCGGCATCCTTAAGTAAGTATGTTATCTTTGAAATTGTCTGTCCCGGTAAATCCTGATAACGTAAATATGCCTGTGCATTTCCATGATTCTCTGTAAAAGGTGCTGCTGCAAATGCAAGCTCTGCAGGTGAAAGCCAGATATTCTCCAAATGTTCCATACCGTACTTCTTGCCTTCTTTTGTTTCTATAACAACACCCTGAACATCACCAATCTCAAGTTCAAGATCCTTTACTTCTATTTGATAGTTTCCATAATTTGAAGTAGTTGTAATTGTTGACTCCAAATTATTTTTAACAGTGTTTCCAACTGTCTTTGAGAATGTACCGTCTGAGTTCAACACCTTATACTCTGCAGGTGTTTGATCTGTAGTTTCTGTAATTTCAGCTACAAATGTAAGAAGAGGGTTAGTTGACTCTTTTTTCTCCTCTATTGCCTTCTTAGCATCCTCATAAAGTGACTTTGAAATTGCAACATTAACTTCCTTAACACCTGAAATAGTTGAACCGTCACCTACAACTTCTGATACTGCTGTTGTAAACTTTTCAGCCTTCTTATTGGTTACTGAACTTACGGCATCATAATTTCCGTCACTTCTGATGTCTGCCGCAGCATCCGGTGCATCAAGCTTTGCTGTAAGCTTCTCAGGATTAGCCTCAGGCTCTACATTATTAATCTCTCCATAGTAGTAGTCAGCATACGGAATGCTTATCTTTGCATAAACGTAATTTTCATTACCGATATCAGTCTTACTCTCCTTGCTTACCTCTGACTGACTTTCGCTTTGTACCGAGCTGCTCTCAGCTGTAGTAGCTGTATCAGCTGCTTTTCCACAACCTGTTACCATCAATGCAAATGCTGCCGGTGCCAATATAGATAGATATCTTTTTTTCATATGTCCTCCATGAATATAAAATAAAATAATTGTTTATAACACTTCTCGTTAGTGCTGCCTAACTCAATTACACAGTATTACATAAAAAAATATATCTGTCAATTGTTTTTTTATAAAAAAATCGATCCGGATAAATATCCGAATCAATTTTTTTAATGTATACTATCCAAGCAGTTCCCCTTTATATTTTCCGTTCTTAATTTTAAAGAAGAACTCACTGTATCTGTCAGAATCAAATATCTCCAATAACTCCTTCATATTCCAGATAAGGTTTACACTGTCTAAGTCTGACCGGTCAACCCAAAATACTCTTCCTTCCTCCGATGGCTTTAATTCACCGCTAAATTTATCAGTCTTATATAAGAGTACCAGATATCTTGTTCCGTCTTCCTGTATCCAATCTTTAAAACCGCAGGCTATAGGATTTTCAATAGTAAGTCCTGTCTCCTCTTTCATCTCCCTGATAACAGACTCAAGCAGTGACTCATCTTCTTCAACATGACCTCCCGGGAATACCAAGCCGTCAGTTCCTGTTTTCTCCTGAACCAAAACCTTGCTTCCGTCACAGATTAAGCACATATTTGTTAACTCTATTTCTGTTTTTCTACTCAATTTTTCAATTCCCATATATACCTCTCTTTTAAGCTATTCTAATATCTCGCATATACACAGTCAATTAAAATCGGTATATATTTAGGGTTTATGCACTTATTTGTGTATTATTTTCTACTATGATGATCTCATCCATAGAAACCTGAAATACTGCTGACAGTACTATCAAATTATCTATAGTCGGCATTGCACTGCCATGTTGCCATTTGTAAATAGCCTGTGGAGTGGCAAAACCGAATATGTCCTGCAATTCTCTCACACTAAGTCCTGACTCTTCTCTAAGTCTCAAAATATTTTTTCCTGTTGCTACCAAATCAATGGTAGGAAAAATAAACATAACTCTTCCTTTCCGCTTCCGGATAGTAAAGAGTTACTCTTTCTATTCAGAAGCCTTAAAATTATAAATTGGTTTCATTACCTCGATGATATCTACAGAGTCTTTTATCACATCTATAATATCCTCAAGTCTTTTATATGCCATTGGAGCCTCGTCCAATGTGTTATCATTTATAGAAGTGGAATAGATTCCCTTCATTGTCTCTTTGTACTCATCTAAACTTAAGTTATTCTTTGCGGCAGTTCTTGACATAAGTCTTCCGGCTCCATGAGGTGCTGAATAATTCCAGTCAGGATTGCCCTTTCCAACCGCCAAAACACTTCCATCCCTCATATTTATAGGGATCAAAACCTTCTCACCGCTATGTGCCGCTATAGCACCTTTTCGTAAAATCATCTCACTCACATCAATATAGTTGTGTATAGTATGGAATGACTCAAGATTTTTCATCCCTGTCCTCTCAAGGATAATTTCTGCCATCAACTCGCGATTTCTTTTCGCAAAGTTTTGACAAATCTCAACATCATTTAAATACTCCTCCAAATATTTTCCTGAAACATAGCATAAATCATCAGGCATGCTTGTTTCCGACTCATACACATTCCAATGAAGTGCTTTTAGTGCAGCCTGAATCTCATTTTTTCTACCCTGCTCCTTATAAGTTCTTATGATCTCATCCCTTTTTTCAAAATAAGTATCATACCCTCTATCTAAGTTTGCCGCCAATCTCTGGTAATACTGTGCAACCTGCTTTCCAAGATTTCTTGATCCTGAATGTACTATCAAGTATTTGCATCCGTCACTTGCCTCATCAATCTCAATAAAGTGATTTCCACCTCCCAATGTACCAAGTGAACGCTCAAGCCTTCCTGAATCTCTCAAATATCTGAAGCAGTTTAACTTTGTTAAATCAAAGTGCTCCTGTCTGCCCTCCCATACATTCATTCCTGATGGAATATAATGAGTAGCCTCATCTACTTTTTCAAAATCTATTTCCACTTTTCCAAGTTTTACCGTGTACATTCCGCATCCGATATCCACTCCGACTATATTTGGAACCGCCTTATCCTTTATAGTCATTGTAGTACCTATAGTACATCCTTTTCCGGCATGAACATCAGGCATTATACGAATTTTTGATCCTTCCGTTATCACATAATCGCACATTCTTCTTATCTGCTCTATTGCCTCATCCTCTACAACCTTTGCATAACATACTGCTGTATTTACTCTACCTTTTATTTCAATTCTATCCATATCTTCTCCTTTACATCAAAAAACCGCCTACCCATTTAGAGTAAGCGGCCTCAAAAACATTTATCTAATATCAGCATAGTATCTACCTATGCCTATAATTATACAAACAATTTTCTCGTACTTGACCTATCTCCAATGAGTGCATTAAAACAAAGCCCTTCCTAGACGCCATACTAAGGAGTGCGTTATCAAAGCGTTCAATATTTAAATAGTCAAAACGATTCATTGTTCTCATGTCTTTTCCTTTCCGGGCACAATCCGCCCAATTTCTTTATCGATAGAATAACACAGTAAAAGTGCTTTTTGTCATTATACTATAAGTATAAAAAGTGCTCTAAATCTTACAATTTAATTACCGGCTTGTAGTCTTTCTATACGAAAACACTTCAGGTTCCACTCCGATATTATCTCTAATCCACTGTACGGAATATTCAATATCATTTGAGGTATTATAATCAGGTATCTTGGGAATCCTTTATATGAATCTTATCCTTTGACACTTTATTTCTAAGCTTCAACAAATTTTTCAATCATATTTTTTTATTGTCTGTTTTTTTGTATAGCTCTTATAAATATCATTATTTATATCCTTTATATCAATAATCCATTCATCCATATCATACAATACCGGCTTTAAGTAATCCCAAGGAACATTTAATGAGGTTTCTATTCTTTTTGCCCATCTTTGGTCTGCCATAGTACAAACCTTATGAATATACTTTGATTGCAGTAGAGGCTCCCCACCACCAAAAAAACAACACCTCCTCCACTCATTAAATAATAAATATCATCCTTCTTTAAAACATCTATCAGCTCCTGCACGCTGAAGGCTGCATTAGGAACTGTTCCAAAAACTGTTTTACTTTTATGACAAAAATCATTTATACAATATTTACAGTAGAGAGGACAATCAAAAAATACAACCAAAGTAGATATACCTCTTCCATCTGTGCCCATTCTGAGCCTTGAAACAGATAAAATATCTCCGACCATCACTCTACCTCCTCCGGATTAAGAATAGGAATTCTTTGCTTCTCTTTTGGAATCTCTGAAAGCTTCTTACTTAAATACTCAGCTTCTTCCTCACATTTTTTTCGCAGGTTCCTGCACATGCACCCACATATCTGCACTCCTCAGAATAAAATTCTATACTATTCATCTGAGCTAATTTATATCTGTATTCACGAAGTAAATTGCAAATTTTCTTCCCGTCTATTCTGGCTACCTGTCTGTGTATTATATCCCTTTTATATTTGTCACTCCTTTGGCACTCAGGAATATCTACCATACCCTCAATTAAATACATATTATCTGTATACCTATTTTTATCTGACAGGTATTCAGTACTTTTTAATATAGACTCATCAACCGATATTTTACCAAGTGGAATATACGTTTTTGATATCAAATCAAAGTAAGATTCCTTTTCTAATTTACTTATGCTATCTATTACAATCGGAAAAAAATCTCCTCAAAGTAATTTTGGACCGCTTCTAAAAGTTCGCCAAAATTCTTATAATCATTTTTCAAATAATCCTGAATGTCTATATAGCAAATTGATTTTACACCTGATAAATCCGAAAGCATTTCCTTATGAGCTTTCATCCTTGCCTTTCCTTCAATATTCCAAGGTGGACTTGCCCAAAGATGAATATTCATACGATGCTTTCTATTTTTTATAATATGGTATGGATATAAACTGTCCGGATCGCCATCTGTTAAAAATAATATATCATCTTCAGATTGTAACATGTTATAAAGTTCATCTGCCACATCTTCTAAATCATTATAAACTCTACTGCCAACCCCCATACTCATACCAAGGCCAACTGATTTTCTCGGACAGATAAAGCACTCATATTCATCTGTAACCTTACTCCCGTGAAGACAGACCACTAACACTAAGTCCTTATAATTTTTTAATATAGGATTTCCATAATGCCATAATATACCGCTATCTGTTATTACTATTTTCATTTCTTATTTCCCCTGATTTTGAAAAGCACCATAAAATTCATATTCATCCATTTGCTGTAACCCTGATACCTGACCGTCTCCCATTTCCATTACTATAAGATTGCCGTCAGTTTTTCTTGCAAAGTCAATGGTTATAAAGCTGCTTTCTATCTTACTTATTATAGATTCAATCAGAGTATATTCATCTTCGGTTATATTTAATTCTCCACTGTCATCCCAATAATTATCGGCAATCAATATTTCACCCTTGAAAACAAATATTCTGTATTCTTCTGAAATAGGCATACCGCTCTCTTTATGATTTCCTATAGATTTCAGACTTTCAAACTTTCGAAGTACAACCCCACCTTCAAGATTACTGCCTTGTCGGTTAATAAAATTATTGATTACTCTCTCCATATTTTCCTTGTCACGTATATCTTTTATAAAACAGGCATCATACCACTCATGTTTTCTACTTTTTACATAGTCTTTGATAATGAATGCCCCCTCTAATCCGTCTGTAAGTCTTAATGCATCTTCTATATTCTTTGACTCACTCCAAATACTAAAGGGAGTAGAACTTTCAAAGTCTTTGTACCATCCGGGTAAAAGATGATATTTTGCATACTCTTTTGGAGTATTTATAAGCTGTATTCCTCTTTCAAGCAGCAGATTATAAAAGTTTTCATACATATTTGGTGACATCATCCATCCCCTATATATTGTCAAACCTTTAATATCTTCACCATAAAGCGACAGTTTCCCAACTTCCAAGTCTTCATAACTAAATAATGCACAGGAATGATTCAAGCCTGCCGCTTGATATTCTTCCATATAATCCTCATCCACGCTCTTTTTATTCAACGGGTAACTGCAAAAAATAAAGTTTAAATTTTTAGCTGTCTCTAAATTTTCTTTCCTCATATATACTCCCTAAACAACTCCTGTTTTTATTATCTTTAGTATAAACAAAAAGCTGTACATTAAAAATGCCGGCATTACCATGCCGACATTAAATTCCAATATCTACTTATCAATTTAACAAACTGTCAATCAGGTCTCTTTTTTGTAGTTTAGATTTCCATTTCTCAGGTATATTACCATAGCCGTAATAAAGCCCTGCAAGTCCACCTGTTATGGCTGCTACAGTATCAGTATCATCACCCAGATTTACAGCTTTTAAAATAACTTCCTCATAAGATGATGTATTTATCAAACACCATATCGCAGCCTCCAGTGTATACACTACATAACCTGTACTTTTTATCCGGTCTTCAGACACATCTTTAAATTCTGAAAGTGAAATGAGTCTGTCATAATTGTCAAGCTCACTCTTAGTACTTTCACTATAATACTTAAATGCATTGTCTACTCCTTGCTGTAGCCTTTCTGTTAATTCTCCGTCTTTATCTAAAATAGCTTTTACTAAAAAATAATATATCCCACAGGCTATTTTACTTCTTAAATGTGCATGTGTCAGAGCTGAACAATTATGTATAATATCTATAGCTTCATTATCAGGCAATTTCACATTTTTTTGCTTTTCAAATATGTACAGACATACAGGTAGAATTCTCATAAGTGAGCCGTTACCGTTATCCCACTCCGTTTTACCACCCGATTCCAATGGTTTGGCACCATTACTATATTTCATAATGGCTCTCGAAGTGGCTATTCCTATATCAAAGACTTCATCAAATGGCGTATAAGCTCCATACATACACCAATCGGAAAACTTATCCATGATATCCTTATAATCAATTTTTCCCTTATCTCTAATACTGACCAGTGTTGCAAGTGCCATGCTGCTATCATCCGACCAAGTACCCTCCGGCTGGTTATATGTGCCATAACCTCTCATATCTGTTACAGGATCAATCTTTCTATCTTCTCCGGAAGTAAACTCTACCGGAACACCCATTGCATCTCCAACTACCAAGCCATATATTCCCGATTTCCAAATATTATCCATTAATTCCCCCCTTACTCCCGTACAGAATATTCAATATATCACATATATATCTTAAAAACGGTATTCATCCTTTACGCCTAAAAGCTGACTCCATCTTGCAGAAATAAGCTTTGCATAAAAACATCTGCCAAGCCATAGCATCCCAGTGCATAGGCATCATTTATCTCTACCAACAATGTTTGCCCATCTTTTGTAACACATATGTCCATACTACAGCCTATAGGTCTTTCCTTCCAGCTGATAAATGCCTCCATCATAGAATCCAAAACTTTAAAATCATAATGATATCTATAGCTTTTTCTGCTTCTATCCAATAATAAACCATATGGTCTGACATCAACTATCTCATCATAGATTATAAAACATCTCCATTCCGCACATATATCCAAAGGCTCACTTACAAGTACATCATAATCTTCAGAATAGTTCCCACAGCCGACAAGGTCGGATATACTGCTTATTATTTTTCCTGTAAAGGCTTTGCTTCTTACAGGCTTAACAAAATAACCGGCTGACCATTTTTCTTCACTTCTTGAAATACTGTTTATTGTGTCCTTCCAGACTTTCTTCCAAGAAATTTATCCATTACTTTTGGATAATCAGGTATACTTGGTTCAATATCGAATTTTGAGAATATACTGTTGCATTGATCTATATAATCCAGAACAATATCTTCTCTATTTACTCTATCATAAATTTCATCAATTTTATGATAGGGAATTATCTCCGCTCCCAGCTCTCTAAAACCATACATGGCATTTGCAATATTTACACTATGAGGAATTTCTATTTTTCATTTCATTGTCAAATTTTGTCTTTAAATAAACTTTTCCCATAATCCCACCTTTTTTTATACTATTTTTATATTATATAAACACACAAGATAACCTTCAATATACTTGCAATATAAAAAAATGTCCTGAATTCTAAAACAGGACATTAGATACATATATTTTTATCTTTGTAATAAACCTCTTATATTAATTAGAATAAAAAAAGTACAGGCCTTGAAGTCAGTATTAATATCAATACAAGTAAATTAGATATGTGAAAAAGTAATTTATTTACTAATCCGTTTGATGAGCACATTCTTAATGCAAATCCCTTGCCGATAGGCCAAAAAAGCTTCTCACGCTTTCCATTGAGTGCGTCGATAACCATATGTGAAATAAAACCTATACTAAAATATGGAGCCACATCAGGAAAAATTATGTATACAAAAAAGCCAAGCCCAAGCAATGCCAATATTGAATGCATAAATGATCTGTGTGGCTGTTTCATTCCAAAAATACATATACACAAAAACGCTAATATTCCGGTAATAATTCTTGCAATATTGCTGTCCGCCATCAGTCTGTCATATATACCAACGTGGAAAATGACATCTGCAATTACTATTCCGGCAACAGTTCCAACAGCCAGCCCTATAATGCGATCCACCTTATTGTAGGCACCTGATGTACCTACATCTATATCACTGATAATACCTCCAAATCCTGCTACAGCTGTTCCTGCCACGAGCATTGTTATACTCTGTGGCCTGCAGAGTGCAAGCCCTGCCGCCATACCTACAGAAAAATGTGTCTTCCCCAGCATCCTTTACCTTTCTTACTATCTCCTACCCGCTTCAAGTATTTGTTTTACAAGTAAATCTATCTCACAGTTTTCTTCTGCAATATTTTCTTTTTGCCAATCCGAAATATTACTTATAACTTCACAATTCTCTGAACTTAGCGGTAAATGCTTTATCGAATGATTTAAAACTGCTAACAAAATTTCTTTAGGGTTTTCTATATTGGAAATACCAAGTACAGGTCCCTCATCAAGTATTGCATCCACAATCGACAAAACGCCTTCAAGCTCCTCATAAGTAAGTCCATCTTTTTTAATTATTGCTTCCACATCTGCCTTTTTATAGCAATCCCATCCCGAGTAAGCCGGCATAACATCATTTGATACCGCACCTGTCAAAAGCCAATACTTTATCTCTTCCGTTTCCGGTTCAATATAGTGAACTGCATGTACTTTACCCCATCCGTTTACAGACTTCGCAATATTCATTATTTCAGTATTGCCATTTTCCCAGTTTCTCATTATAAAAACCGAATATAATGTAAACTCATCCGACAGACCAAGAGTCCTTACCATACCCTTTACTTCTTCGCTTTGCCCAAACAATTCCTGAATCATCATTCCGGCTTTAACACATTCAATATTTGCAGACTGAGTCATCAAATGTAGGGAGTATATATAAAAATTTATCCTCTATTTCATCCTTGCGGGCAAGTATACAATCTTGAAGTTCATCTATGAAATTCACTACTCTTATACGTTCACAAAGCTTTTCAAGCACAGAATCCGCCTGATCATAATCACCTGTATTAGCAAATGTAATAACTGTATTTATCTCTTCTATATCTTTTTGTGTAATCTCCGCTGCCCCCATATGATAGACACATATTCCATCCTTCGCACCGTCTATATACTTAAGACCTTCTTCATCATTTGGTAACGAAAAATCTTTTCCCAGAGTTATTATATCGTCGTCTTTAAATTCAGTTTGCCTCAGGCGATCTGCTATAATTTCAAATATAGGCTTTTTATTCATACTCTCTCCTTCTATTTTTCCATCTCAGCCTTAAAAACCAAAATGACATCCGCATCCGAGCAACAAAACTCAGCACATCCCTCAGGCTGTCCCGGTAAGTTGCCGCCATATCTTAGAATATCTATATATGGAAAGGCACAGTGCATTGCCATAGGACAAATCTTTCCCCTGTCCTCATCATAATCAAATACTTCTCCGACATGATGTCCTCTGTGACATCCCATCTTTCCCCTACGATCTGTAATAGTTATTTTTATTTTTGGACGTTTTCCTCTGTTCATTCAAATCCTCCACAAAATCTACCTGTCCCAATAGAAAAGATTATCAATCACATCTACTATACCGTCCTCATCATTGGACTTTGTAATATAGTCTGCAGCCTGTCTAACTTTCTCCTGAGCATTTGCCATTGCCACACCTATGCTTGCAGCCTGTATCATTGATAAATCATTGAATCCGTCACCACAGCAAACAAGATTCTTTGTGTCCTTGCCTATCTTCTTTGTCATATTTAAAAGGGTATTTGCTTTATCTATGCCTACCTCTGTAACCTCTAAAAAAATACGGCTCGGAACGAACAATATTTAGCTTCCCTTCCCAAAGCTTTTTCATTTCCTTTTCCACCTTTGCAAGATGTTCACCCGGTGCAGTCATCAAGCATTTAATAATAGGAAATGTAATCTGTGGTGCAAGAGGATCAACCTTAACTCTTATAAAGTGATTTATTGTAACCTCCAACATATAATATTGCTCATCTATATCAAGAGCATATGCTTTATCATGATTGTAAGTCATCATATTTACACCAAAATATTTTGCCTGCTCTTCCAAAATAGGCAGATACTCATGTGTAAGTTCCTTCATAAACAGCTCTTTGTCATTTTTACAATCATAAAAATATCCACCGTTATAGGCAAGTATATATCCGCCTTTCTTTTCAAGTTCAAGTATATTTGCTATCGGACTTACTCCAAATGTAGGCCTGCCCGAGGCAAGTACAACCGTTCCTCCGGCCTTTATAAATTTGTCTATAGCGGCTTTAGTATTCTCGGTAATCTCCTTTTTTGAATTTGTCAATGTACCGTCCAAATCCAATGCAAGAACCGCTTCGCTTATCTTTATTTTCTTTTCTTCAAATATATTCATTTTCCATCCTTATAAATGTCTGAATCCTTCTCCTGCCACTTCATTTGAATCCAAAATAATAACAAATGAATTAGGATCCAGCCTTTTTGCAGCCTGTCTTACTGTATGCACTTCCTTTGTTCTGCATGCACACATTACCACATTTCTTTCTTCATCTGTATAGCTTCCCACAGCTTTAAGATATGTTGAGCCGCGGTCAATAAGATCCGATATTTCCTTTGCCATTTCCTTCGGTTTATCACAAATAATCATAATAAGCTTACCCGCTGTAAGTCCGTCCATAGCCTTATCAAGCACTACAGATACCAGATAAGCTATAATAAGTCCGTAAATCAAACTGTTTACATTTCTTGAAACCAATGCAACACCCAGCACAATAATCAAAGAGTCTATAACCAATGCTATCTTTCCCAGTGAAATATGTGGGAAGAAATGATGTATCAAAACCATTATAAAATCCGCACCGCCTGTAGAAGAATCCCTCATAAAGATAAGCGCATATCCTGTTGCCGATATTATTCCGGTACATATAGCAACCAACATATAATCTCCCTGATAAACAGGAAGTGCTTTTGCAACTATATCAATCATTATGGAAGTTATTATAATCGATTTAACAGACTTTAATAAAAACTTTCTTCCTATTTCTCTGTATGAGAGTATTGCAAAAGGTATATTTAATATTATTGTTCCTATTCCGACAGGAAGTCCTACCAATTGGTAAATAATTAGTGCCAAACCTGTAAATCCTACCATAGGAAATTTGAATGCCGCCGCAAAACAGTATGTACCTATTCCCATAAAAGCACCTGCTATGATATCCACGATAATGTCAATTGTTAATTCTTTTTATAAATTCCTTTATTCATCCTTTTTATAAACCTTTATTCTAAAATAATTCACTCTTATATTTTACAGAGTCTTCTTCAGTTATCTCTCTAAGCACTCTACAGGGATTTCCGGCAGCGAGTGAATTTGCCGGTATATCCTTTGTAACCACACTTCCGGCAGCTATTACACTGCCCTCTCCTATAGTTACCCCTCCTGTTATTACCACATTAGCCGCAATCCAACAGTTTGACCCTATAGTAATAGGCTTTGCATACTCATCATCATATGCACTTCCGTCTTCTTTGTATTTTACATTTCTCTCCTGCCATCTAAGCGGATGAACAGGTGTCATAAGACTGCAGTTCGGTCCGAACATTACATTATCACCTATATTTACAGGGCATACATCCAATACGGTAAAATTAAAATTGGCATAGCAGTTTTCTCCAAATGTTGTAAAAACTCCATAGTCAAAATAAATCGGTCCTTGTAAATACAATCCCTTACCTTTATTCGGTATAAGTTCATCAATAACAGTATCTCTCAAACAATCATCCTCAAATAAAGCATTGTACTGTTGTGAAAGCCTATGTGCTTTTGTTCTCAGCCTTACCAATTCTTCATCAGTCGGATCATATATCTTTCCTGCGAGCATCTTTTCTTTTTCGCTCATCTTATCTCCTATATAATTAGATATTATTAATGCCAAAAACATATTATATACTATATTAATAAAAAAAGGCAGTCCCAAAAAGGATTTCCTTCATAAATCTTATATATATCCCTTCCACTTAAGCAAAAGCGATGAATTAATTATTACAAGTATAGAGCCTGCATTATGTACCAATGCTCCTACAATAGGATTTAATACACCTGTTATTGCCAAAAAAATCGCAATGAAATTTAGCCCCATAGAAAATGACATATTTAACTTGATAGTATTCATCATCTTTTTAGATAGTGACAATAAATGTGGAAGCTCCTTAACATCATCATCTACAAGTGCAATATCCGCCGCTTCTATGGCAATATCACTTCCCACACCTCCCATAGCAATACCAACAGTTGCTCTTTTAAGTGCAGGTGCATCATTTACACCGTCTCCAATCATACATACAAGTTTCTCTTCTTTCTCTCTACTGTCAATAAACTTGAGCTTATCCTCGGGCATACATTCTGAAATATGCTCAGATATCTTTAATGCACTTGCTATATTACCTGCAGCATTTGCATTATCACCTGTAAGTAAAACCGGTGCCACTCCAAGTCCTGACAATTTTGATATCATTTGAGAACTCTCTTCTCTTAATGTATCTGAAAGTACTATATATCCTGCAAACTTTGAATCTACTCCTATATAAATAACTGTACTTCCCTTGTTTGTGTGCCTATTGAACTCCTCCTCATTTTCAACAGTAATATTGTTATCATTTAAAAGTCTTATATTCCCTGCAAGAACAGATTTATTGTCTATTGTAGATGATACTCCCCTACCAACTGTCATAAAAAAATTCTCACATTTTAAAATATCTTTTCCGGTTATTTCTTTATATGAATTTACAATTGCCTTTCCTATCGGGTGTTCAGAAAGTGCCTCACAAGCTGCCGCAAATGAAAAAATATTTTCATCGGTAAAATCATTTGATATACTCTTGTATTCCTTAACCGTAAGCTTACCTGTTGTAAGTGTACCGGTTTTATCAAAAGCAATAGTATCAACTTTTGAAAGTCTCTCTAAGGCATCGCCCTCTCTTACAAGAAATCCGTGTTTCGTTGCATTTCCTATTGCCGCCATTATAGCTGTAGGTGTTGCAAGTACCAATGCACAAGGACAAAAAACAACAAGAATAGTAACCGCTCTGATTATCTCTCCGGTAAATATCCATGTAAGTACTGCCGCACTGAGTGCTATAATTACAATCCATGTGGCCCATCTGTCAGCAATGCCTACTATCTTTGACTTGCCTGCATCTGCGGATTGCACAAGTCTAATCATCCTTTGAATAGAACTGTCCTCACCGACTTTAGTAACCTTCATTTCAAATACTCCGAACTGATTTATTGTTCCGCTTGCAACCTCGTCTCCTACAGTTTTATCTACCGGTAAGGACTCTCCCGTCATTATAGACTGGTCTATAGACGTCTGACCTGAAGTAATAATTCCGTCAACAGGTATACTTTCACCGGGTAGTACCCTTATAATATTCCCTGTCTTTACACTATCAGATTCTATAATTCTTTCAACACCGTTTTCAATAATCCTTGCAGTTTTAGGTGTCAGCTTTACAAGCTTTTCAATTCCCGCTCTTGCCTTTTCCACAGTTAAATCCTCAAGCAATGCTCCAAACTGCATGATAAAGGCTATTTCTCCGGCTGCAAAAACTTCACCGATACATATAGCTGCAATAAGTGCAAGTGAAACCAATACATCCGCTTTTATATCAAATTCTGTAGTCAGACCTATTATAGCTTCCATTATTATAGGTAATCCGCAAAGTATAATTGCAACCCATGCAAGATTAACCGGCAGCTTTATCAATCCGGTTAAGCTTAAGAAAAGAGATAATCCGGATATAATCAAAAATACTATATCTTTTTTTACTCCTCCAATTTCCATTAAACCTTCGATTTTTCTCATAAAATCTTTCATATAAGCCTTCTTTCAAAATACATAAGTTATTTTTTTATACCTATAGGGGTATATGTTGTCAAGCTCATATTAAAAAAACCGATACATTAATCATTTCGCTTTGAATAATGTATCGGCCAGTCTTATATTTAATATATTAGCCCATATTTGCAAATCGCTCTACCGCTTTTGTAAAATTCTCTATTGTCTTATCTACATCACCATGGTCAATACCGTCTCTCACACAGTGTTGTATATGTCCTTCGAGTATCACTTTTCCGCAACCGTGTAATGCTGATTTTGCGGCATTTATCTGCGAAAGCACATCCTCACATGGCACGTCTTCCTCTAACATTTTATCTATTGCCTGCACCTGGCCTATTATCTTTTTTAATCTGCGATGTAAATTAGTTAAATCCATACACTGTTTCATAATGCCTCCATTTTTTTCTGTTAAAAAGTAATTTATTTTAATATATCAACGTTATTATCTCTAATAATTTTATAAGTCAAGTCTGTAAAATATTATAATTCAGACAAAAATTTATGTCAATGCAGGCCTTAGTTATACGAGCTTTGTATTTCATACTATTCTAAAACTTCATTACCATAGTCTGCATTTTCTTTTATAAATGTCCCGTTATTTAATTCTTCAAAGGCCTGTCTTATTTCCGTCTCTGTATTCATAACAATAGGTCCAAACCAGGCTACAGGCTCATCCAACCTCTTTGATGCATATATCAATATTTCCGCTTTATTGTTTTTGGTTTCAAGTAAAACCCTGTCCCCATCTCCAAGTTTTGCCGCAGTTTTCTCCTCTACATTTTTACCTGAAATTATTACTTCACCACACAGTGTAAATGCAAAAGCTGACAGGCCCTCTCTTACAGGTATTTCAACACTGACATTATCTTCAAGATGTATGTCATAAAAATCTAAAGGGAGATACTTTCCCTGCCATCCCTCTTCATCTTCATACTTTCCTGTAATCAGTCGAAGTCTACCTCCTTTAAATTCAAACTCTTTAATTTCTCTTTTTGAAATACTGTGATATGCAGGCGGTGCACTCATCTTATATTTTGCAGGCAGATTTAACCATAATTGCGTACCGAGAATACGTTCTCCTCCGGGCATTTCTTCATGTTCCGCACCTGAACCGGCTGTCAGCCATTGTGCCTCTCCATCATATATTGTGGCCTCAGTCCCAAGATGATCTCTATGAGTCATTTCTCCTTTGCATAAAAAGCTCACAGTCTCTATACCTCTATGAGGATGCATCGGAAATCCTGCGCTATAATCTCTCTTATCTTTACTGTCAAAAGCATCCAACATCAAAAACGGATCGTATATATACCTTGTAGCGTTTCCCAGCACACGCACCAAATGTACGCCTGCACCGTCTATTGCCTTTTCTCCCTTTGTCTCAAATATAACTTCTCTATTCAAAATCCATTCTCCTTATATCCTAATGTCTCATGAATTCCATGATTAATATATTATATAGTATTATGTCAAATCAGGTTTAAAGATTATATTTTTATATTTGGAGTCAATTATGAATATTTACACATTTGTATAATAAAATGGGCAGAGCAGGATTTGAACCTGCGGTGTTTCTTTTGTAACGGATTTACAGTCCGCCCCCTTCGCCACTCGGGACACCTGCCCAAATATAAGTTGATATATAACAACCAAATTGCTGTAACATATCCATTCTCCTATCCGGATTCGAACCGGAATCAACCGGTTCGTAGCCGATCATTCTGTCCATTGAACTATAGGAGACATACTTTGCTTTGATGAGCTAAGTATATTATATAGTATCCAACCTGTCATTAAACCTGTAGTATACGAGTCCGGTTGGATTTATTTTAATAAAAAAAGAGCGTCAATTTGTGGTAAAATTAAGGTGGCAAGACTCAAAAAAATTGCACTAAGGAACCATTTTTTTGAGTTTTGCAGGCTATTTTTGAAGTTGATTCTTAAGATGAACGTAGATTATGCTGTAGTTTGTGGTAGACAGTAAGAGGAATTATTTTATGATATATATAAAAATCTATAATTGATATAGAATGTGATAAATTGCCGAAAGAAAGTTATCTTAGAAAAATTCCCTGTGTGAAAAATTTTCAAAGAATAGATTTTGGAAAAGCTGTCACTTTCTTTGTGGGTGATAATGGAACGGGAAAATCAACTTTATTAGAAGCAATAGCTGTGACATTAGGCTTTAATCCTGAAGGAGGTTCCGAAAACTTTTGTTTTTCTACAAGAGAAACTCACTCTGAACTTAGTGATGTAATGCGAGTTTCAAGAGGGGTAAAAAAAGCAAAAGACGGTTTCTTTCTTCGTGCAGAATCATTTTATAATGTAGCAACAGAAATCGAGAATCTTGCAGATGGGGATTATAGTTTCTATGATTGTTATGGTGGAAAGTCTATGCATTCCCAATCACATGGAGAAAGTTTTCGTTCTTTAATGATGAATCGTTTCAGAGGAAACGGTATATATTTGTTAGATGAACCGGAAGTCGCATTATCTCCCACAACACAGATGTCGATGTTGTGTATTTTAAAAGAATTAGAAAAAAATTAGATTCTCAATTTATTATTGTTACACATTCACCCATTCTTTTGGCATATCCAAATTCGGATATATACGAATTTGGTGAAGAGGGAATTGAAAAAAAGGAGTATAAGGAAACGGAATCTTACTTAGTAACAAAATCTTTTTTAGACAATCCCGAACAAATGATAAGCTTGTTATTTGAAAAATAGAAAAAGAGCGGTATTTCACGCTCTTTTCTTCTTTAAAAGTGCTTTTACAGAATTTACTTCACCTTCCCCTCTTCGAGTTTTGCAAATAAGTTCCAAACCCTTTTTATACTGTTTCTTTTTTCCCTGTTTTCAGCTTGACGATAATACTTTTTTTGTTGCTTTGTTACTTTCGGTAATTTCTTATAACTGATCTGCATTAACTTTTTTGCTTCATCATGTCTTACAATATACTCGAGATGATTGTATGGTGATTGATTCTTTACCACATCCCTTTGTACATGGTAATGCGCAGTCTTTGCTTCTTCCATAGTGAGAGGCTTTCCGTCAAACGGACAATGCAATAACTTATACCTGTCAAAGTATTGTACATATGATATTTTCCAAGCCGCCATATCGGTAAGAATATAAAGATCGGTGTCGTCAAACTCTATTTGTACTCCCCTTTTCTTAGCTAAGCACTCTATTCCAATTGCATACTTTCTGTACTTACAAGGATAAAAGGCTACCCTCTCTTCCTTTGCAATATATCTCATAGCCTTTTTTAAATTCTTACTTCCTCCGGCTTCATCCACTCTGATTAATAAATCTTTTTGAAATTCTTCATTCCACTCTTCAAGATAAAGTCTTATTTCCTGACTCAATTCACTTAGACCTATTCTCCAATTGTACCAGTCAGTATGTACTTCTATATAATCATCCTTAAGCTCTGTCCAAATAGGTAAATCTCTGAATACATCCTTTAAATTTTCTCTATACTCATTATATAAAAACTTGATATTACAGCAGCACTTACATGGCTTTAAATATTTAATACTTCCGTCATCCATGTCAAAGCTTATCAATGACTTTTCTTCTATTCTATTTATAAATCTGCATCCCGGTCTGTGATAAATCCTTGATTTACTACTCATCTGTGCTATCATCTTCTTCCTCCAATCCACAAAGTACTTCTTTGTTATAATTGGAGTTTAACAGATTATCTGTCCGTTAAAAATGACAGCTAATAAACCTTCTTATGCCTTACGTAAACTACCTTTATCTATCCGAGTATTTCTTTGACATACCGGCAATACTTTCTTTAATTTGATTTCTAAGACTTTCAGGTTCCAAAACCTCTACATAAGGCCCGTATTGCAGTGCCCAAAATTTCATTGCCTTTTCATTACAGTTTACTCTTACTGTAATCAGGTCTTCATCTTTTTTAATAATACTAAAGTCTGTCCCAAACCAATCCACCAGTTCAGACATCATATCTTTGGTTGTCAGGAGCTTAATGGCAGTGCTTTTTCCGCTAAACATATAAATATGTTCAGCCATATGCTTTGGAAGATTTATCCCGGCCTTAAGCTCAGGCACATCTTTCATCGGCTTAACTCTATCTTCAAGTTCACATACCTCAGTCATTTTGTCTATACGAAAATGTACTACATTATCATACTTGTCATAATTTCCTATCAGATAAAATTTCCCGTTATTTGCAACTATTCTGTACGGATTTACAATATAACGCTCTTCTCTCCTTGGATGAAGCTTAAAATCGGTTCCTATATCATTATATATAAAACTGATCTTATGTCCCTCTGAGATAGCATCATTTATCTTATCTATAGAGTAGATGTTTTGTCGGTTTATGTTCTTGTTAAGCCCAGGTATATTACATATATTTGACACTTTTGCATTGAAATATTTACTTGAAAGCCCTCGTATCTTTTTAATAAGTTCCTTAGCCTGATTTGAAGAAAATTCTTTTGAAAATAAAATGCTGTCAATAAGTATCCTAAGTTCCGCGTCATCAAATTCTCTAAAAACCATTCTGTATCCGTCTTCCATTGATATTTCAAATCCATGGCTCTCGCCGAATTCTTTCAATAACAAGACATTATTCTTTACAGAGCGTCTGTCACATACCGTTCCATAATCTTTTTCCAAAAGCTTTATAATCTCTTGCTGTGTCAAGGAATGATCTTCATCGGTATAATTGCGAAGTATCTCCAGTATGAACATATTCAATATCTTTTTATTACCTATACCGTACACCTAATCTTCCCTCTCGGATACAAAAATCCAATTCTCCTTTCATAAAACTCTTTATCTTTTTAATTTCTTCTTCTGCTCTTTCTTTGACACATTTTATATCCCATTTATCTTTGCACTTCCGTATAACTAATTCTACTGCTGCATATTTTGATTTCTTATACTCTTCGTTCTTATCTATTACAGGCTTGTCTTTGATACCTCTATTAATACTACGCTCAAGTACCGTCAAGTTACCTATTCCGTTAAACTCATCCACATTTTCCTTATCATCTTTAAAATTATTTCTTGCTTCAATATGTTCGATATCATATGGATCCTTGATCATTTCATAGTTAAAAAACTTCTCATAAATATCACTTTCTTTTACCCTTTTTAGCTACCTCATCAATAAGTGCAGTCAGTGTACAAACAAGGTGAACCCTACTCCCATTATCAAATAAGCCGGATTCTATAATCCCATAAAAATTTTTTTTCCAGGTTTTATCATCTTCATCTAGTACCGGTGGCAATAAATCTTTCCTGATATTTTCTATAATCTTATCAGTATTGCATTCCTTAAACCACTTAAAGCATTCATCACAAACCTTATTTTGAACAGGATTTATTACTCTGTCATTGACAACGGTATAGATTAAGAAGAATCTAAACATATACATATTTACTTTCAATGAATCTATATAGTAATCGCTCCATTTCTTTCCTTCAGCTTTAACCCTAAAATATGCAACCACAAAAGGTATGGTCCAATACCTTTTTATATCTGGTTTTTTTCTACCAAATAAATTGAAAAGATTTCTTTTTGCTATTTCCGGATGTTCGCCATTATACCTTACATTTTCAATCCAACGCCAATAATCTATAAACCCATCCACTATCTGCTTAAATGTGTCAAACTCCAGTACGCTTAGGTCACTTTGTTCTGTAAGTTTATCTCCTTTAAAAAGTTCATCAAAGAACTTTTGATTACTCTTGGACACTTCTGAAAATCCCCAGCCAAATTCAGCACAAATTATATGTTTGTAGATATCTAAAACCCATCCCATATCAAATTTTGTCTGATCTGTTCTTCCGTCTTTTCCAAGTTTCTCATTGCTGTCATCTATTGATTGATAACATAAATTTATTTCTTCCAACCAGTCTTTTGTCTTATCAATTCCTCTAAGATAATTATAGTATCTTACTTTAAAAATATCTGTTGCATTCAAATCCAGCCCTGTAGTGTTTATAGTATTAAAAACCGATACCACTTCAGATAAATCCATCTCTTCAGTAATCAGTTGTACGAAGTATACATTATCCAAAACAAAGTTTTTTTAATTCAGTATAGAATTCATTTTTATATTTAAACTCCTTTTTCAAAATGTTCAACTTCTTCCTTCAGCAGTTTCCTGTTTTTCGTAATATTTGGAAGAATCTTTTTTTGATATTATCATTTAATACTTCTTTAAGCTTCTCCGATTTTTATAACCATACTGCAATCAATATACTCTTTAGGATGTTTTTTTCATTTCTTTGAAGCACGTCCAAAAAAACAGCAGAAATGTTGTAAGCCTTTGTTGACCGTCAACAATATCAAGTGTATTTTTTTATCTTCTTTATTACGATCAAGCTGTATTGTACCGAAAAAAACAGGTTTTTGCATTTGTTTTGCAGTCTTTTTTTATTGACCTCTTTAAATGCATCAAATATAGATTCCAGAAAAATCTTTTATATTTTTTTCTTCCCATGAATATGGACGCTGGTAAATAGGTATTCTATAACTTTCCCTTCATTTACCTTTATCACCTCTCTAAGTCCAAGCACTTTAGAATCAATCGAAATCCCATAAATCCTCCCCATAATAACTTATTTTTATTAAATTTATAATGTATAATTATTTTTATTCTACATCATTATAATCTTTTTTCAAGCTCTAATCATTACACTGTCTCGTATACTCCTAATTTGCTTTTTAGTAAGTGTTTTCTCTTTCAAAAGTTCTTGAACCATGGCATCAAAAAATCCTCTATTTTCAGCAATAATCTGCTTTGACTTTCTATAATATCTATCCATCTCTTTGGCAACTTTTCTGTCCTTGCTTTCCAATAAATATTGGGATGGATTACATCCTTCAAAAGCATCAAATCCATATGCACAGTAATTGTCAACAAATGTTGTAGCCAAGTCAAATGCTTTATGCAAATCTCCCTCACAGCCAAGATCAAATGTTCCATAAATTATTTCAGTCGCAGCCTTACCTCCTAGGCTTCTGATTATTTCATGCTCTTTTGCAACTACATTAAAATTATAATCATCAGGTTTTCTTACAGAGGTTATACCCCCTGAATTATTTGAGTATCCACAGATAGAAACAAGATTTACAGATCCCGGCTCCAAAATTTCAGAAATAACAGCATGTCCTGATTCATGTACAGCAATCTTTTTTAAAATATTAGTATCGATGTTTTCTACCGACTCCGGTGCATCAAATATCAAACGCATACATGCCTTTATAATATCTCTTTGCTCTATCTTTGACCTTTTATCAAATACCGCATAAATTCCTGCTTCATTTATCGCCATTTCTAATTCTGCACATGAATGCCCTTCCATAAAGCTTGATATATCGTCTATATCTATATCCCCCAATATTTGTTTTTTCCTTAAAAAGTGTTCTATTATCTTCTTGGCATCATCACCACTAGGACATGTCATTCTTATAACCTTATCAAAACGTCCCGCTCTCATAAGTGAATTTGGTAAACAATATATATTATTTGCTGTAGCCAAAACAAATACATTTAAATCCTTACATTCATCTATACAGGACTGTATAACCACATATTCTTCTGCATCTTTGTGATACTCATCCTCATTTGCAAATTTATCCATATCATCAAGAAATACTATGGCACATTCCTCTTTTTTTTGCTTTATCAAAAAGTATTTCTGATATGGTTAACAAACTCCCCACCATGTTTATCTTTCCTTATTGTAAATGATTTAACTTCACTTTCTTTTATAAAACTCTTGGCTAAGATTGTCTTTCCTATACCGGGCTCACCGTACAAAAGTATTCCTCTAGGTATTTCTACACCAAGCCTCTTATACTCTTTAAAGTTTTTTTAGTACATCACAAAAAGCGTATTAATTCATCCTTTATATCAGCATATCCTATAATTTTTGTCAAATTCACTCATTTTCTTCTCCCTCTATTCTAACCTTATTTTTTTCTATTACCTTTGTTTTTCCGCCTTCAATCCGTCAAAAAAATAATTCAATTCAGATATCAAAGACTCTTTTTGAAAAAAATCATGTCCCTCACCTTTAATTATTTTATATTTACAGGCGGTATTTTTTTATAACATTCAAAAATTTCAATATAGCGAAATGAAGGGTCAGCTTCACCATACAAAAAAAGTACATATTATTTCCTCTAAACTTTTTCTACACCTTCTTTTTATTTTATGAAAGTTAATCATCAATGGAGCATTAATCAAAACAGCATTCTTTATTTTTTTCAATTTTTTTCTACACTGAGTTTGCACCTATAAAAAGCTCCGTTTGAAATTCCGACAAAAAAATTATTTCTTTATAATCCCCTACATACTTACTTATACATTTTATTTCTTCCTCCAAATCACATACCGAATCTTTAGGATTGGCGGAAACAACAAATGTATAACCATATTTTTTTAAATAAAAAAGTCGCATATACTCAAATATTTATTTTCAAAACCTTCTATACTTCCACCTCTACCGGTTTTAATAAAAAAACAAGATATTTTTTTCACCTTGTATAATTCCAAACTGTTTCCCGATTACTTTGTCATATTTATTCAAAAATCAACCTCCCTCTTTAGTCATACCAAAAATTTCTTCACCCTGATTTATTTTCTATATTAAAATAGCATAAAGAATGTACAATATTTTTGCACATTGAAATTATATTCCGATATATAATAACGCTTTAAACATATAAAAAGCTCCAAACGATTACTTATCGAATGGAGCTTTTTTTACTCTGTTATTTATTATATTATTTTAACTGCTTCGCATGCTCTTTTATTACAGCAATAAACCTTTCACCGTATTTACCGTATTTATTTTCTCCGACACCGGAAACATTTAACATATCGGATTTTGTGGTAGGCATCTTTGCGCACATATCAATTAAGGTCTTATCATTAAAAACAATATATGGAGGCATCTTCTCTTCTCTGGCAATTTCAAGTCTCAGCTCTTTTAATTTATCAAAGAGTTTGAAGCCTGAAGAAGTAAGTGAATCCATACCCTTTATATTCTTCTTAGACTTTAACTTTCTATTTGTAACCTTATCTTCATCGGTTATCTTTACCAGGACCTTAGTATCTTTTAACTTTAATTTACTTATGTCTCCAAGTTTTAAAACCTGATAATCTCCTGTTTGAATATAGCCCTCAAGTAAAAGCTCTTCAATAAGTCGCCGTAAAAGAGTTTTATTTGATGATTCCAAAACCCCATATGATTTATATTTACTTGCTCCTATTTCT
The DNA here is from genome assembly GCA_916439285.1 of uncultured Lachnoanaerobaculum sp. Next base: position 306,407 of record CAKAIM010000003.1, on the reverse strand, counting down.
TCCAGCCTTGCAGTCTTTGCTCCAAGTACTGTATCCATTATTATATTCTTGCCATATCTTCCACGAGATTCATATATACAATTTATTATCTTTTTAGCCTCATCCGTCATATCAAGAGTTTCAAATTGACGCAGACAATTACCGCAATCATCACATGGCTTTTTGGGATTTTCTCCGAAATATTTTAAAATATAGTTGCGCAGACATTCAGTCGTATAGCAATATCCCTCCATTACCTGAAGTCTTTTAATATCCCTCTCCCTGATTGTCATTGCATCTGTCGGATCAATATCGCTAAAATCTTTATGTTCCAATAAAAATCTGTTAATTATAATATCCTGAGGTGAAAACAGTAAAATACATTCGGAATTGAGTCCGTCTCTACCGGCTCTTCCCGCTTCTTGATAATAGTTTTCCATACTTGACGGCATATTGTAGTGAATGACAAATCTGACATTTGATTTATCGATTCCCATTCCGAAAGCATTTGTTGCTATTACGATACTTGTATAGTCAAATACAAAATCATCCTGCATTTGCTTTCTCTCTTCAATACTCATTCCTGCATGATACTTTGCAACAGATATGTTCCGCTTTTTTAATAGTGTATATAAACTGTCCACATTTTTTCTGGTTGCACAGTATATAATTCCACTTTCACCCTTATGTCTGTCTAAATAATCAAGTATAAAGCGGTCTTTACTTTGTGGTTTATCTACCTGAAAGAATAAATTCTCCCTGTCAAATCCAGTTACAAGAAAATATGGATTGGTAAGCCCCAAAGAGCAAATAATATCTTCTCTAACATTCTGAGTGGCAGTTGCTGTAAATGCACTTATAATCGGACGTTTATCCAAAACATTTACAAACTCCGCTATATCCATATAACTTGGTCTGAAATCCTGTCCCCACTGTGAGATACAATGTGCCTCATCCACAGTTATCATTGAAATCTCAACACCTTTTGCAAGCCTAACAAAACCTTCACTCATCAGTCTCTCAGGTGCCACATATATAATCTTATATTGACCTTTCGATGCATTTTTTTGAAAGTATCATGCATCTCCTTTTCAGATAAAGAGCTGTTTATAAATGCGAGCATCCACACCGGCTTCATTCAATGCCTTTACCTGATCCTGCATAAGGGAGATAAGTGGAGAAATGACCAATGTGATTCCTGAAAGCAGCATAGCCGGAACCTGGTAGCACAGTGACTTTCCTGCTCCTGTAGGCATCACGGCAAGAATATCTCTTCCATCCAAAACAGCATTTATAACCGATTCCTGCCCCTGCCTAAATGAGTCGTAACCAAATACAGCCTTCAATGCTTCCTTTGGAGTTTTATATATTCCACTATCCGCTATTCTCATTCCTTAATCATCCTATCCCCAGTATTTTTGCCAAACTCTTTGCCTTCTTCACTGCAGTGGACTTGGCAGTACAGTTTGCAATTTCTAAAAGCCCCTGCCATTCGGCATCTTCTTTTGAAATAAATCCTCTCTTCATTGCTTCCCTTAAATAGTCGGCATAATAAGTACAGATATCCAAAACTCTGTTTATCCATACAGGCGGCTTATTATTTTTTACAACAACCTCTCCTGCATATTTGATACACTCAACAAGCATTACATAGCATATACTTAAAAGCTTATTTTCTTTTTCAACTATTCTTACAAGCTTTGCCGGGCTTATCTCCTCATGTAATAAAAGTTCTCTCATGACTTCTCTTAAATTTTCTACAGATAAATCTCCTGAGTCCGCCAGTTGTCTGAAAAGACTTTTTGCTCCATAAATACTCTCTCCGTCCTGTGCCAAAGTACTCACTGCAATAGTTAAAAATATCTTTGAATAAGGTGTTGAACTGCCCTCAAGAGGACCTTCTTTTTCACCTCGCCAGTTTCTATATTTACTTACCACAACCTTTTTCTTTTCAGGGTCATAATGAAGCCATACGCTCTTTTCTTTCTCATCTATGATTTTTTTCCGTTGTTGTCGGCCACAGCTCCCGACATCTGAGCCTCTTTTTGAATTCCGTAAAACCATCCATAAATATATACTTGAAACAGACTGTCAGGTATATCCGGTAATTTCAAATCGAAGCTGAAAGCTTTTTCGCCTTTCCTTACTTCAAATACATTTATATTAAACTCAACATTATCATAGATAAGCTTTTTAGCCTCAGGTAATGCCACCCATACTTCATCAAAATCATTCGGAGTATTTTGATTCTGTACTTTATCATACTTTTCTTCTTTTATATTCATACCAAGAGAATTTAGCTTATTCACTATTTCCTTGGCATATTCTACAGCTTTTGAAGATCCGGATTTTGTGGCGAGATTCTTTACAGCCTTCATTTCCAATGCATTTTGTGGGGCAAGCTTATTATCTAGTGCAAAAATAACTTCATCAAGATAATCTCTTAGAAATTTTACAATCTCAGCTGTTCCTGTAAGCATTCTAGGTGCTTTAAGCGATACCTCCACCACATCACAGGCAGCCATCCATACCAAACTCAGCATACCGTCTTTAGCCATATTTTCCATTGCAAAAGCCAGACTTGCCAAGTTTGACGGTGTACCACCGCTCCAATCAATCTCTGAGATATCAGCTATTCCGGGTGTCAAAAGTCCTCTATCCCATGCTTTTTTACTGGCCTCTATAATATCCTCTGCATTTTCGACGTTTAAATTACCTTGTATGGCGATCCAATTCATCATTGCACCTTTTGTAACCGGCTTTCTTCTTCTTGCTATCTGCCTTAAAACAATTCCCTGGCCATGGTAAACTTCAATATCTCTATGTATAGCTGTAAGAGAATAATCACCCCAGTTTGGAAAAACAGAAAACATATTTATATAATTATGTGAAAGTCTATTCGGTAATACTCTAAGACTTTCAGGTATATTAACCTTAATATTCCAATATGCAATTTCTCCCGTTTTCAATTCCGGTTCGATATATGAATCTTTTAAATACCCTGCAATCAGATTACCGACTGAAATCTCCTCACCTGATTCATCCTTTAACACTTCTCCTGAAGGAAGTTCTATTTTCAGGTCTATCTTCTTTAATTTTTCTACGTATTTTTTTATATCTATATCTGCCGGATGTTCTATCTCCAATCTTGTAATTGCAAGCTGTAGATCCGGCTCTGAAACATATGATAAATTCTTATCTTCGTATATTGATAAGCGTTCCACTAAATCATTTAAACTGATACTTAGATCGACGTAACTTGGTGTACTCAGTAAACAAGGCCATTTGCCCATAGAATTAAACAATAGCTCTCTTCGCATGTACATAAGATCATGGTATCTGATTTTTAAGACTTCTTGTTCACCATTCCACACATTTTCTTTTGTATCCTTTATCATATTCATTTCAAGGTTCTTAGCCCATCTTCCAAGTGTTCTTAAACCTCCGGCATCACCGTTTGGAATACCTGCAAGACTCATTTTAGCTTCATCCGAATTTGTATAAGCAATATAATTTGCCATTGCAATAAATCTCTCAAAAAAAATATCTGCAATATAGTCCTTTCTTTTAGAAATATCTGAGACCAAATCTGTTAATCTTTCAGATGATATCTCACCTATTTCAAACCTTGGCACTTCCCAAAGTTTAGGTGTTTCTCTCCAAAGTCCTTGCAATTCTTCTTTTACATCTTCATCTTCTATCTCCAGTCCCCAAGCCTTTTCAATATTTCCCGCAAGCTTTGCTATACTTTTATCCTCATCCTGCTTATAAAGTAGAAGCCATTCTTCATACTCTTTTACCGACTTAGGCTTTTCCCTTTTTAAAACAGACTTTAAAATCAGTTTCTTTATTTTTTTCACCTTTGCCGAACTGCATGAAATCAGTATGGGATATAGCCAGTCGTCTGTAGCACTCTCTATAAGTACAGGAGCAAATCTCTCCATCAAAGCCGTTTCTCCAAGCCCAAGCAGTGGAATAATTGTTTCTACTCTTGATTTTATCTCTTCATCTGTAATTCCGATTTGTTCCAATACATTTACATATTCTTTTCTGTCTCCCGGCCTTTGTGCAATGCTAAGTCCGTAAAACACCTGCTCCATAGCAGTATCTTTTGTAATGAGATTATTTTGTACACCCCATATAAGTATCTTTGAAAAAGGTCCGGTTGCAGGCACATTCAAGGCAACGCCTACTTCTATATGCTCATTAAATCTTCTTAAAATTTCCGACTTTTCAATTACAAACTTCTCATCAAATTGTAGTCAGTTCTTTTTGATGTCAGAAGAATTGCCGCTACAGCTGCCCAGTCCTTCATATACTCCACAGACTCGGGAATTTCAAGATTCATTTCATGCACAAGTTTTAATGCCAACATTCCAAGCACTGACAGTGAATGCTCCCATATTCTCCTGTTTGAAGTGCAGGCGGCTTTTATAAAGTTCATTGCAAAAGTCTCACCTCTATCCTCAATAGCCTTTAGGGCAACTTCACTGCTTCTTCTAAGAATATTTGCAGCTCGCTTGGCATCCACTCCCACTCTTATAGCAAAGATTGCAAGCTTTTCAAGATTTACATCCACCACAGAAACAAATCCATATGTATTATCTGATAATTGTTTTATCTCTGTCCAGTCTCCGGATTTTAATCCTTCTCTTGCCTCTTTTTGTTCTTCTTTGCTTCCTATTCCGAGATTTAAAATATCGTCAAAATCTGTCTCTTCATAGCCGAGAGAACGATATATTTCTGCCGCTTTTTCTAATTTACTTGCCATACTATACTCCTTTTTTCAGTTTTACCGCCAAAATATGCTTGCATGGTCCTCTACTGTTTTGATGTTTCAGATACCATGTACAGGTACATTTTGCATTTTCCAAATTTTCATCTGTAGGGTAAATAACCCTATACTTAGTTTCTCCCGATCTTACATGCCATATATTATCTTCAATATACTCGGTATCTTCCACAAGTTTTTTTGCACCTACAAGCCTGGGATTGTCCTTTAAAACTCTATCAGGATCATCCGGCAACTCCCTATGGAAAAATGCTCTATCTCGAACATCAAAACCGAGCTTCCCTGAAACGGCAAGCAGCTCCATTGCATCATTCATATCATTTTTTACTATTCCGATTGATTTTGATATTTTATCAATATCAAGTCTTGATTCAAAGTTTAATATATTATCAATTTTGTCCGCACATTCAAGTATTTAGGAGTTGAGAGCGAATCAAGTAATGCCCCCTCACCTGAATAACCTTCATAGCTCTTTGCCGTCAAACTAAGCGTGATATTTGCACCGGTCATACATACTTCAATCATCATCTGCCCCGGTTCATCATTCTCAGGTGCGTAAAAAAAGATCGAGTTTACATTGCTCATCACTTTTTTAAGTGCACTAAGTCTGTGAATGCCACTGATATATACACTGTTTTTTTCTTCTCTTGATTTTAACATCACGCCTGTCTTTGTAGGTGTAAGCCATCCGGATTTTTCCTTCCCTGTAACAGGAGGTAACATTGCAATAAATGACTTTGCCTGCATTCCTTCGACATGGAACTTATATTTCATATTTTGGTGTAGCATGGCACAATTTCCAAGTGCTCTTATCCATCTGTCAGGCATCTTTACAGGCCTTTGAGTAACTATGTCTGTAAGCAAACTTCCATTATCAAGATTTTTACTGTGCAAGGTCTTAAGTCCTTCATCTCCTATTCTAAACTTTAATCTGTCTCCTTGTCTTATATTAAGAAGAGACTTTCGTAAATTGTTGCCTATATCCACATTTGTGGTACCATAAAGTATGTCACCGTCCAAAGCACTTTGGAATACATCCATTCTTGCATAAACACCGTTGCAAGCCGAGAAGCATTCTGCCCTCAGTCTGTCACCCTGGGCAGAAAGTATAGGGTCTCTTTGGTCCACAGGTACGTATTTAAAGTATCTTGTACTCACAATATCTGCCAGCACCAGCAATCCTCCTGAAATAATTGTCGGATTGATTATTTCTCCATTGAAAAAAATAAAGGATCGTTCTCTATACCGTTTGGGGTAAGTGCAGGTGCTATAGATAAGCTCAAGTTTCCGTCAAAAAGGGTTGATGTTGTTTTAAATTCTCTCATTATATCCCCCTGAAATTTGTATACTAAAAGGGCAGTCCTATGTAGGATTGCCCTTTTATTTTAGCATAAAATTTAGTTTTTTACTTCATTTAGTGACTCCATAATCATATAGTAATATTAATTCTTCCACCTATAATTAAATCAAATCTCTGAATTTTTCCGACACTTTATATTTTTTTGATAACAGATTTAAATAACTATTTCATATTTCTCTTTCAACTTATTTAACATACTATACTTAATCATCCCTTCCAACTGCATTCTTCCGACTATTATCCCCGGAGCGATTCCCTGTGCCTTTGCAAATTGAAGTACTTGGCTTTCTGAATAATCTCCATTTCTTCTAAAAATCTTCAAAAGTCTTTAGAGTCAATCAGTGTATCACCTGACCATCTGTCGGCCTCTTTCTCATCATCTTCAGATGTACCGTTTGTCTGCCCCACATGGCCAAGAACAATGTGTGCAAGTTCGTGGAATAAGCTAAACCAAAACTTGTCTGCATCCTTTCCTCTTGCAGTAAGTCCAAGAACAATCTTATTCCCATCTATAAAAAGAAGCTCCCTGTAGAAAAAGATCCTCAAGATGTGGCAAAAATACTAAAAGCAATACCACAGTCTGCAAGATATTTTTTTATCTTAGGACAGAACTCTTTTGGGCTAAGAACCGTCATATTTCTTATATCATTCAAAAACTGAAGTTAACCCTTTGATATTTATGGAAGCTGTTTGAATATTACGCGCCTTAATCCTTGCTTCTTGAGCCCACGCCATTAAAGCCAAATCACTTTTTTTCCGTAATTGCCAAACGTCTACATGCAATTCTTGTAATCTGCTCCTTTCCGATAAGAGAAAGTTCAACAACCTCAAAAAAATTTCCTAAGATTAACAACCTTTTCATTAGATTCTACGGCATCCGGAATCCAACCGAATTTTTACCATCTCCCTATAAGGAATTTTTACCATCTCTTTATCGTCTTCCATTGCATTTTCTGCTTCTGCCTTAATAATCTTATCTCTATAGATTGACTCCAAATTATTCCAAAAACTTAGCAGGAACACCTAAAACCATCTCTAATCTGACTGCTGTTTCAGGTGTAAGCTGTACATCGCCATTAATGAGCTTACTGATATGTTTTTTTCAGACATATCCATTCTGGCGACAAACTCCTTCTGGCTCATTCCCCTGTCGTTTAACTGCTCTTTAATTGTCGCTCCGGGTGGCGTTGCAATATAACTGCGACTTCTAACCATTGTGCTACCTCCCCGACTTGAAATATTAACCATCAATGATAGTCAACAATTTCCAAAATATTTGCTATTTGAATTTCATTACCAATTTTCTCAAATACCAATCTGTATGGATGAACCAAGTCCACTGCATATTGTCCTTTCCTATTCTGCTTAAGTGCATGACATCGCCCGATATGAAACTGTATCATTATCTCAACCGTGTCTACAGCACAAATTTCATCTATACGCTGATGTATTTTATCTGCCATTTCTCGACCATAGGTTCTCTCCGCTGTTTTGGCATCCGTACAAATCCTTTCAATTTTCTTATTCTTGTAAGTAATATCCAAAGCATTGCCTCTCTTATATATTTACCTTTGAGGTAAATTTATATTAGCATGAATATAAATTTTTGTCAAATTTTAAATTAACCTCTGAGGTTCATTTTATATATCTTTATTTTTTTAATTTTCTTTTTGCAACTTTCCATACATGTAAACTACACCAATTTATCTTTACTGCAAATATTAGCTTTCCAACATACGACTTATAATAAATTTTATTTGTTTTATACCATTGGCATTATCTACAAATATTCGAAAACAACGAATTGATGTCGTTAGTTTGAAACTACTAATTTCCAAACGATAATTCCAACAGCTCCTCTGCTACAACAGCAGATTTTATCCTTATCAAATTATCCCACACATCTTCCTTTCCTAAAAGATTCATACCACCATGCCATACCAGTTCTTCATCTATAACTGCAAAGTGTTCATCTACCTCATCTTTAATAACAACCTGGATTCCTGATGTTTTCATCTGATTAATCATTTCATAATAATCATTAATGCTTCCAAAGCTCATTTTTTCAGGATCAATTGTTATCACAACTATCTTACATCCTGCTTCCACCTGCTGTTTTGTAATATAAATTATTCTATCAACCCTCTCCTGTACAATATGTGGACTTGAAATAATTATTCTCTTTTCTGCCTCTATAATATCTCGTTCAAATATATCAATATAGTTCCCTGAATCATAAATTGCATTTGCAGCTTGTTTATCTAATATCACATTCGAAATTATAGAATATCCTAAACGCTTATAAGTTCTTAGACGTTTTGAATACATTTTCTCAAAAAAACTTTTTAAATGAGCATCTATATAATCATAAACAACTACATACTTCTTACCTTCATAATCTCTATGTAATCTCCCAACATACTGCTCCAATCTTCCACCAAATGAAACCGGTGATGCCAACATCAATGTATCTAATCTCGGAAAATCAAATCCCTCACCAATCTTCTGTCCGGTAGCTATTAAAATAATTGATTTTTCATTTGGAACTTTCTTTAAATTTTTTCTTATTTCAAAGTTCTCACTATCACTATTATCACCATAAAGCAAGAACACATAATCTGCTGCACCTGACAGACTATCAAATAAATTCTTTGCATGCTCCTTATGTCTTGTAAGAATAAGCGGAGTTCTTCCATCGGCAATTTCCTGTCTTATATCATTTACAATCATTTCGTTTCTTATTTTATTGCTACTTATCAAATTATAAGCAGTATTAATATCGTTCATAGTTTCATTTGTATCAATAACCCTTGTAAACCTTGGATACACATAATGTCCAATCCCATGTTCTTTAGCACGTTCTTTTGCAGTATAACTATGTCTTACCGGACCTAGTAACATATATATTATTTTTTCAAGACTATCCCCACGCTTTGGTGTTGCTGAAACTCCATAAACGTATCTAGAATTTACTCTCTGCATTACTTCTATCGAGGTATTAGATCCACAATGGTGACATTCATCCATAATGACCAGCCCATAGGAATTAATAAAATCGTTGAAATTTCCCTTACTATACATTGACCCAATCATAGCTACATCAATAATCCCTGTAAGTGTATTCTTATTACCTGTTAATACTCCTATGACACTATCTCTTCGTTTTTCTCTACCTGTCTTTGTTTTATAAATTGGTAGTTTCTCTTTTATAATTAAAAACCTATTTAATTCTTCTACCCACTGTTCAATCAAATCTTTGCTATGAAGAAGAATCAATGTACTGACTTTTCTTTGTGATATCAAATAACTACAGACCACCGTTTTTCCAAATGCAGTAGTTGCACTAAGCACTCCATGATCATGCTGTAACATTCTGTCCGCCGCCAAATCCTGTTCTGTACGCAAATCTCCATTAAAAAAAAAAACTTTTATAGGTCTTCCCATTTCTCTTTGATCACTAATATCGTACTCAATGCCGGCTTCTTTACAATTATTTATAAGTTGTTCTCTAAGTCCTCTTGGAATACGAATATATCCGTCAATATCCTTTCCCATATAAACAGCACTAAAATTATAATAATTTGAATATCCTAAGCGCCTATTCTTATAAAAGATAGGGTTGTCAAATGCAGCCAAGCTTCTTATTTGATTCTGTATCCTTGGCATAAGATTCAATGCATCTACATATACCCCATCGCCAAGAACAATATGCATTTTACCTACAACATCAGATTTATTAAATACTTGTTTCTTTTTCCATGGTTTAGGTCTACATTGCATAACATCAGGCACAGCACCTGTCGTTTCAGCAATTTCAGCATTCCATTTTTTCATAAAAGCATCTATTTCTTCTATAGACAACTTCATTGTATGATTTAATAAGATATCCCACTGATCAGGATAGGCATTCCAATTACTATCAATAAAGGCACTATTTCCACTTTTTAGTGCCTGTCCCTGCAATGGAAGAGCAATAAGATTTCCTATACTGTTTGCACTATCCTGACATGGATACATTCTGTCATAATATTGAAACGACTTCAGATTAATTAAAGATTGACCTCTATCCAACAAAAGGTAACCGAAGTTGCGTGCCAAGGAAGCAGGAATAGGCTTTTTAAAAAAAAAAATCCACACATGTGCTCCTTGTCCGGACCTTGAGCGTTCTACCAGCGGAGTGATTCCATTTTTTTCACAAATAAGACGCAAAGCTTCCACCTCTTTATGCCAGTCTTTAGTCACATTTGTAAAATCTGTTTCTTCTGCACCCTTTTCATGATTATCAAAGTCAAATACTATAAACCTGCATGTACCATCCGGTAATAATGGATATACGCCTATAACATCCGAACCGTCATCTTTATATCCTAACAAGTGCTCCACTATTTTTTTAGCAGTAAGTTTAGTCCAGCTTATGTTCTTACAATCTTCACAATGTATTTTCTCCCCTTGCTGTTTGGGACAAAGTCTATCATTCCAGCGATTATCACATTGAGGAAAATATCCACCCTTTTTCCCTCTCTTGGCATACACATCTGTTCTTCCCCAGAACATTGCAAAGTACCTATTTGCCATTTCTTCAGTAATATACTTTCTGATAATTCTTTCGCCTTGATCTGGATCAAACTCAGACGTATTTTCTATCTTTTCTTCAAATATACAACTTTCCGGATATGTTATATTGGCTTTCTTTAATTTTTTCTTTAACAAAGTATTTTCTGCTTGCAACTCTCTTACCAGTTTACGAAGTGAGTCAAGGTTTTCCGCTTCAATACTCATCTCTTACCAAATTCCCGTTTGATTTCCGCTTCAACCTCATCCGCCGAATATATTCTGCCGGCCTTAATATCTTCCATACCTTTCTCTATTTCCACATTAAATTGTTCCTTTGTCAGAGATCCATATGCAACGGGCTCTTCACAAGCCGGAAGTTTCATTTCAAATGGAATCCCCCTCTGTAATACAATCTGCCTCAGAAACATTCCTACTGCATTGGACATCGGGATACCAAGCCTATCAAGCACCTGCTCCGCCTGTTCTTTTACTTCAGGTTCGACACGTGCAAATACATTTGCTGTTCTTGCCATAGATATCACCTCCTATTTTTCTTCATTATATCTTATTTGAGTGCGAAATGTAATCTATTCGCAAGCTGTTTTCATAAGATAACCGCCGGATATATTTTTTAGTACAAAAAGAGCACCTCTCAAATCAACTCTAAGAAGTGCTCTTGTTATCATGCATATTAGCTATTTATTCTAACGTCAAACCTGTGTTTTGATATCATGACTTTAGAAATTTTTATATTTATTTTTTTAGTACAACTTAGCTCCTGCCGGTATATGATTATCTACCATTATAAGGTGGAGCTCTTCGCCTTCGCCCTCTTTAAGCTCATTTACAGCGCTCAAGAGCATACCGCATGATTCAATTCCCATCATTGCTCTTGGCGGAAGGTTTGTTATAGCTATAAGTGTCTTTCCTACAAGCTCCTCAGGCTCATAGAACTCATGTATACCTGAAAGAATTGTTCTGTCCTTGCCTGTTCCGTCATCAAGAGTGAACTGTAAAAGCTTCTTGCTCTTTGGAACTGCAACACAGTTCTTTACCTTTACCGCTCTGAAGTCTGATTTTGAGAATGTCTCAAAGTCCACACTCTCTTCAAATAACGGCTCAATCTTTACATTTGAAAAATCTATCTTCTCATTAGGTGTAAAGAAGCCTGTATTCGAATCCGCAGACTCTTCATTTCCTGCATTAGCCGGCTTATCAAGACTCTTCATTGTAGGGAAGAGCAATACATCTCTGATAGCAGGTGAGTTTGTAAGCAACATTACAAGTCTGTCGATACCGTATCCGATACCTCCTGTAGGCGGCATTCCTATCTCAAGAGCATTTAAGAAGTCTTCATCTGTATGATTTGCTTCCTCATCTCCTGCTGCAAATGCTTCTTCCTGTGCCTGGAATCTCTCTCTTTGGTCAATCGGATCGTTAAGCTCGGAGTACGCATTTGCCATCTCTCTACCGTAGATAAAGAGCTCAAATCTTTCTACATATCTTGGATCGCTTGGCTTTTTCTTTGTAAGCGGTGACACCTCTATAGGATGATCCATTACAAATGTAGGCTGTATAAGTTTCTCCTCTACAAACTCCTCAAAGAAGAGATTGATGATATCGCCTCTTGAGTGACGCTCTTCAAACTCAATGCCTTTTTCCTTTGCAAGTGCCTTTGCTTCCTCTGTTGTTTCTATACTGTCAAAATCAATGCCTGAGTACTTCTTTATAGCCTCAACCATTGTAATTCTCTCAAAAGGCTTTCCAAGGTCAATCATTGCCTCGGCATAAGGTATTGTAGTAGTACCGCAAACTTGCTCTGCAAGGTATCTGAACATATTTTCAGTAAGATCCATCATGCCGTGATAATCTGTATATGCCTGGTAAAGCTCCATAAGTGTAAACTCAGGGTTATGTCTTGTATCAACGCCCTCATTTCTGAACACTCTGCCTATCTCATATACTCTCTCAAGTCCGCCTACAATAAGTCTCTTAAGGTAAAGCTCAAGTGAAATACGAAGCTTTACATCTTCATTCAACGCATTGAAATGTGTATTAAAAGGTCTTGCTGCCGCACCGCCCGCATTGCTTACAAGCATAGGTGTTTCAACTTCCATGAATCCCTGACCGTCAAGGAACTTTCTTATTGCTGTTATAATCTTTGATCTCTTTACGAATGTATCCTTTACATCCTCATTCATAATAAGATCGACATATCTTTGACGATATCTTGTATCTGTATCTGTAAGTCCGTGGAATTTCTCAGGGAGCGGCTTTAAGCTCTTTGAAAGCAACTCTACCTTTGTAGCGTGCAAGCTTATCTCACCTGTCTGTGTCTTGAAAACTTCACCTGTAACACCTACGATATCACCGATATCAAGCTTCTTGAATGCCTTGTATTCGTCCTCTCCTACAGAATCTCTTGCTACATATGCCTGTATTCTTCCCTTTAAATCCTGTACATGACAAAATGACGCCTTACCCATGACACGCTTTGACATAAGTCTACCTGCAATCTTGACACTTTTTCCGTCTAATTCCTCGAAGTTGTCCTTTATATCTGCACTATGCTTTTCTACATCATACTTTGTGATAAAGAAAGGGTCGTTGTTTGCTGCCTGTAACTCTGCAAGTTTGTCTCTTCTTGCCTTTAAAATATGATTCAGGTCCTCTGTTGTCATTGGTTCATTGCTATTTGCCATATTTCCTCCTTAAGATACTCTTTGTATTCCTAATACCATATATTCTGAAACACCTGCCTGTGTTTCTACAACTGCTGTTTCTCCGATTTTTTTACCGAGTAATGCTTTACCGAGCGGTGACTCATTGCTTATCTTGCCGGCAAGTGAATTGGCCTCTGTAGAACCTACAATCTTAAAATCAAGTTCATCATCAAATTCTTTATCAAGAATCTTTACCATACATCCGATACCGATTGTATCCAGATCAACTTCATCTTCCACAACAACTTCCGCATTCTTTAAAAGATTCTCAAGTTGCTCTATTCTGGCCTCTATATCTCTTTGCTCATCTTTTGCGGCATCGTATTCTGCATTCTCTGAGAGATCGCCCTGCTCTCTTGCCTCTTTTATCTTTTCAGCTATTTCTTTTCTCTTATTTACCTTTAAATCCTGTAACTCTTCCTCTAAGTTCTTAAGTCCCTCATAAGTTAATATATGCTTTTTTTCTGCCATATTTCCTCCATTTTGACTTCTATTTCACTCTTACAAAGTAAAACTGTCCTTTATTTTTCATTTTGAAGTCAAAACTTCAACTTCAATCAAACTTTAAGATTAGAAAAAAACCACTATACCGGCGTATGTGGCGAATTCAATACTTAATCTAACTAGTTCCGAGAGATTATACTATGACATACCGTTTATGTCAAGCGAAAACACTTTAATTGAATGTAATAAATTTATACTATGATATATTTTACCAAAGAAAAAGACAGGCTTGCTCAAGGCCTGTCTTTTAAGTAAGAGGAAATTTCAATATGTGTAACACTGTATATTATCAAATAAGGTTGCTCAAGTCTTACTTGATAGTATATGATAGTTCTCACCACCATATTGTTTGTGTGATGACTTTCGTCACAACACTATATATTATGACAGCTTTCACTGTCATATCTTAAATTAGGTTGTCCTAATGTAAGACCAAAAAAATTAAAAATGCGACTAACTGCTTTCCTGCAGCTTCAATGCGACTTTTTGCATCATCATCAGGTTCAAGGTTTGCTATAATGCCTTCTCCACCGATAATATTTGCTCCGGCATTTTGCATACGCTCAACCCATAATCTCATCCACTCTCCATCGCCCCAGTCATATGAACCGAATAAAAGAATGTTTTTACCTGATACCTTGCCTTCTATCTCTGATACAAAGCTCTCAACTGACTCGTCAAGCTCCTCTGCACCCATTGCAGGACATCCGATAGCAAATGCAGGCTGTGCAAGTAATTCATCTACATTAACACTGTCTACAAATACAAGCTCAGGTGTTCCGCCTGCCGCCTTTACTCCTTCAGCTATCACATTTGCCATAGCTTCTGTGTTTCCTGTTGAACTCCAATAAACGATAATTGCTTTTTCCATATTTTTACTCCTTAAAAGAATATTTTTATAGGCATATAAATCATTATCAACAAGCTATATTCTCAAGCCTGTTTCCGGCTAAGAACTCGTCAATAGCAATCTCTCTAGCCTCATCATAGCTTAAAAACTTTTCCCTGGTCTCTTCCAAGTTGCCATATATTTTCCAATACCCGCTATGTAGATACCTCTCTCCTTTGTTTTCAAGGAAGCCCTTTATATCACATATAGGATATCCTAAAAATACTCCCACCTCATGAGGAAACTCTTTAATTTTATTATAAAAACCGTTCATCCTCTGATGCAGTCTGATAAGATTTGATATGAAATCATCTCTCCTATATCCAAACCCTCTTAAATAGTCACTAACCTCTGATCTTTTAAGATACTCTTCAAGTTCTTTTGCTCTGTATATCAAAACCAAATGTCTCTTCTTACAAGTGCAAAGAATCATCAAGCTGATACTTGTTTTCCTTAGTTTCTCACTTATTATGGCTAACTCTTTGTCATTTAAAAAGAGCATCCCGGAAATTCTTTTCCCCTTCAATACCGTCGCATTTTGAATGATGAGTCTCAGCTCCACACTATCATCACTGCTTGATGCAAGCCTTTTTACTATATCAACGGGCATACCTACCTCCGTTTTCTTTATTCTTAAAGAAAATTTATTTCCCTTGGTTAGTACTCCCTAACTTTATCATTTTATACGTTCTTTGTCAATACTTTTTTTCAGAAATCTGCATTAATTTTATAATTTAATTCCATACCTGTTTTAGGGTGCTTAAAGCTTAAGTTTACAGCCGCCAAAGAGAGTACTTTATCCTCATCCGCCTTAACATTTGCAAGTCTTTTATTATACTTGTGATCTCCATACAGTGGAAAACCGTGACTTGCACATTGAAGTCTTATCTGATGATGTCTTCCGGTTATAAGATTTATTCTAAGTCTTGTAATATATCTGTCGTCCTTCTTATACGACTCCAGTACTTTATACTTTAATACAGCTTCTTTAGCTCCTGCAGTACTCTTTTCAACAACTTTACTTACATTGTTATCAAGTTTCTTTATAAAGTCTATAAGCTCTCCTTCATCACTTTCAGGAATTCCGTCTACCAAAGCTTCATAGGTCTTTTCTATATTCTTTTTTCTAAGCTCATTGCAAAGGATTTCTGTGGCTTTTTTATTCTTACCGTATACCATTATTCCGTATACCGGCTTATCCAATCTATGTATCACTCCTACATAGGCGTCTTTTCCCATATGCTTTTTTAACAGACTGACCATATCCTCTTCAAAACTGTTGCTTGATTGACTCGATATTCCCCTTGGCTTTACTGTCACTATTACATCTTTATCTTCATACAATATCTTCAGATTCATCTATCAACATTTCCTTTTCAAGCTTTGTTAACTGCTTTATTTCATATTCTCTTTGCATTGCCGCAACTTTATCTGCATATACCTCAAAATATACCAATTCCACGGGCAATTTTGCTCTGGTATATTTAGCACCTTTTCCGGCATTGTGAGCCTTGATTCTTTTTGGTATATCGGATGTCCATCCGCAATATAAACTGTTATCATTGCAACGCAAAAGATATACAAATGCTTTTTCTTCTAAAAAAGCAGACAAATCGAAAGTCGAATAACCGACTCCCAATCGTCTGCTTACTGTATTTAATTCTGCTTTCATTAGATTACCCAATCGGCAAACTCTGTGGTATCTCTACCGTCTTCCAGACAGCTTGTATCAATACCGTTTTGATTCAGCAGTTCTTCCATTTTTCTTATTCTCTCATTCATTATATCTATGGTCTCGGCAAGCTTTGAAATATCCGCATTTACCTGTGCCAGTTTATGCTTCTTTTCAACAACCTGACCGTTTAATCTTACAGGCTTTGCGGGAATACCCACTGCTGTGGAATCACTTTCAAGAGGTTTTAATAAAACCGAATTTGCTCCTATAGATGCATTGTCTCCAACCTCAAATGATCCCAGTATTTTCGCACCGGCACCAACCATTACATTCTTTCCAAGTGTAGGATGTCTTTTCCCCTTGGCGGTTCCTACACCTCCAAGAGTCACTCCTTGATACAGTGTACAATTGTCACCAACCACCGCTGTTTCTCCGATTACAATACCTGCACCATGATCTATAAGTACTCCGCTGCCTATTTCAGCCCCCGGATGTATCTCTATCATTGTAAAAAATCTTGAAATCTGTGATATCCATCTCGCTATAAAAAACATATGCTTTTTATAGAACCAATGTGCAATTCTATGCATAATCAATGCATGTACGCCTTGATATAAAAATAAAACTTCAAATGCACTTCTGGCCGCCGGATCCCTGTCCTTTACAGCCTGTACATCTTTCCAAACATCTTTGAAAAACATAATCTCTCCAAATACTAATGTCAATGAAAGTTACTATATAAGTCCAAGCTCTTTCATTGATAAATATATCCCATCTTCTGATACTTTTTTTGCAAAGTATGTAGCATATTCTTCCAATGCGGTATCATGCTCTCCAAGAAGTATTCTGTTCCCGGCTCCGCATGTAAACATCGGCAAATCATTCATACTATCCCCAAATACATAAGCATCTTCCAATGCTATATTGTAGTAATCCAGCACTTGAAGTACAGCTTTTCCCTTTGAACAAGGATATGGTACACATTCATAAAATCCTGCACCTCGATCTATTATATCAAAATCATCGCATTCAGCAAAAAATGATTTCAGATCACTCCTTGAAAATCTCGGATCGTCTATAATACAGAATTTATCAAAGTCATAATCATCTTTTTCAAATTCTCCCACAGACGGTTCTATAGTGTAACATATCGCATCAAATATATTCTCTGTAATCTCAGGATATACAAAAGGTTTGGCAGGAAAATAAATTCCCTGCCTCGCCTCAAGCATACCTTCAACATTAAATTTCTTTAACAGCTTTTTATTTCAATGCCTCTGTTATGATCTATCCTCTTCTCAAAGATGGTCTTGTCTCCAACAACTATCTGTGTTCCACATCCACAAATATAACCGTCCATATTAAATCTGTTTTTAATATTTCCTATTATACATTCTACTCTTCCGGTATTTATAAATGTCAAATGTCCGGCAGCTCTCGCTTCTTCTATAGCCTTTAATGCGGATTTCGGCACCTGTTTGGTATCATTGTCAATTAAAGTACCATCTATATCAAAGAATAGTGCTTTCATTATTGTGCCGCCTCACTGCCTTCAGCAGCTGCACTCTCGGAAGATTCGCTTTCTCCCTCAGCTGTAGTCTCTTCACTTGCACCTTCAGCACTTGCGCCCTCTTCACTGCCCATAGTCTCACCGTTGATGTTTACTGTAACATCTGTTCTCTTGGCATTGTCCAGGATAAAGTTTACAACTTTATATGTCTTGGCTGTTTCTTCAACCTCATCTTTACCATACTGCTGTATAAGCTCGTCTTTTGTCAAAGAGCCGCCGTTTAAATCTACAACTACCTGGTAATCCTCATCTGTAAGAGACATTTTCTCTTTCTTATAGATTTCTCTTGTGACAATAACCTGCTTAACATAGCTTTCAGCCTGATTTCTGATCTGTGTTTTAAGTTCATCCGCACTCATGCCGTAAGCTGAAGCATACTGATCAAGATCCATACCGTACTGTGTAATCATATTATCGATAGGCTTGTAGATATTGTTATATTCAAAATCAATAGCCTCATCCTTCATTTCGAATTTTGAGTCTGCAATTACGGCAGCAATCGCATTGTACTGATCCTGTGACTTTGCGCTCTTACTTCTTTGTTCCTCAAGATTTGCCTTTACGGCAGCTTTAAACTCATCTACTGTTTTCTGCTCACCGTTTGTATGCTTATTTACCCACTCATCTGTAAGAGTTGCAGGAGATGAAACCGATATTGAATTTATCTTTACGTCAAATACCACTGCGGCTCCGGCTAAATCGGCGTTATTATAATCCTTAGGGAATGTAAGATCAAGTTTTACATCTTCTCCGATGCTGTGACCTATAAGTCCCGCCTCAAATCCTTCGATAAAGCTGTTGCTTCCGATTACTAAATTATAACCTGTTGCAGATCCTCCGTCAAAGCAACTCCGTCCTTTGTTCCGGTGTAGTCTATATTTACAGTATCGCCTTCCTGTACGGCTCTGTCTGTTACTTCAACCACGTCAGGATCTTGCGTTAATTCAGTATTTATCTGTGCTTCCACATCCTGATCACTTACACTTGTATCGATATTAGGTATTTCCACACCGACATACTTTCCAAGCTCGGCTGTACCGTAATCACTTGGTCTTTTCACATCTGCATCTGCCTTTGATTCTCCCTCTGCTGTTGTCTGAGTCTCAGTAGCATCTTTTTTTTTGTATACCACATGCACTCATTGTAGCTACAACAACCATTCCTATCAAAGCTAACTTTTTTAATTTCATAAATAAAAACCTCTCACCTTGCACCGGACATTATAAATAAAATGCCTTAAATGCAAGATATGTATTATATAAATCTAATTTTGATATCACCTCATATGGTGAATGCATAGAGATTACGGGAACTCCCAAATCTACTACATCTATATTCATCATTGCGACATACTGAGCAATGGTACCGCCACCACCAACGTCAAGGGCGCCCAATTCTCCTATCTGCCAATGTACATTGTTTTCTTCCATTATTGATATAACTTTATTCATAAACTCTGCACTTGCATCTGATGAAGAATACTTTCCTCTTGAACCTGTATACTTTGTAAGTACACAACCTCTGTTCAGATATGATGAGTTGTTAGGCTCAAACACATCAGGGAAAGTAGGATCAAATGCGGCATTTACATCTGATGAAAGACATGATGATTTTTCACACACTTCTTTTACATCAGCGCCGAATCCCTGTGACAAATACTCTATATAATCATACACAAAGTGAGAATGAAGTCCTGTATTTCCTGCTGAACCGATTTCCTCTTTGTCTGCAAGTATTGTAAGTGTTGTATACTTCGGATTCTTTGCTTCAATCTCCGCTATAAGCGCAGGATAAGCACAGACTCTGTCATCATGACCGTATCCTCCTACAAGTGAACGATCAAGACCTATATCTCTTGCCTTTGTTGCAGGAACAAACTCTATCTCCGCTCTTGCAAAATCTCTCTCTGTAACACCATACATATTATTTAATATTTCAAGTGTCTTAAGCTTTACAGCCTCTTTTACATCATCGGTATCATCAAACGGCAATGTTCCAAGGAAAATATTTAATTCCTCACCTTTGATACCTTCCGACAGTTTTCTTTGATCTTGTTTGCTTGAAAGATGAGGAAGCAGATCACTTATATAAAATACCGGATCCTCTTCTTTTTCACCAAGGTTTATCTCAACAAAACTGCCGTCTTTCTAAATATAACACCATGCATTGAAAGCGGTATGGTTGCCCACTGATACTTTCTTATTCCACCATAGTAATGAGTCTTAAAATATGATATCTCACTCTTTTCATAGAGCGGATTAGGTCTGAGATCAAGTCTTGGAGAATCTATATGTGCTCCGTTAATCCTTAAACCTTCAGTGATAGGCTCACTACCTATTGTAGATGCAAGTATTGCTTTTTTTCTGTTTACTTTATATACCTTATCCCCGGCTTTATAGCTCTTTTTAGGGTCAAAAACTGTATATCCGTTTGCCTCAAGCAAGCTGACAGCTTCTTTTACCACTTCTCTCTCGGTCTTTGACTTGTCTAAAAATTTCTTATAGCCTTCAGCAAACTCCTGAGCTTTTGAAATTTGCTCAGGAGATTCTTTTGCTATATGAGGATATTCAAATGAAAGTTCTTTTTGCAGAGCTTTTGCTTTACTTTCTGCCATACGAACACTCCTTTAGTCTAATTTAATATCCTTTAATAATCCTGCTAAAGATGTAGATGCAACTCCCTTTTCTACATATTTAAAGCCCTTTGAAGGATCCTTAGGCTCTACATTCTCCTCAAGTGCTTTCTTTGAAAGTGAAATCTTTCCATCTTTAATACCTGTTACTTTAACCTTTACAGTCTCACCCTCTTTTAGTACTGCAGCAGGGTTCTTTACTCTCTGGTTTGAAATCTGTGATACATGAAGCAATCCTGAGATTCCATCTCCAAGATCGATGAAAGCGCCGTAATCCTTGATTGAATCAACCTTACCCTCAAGAACATCGCCAACCTTAACGCTGTCAAGCTTAGCCTGTCTCTCCTTCTTAGCCTCTTCTTTCTCAATTGCTCTGTGACTGAGAACAAGTTTCTTCTTAGCAGGCTCTGATGTAATTACAACAACCTCAAGGCTCTTGCCGAGGAACTCATCAAGGTTCTCTACATACTGTGTTGATAACTGACTTGCAGGAATAAATGCTCTTACTTCCTCTAAGAATGCGATACATCCACCCTTAACAACCTCTGTAATCTTAATCTTTGCAACTGTCTTCTCCGCTAACATCTTTTCAAAGACATCCCACTTTCCTGCATCCGGATCTTCTTTTGTATCCATAGTTTTATATGATTCTTCAAGCTCCTTCTCAAAATCCTTCATTGTCTCTTCTGCCATGTTGACCTCCAAAATATTTTATTTCGTTTTAATAACAGCAATTTTACCTTGCTTGCTTTCTTTCATAAAACAATAGATATTATTATATCACATCTTCACTGCATTTGACTATAGCTGCAGCAAATATTAAAAAGCTCCCCGATTGAGCTGTCGGGGAGTATATACCTAATTTAAGATTTTACACTATTGTGAAGATGTTTAGTAAATCTAAATATTAATAGTTTACAGTCATTCTCTCAAAGTATGCCTGTGGATGAGCACAACATGGACATACTGTAGGAGCATCAGCACCCTCATGGATATATCCACAGTTACGGCACTTCCATCCAAGAGGAGCGTCTCCCTTGAAAGTTCCATCATTCTTTAAATGCTCAAGAAGCTGAAGATATCTCTTCTCGTGGCTTGCCTCAACCTTTGCTACAAGCTCAAACTTCTTTGCAAGAGCCTCAAATCCTTCTTCTCTTGCTTCTCTTGCCATACGAGCATACATATCTGTCCACTCAAAGTTCTCACCTCTCTGCATCTACAAGGTTCTCCTCAGGTGTTCCGATTCCGTGGAACTCCTTAAACCACATCTTTGCATGCTCTTTCTCCTGCTCTGCTGTCTCAAGGTAAAGAGCTGCCATCTGCTCATACCCTGCCTTCTTAGCTACTGAAGCGTAATATGTATACTTATTTCTAGCCTGTGACTCACCTGCAAATGCATCCATTAAGTTCTTCTCTGTTTTTGTTCCTGCGTACTTTGACATAAAAATTTCCTCCTAATAAATATCAAAATTACTATATTGATATGAAATGCCGACTTAAAAGATTCAAAGGCTAAACAGCCTTTTTTGAATCCATATAAATCATTTTTTGATAGCATTCCCTACAATAGCCATAAAAAATAAGTGAATGATTTTCTACCACTCCAATATCATCATGCACTGCCTTGTCATTTAAATCTTTTGCGATATCGGCCGGCAAGTCAATGAGCTTTGAACATGCCTTACATGAAAAATGATAATGTTCATTGGTATTATAATCATACCTTTCGATTCCGTTTTGAGCGGAAATCTTGTTTATACGACCAAGCTCGGCGAGCAAGCCAAGATTTCGATAAACAGTACCTAAGCTAATCTTAGGATCATCTTTTCGTAGTGACTGAAAGAGCATATCAGCTGTAGGATGATCGACTCTAGACTTCAAATTGTCCAAGATAGCCTCCCTTTGTCTACTGTATTTTAGATCCTTCATGTATATCCCTTTCTAAAAATAAGAATCATTACTATTTAAGTATAGCACCTAATATTATATTGTCAAGAAAAATATCCTATTATATATAATGTATGCATTTTTATACATATTCATGTATTCTATTTTTCAAAAGGGTAGCAAATCTTTCAGTAGAAACCATATACAAAATAAAAAAGAAGCCTTAAACAAGACTTCTTTCAGAGCGCGAGACGGGACTCGAACCCGCGACCCCGACCTTGGCAAGGTCGTACTCCACCAACTGAGCCACTCGCGCATATACCTTCAAAACTGCGTACCAAATTCCGAGTATTATAAATTTCTATCCTTCTTGGTTAAACCCTCGACCTATTAGTAACCATCAACTTAATACATTACTGTACTTACATCTTGGCCCTATCTACCTCGTAGTCTTCAAGGGGTCTTACTGTTTTCACATGAGATATCCCATCTTGAGGGGGGCTTCACGCTTAGATGCCTTCAGCGTTTATCCCGTCCCGACATAGCTACCCTGCCATGGAGTTACTCTCCAACAGGTACACCAGCGGTCAGTCCGTCCCGGTCCTCTCGTACTAAGGACGGCTCCTCTCAAATATCTTACGCCCACGCCGGATAGGGACCGAACTGTCTCACGACGTTCTGAACCCAGCTCGCGTACCGCTTTAATGGGCGAACAGCCCAACCCTTGGGACCTGCTACAGCCCCAGGATGCGATGAGCCGACATCGAGGTGCCAAACCACTCCGTCGATGTGAACTCTTGGGAGTGATAAGCCTGTTATCCCCAGGGTAGCTTTTATCCGTTGAGCGATGGCAATCCCACTTTATGCCACCGGATCACTAAGTCCTACTTTCGTACCTGCTCCACCCGTCGGTGTCGCAGTCAAGCTCCCTTCTGCCTTTGCACTCTTTGAATGGTTTCCGACCATTCTGAGGGGATCCTTCGAGCGCCTCCGATACTCTTTCGGAGGCGACCGCCCTCAGTCAAACTCCCCGTCTGGCATTGTCCCCCGGCCGGATAACGGCCGCAGGTTAGAAATCCAGCAATACAGGGGTGGTATCCCAACGGCGACTCTGCATAAACTGGCGTCCATGCTTCTATGTCTCCCACCTATCCTGTACGAGTATTACCGAATCCCAGTACCAAACTGGAGTAAAGCTCCATGGGGTCTTTCCGTCCTGGCGCGGGTAACCAGCATCTTCACTGGTACTTCAATTTCACCGGGTGCATTGTTGAGACAGCGCTCAAATCATTACGCCTTTCGTGCGGGTCGGAACTTACCCGACAAGGAATTTCGCTACCTTAGGACCGTTATAGTTACGGCCGCCGTTTACCGGGGCTTCAATTCAAAGCTTCGTTTCCTGACTTCTCCTCTTAACCTT
Organism: uncultured Lachnoanaerobaculum sp.; assembly: GCA_916439285.1. The sequence goes on along the minus strand of CAKAIM010000003.1, from coordinate 282,422 downwards.
CCGGCACCGGGCAGGCGTCAGCCCATATACTTCACCTTGCGGTTTCGCATAGACCTGTGTTTTTGCTAAACAGTTGCTTGAGCCTTTTTTCTGCGACCACTCTATTAAAGTGGCACCCCTTCTCCCGAAGTTACGGGGTCATTTTGCCGAGTTCCTTAACAATGCTTCTCCCGCCGGCCTTAGGATTCTCTCCTCATCTACCTGTGTCGGTTTGCGGTACGGGTACATATAACACAATAGCGGCTTTTCTTGACGGCTCCCTAACCGACTTCCCTACTAATTTTCGGTACGCATCACGTTTTCCCCTTGTATGGTGGTTTTTCCTCCCATACAGGTACTTCGCTTGCCCCGGTTTTTGTCCTCCCGGGTTCGGTTTCAGTCTCCGTGTCCCCACAGTTCTGATTATATGTAGTACAGGAATCTGTACCTGTTATCCATCGACTACGTCTTTCGACCTTGCCTTAGGGCCCCTGACTTACCCTGAGTGAGATCAGCTTTACTCAGGAAACCTTAGATATTCGGCCAAGAGGATTCTCACCTCTTTCTCGCTACTCATTCCGGCATTCTCTCTTCTTATTACTCCACCAATCCTTTCGGTATGGCTTCTACGCCTCTAAGAATGCTCCTCTACCAATGTATTACTACATTCCCAGGCTTCGGTGTTGTGTTTAGCCCCGGACATTTTCGGCGCAGGACCTCTCGACTAGTGAGCTGTTACGCACTCTTTTAATGTATGGCTGCTTCTAAGCCAACATCCTAGCTGTCTTCGAAATCCCACATCCTTTTCCACTTAACACACACTTTGGGACCTTAGCCGTAGGTCTGGGCTCTTTCCCTTTTGACTACCCAACTTATCTCGTGTAGTCTGACTCCCGTCAATCATCTAGCCGGCATTCGGAGTTTGATATCTCTTGGTAGGCTTTGACGCCCCCGCAAAAAATTCAGTGCTCTACCTCCGGTGAGACTAATAACGAGGCTAGTCCTAAAACTATTTCGAGGAGAACCAGCTATCTCCGGGTTCGATTGGAATTTCTCCCCTATCCACACCTCATCGCCACCCTTTTCAACGGATGTGCGTTCGGTCCTCCATTCACTTTTACGCGAACTTCAACCTGGACATGGATAGATCACCCGGTTTCGGGTCTACACATACAGACTAACATCGCCCTATTAAGACTTGGTTTCCCTTCGGCTCCGTATCTTTAATACTTAACCTCGCCTGTACATGTAACTCGCCGGACCGTTCTACAAAAAGTACGCGGTTCACCTTTCGGTGTTCCACAGTTTGTAAACATAGGGTTTCAGGTTCTTTTTCACTCCCCTCCCGGGGTTCTTTTCACCTTTCCTTCACAGTACTATACGCTATCGGTCACTGACTAGTATTTAGCCTTGGGGGTGGTCCCCCTGCTTCCCTAAGGTTTCTCGTGTCTCGTGGTACTCCGGATACTGCTGGATTCAATATATTTTTCCCTTACACGGCTCTCACGCTCTTTGGCCCGCTTTTTCCAAAAACGGTTCAGGTAATATATCTTACTCGTATTGCAGTCCTCTACCCCGCAGTGCACGCACCACGGTTTTGGGCTCTTACGATTTCGCTCATCGCTACTTTCGCAATCACTGTTGTTTTCTTTTCCTCCGGCTACTTAGATGTTTCAGTTCACCGGGTTCCCCTCTGTACGTTATGTATTGGCGTACAGATACTTGGAGTTCTTCCAAGTGGGTTTCCCCATTCAGACATCTGCGGATCATTGAATATGTGCTTCTCCCCGCGACTTTTCGCGACTTGTCACGTCTTTCTTCGGCTGTCAGTGCCTAGGCATCCACCCTACGCTCTTTATGTTTAACCTCTTAAATCATTTTAGATTTAGTGTTTATGTATGACACTAGCGTGTATCATACACTATGTTTAAAAAAATTTATTTTTTTGTTATTAAATACTAATCACTAATTATACTTAGTAATTAGTACCTCGGATGTCTAATTATAAAATATTTATATAATTTCTCGTTTGGTATGCAGTTTTCAAGGTACATCATGCAGAGAATTTCTCTGCAAATGAGACTTAAAGATTCGAACTTCAACATCTTTCATCCTTTCCAAAGGAATATCTGATGTAGTCTCTCTTTATGGTAACACCATTGCTCCACTTTGCTACGCAAGGTGTACTTTTTCACTAAGATTCAAGCTTCACTTCGCTCGCTTTCATCAAGTGAAAAATGTATGGGCTTAAGTGGACTCGAACCACCGACCTCACGCTTATCAGGCGTGCGCTCTAACCGGCTGAGCTATAAGCCCTTATTATTAAGTTAAAAATGCAGCGGCATCCACCTACTCTCCCATACCGTCTCCAGTATAGTACCATCGGCCGACCAGGTCTTAACCATCGTGTTCGGAATGGGAACGGGTGTGTCCCCTAGACGCATCGACACCGCTAAGTTATGTTTTTAGCACCTTTTTAATTTAGTACTAAACAGTACTCACAACCCCTACTTTTTCCTTAGAAAGGAGGTGATCCAGCCGCACCTTCCGATACAGCTACCTTGTTACGACTTCACCCCAGTTATCCTCCCTGCCTTCGGCAGCTCCTTCCTTTCGGTTAGGTCACTGACTTCGGGCATTGATGACTCCCATGGTGTGACGGGCGGTGTGTACAAGACCCGGGAACGTATTCACCGCAGCATTCTGATCTGCGATTACTAGCGATTCCAGCTTCATATAGTCGAGTTGCAGACTACAATCCGAACTGAGACGTTATTTTTGTGATTTGCTTGACCTCGCGGCTTTGCCTCACTTTGTTTACGCCATTGTAGCACGTGTGTAGCCCAAATCATAAGGGGCATGATGATTTGACGTCATCCCCACCTTCCTCCGGATTATCTCCGGCTGTCTCGTCAGAGTGCCCATCTTACTGCTGGCTACTGACGACAAGGGTTGCGCTCGTTGCGGGACTTAACCCAACATCTCACGACACGAGCTGACGACAACCATGCACCACCTGTATCCCTTGTCCCGAAGGTCTAGTCTCATTACAAAACTATTCAAGAGTATGTCAAGATTTGGTAAGGTTCTTCGCGTTGCTTCGAATTAAACCACATGCTCCACCGCTTGTGCGGGTCCCCGTCAATTCCTTTGAGTTTCATTCTTGCGAACGTACTCCCCAGGTGGAATACTTAATGCGTTAGCTTGCGGCACCGAAGAGTTTACCTCCCCGACACCAAGTATTCATCGTTTACTGCGTGGACTACCAGGGTATCTAATCCTGTTTGCTCCCCACGCCTTCGAGCCTCAACGTCAGTTGTCGTCCAGTAAAGTCGCCTTCGCCTCCGGTGTTCCTCCTAATATCTACGCATTTCACCGCTACACTAGGAATTCCGCTTACCCTCCGACACTCAAGCTATACAGTTTCCAAAAGCAGTTCATGGGTTGAGCCCACGCCTTTCACTTCAGACTTGCATTGCCGTCTGCGCTCCCTTTACACCCAGTAAATCCGGATAACGCTTGCCCCCTACGTATTACCGCGTACGCTGGCACGTAGTTAGCCGGGGCTTCTTAGTCAGGTACCGTCATTTTTCTTCCCTGCTGATAGAGCTTTACATACCGAAATACTTCTTCACTCACGCGACGTCGCTGGATCAGGGTTTCCCCATTGTCCAATATTCCCCACTGCCGCCTCCCGTAGGAGTTTGGGCCGTGTCTCAGTCCCAATGTGGCCGTTCACCCTCTCAGGCCGGCTACCGATCGTCGCCTTGGTGGGCCTTTACCTCACCAACTAGCTAATCGGACGCGGATCCATCTTATACCTATAAATATTTTACCCCTGCACCATGCGGTGCTGTGGTCTTATGCGGTGTTAGCGGAAATTTCTCTCCGTTATCCCCCTGTATAAGGCAGGTTATCCACGCGTTACTCACCCGTCCGCCACTAAGTCTACCTAAATTCCATCCGAAAACTTCCTCCAGGCAGCTTCGTTCGACTTGCATGTGTTAAGCACGCCGCCAGCGTTCATCCTGAGCCAGGATCAAACTCTCATATAAAAGTTTAATCTAGCCTTCTCGCTAGCTTGCATCTGTTTTCACAGATCTACTGTTTTTAAAGGTTTTAAATTCTGTTCGAATCTAAACGTTGTTTTTCTGAAATCTCATCAATTATTTTTAAAATAATTAAGTTATTTTCAGGGTTGTGTGTACTGTTTAATCTTAAATTATCAAGGTTCGTTTGCTTCGCTGTTTGAAACAGCTTAGCTATTATATCAAGTTCGTTTCATCTTGTCAACAACTTTTTAAGTCATTTTGAAAAGTTTTTCCGAACTTTCTTTGCTCTTTTTGAGCAACTTTGACATAATATCAAACTTTCTAAATCATGTCAATAGTATTTTCTATTGTTTTTTTAGAAATATTTATTTTTGTTTTTCCGTCTTTTTAGGACAGTGGTATCATTCTACACCTTACACACTGTCCTGTCAACCTCTGTTTTCTATTTTTTCCCAAAAATTTTATAAGCAAAAACAAATATATCCTATTTATAAAAATCTTATACCCTCAGTGACCACTCTCTGCAGTCAATGGTTCTTGTTATAAAGTCTTCGTAAAAATCAGGCTCATGGCAAATCAGCAGTATACTTCCCTTATATGCCTTCAGAGCTCTTTTTAACTCATCCTTTGCATCCACATCCAAATGATTTGTCGGCTCATCCAAAAAAAGAATATTTGTAGGCCTGTTAATAAGCTTACAAAGTCTTACCTTTGCCTGCTCTCCACCTGAAAGTACTCTAAAAAGACTCTCTATATGTTTTGTAGTAAGACCGCATTTTGCAAGTGCGGATCTTACCTCATACTGACTGTATCCCGGAAATTCACTCCAAAGCTCTTCAATACAGGTGTTTTTTGACTTATTGTCGCTTTCCTGCTCAAAATAACCTATCTCAAGGTAGTCTCCCAGAACGGTTTTTCCTGACAGCGCCGGTGTAAGACCAAGTATACTCTTTAAAAGAGTGGACTTTCCTATACCGTTTGCACCGAACATTGCTATCTTTTCTCCTCTTTCCATCCTTACATTTATAGGTTTTGAAAGTGGTGTGTCATAACCTATTACAAGATCTGTTGTCTCAAAAATAGTCTTACCCGGTGTTCTGGCCTCTTTAAAATTAAACTCCGGTTTCGGTTTTTCCGCCGCAAGTTCTATGATATCCATCTTGTCAAGCTTCTTTTGTCTGCTCATTGCCATATTTCTTGTGGCAACTCTGGCCTTATTTCTGGCAACAAAATCCGCAAGTTCTTCTCTTTCCTTTTGCTGACGATTATATGCCGCTTCAAGCTGTTTTTTCTTTACCTCGTAAACCTCAAGGAATTTATTATAATCTCCTACATATCTGTTGAGTTCCTGATTTTCCATATGATATATAATATTTACAACAGAATTAAGGAACGGTATATCATGAGAAATAAGTACAAATGCGTTCTCATAATCCTGCAAATATCTTTTCAGCCACTCAATATGCTCGACATCCAGATAGTTTGTAGGCTCATCTAAAAGTAAAATATCCGGTTTTTGTAAAAGAAGCTTTGCCAAAAGAATTTTTGTTCTTTGTCCTCCACTAAGCTCCGTTACATCTCTTTCAAGTCCGATATCTGTAAGTCCCAGCGCATTTGCCACATCTTCGACCTTGGCATCAATAGTATAGAAATCATGTGCCATCAAAAGTTCCTGAATAGTACCGAGCTCTTCCATAAGCTCATCCATTACGCTTTCATCAGCTGTAGTAAGCAAGTCACAGATCTCATTCATCCTTTTTTCCATATCAAAAAGATAATCATAGGCTCCCTTTAATGCATCTCTTATACTGGTTCCCTCTTCCAATACAGAATGCTGATCCAAGTATCCTATCTGCACATTTTTCGCCCATTCTATCTTGCCCTCATCAGGCATCAGCTTCCCTGTAACTACACTCATGAATGTAGACTTACCCTCTCCGTTGGCACCAACAAGTCCTATATGCTCACCTTTTAGCATTCTGAAGGAAACATTGTCAAAAATAGCTCTATCACCAAAACCGTGGCTCAAATTTTCCACATTCAAAATACTCATTCTACATCTTTTCCTTTTGCTTTAATATTTTTTTCTATACTCTTTCTTGCAATCATCATCTGATGTCCGCATCCTACACATTTTAGCCTCAAATCTTGTCCAATCCTAAGCACTTCCCACTCATAAGAACCGCATGGATGCGGCTTTTTCAATGTAAGTATATCTCCTACATCTATTTGTATCATTTATTCAACTCTCTCACTAAAACCGGTAAGGCTTTTTCAAATTTCACTCCGTACCAATGATTATCATCGTCAATTGTCTTTGTTATAGCTTCCGAAACAAATTCGGCAGCAATCTTTGCAGCCTCTCTAAAGCTCTTTCCATGCATCAATCCGCCTGTAAATGCCGCCGCATAGCAATCGCCTGTACCATGTGCATCTTTTTTTATTCTTTCAGTGTAGAAAATTTCAATACTTTCAGTATCTCCTTCAAATACCGCTATTCCCAACTTACCTTCAATATTTCGGATACCTTTCAGTATTATATTCTTTGCACCCAGATCCCTAAGTTTATATATAATACTCATAATATATTCACCGCTTTGATTATCAAGTAATATCTCACTGTCTGTAAGTAAAGCGGCTTCAGTCATATTCGGAAGTACAATATCACTTGTACCTACAAGATTTCTCATTTCTTTTACAAAATCTTCATCAAATCCTGTATACAATTTCCCGTTGTCAGCCATAGCGGGATCAACTATCCTAATTCCGTCTTCTTTTAAAAGATTGTTAAACAAATCAATTACAATCTCAATCTGTCTCTTACTTCCGAGATAACCCGTATATATTGCGTCAAAGTTTATGCCTTCTTTTTTCCAATGCTCCATAATCTTGGGCAAATCCTCTGTCAAATCTCTAAAAGTAAATCCGCTAAAACCGCCTGTATGGGTGGAAAGTATAGCAGACGGCATTATAGCCGTCTCAACTCCGCAAGCTGAAAGTATCGGTAATGCCACTGTTGTGGAGCACTGTCCGAAACATGAAATATCCTGTACCGTTAACACTTTTTTATTCATAAACCCACCTCAACAAATATTTTTTTATTTACTGAATTTTTTTCTATTTCTTCAAGCGCAATTTCAACTAACTGTTGCTTTTTCTTCAGGCTTTAATCTGTAAACCGTCTCTTTATCTCTCCAGTTTTTTATTACTTCCTCAATGCTTGGACGCTCCTCATCCTCATCATATACATCAGGGTCTGAAAGATTTGCAATACCTTCACGCAAAATCAAAAGTTCAAAATGATAACTTTTTGTCTTTTTATTATCAGGAAAGGTTTCATTGAGCCTGTCCTGTTCCCAGTTCTTTTGCTCTTCTCCGAAAGGATAGAGTTTTTTATAATATCTATCCATCTTCTTCTTTTTCTGCTTTGCCGTTTCAAAACTGAACCAATCTGCTATTCCCATGTTTTTACCTTGAGTACTTTTCTTCTATTTCACTGATAATATCAAGTCTGTTTTGATGTCTGCCGCCTTCAAACTCAGTCTCGAAGAAACTGTCTACAATCATCTTAGCCATTTCAGAGCCGACCACTCTTGCACCGAATGCAATAATCTGAGCATTATTGTGAAGCGCCGCCATCTTTGCGGAATAAGGCTCTGAACAAACTGCCGCTCTGATTCCCGGTACCTTGTTTGCAGCCAATGATATTCCGATACCTGTACCGCAAATAAGTACTCCCTTATCCACTTCTCCGGAAACTATAGCCTCTGCGACATCTCTTCCGGGTACAGGATAGTCACATCTCTCCCCCACCTTCGCTCCAAAATCCACAACTTCAAAACCTGCCGCTGTCAAATGCTCTGTAATAATGTCCTTCAGCTCAACTGCCGTATGATCATTTCCTATTCCAATTCTCATATTTCCTCCTTTTATTTACAAGAGTTCCTTATAAACATCTCTCTTTTGTATTCCCCTATCTTTTGCCACTGCCTTCATCGCCTCTTTTTTGTCCATGCCCTCGGCTATATATTTTTCATAATGTTCCCTGATACTGATTTCTTCAAAGGACTTCTGTCTCTCTTCCCTCTTCTCCAAAAGGCTCTTTCCCTCTATCACCAGTACATATTCGCCTCTGATTGCAATCTTTTCAGACTCATAATCAGCTATTATATCCGCCAGTTTTCCTCTTAAAACCTCTTCATGCAATTTTGTAATTTCTCTTACTATGGCAATATTTCTATCCCCCATATACTCAAAAAGTTCCTTTAAGGTCTTTAACAATCTATGTGGCGCTTCATATAAAATAATGGTACGGCTTTCCTGTGAAAGTTCAGTCAATATTTCCTTTTTCTCATTCTTATCCGCAGGCAAAAATCCTTCAAAGGCAAACCTTCTTGAACTTATACCGCTTATTGCAAGTGCAGATACTACCGCACTGGCTCCCGGAACAACGGTAACCTCCAGTCCCTCTTTATATGCGATATCCACCAGCTCATAACCCGGGTCTGATATTGCAGGCATTCCTGCATCTGAAACAAAAGCAATATTATTACCTTCTTTTACTTTTTCACAAAGCTCATATGCCTTGTCTATTTTATTATATTCATGGTATGAGGTCAAATGTCCTTTTATTTCAAAATGATTCAAAAGCCTTATAGTGTTTCTTGTATCTTCACAGGCAATTATATCTACATTTTTCAATGTTTCTATCGCCCTCATACTTATATCGGAAAGATTTCCTATAGGTGTGGCCACCAGATATATTTTACCTGCCATATATTTTCAACACCTCATCCGTATATATATTTTTATCCTTATAAACTGCCAGGGGCGGCTCCACATCCAGCCATACACCCGAGCCCTTTACCCCCTCTATTAAAACAAGATTTGCCTTACTTTCCATATATGGATGTACAAATCTTATTCTCTTGGGTTCTATTCTGTTTTTCTTTAGTGCGGCAAATATTTCGGAAAGCCTGCTTGGCCTGTGTATCATAAAAAACTTACCGTTTTCTTTTAATAACTTACCTGCAATCTCCACCACTTTATCAAGATCTGTAAGAAGCTCATGCCTTGCAATAGCAAGCGGTAAATCGGGATTTTTTATAGCTGTTGTATCCTTCATATATGGCGGATTCACACTGACGGTATCTACACTTCCTTGTTTTATATATTTTAGCGCATTAGCAATATCATCATTTATTATATCAATTTTTTCTTCCAGAGAATTGTACTTTACACTCCTATTTGCCATATCGGCAATATCTTCCTGTATTTCAATACCTGTTATTTTTTTTGCCTGAGTTTCGCACTCAGAAGCACCGGTACAATGCCGCTTCCTGTACAGAGGTCCACAGCATAACCGCCTCTTTTTACTTTAACAAAATTTGCCAAAAGCACCGCATCTATACCGAAGCAAAATTTGTCCGGATTTTGTATAAGGAAGAGATCCTCACATTGCAAATCGTCAAGTCTCTCTCCCGATTCTTCCCTTATCAATTCATCTTTCATGATTTTAAGCTTGTATCCTTATCTCTTTTAAAGAATACTCTTCAATTTCCTTTGCATCCTCTGATTTTGTAACAAGCACCTTTACAGTCTGCCTTAGTACACTGGTTGAAACTATTACACCGGTCTCACCTGCAGGTGTGGAAACCGTGACACCTTCTCTCGGCATCTTTTTATTTAAATACTCATATGTATCGGATTCATTTTTCAAACAACACATCAATCTTCCACATACACCGCTGATTTTTGCAGGATTCAAAGACAGGCTTTGTTCCTTTGCCATCTTTATGGACACAGGTACAAAGTCGGACAGATAACTGTGACAGCAAAGCGCTCTTCCACATGAACCCATGCCGCCTACCATCTTGGTTTCATCTCTTACTCCTACCTGTCTGAGTTCTATTCTTACTCTGAAAATAGATGCAAGTATCTTTACCAGCTCTCTGAAGTCAACTCTGCATTCTGCGGTAAAATAAAACAAAACCTTTGCTTTATCAAATGTATACTCTGCAGAAATAAGCTTCATGGGCAAGCCGAGCTCTATTATTTTTGACTTACAAATATCGTAAGCCTCTTTTTCCTTCTTGTAATTTTCCTCACAGGTACAAATATCCTCCGGAGAGGCTTTTCTTATTATCTTCTTTAGCGGATTATCATAAGCTTCACTTAATTCTCTTGCTCCCAATATGACTCTGCCGCATTCAATGCCCCTATCAGTCTCCACTATTACTCTGTCATTTACATCTATATCAATATCATCAGGATCATAGTAGCAGATGTTGCCCACATCTCTAAACCTAACGCCTATTACTCTCATCTTTTTCTCCTATTTTCTAAGGCCAATAAAAAGCAATTCCATCACCGTATCTCCGCTTACATTGGAGTTTAGCCTAGTCTCCGTTTCATCTATTAAATCTATTATACTGTTAATCTTTTTAAGTGTATATTCTCTGGAAAGCCTTAGTATAATGCTTTCCTCCCTTATAAATACAAGGTTATCTATCTTTTTTGTAAGCTTTAAGATACATATATCTCTATACCAGAGTCTTAGAAAATTTATAAAATCCCTAAATCCTCCGGTTCTTTTTTTCAATTCTTCTATAAATAAAAAGTATATCATTTATAGATGCTTCTGAAATCTTTTTCAAAAACTCTACATTTTGATTATACATACCGACAAAATCCTCAGATTCAGCCATTGCTTTGGCAATCCCCGGTGCACCGTTTGAATACGAGGCTACCACCGTAGCCAAATCTTCACTTGTACCTTTTTCAACAAGCCATCTCTTTATTCTGTCATTACTTACTGCACTCAACAAAAGCTTTATACATCTACTCCTTATTGTTTCAAGTAGTAAGCTCATATTTCTTACCAAAAGTAAGATAACTACATACTCGGGCGGTTCTTCTATAGTCTTTAACAGTGCATTCTGCGCTCCCACAGTCATCTTATCCGCCTCGTCTATTATATATATCTTTACTTTTCCATGATACGGTCTGATTGAAACATCATTAACTATATTTTCTCGAATCCTGTCGATTCCGATACTTTCTTTGCCATCGGCATCCATATAAAAAAAGTCAGGGTATGCATCCGCCAAAAACTGCCTGCACGCAGGACACTCTCCACATCCTGTATGCTTCTCACATATAAGTTCCATAGCAAACTCTCTTGCAATTTTAGACTTTCCTATCCCGTTGTCCCCTGCAAGGATATATGCATGTGATATCGACTGTTTTATTATTGACTCCCTTAAATGATGCCTTATCTTTTCATTTCCAAGAATAAAATCACTCATCCTGTATCTTTATTCCCATATCTTTTTTTATTTCAAGTATGCACTTATTTAAATCTTCATTGACATACTTTTTTGTGATTCCGGCAGCTTCAAGTCTCATAGGTGAGAAATCCTCCTCATCCGCCAAAAATCTTCTGCAAAGTTCGGCATACTGTGGCTCTGATTGCACCATCTCTCTGTTTATAGCTCTCTGCAGTCTGATGCCGTCACTGAGCTCTATAAATATAGGTACGACATTTTCCGCACCATAGTACTCTTTTATTTTTTTATAAGAATCCAGAGTTCCTATTATAAGATAATTTTTACTTTCAAGATGCAACGATCCGTCATCAATAGTTGCATATATCCACGGACCTTTAACTGTATTATAGGTCCTCATCTCTATAAGCTTACCCTGTTTTCTATATTCTTCTATAACGGATTCCTCTACAAAATGGTAATCAACACCATTTTCTTCCCCGTCCCTTATAGGTCTTGTGGTATATGTTATAAGTCTTTTTGTTCTCGGGCACTCCTTATACAATCTTTTAAAGATAGTATCTTTTCCGGAAGCACTCTTGCCCATTACATAATAAATTTTTCCCATTTTACTTATGGGTCCAGTCCATAGACCCTTTTTCCTTTTTTAATATATTCTTGCAACAACTCAAAACCGGCTCGATCTATTATATCCCCCTTCTTTATAACCGGTACACCGGGCGGATATATATATATGTTTTTTTTCGCAATCTTATTTAGATACTTTTCATCAAGATTTGATGTAGACTCATGTTCTATATAAACGAAATTTTTATCAATATCAATTAAGGCCTTATAAAGCCTGTCAAAATCACCTTCACCGTCACAAACCGTACTGTAAGCAAGTACAAATCCCGGTCTACTCATCTCAGTTTCAATATTGTAGAACTCTCTGAGTATATTTGCCAATGTAACCCCGTCAATATTATCGGAGTAAATTACAAGTTTTGTAAAGTCATATCCGAGTCCTGTATTTTCCTCCCATAAATGAATACTTTTACAGCTTGAAACTTTTTCTCTGAAGCCTTTCAGACTCTTTAAATACTGAGATACATATGCATAACTTTCACTCATATACCTTATACAGGCATCAATACCTGACATAAAAATGTATGAAGGCGAGCTGGTTTCAAATATATGGAGTGACTCTTCCAAGCATTTTTCATCAATAAGCTTTGACTTTAAATGACAAAGTGCCGTTTGAGTAAGTGAAGGCAAAGTTTTATGCAGACTTTGTACCACAATATCCGCTCCCAAACTTACTGCCGATGAAGGAAACTCCATATCATATGCATTTATCAAATCGGCGTATTTTTCTGTTGTTTTTTCTATATAAGTAAGGTGGGCACCATGTGCTTCATCCACTATAACCGGGATATTATACTCATGCAAAGTTTTTGCAATCACTTGTATATCGGATACAACTCCCTCATATGTAGGTGAAGTAAACAGCGCTGCCACTATATTTTTTTCCTTATTTGCTTCTAAAAGCGCTTTCACACTCTTTGCATCACATTCTTTTGCAATGCCTAAATCATTATACCCTATATTCACATATATTGGTATCAAATCTAACAATTCAATGGCATTATATACACTAAAGTGTGCATTATCCGCTACTATTATATATGATTTTTTATTTTTATAATCACCTGTACATGCACAGGCTCTTATACTCGCAAGTATACCACAGCTTGAACCATTTATTAAGTAGTATGTTTTATTAGTTTTATATATATTTTTTGTAAACTCCATAGAGTCTTTTATAATTCCTGTGGCATCATGTAAATTATCGGTGCCCTCTACCTCCGTCAAGTCCATACCGTAGATATCTGTCATCATCTCTTCTATTTCTTTGGGCACTCTTCTTTTATGCCCCGGCATATGCATAGGCAATATACCGGAGCTGACATATTCTTTTAATTTATATGCTAAAAAATTTTTATTCATTATCTGTATCTTTTCTTGCTACGTAGTTTTTCCAAGCCTTCAAAGCTAAAAGTACAGCCGCTACTATACATATAATGTCTATCACTATAGCCGCAATCTGCCATCCCATCATACCTAAGTTCAGGTTTTCAGGTGCATATGCCCTACTGTTGACAGTTGTATACAATATATTATGTGATGCTTTTCTGAGTGCAATCACTGCTGTAGCGCTCTTATCCTTTACATAATTATAACCTGTATCAATTGCTGTTAGGCAGAAATCATTACCGTTTCTTATATATCTGTCGGCATTCATATAACCATATCCGCCTGCGCCGAAATAATCGGTAAGTACCATACCTCTAAAGCCCCACTCATCTCTTAGAATCTTATTGAGAACTTCATTTGAAGCAGCTGCAGGTGTTATTCCGTAGTGGTTGAATGAGCTCATAACAGCTTTGGCTTTCCGTCTTTTACACATATTTCAAAAGGACGAAGATATATCTCTCTTACAGTTTGCTCATCCGCCCAAGTCATGAGCTGATAGTTTCTGTTGGTCTCCTGATCGTTTAGAGCAAAATGCTTAATATATGCATATACTCCATGTTCTTCGGCTCCCTTTACAGCCTCTGAAGCAATCTTTCCTGCAAGCAAAGGATCTTCCGAGAAATACTCAAAGTTTCTTCCTGCAAATGCACTTCTATGTGTATTCATAGCCGGTGCGTACCAGCCTGAAACTTCCATCTCATCAGCCATCTTACCGATACTGTCTCCGAATGAATGTGCAAGGTCTGTATTGAAGGTGTTTGCAAGCATTATAGTTGCAGGAAGTCCTATTGAACCCTTCTTTGTAAAGTTATTGTTTATTGAAGAAGGTCCGTCACAGTCAACTGTCTGTACTTTACCTATTTTTCCTATTGTTGTGGTCTGATATCCTCCCAAAGCTACAAGTTTTGACATATCATCAAAACTCAGATTGTCCAGAAGACTATCCCATGCCTCATCATCATAGTCAAGTCCTCGAAGGTCCGCAAGTTTTATTTTATTATTTGCATTTGTCTTCGGCATCTCATCTGATTCAATATCAAATTTTTTGCCGTCATAATTACTGTTATTTAAGAATTCAGCCTTTTTATCTGCCGGAAGCACAAAATTTGTAGGTGCCTTTGTTGCTTCCTCAAGATTTGCAAATTTATCCTTTCTTGAAAGAACTGTAAAATCGCCTCTCATATCGTCAAGCTTGCTTGTAGCAACAGTATCATCACTGCTTCTCTTATTTGTATCACCATAAACTATATCATCTTCAAGAGGGAATGTTCTTGTATCAAGTATATTATGAGAATCTTCCTGTAAGCTGATTTCATACACACCCTTTTCAAGTACATAAGCCTTTTTGATTTTTTCATCAAATGATGCCATATCTTCAACCGCAAAAGTAATCTTTACAGTCTCACTCTCACCCGGTTGTAAAAGCTTTGTTTTGGCAAAGCCTACAAGATTTGTACTTGCCTTTTCAATACCTCCGTTTGTATAAGACGGATTAAAGTATAACTGTACAACATCTTTTCCTGCAACATTTCCCGTATTTGTCACCAAGACATCGATACTTATCTTACCGTTATTTGCAACTATCTCTCCCATTTCCTTTGTGAAGTTGGTATAAGAAAGTCCGTAACCGAACGGATACTGTACATATCCGGCATAATTTATAGCACCTTCTTTAGCTGCAGTCTCATAGAATCTGTATCCTACATAAATACCTTCAGCATAGTTTACAAAACTCGGGTTATATGACACCCCTCTGTCCTCTACAGCAAACTCATCCATATTTGTATAATTGAAATTACCGAAGTTATTATAGCTTGGTGTTGTTTTTAAGTCATATACAAAAATATCACTTGTCTTACCTGAAGGATTTACCTCTCCGTCAAGAATCTTGCCAAGGGCATTAAATCCTGTCTGTCCTGCTCCCGGGCACCAAACCACACTTGTTATATTCTCATATTCATTTACAAAACCAAGTTCCATAGGATTTGAAGCGTTTATGATTACAACAATGTTTTTAAACTTCTTATTTACTGCATCAAGCATTGCCGTTTCTCTGTTTGAAAGTTCCAAATAGCTCTTATCGGCATCCAGATCATCCTTTTGATCACTGTATCTGATACCCTTTGACCCGAAAGTACCTCCGTCCACAAATGTATCTTCAACACTTGGATCAAGGCTTCTCGGCAAATCTGCGCCCTCACCGCCTGATCTTGCAATAACGACTACCGCTTTATCGGAATAATTTCTTGCATTATCAAAAATATTTGCCTCGTTATATTGTTCAATTGAAGGCTCAGGTATGGTCCAATCCTGGCCCCACATTCCTACTGTAGGCCTTGTCTGCCTGAAATCCGTATAAAACTTTACAAGTTCCTCATTTACCTCAAATCCCGCATTCTGTAATCCTTCAATAAGTGATACCGTAGGGAATGAATCGTTAAGTCCTCCCGAACCTGTACCTCCGTATAGAGGATTGGTTGACGACCACCCGAAGAGATTGAGTTTTGAACCCTTTTGAAGCGGAAGTGTTGAGTCATTCTTTAAAAGTACAATACCCTCACTTGAAATTTCCTCACCTAAAGACTTTGCCTCATTTAAAGACTGTTCGGTTATAACTCCCCTTCCTGTAGCAAGTGTTATCATAGTCTTTAAAGGACCGTTTATCATAAGATTGATACTTAAAAGTGTTCCCAGTCCGAAAACAAGCCATGAAGCCGATCTTGTAAGATTCTTACGTGCAGGCTTCTCCTTTCTTGTGATAAACATGACCACAAGGGCCGCCACAAAAAGTGTCACTATAGCCACAAGGTGTGGCGCTATAGATTTGATAACACTTATTACATCCGCCATATTAACAGCTAACATAATACTCCTCCTATTTATTTTTTCTCCGGCATTACAATGTATTTCATTGTCGGATAGCTGATAACCACCTGAACAATGATATTTACCGCATTAGCCAGTGTAGGTACAAGACTTGCACCAACCCCTATATCCCTGAAATTTCTGTGAGTATGCAGGCAGTGCCGCAGAAATAATGATCAATGCAACAGCAAGCATAATATACTTCGGTATAGCATCCTTAAATGCCGCATTTGATTTAAATACAAACTGTTTTTGAACAAAAAAATTTACAGTCTGAGCAAGTGCGGTAGCCACAAGGAAGCTTAAAAATCCTGCTATCCCAAGATTTTGCTCAATATTTTCCGCATAATTAAAAATCAGAAATTGAAACGGTATCTGATGCCATCCAAATCCTGTAAATGTAGCCGTTCCTATCCACATAACTATAAAATTTACAATTGTTGCTACATTTGAGAGAATATTAAATTTAATAAACTCCCATAGATTCGGATGCGCTTCTATCCATTCTTTTACTACATTCATAACTACTCTCTATCTTCTCTTTGAAGAAACTTTTCATTATATATCTTATTGGCCTTTCTGTTTTTGAAATACCCCTTTATAATACCTGTAAGACCCTTAAAGAAATGTCCGTTTACCAACAGTAATATGGCATCTACCATCTCCATACTTACCTGACCGTTACTCATTTTTCCGATAGCTCTAAAAGGCATATTAAATTGGAAAAGAGTATTAAGATCCGGCACTCCGGCTTCAAGCGACTTTTTCAGCCTTTTATCAAGTACTTTATAGGCATGTCTTGCAATAAAGCTTTTTGCATAATACATCTGACATAATGCATCATTGATTCCAAGTTCCCCGCTCCAGCTTCCGTCAGGTATTTCCCTTCCAAGCAAAATCCTGTACTCTTCATCACTTACATTTGTTACATTTCCGTCAAAGTATGAAGGCAAATCACTCTTATTATATAGGAAAACTGTTTCATTACCTTCAACACTTACTTTAGACTGCAATCTTATATCTACACAGCTGCTGCCGATATATATATCATATTCTCCGCTCTCTATCTCAAAAGCATTTGTAGCTACATTATAAAACCTGAATGCTTTATCATCAAATAAAATAGTGACTTTTTTCTTTTCACCCGAGTTCAAAAAAACTTTTTCAAATCCCTTTAATTCAAGTTTTGCCCTAAATATCTTTGATTCCTTCAAGCCTATATAAAGCTGGGCTATTTCCTCACCCGCAAATTCACCTGTATTTTCAATATAAAAGCTTACCTTATCTCTATCTGCTTCTATATCACTGTACTTAAACTTTGTATAGGAAAGTCCATATCCGAAAGGATACATTACAGGTACATTTGCCGTAGTAAAATATCTATATCCTACAAATATACTCTCTCTATATTCCGAAGTCCTCTCTTTTGAAGGATAATACTTTATATTCGGAACATCCTCATACTTTTTTACAATACTTTCAGAGAGCTTGCCGCTTGGGCTGTACTCACCGTTTAGCAGTTCAAATACCGCACCCATGCCTGCCTGACCGAAGAGATATCCATGAAGTATTCCCTTTAAATTCTTTCCCAAGGCATTTCAATACATGAACCTGCACTGATTATACCGACTATATTTTCATTAACCTTTGAAAGCTTTTCCAATAATTCCACTTGGTTGTTTGGAATTCTAAGATGAGTTCTGTCAAGGCCTTCCGATTCACTCGCCTCATTGAGTCCGAAGAAATACAGTACAATATCCGCCTGCTTTGCCAGCTCTATAGCTTCATTTACAAGGAGTTCATCCTCTTTATCCGCTCTTGAATACCCATGTGCCATACCGATTATATTTAGATCAAAATGTGATATAACTTTTTCCACAGTATCAACATTGGTCGCATTTACATTTGTAATCCCTGCTCCCTCATATATCGGATTAATATCCAATTTTTCAAGCTTTTCCTCAATATTTCCTATGGCGGTCTCAATCTTTTTCTCTTTTTCAGAGTCAAGATCAAGCTTCTTTATAATCTTTTGTGCATCCTCCACTATTGTTGCATTCACCATGGAAGATCCAGCTCCCTGATATCTTGGACTAAAAGCAAAGTCACCTATAATCGCTACCTTTTTACTTTTGCCAAGCGGCAAAATGTTTTCTTCATTCTTTAAAAGCACAATACTTTTTCTTGCAGCTTCTCTTGAAAGCGCATTATTATCTTCAAACATCTTTGCCTTGTCTTGCGGCTTTTTCTTATTCTTTGTAGACAATGTGATATCTATCAGCTCATCCACTCTGACATCAATATCACTTTCACTTATTTTTCCGGTCTTTAATGCCTCTAAAAGTTCTCTTGCGCTGTCAAGTCCCGGAGCCGGCATTTCAAGGCTTGAACCGTTTTTTACCCCTAAAGCATGATCGTTTGAAGCTCCCCAGTCAGTAACCACCATACCGTCAAATCCGATATCTTTTCTTAAAATATCCATCAGAAGGTGCTCATTCTCATTTGCATATACACCGTTGACCATATTGTAGCTCGTCATTAAAGATTTCGGTTTGCCCTCTTTTATAGCTATTTCAAAGGCGGTGATATAGATTTCTCTAAGCGTTCTCTCATCCAGTACCGAATCCATAGTCATTCTGCGAAGTTCCTGTGAATTTACAGCAAAATGCTTTACACAGGCGGCTATTCCGTTACTTTGTATCCCCTTTATCATAGCAGCAGCAAGTTTTCCGCTAAGATACGGATCTTCCGAATAGTACTCAAAATTTCTCCCGCATAACGGATTTCTCTTGATATTTATTCCGGGTCCTAAAAAGTACATTTACATCCTCTGCCGCAGCTTCAATTCCCAGTCCTTCTCCCACTTTTTCAAGAAGCCTTACGTCCCAGCTGTTTGCCAAAGTAGCCGCAGTCGGAAAACATGTTGCAGGTACGGAAGCGTTCAATCCGAGGTGGTCACCTTTTCCCGCCTGTTTTCTTACACCTGTAGGTCCGTCAGCATGGTGAAGAACATCAACCCCTATAGAAGAAAACGACCTCGTATCCCAAGCATTTTTACCTGAAAGATAGGCGCACTTTTCCTCTAATGTCATTTTTTCAATAATATCTCTATGCTTCATTCTCCTCCTTATAGAAAACTAATTTACGTTCTTTCCACATCATGGTAAATTCAACAAAGAAATTTACCTCAACACCCGTCTATATTATAGTATATATTAAAAAAAGTTGTGTATATTTTTCAAAATATTTTTTTATACAAAAAAACAGGGAGTCTTAAGACTCCCTGTAACTATTGTATGTTTGAAAAGCTAAAAAGGAAAATAGCTTAGCAACCAATTTAAACTTCCGGCTCTATGATACCGTATTTTCCGTCTTTTCTCTTATAAACTACGCACACCTCATCGCTGATTGCATTTCTGAAAACATAGAAATCATGTCCCAAAAGTTCCATCTGCAAACATGCCTCTTCAGGATCCATAGGCTTGATACTGAATCGCTTTGTCTTTACGATTTTTATCTCGTCTTCATCATCTCCATAGGCAGCTTCATCGTTTATAAAGAAATCTGTGAATGACATTGCAGCCTGTTTTTTATCTATAAGCTTATTTTTAAACTTTTTAATCTGCTTTTCTATTATGTCTTGAACTTTATCTATGCTGACATACATATCTTGGCTGACTTCCTCGGCTCTTATAAGCCCCTGCTTTGTAGGAATGGTAACCTCGATCTTATGTGCTTCCTTTTGCACACTTAATGTAATTCTTGCCTCTGTCTCAGCTGTAAAATACTTTTCTAATTTCTGAAGCTTCTCCTCTACCGCCTTCTTCAAACCATCAGTAATTTCAATATTTCTTCCAGTAATTGTATAACGCATATGTATAAGCTCCTTTTCTTTTTTTATTTGTCTATAGTATACCACTTTGTCAACAAAAAAATTCAATTTAAATTTATAATTGTATTGTCAATTTGATTAAATTTTTTTCAACTAATATGATTTTTTTATTAAATTTTTTTATCCAATTGTATTTTCCGAGTAAAATTGCACTTTTTATATATTTTAGCTCATAAAATCTACAAATTTATCTCAAATGCAGTCTTTACTCTATGGGGATAAAACACTTAAATTGTGGATAACTTAGTTTATAACTTGAAAACAGCCTATTTAACAGCTTTCTAAGACCTGTAAAACCCACTATTTTTTTGTGGATAAAAATGTGGATAATGTTGACAAGTCTTTTTAAAACCATAAAAATTTATGCACTTTGCTGTTTCTTCTTAAATCTAAGAATTCAGACTTGACAGCAAAATTATATACTACTTTTTATTTAAAGTAATATTTTAACTGTTTTCAAGTAATCGTACAGCCCTTAATGACTCCTGCTCCACCTTACAATTATTTAAAAAGCATAAAATCCAATACCTCTGAATACTCTTTAAGATTTTCTCTGTTTTTTTCTCAATCATTCTGATATCTGATACATTAAGTTCCTTGTATATTCCCGACTCATAAAAATCTTTTCAATGTATTTACATCCATAAGAAGGGGCTTAAACGGTATACCTGTTTTTCTCTTTTAAGTTTTCAAGTATCAAAAATCCGTAGATATCTATATCTCCCTCATGTAGATATTCACAAGATTTATTATCTTTATATTTTTTTCAAGTAATTCTTTCTTTGATTTATTGTGATATCCTCCAAGATAGATATATACCGCTTCTTTCTTATTTTTCATCGTGGTATGTAGTCAGATTTTCCACTGTAATAACAGCTTTTGTAAGTACCTTTATATTTCTTATTCTTTTAAGCGAAGCATTGGAGAGAGCTATTCCATCCGGTAACTCATCAGCATATATTGTAGAATTTTCAAAACTTATTATCACATCTCCCTTTATATATACATATGTAGGATTCTCATACAAATTATAATATTCAAGTATCTTATCCTTCTCTATAGGATCATCCGTATAATCAAATAATATACTCTCTATGCAGGACTTAAATTCCTTTTGAAATCTCTTTGAATCTTTAAATACGGCAGTTGAGAAATTTCTGATGTAGCTTTCCTTCTCTATCTTAAATACAGCTTCCAATATTGTAAGGACATATTTTAATCTTTTACCGTCATACTTTAAATCATATGGCAGCTTCCTATAGTTTATGGCCAGATGCATCCAATCGGATATTATATTATTCAGCAGCCTATACTTACTGTCCGCAAATGAGGACAGAATTTGTTTTATATATTCACATTGCTCCGGAATACTTTTTCTGTTTAATCTCTTATAGCAATCCTCTATTCTGTCAATATTTAATCTGACCTTACTATACCCTCCGGTAGATTCAAGTTTTGATATTATCACATCTTCACTTATCAACTTTTCTATAGCTGCATTTATATCCTTATACGCATTATGATCATATCTGTCTACATATGCCGGATAATTCTTTTTTATATCTATTTGTATTGCACGCAAAGAAGAAGGCTCTTTTATATAGCCCTCTCTTCTTTCATACATATCCACTAAACTATTTAAAATATCCTTACCGTAATCCATCCTCCAACCTCTCACATTATCAATTATATGACTTATCTTATCTCTGTAGCGGCAAATGTAGCCAGCTACTACATTTGTAAATGGTTAGACAGAGATCATAGCGACAACTAGCCTGAACGGATACTCAAACCGTATAATATGAGAAGAACCCCTAACAGCTGCAACTACTAGGGGTTCGTTTTGTATCTACATGAGATACCATATCTTTTCTTAGCTGTAATAAATTATAATCTATTTATAAACATAAAGTCAATAACAACTTATATCCTTACCGTAATCCATCCTCCAACCTCTCAAAAGCTCGTATTGCATTTCTGTTTCCTGATTTAACTATTGAGTAGGTAATATCACAATATGGTAAAATTGATGTAGCCTTCTCGGCTGTAGCTATAAGCACCAGTTGCAAATTCAACTTCTTAAACATGTTCATCATAGGCTCGATTCTGTCGCTGGTCATATTGTTGAATGCCTCATCCAACAATATGAGCCTCATAGACTCTTCCTTACTTTGCTCATAAATTTGCAAAAGTGAAGAACATATTGCTACATAAAACGGAGCTTGATTCTCTCCACCGCTGCCCTCACCGCTTACTTTTGACAATGCTACTTCCTTCTCTGTCACTGAATTTTTTATAATAATATCATAGTCCAGATAAGTCCTATAGTCCACATACATTCCCATACTTTTGGCCTTTGACTTTTGACCTGTTAGATTTTGTTTCGCATGCTCTTCCACATCTATCATTATTCTACTCATAAAGTCATCAATCTGACTTTCAAATACCTCGGACTTATTTACCTCAGCCATATATGTAAGCATATCATTTTCTCTGTCAATTTGCTGATTGTCCTTATCCATAATAATATCGTAGAAAAGTCCCAGTTCCTTATCTTTGCTCTTGTCAATTCCGAATCTATAGCTTTCCTCACCATATTCCAGATTTTCCATAACACGATTTATTTGCTTAAACTGCTGCCTTGCCCTTAAGATATCGTCCTTCATCCTAAATAGCACTTCCTTGCGAAATCTGTCCTTACAGCGAATCTGAGCCTTTGCAAGTTCATTCTTATGTCTTTCCAGCTCAATATTTTGCAGAGTAAGGTATTCTTGCATGTACCGATTCGCCCCTTCCAAGCCTGTAGCATAGTCGCAAGTATATTTGGCGGTATATTTTTGTTGTAAAGGTATCAATTCCTGATTTAAATAGCTGTTTAATGCTATATTATCATGTGCCATACGATTTGAAAAATTGTATGCAATAGCAGAAGCTTTTTTAGACTTTCTTTCGTTTAAATATTTCTTTTCCACATCAAGTGCAAATTCCGAATATCCTTTTATACTGTTTTCATATACAATTTTAAGCTCTTCCAGATTCTTTTTTTAAGCTCTTCTATAAGCAAATTTGATTTTTCTTATATTATCAATTATATTTTTGCTTTTTTGCCTTGGCATCCGTTATCTCATCTCTGATATAATTCACACTCTTTTTGCATTCCTTGACTCTGTCATACATTGCGAGCAATATTGGATTTTGCTTAAATTCTTCTATCTTCTTAGCTATATCCGCTATCTTTATTCCAAGCTCCTTAGCTTTTTTCCCCGATTCACAATACTTTTCAAGCTTACTAAAGCCCTCTCCGGCTCTAAACTTTGTATATCCGTTATATACCAAGTCAAAGTTTTTCTTTGCATCTTCAAACTCTTTCAAGCTGTTTTGTATATCCAAAAGTTCTTTTTTTGCAGCTTTTAACTGCTTTTCAATGGCATCCACACCGATAAAATGTTCTCTTTTTGCCATTCTCTGTAAGCAGAAGCTTTGAAATCTAAGTCTGTCTTTGGTAACACTCTTTGAAAATTTCTCCAAATCATCTGAAGATTCGCAGCATATAACATCTTTCATCACAAATCTTGCATATGCCTTGGCATATATATTTTCAGATTCAATCTTATCGCCCAGATAAGAGTCTTTCTCAGTCTTATATTCTACATTTTTTTATTTTTTTCTCGTATCTATAAGTCCTATACCGTTGACCTTATCTCCCAAAGAGATAAAAACTTTCTTTGCTAAAATATAATTATCAGGTTCTACAATGATATTAAATCTCTGTGTATTTAAGTAGCTCTCCACTGCATCCTGCCAACTCCTGTCTGTCATATATAAAAGCTCACACAAAAGTCTGGCATCCGACTTCTTACTCTGTTCACTCAAGGCCTCATTTATCTTGTCTCTGACAAATATTGCTTCTTTGGGATAACACATCACTCCTGACTCAAGTGATTTTATTTTACTTGAAAGTCCTTTGCCTTCCTCATTTAACTTCGCTATATCAGTCCTTATTTTTGCATCATAATTTTTTATCTGTTCTTCCATATCTGCAAAAATCTTGGCAATTCTTTTTATCTCTGCAATCTTTGTTTCTTCAAAGCAATTTTCATCTCTTATACAATTATCTATATCAAAAATAAATCCAAGCTTATTTAATTTATCCTTTAATTCAAATAAGTCTTTAACCACATTATCAAACTTTTCCGCTTCTTCTGTAAGCCTTTTCTCTTCAATTTTATTATTTTTATTTTCACTCTCAAGAGAGAGCATCTCCTTATTTTCAGCATTGTTTTCAGCTGCCCTTTGTGCTTCATATAAAAAGTTCTGAGGCTTTTGATTCTCTGCCTGAAAGCTCTGTAAGTTTTTCCTCCAGCAAAGATAAACTTACTTCCCACTCATCAATAAGATATTTTCTTTCATTTGTTTCTTCTATATTTCCTTGAAGATTTGCGTAGGCAACCAATATTTCATTTATTTTCACCTTAACCAAGAGTTCTCTTGCACTCTTTATTTTTTCATTTATCTCTTTTAATAAAGCCTCTCTGTCAGATGCCTCCTGGAGTATCTCCTGCAACCTTTCCAGCTCAATCATATCCTTTTGCAAAAAATCAATATTTACCTCAGGCTCCGGCAGAATATAAGTATAAATGAACTCTCTTATATCCTTTATATCCTCCAGGCTTGTACCCATATGAAATACTTCATTAAATTTCTTTCCGATAGGAGAATCCGCCTCACCGATACCGAGCATACGACAGATCCTTCTTCTGGCATCAGCCTGATTTGAAGCCCTGTCAATCCCCTTATTATCAAGCTTAAAAGCTTCTCTTGAAGCAGGACTTTTTCCTTCTTTGCTCTTTACAAAAAAAGGAATATCCAAAAGGCTGTATCCCGGTTTTGTAATATACCAATCCTGATACACTCCCCTCAAATCCTGCTTTGGAGTTTCCGATTCCACACGTGCAATTATTACAAATGTCTTTTTAATAGCCTCGTCCAAAAATTCAATGCCTATATAGGAAACTGTATGCCCCGGACGAAGATAGCTGTCCTCCGCTCTCTGTTTTTGGTGAACCGAGCCTAAAAGAGTTCTGCCGCTCTTTTTATTTCCGGCAGTATTAAAGTCCTTATTAGTGGTGAGGCAGTACCTGACTGCATCCATTATAGTTGTCTTTCCTACTGCATTTACGCCCAAAAGATATGTGATATTTTTAAAATCTATAATATCATCTTGAAAATTATGCCAATTTATCAGATGAAGTCTTGTCATTCTTATCATTCTTCATCCTCCTCTTCAGAGTTTTCGTATTGAGAAAGCAACTTAACAGTTTCATCATATGCTTTTGAAATATCGGTATCAGGCATTGCAAGCATAACAGAAGGATAGATCTGTATTTTGGCATCCATATCAACTAATTTATCTGCTACCTGTACCAGATTATATCTTTTTATATTTCTGATGGAATCCTCTAAAAAAACTCTGTCAAATTTTCTTGGCAAATTCAGCTTCTCATATTCATTTTTAATTTCCTCAACTGTAGCATAAATTCTGTCTTCATTTGTGGATAAACTTTCTCTCTTTTCCACATATAAGAGCCTGAAAATAAGCAAGATAATACTCTCATATTTTCTTAATGCAATTCTTCCGCTGCCATGATTATTTATAAGCTGAACAACTCTCAAATTTCTATGAATGACCAAAGTATATCCGATAGGCAAGAAAATCTGTCTGAAACTTTCTTCATGATTTATAACATAGTAATACTTCTCTCTTGTAGTATCCACTGTTCCCATCAGAAAACAATTATTCAATAAATAATTAGCTATCTCTTCTTTTATATCTGTTGCCATTACCTTCTTTCCTCAACAATAAAATCTTTGAACCTCACACCGTTTGACTCCACCACATTATCTCTAAGCCTTATATCATACTCTCTTTCTGAAGTCTTGGAATATGTATACAGACCTATAATTTTTATTAAAGTATCCGGGTCATTTTCAAATATCGAGCTTATTTGCACCGCATGATTTCCGTTTAGTATATCTCTTGCAAATCTGTTAACATTTTCAGATGTCAATGCATTTTTTATGTATTCCATCATCTTTCGATTTTTCTCATCTATAAGCTCTTGGTCCAGTTCCTCAATAATATCCATAAATTCAATAGCAGTAGGCTTTCGCTTTTTAACAGGCGTGGAAAGAGAGTTACAGTCAAAGAAGTTTTGTACGAATATCTGAAAAATATAGGATGCAATGCTGTCATCTTCATCATACACATCCTCTTTAGTGTTTATCTGACTTGCGTAAAACTTAAGTATATTATTGATTTTACTCTTACTGCTTCCGTCAGACAGAAGCAAAAATTGTGCTCTTTGTACTGCCCTGGTTCTATATAAAATATGCCTGTCATCAATGGTCCGCATTATAGCTTCCATTTCCTCGATATCCATACGAAGCTTTTGTATAAGCTCTTTTATTTTTACACCTGCCTCATCTCTTTCAACACGCTCGGTATCCATATAATCAAGTACCAAAGCATCAAAAAGATTATCTTCACATCTGTCCAGACTCTCATACAAACTGCTTCTATAATAAAACAAATTATCATTTGTCTTAAATCTGTGATATGATCCCACAACTATCTTTTCTTCATATTTTTCAAAAAAATCCAATATTTCTTCAGGACTTTTTCCCAATGTCAGATCATTTATATGGTCTTCAATAGATGCCGCCAATGTCCTGAGGGCTTGATTCAGATTGTCAAAATCCTCAGAAGCTTCTTTTAAGACTCCTTCATAAGGGCTGCCTTGTTCCGATATATGTTCAAACATGGAATATATTTTAAAAAGCTTTCCCTTATAAGTGATGATAGTGGGACTGATAATTTCCTGAAAGGATTTCAATATAGGCACTACCTTATAATGAATTGCCAGATTATCCTCATCCTCATATTCACCCGGCTTTTCCAAAAGCCAGCCTGTATCTCTAAGTCTTCTTATAAAGCTTCCGGAAATAGTCCTCATATCTGCTATATTTCCGCTTGTATATTCCTGCTCTTCCATATCCGGTTCAACCTTCTCATCAAGTCCCAGGAGATATTCCTCCGCCATATCAAATATTGTACTTTTTTCTATAGCATACATAGGCATTCGCTTGCACTTTTCCCAAATAAGAGCAAGAATATCTACATACTTTCTTTTATTTGTACCTGTCAGAGGTCTGAACAGATTTTCATCTACTTCATCAAATATATTCATACTATATTAATTCCAAATACTGTTCCACCGGTATACCACGATACTTATCTGCCTTATCTATATTTAATTCAATCATTTTCTTTACAACTTCCATTGAATGTGATGTTGCATCCGGAAGTGATTTTCCGTTCAATATATCTCCTACCAAAATAGCCGAGAATATATCTCCGGTTCCAGGAAAACGAACATCTATCTCATCATATTCAATTCTGAAGCTTTCTCCCTTTTTACTGTCAAATCCGACACAGCATTTCTTATCATTAAAAGGTACGGAGGTAATAATCACAGAAGCATTATTTTCTCCGCTCAATTTTCTAAGTAATTGTTCTTCTTCATTTGTAATCCCTCTGTCTTTATACTCCATTTCCGTAAGAAGGCAGGCTTCAGTGTAATTTGGCTTTATAAGGTCCGCAAATTTCAGTAATTTTCTACGACTTTCTATAGCATCTTTTGATATACCGTTATAAAGGCTTCCGTCATCTCCCATTATAGGATCCACAAATATAAAACTTCCTTTTTCTTTTTGCTTGGCACAAAAATCCGCCAAAATACCTGCCTCTTCATCAGAAGCTATAAATCCGAGTGCTATAGATTCAAATGTGAATCCAAGCTGCTCCCATACATTTACAGTATTTAGAATATAATCTTTGGTATCAAGAATTTCAAACTTACCATAATCAAGAGTATTAGATACCAATGCTGTAGGAAGCGTAAATATCTCAAATCCCATATTTGAAAATATAGGCATCATAGCTGAAAGTGCCACTTTACCATATCCTGCCAAATCATTAATAAGAAGTATCTGTTTATTTTTGTTCATATCTGTCTCTCCTTTTTATAACTATGATAATTATATCATACTTTTAATATTTAAAAACAGACCTTCCGCATCAGCGAAGGGCCTGTCTACAATCATAAAGGTATTTAAATTTTTATTATGGATGAATTACATCATAGTTAGCTACATCATAGTATCCGTCAGGATCCGCATCACTGCCGAACCACACATGTGCATAATGTCCGTCTATTGAAACACCCATGGTTTTTAAATCAGACCAGTCAACATCACCGGTTATTTGAGTAGTCATTATACTGTTGTGTCCCGGAGAATTCTTCCAAAGGTTAAGCGCTCTCTCAGGGCTTATCATTCCACTGGACCGTGAAGAAATTTCATATCCGTTTCCTGTGTAATTGGTGATTTCTCTTGGCTTACTCCACATACCGTTTCCATAGTGGTGATCATCCGTGTAAACTAAACGTGTCCAACTTCCGTTTCCTGACCAGCTGTGAAGATTTCCCTGCTCACCTCTGGAATCTACCTGATTCTCAGGTGTGTATGTATTTGAATCACGTACATGTGCTCTTGCAACTTCTGTAAGAGATTTTGAGAATGACAACTTCGGTAATCCAAGACTTTCTCTATATGCATTGATCTTATAGTAAAGCTTTGCCTCTTTCTCAGTCAGTCCCATTGCCTTTAATGCTTCAATTACCTGAGTCTCCTGAGTAGAAACTGCAGGAGTTGTTGTATTTGGAGTCGTTACCGTATTATTTCCGGTATTTCCTGAAGGTATCACCACAGTGTTGTTTCCTGAAGGAACGGTAACATTATTATTTACTGAAGGTGTTGTATTATTGTTGTTTACCGCATTATTGTTTGTTGTATTTCCCGTTGTACCTGCAGTTCCTACACCGCTACCCGATGAAGAACTTGAACCGCTTCCACTTGAGTCGCCACCTCTTCTTGAGCTTCCACCGGAGCCGCTTGAACCGCCGCCGCTTCTTCCGCTTCCACCTGAACCGTCGCTGCTTCTTCTGCTTCCGCCTGAACCACCGGAGCCGCCGCTCCTTGAGCTTCCGCCACCCAAAGAGCTTCTCTTTGTGCCTGATCCGCTTGTTTTACTTATATTAACTGTATTTCTTACTCCTTCCACCCATTTACCTGTGGCATCCACATAATAGCCGTCCGGTGTAGAAGTATTTACAAGCATAGCTCCGTCAGCACCGAGATAATAATTTCCTATCCAACGGTTTTCGACCATATAGCCTACGCCGTCAAAATAATACCATTTATCCTTAATAAGCTTCCATGCATTTGTAGGGTATGAACCGTCCGCCTCTTCATACCACCATCCCTTATCATTCCTCTTCCACTGTGCTTCATTTGCAGCCATAACAGGTATCACTAAAAAAGCTGAAACCGCCACTGCCGATACGGAACACATTAACCTTTTGAATAAATTCATAAACACCTCCAACATTATAAAGTGGTTTTAATACTATTATGTTATATATTAACATTTTTGTTTCTATATATTCAAGTATAATAAATTATTCCACTATATCTCTTTTGCAGGCATCTACCCTTACCTCACCGTTGGCAATAAAACTGATTTCATTTGCCTCGGCAGGAGTATAGATTCTTGAACTTAATACCTCTTTTTCCACCGTTTACAAATATCTCTACGCTGAATCTGTCAAGTAATATACTTAGACTTAACTTTCCGGACTTGATATCCACATCTATCTTTCTCTCATCAACAGCATCCTTAATCAGCCCTGAAAATCTTCTTGAAAACTTCAATGTTTTCTTTTTAAAATTTATCTTTATAAAAGAATTGTATCTATGATTTGACGCCAAATATATAATACATTCCTTTGCATCAATCTTTTCAATATCCAAATCAAGTCTTGCAACTCTTGAATATAACTCTGTATCTTGAAATTTATAATCCTTCTCCAAAGAAAAGCTTGTTTTATACTCGTTTGTATAATGTTTTTCAAGCTCTTTTGCAGGCATTTGATAAATAATATTTTTCTTTAGTTCAATCTCCCTTGGGTAGGTCATCTGACCACACCATTTTGCACCGTCAGGAGTTAAATCATTTCCCCAATCATGCAGCCATGCAACCGAAAGTGTTCTCTCATTAATACTCAGACTTTGAGGTGCGTAATAGTCAAACCCGAAATCCAAGGTTCTTGCATTATCAGTCGGTTCAAATCTATAATTTTTCTTGTCATAATCACCTATAAAATACAACACCTGATGTCCGTTAAAGTATTCTCTGCCCTTTGCCTGCATTTCCATTACCGAGACTACCAATATATACTTATCATTAAGTTTAAAGAAATCCGGACATTCCCACATCTTGCCGTAATCTCCGTTGTTTTCAAAAAGAATATTCTTATATTCCCAGTCAATCAGATTATTTGAAGCAAAGAGCAATATACTGCCAAGTCCTCTTTCATTCTTTGCACTTACTATACAATAATATATGCCGTCTTCCTTCCAAATTTTAGGATCCCTAAAGTCTACACCGCTAAATCCCTTCGGCAAATGTTCCACTCTTATGACAGACTCTTTAGATATACTCTTGTAATCCACACCGTCACCGATTTCTACAGCCTGCTCCTCTTTTCCGTCATTATGTACGGTATAAATAAGTATATGTTTATCTCCTTCACAAAGTGCCGTACCTGAGAAGCACTGTCCCTTTATTTCATCATCCGGTGCCAATGATACAGGCAATCTGTCCCAGTTTACAAAGTCTTTGCTCTTTGCATGTCCCCAGTGCATCGGACCCCATTTTATATCATATGGGTTATATTGATAAAACAAATGATATTCACCGTCAAAGAACGAAAAACCGTTCGGGTCGTTCATCCATCCCATATCCGGAGTAAAATGATAGACCGGTCTTTCACTATCTTTTATTGTTGATTTGTTCTCTCTGAAATATTCATTTGCTTTTTCTTTGTTGTTCATATTATTACCACTTGTCTTTCTAATTTGTAGTCATGCCCTGTCTGAATTCTATATCAAGTACCTTTGTCTTTCTGTCCACCTTCTCACCGTTTATAATGGCATGCAAACTGTCAACAGCAACCTTTGCCAATTTATCGATAGGCTGCACTATAGCACTTGGGCTCGGATATACTGTGTTTAATATGAAGGTTCCGTCGTATGCAACCACTTTTAAATCCTGCGGCACTCTCTTTCCCATACTCAAAGCCTTTTTCATATATAATAAGGCATGGGTATCCGTTGCAAAAACACCGTCCACATTAGGATACATGCTGAAAGCTTCCTCTATATTTTCCTGAATGAATTTTTCTTCAAAATTATCCATCTTAGGTTTATACTCACGGCATATAAGTCCCGCTTTTTTTATTTCTTTTGCAAATGCCTTATGCCTCTTTATAAAAGGATAATTTTTTGTAGTTGCGTCGGTAAATTGCAAAACTTCCTTGCATCCGCTCTCTATCAACGCTTTTGCCGCAAGAATTCCACCCTTCTCATGATCTACAGTTACAATCAAAATATCATCATTGAGTTTCGGAGTATCAAATCCTACAATCGGTCCTTTTATCTTTTTATAACTGCTGTAATCCAAAGTATGTGTACCGGTTATTATTCCGTCCACCATATTTCTCTCAAGCATCTCAAGATAAGCCTCTTCATTTGTCGCTTCACCTATAGTATTGCAAAGCATTGTTTTATAGCCGTATTTTCTAAGCCTTTTTTCCACTTCACTGTAAAGTGTCGCATAATATGGGTTACCTATAGCCGGTGTGATTACCGCAACTATATTTGTCCTGTTTCTGAACAAATTTCTGGCAAGTTCATTCGGTTTATAATTTAACTCTTCAATTACCTCTTCAACTTTTTTTCTGGTTTTTTTGGAAACATATCCGCTGTCATTTATTACTCTGGAAACAGTACCCACTCCTACTCCGGCTTTTTTAGCAACCTCTTGTATACTCGACATATACCCCTCCACCTAAATTACTACAGTTAATCTAACCTTTTATTCCTGTAGATGCAATACCTTCTACGTAGAATTTTTGCATAAATATATACATAAGTATCATAGGTATGGATGCCAATGTAAGAACCGCCATAATAACACCGTAATGTATAGGGCTTACTCCTACAAATATCTGTACCGCAAGCTGTACCGTTCTCTTTTCTTCTCCTGTAGTTATAAGGAAAGGCCACATAAAGTCATTCCATCTTGATACGAAATCAAGTATAAGTACCGTTGCGAAAACAGTCTTTGAAATCGGCATAATTATTTTAAAATATGTTCTTATAGGCCCGCAACCGTCCACCTTGGCGGCTTCTATAAGCTCATCGGGAATTCCTATAAAATATGAATAGAACATGTATATTGAAAAACAGTTCATCATAAAAGGAATTGTAAGTCCGAGCATTGTGTTCACCCAGTTTAACTGAGCCATTTCTATGTATAATGGTAAAATTATTGCCTCTACAGGCATTGACATAAGTGCTATTACAATGGTAAGGCTTATTCCTCTGAATCTGTATTTCATCTTAGCAAGTGCATAACCGAACATGGATCCTAAAAGCAAATCACCTATAAGTACAATGCCTATATAGATCAATGTATTTTTTAATATGGTAAATACTTTTATTCTTTGAAATACTTCTGCATAATTCGCCAAAGTAAAGTTCTTCGGAATAAATGTAGACAATGAGTTCAAATTTGAAAATATCTCAAGTTCAGGCTTAAACGATGAAGCAAGCATCCACAGAAGTGGAGATACAAATATAAGACCTACTATAATATTTCCAAGATAAAAAATAACATTACCAAGCACTTTATTTATCTTCTTATTATTCATAATCCCTCCTAATTTGTCTTGCTTATCTTTTTAACTATAATTGACAATGCAACAACTATAATGAAGAATACTGTGGCTATACTGCAGGCATAACCGAAGTTTCCTTTCTGAAAGCCCTGTTCATAGATATAGAAAACCAGTGTTTTTGTTGCATTTCTCGGTCCACCCTTTGTCATAATATACGGCTGGGTAAAGAGCTTCATAGCCTGTATCAGTGTTATCATAAGTACATACTTAATTGTATTTATAAGTCCCGGTATAGTCACATATATAAGTTTTGCAAACCAGTCTGCTCCGTCCACACTTGCGGCTTCATACTGCTCTGTAGGTATTGCATTTAATCCTGCAATAAAAATCATCATCTGATAACCTGCACCCTGCCATGCCGACATAAATATTATTGAATTCATGGCAGTCTTCGGATTATTTAAAAAATCAATAGGCTGCATACCTATACTCTTTAAAAAGGCATTTATAAGTCCTGTATTGGCATTGGAATTATAAAGAATTGTCCAGAGTACAGCGATAATTACCATTGAAGTTATCTGAGGACTGTAATAAAGTGTTCTAAATATAGCTACACCTTTTTTCTTACTTGATACCATCAGTGCAAGTACCAATGCCAATGTACACTGTACCGGCACAACTATCACCGTAAAATACACTGTGTTTTTCAATGCCACATAGAAATTCTCATCATGAAACAGTTTTACATAGTTGCCTATTGCATTGAATTTTATATTGTCCGGACGTACAACCTGATATGTGAAAAATGAGTAGTATATAGTATATATTATAGGGATTATCAAAAAGGCAACCAAAAGAATAATAGCCGGTGACGACATTATAAATCCCGCAAGATTGTCACTGTATTCTTTTTTGCCTTTCTTATTTACTCTTTGTAATGTAGCCATATTACATCCTTTCTACAAAAGGCCTGGCAATTTGCCAAGCCTTTCAAACCATACCGCTATTAAAAACTATTTCTTATAATACATCTCGTAATTTTCATCAAAGTTCTTAGCTACATTATCAAGCTCTTCCTTTGCATCCGCTCCGGCAAAGATATTTAACATAGCTGTTGAGAAATCAGTTGAAAGTACTGAGTATGAAGGTGTTCTAGGTCTTGAAACACCTGTGTTTTTGTAACTGCCACTTCATAAGAGCTCTTGCACCGCTGTCCCAGCCTTCCATCTTCTCATAAGATGATGTTCTTGATGCAGGCTTAGCAACCGCACTTGCATAAGATGCAATATTGTCACTGTTCATTGCCCACTGTAAGAACTTTCCTGCAGCATCAGGATTCTTTGAATCTCTTGTAATAGCTGCAGCCCAGTCACCTGTCGGTGATGCGGCCTTGCCGTCATCTGCTACAGGGAAATATGATACGCCCCAGTTAAGGTTTGACTTCTCAAGGTCTGCAATATTCCATGAACCGCCAAGTAATGTAGCAGCTTTTCCGTTAAGGAACTCATCCTTTACAGGATCAAGATTTGCATAACCGTTCTTAATAAACTCATTTAAATACTCTGCTGTCTTTATACTTGCATCAGAGTTTACATATCCGTCAGCTTTTGAACCGTCTTCATTTACAAACTCGGCTCCGCCCTCTGTAAAGAACTGTCCGAGAGCATAGATAATTCCCTCGCCCTTATCCATGATTATATTTGTTCCTACATAATCATCTGTTGTAAGCTTCTTTGCATTGTCAAGGAACTGACTCCATGTCCATGCTTTCTTTATATCTGTGTCTGAAGGGTATTCTATTCCGGCCTTATCAAGATAATCCTTATTGTAGAACAGTGCAACTGAAGACTCTGTAGGAGCTATTGCATAAAGCTTTCCGTCATATGTATCAGCCTGAACAGTACTTGGCATAAAGTCCTTTAAATCATCTGCCGGGAAATAACTGTCAAGAGGAACTGTGATTCCGTTTCTTTCGCATAATATGAAACCATAGGTCCGTCTACATACAAAAATATCAGGAAGATTTCCGGATGTGGTAGCTGTAGTAATCTTGTTCTCATATGCATATGAATCGGCTCTGTCGATAGCTTCTCTCTTAACCTGAATATCAGGATTTTTCTTTGTTCCACTGATCGATCTTCTCTACCCACCATGCCTCGATAGTCGCCGTATCTGTAGGGCTCCAAATTGTTACATTGGTAACGCCGTCTGCACTCTTACTTTCTGCGACCTGTGAGCTTCCATCACCTGCACTGCTTGAGTCTGCCTGCTTTGTTGTACCGGCACTGTTTCCGCAAGCCGCCAACATACCTCCAAGTGCCAAAACACCTAAAGTTCTCAAAAACTTTTTTTCATGAATATACCTCCTGAAATATTTACATAAAATACTACTTACAAGTAGTTTGGTTTATAAGTTTTTTTCCACGAAGTCTCATAAAAATATACTGTTCTTACATTTTAAAACTGTATTATTTTCCTGAAACTCATTTGTGGAACGCGTTCCATATATTTAAATGTATTTTTATCATATACATTAAAAAAATGTCAATATAATATTTCACAGTTATCTTTGTCTATTTTGCACTAAAAATAAAAAGACTGATAACCTGTCGCCATAAGTCATCAGTCGTATATATCTATTGTAATTACGGCATTGATTTTTTAATACCGATTTTCTTTTTTAGAATCCCAGATTATCATTTACCAAAATAACATGTATTCTTCCCTCGTGACGAGAGTATCTTGTTACCAAAAAAACTGGCGGCAGATAGTATCAGGTGATTTACAGTCTGAGCATTTTCCCGTAATCTTGCAAGGAGTCTTTATATCAAATCTCTGTGTATTTGCTGTAGCCGCAACATTTCTGGCACGCTTCATAGCACTGTCGATGTCTGAACATATCTTATTGATTCCGACTATAAACACAACCTTTTTCGGTCCCTGTGCAATACATGATACACGGTTTGAGTTCCCGTCAATATTTACAAGCACTCCGTCATCTGTCATAGCATTGGCACTTGAAATAAATATATCCGCATCATAAGCCGCCAAAAGAGCTTCTCTAGGTTCCATTTTGGCTCTGTCCATATAATTATAGTTGCCCTGCTCAAGTGCACAAATCAAACCGATTTCATGCGCACTCATGCAACCTCCCATTGCAATCTTACTTTTTTCAGGGATAAGCTCAAGAGCAATCTTAAGCGCTTCTTCCTTATCCTTTGCATAATACCCTGTCATATTTCTGGATTTCAAACCTTTGATTACAGTATCTGCCAACACTTCATTTCTCTTTTTTAAGTTCTCGTTCATATATTCTCCTCTTACTTAATTTCAATCAATATATTTGAGCATTGATTTTTTTCTACTTATCCAAGGTCCTTGCTCTCTCAAGTGCCTTATCTATATTCTCACAGAAGTTTTCTCTTCCCGCTTTTTCTATAAATCCTGCCTTTTCCATTACTTTCATCGGTTGCTCATTTACATGGGATAATATCAAAGTCATATTTCTTTTTTTGCAAATCCCAAGTAATTCTTCCAAAGCTTCAAGTCCTGAAATATCCATTGCCGGTACATTTCTCATACGAAGAACCAGTACATTTTTTTCGGCTTCATTTGATATATTAAGTAAATCTTTTGTAGCACCAAAAAATAATGCTCCAAAAATCTCATAGACTATTGTATTTTCAGGTACAGCCTTAAGGTCGGAATTCAGTGCATACTCATCCGAGTCTGATTTATCCACCCATTGGCGTACATTTGCAATATCGGACATACGCTTTAGGAAAAGAAATGCCGCAAGAATCATACCGAACTTTATAGCCATTACAAGGTCAAAAAGTACCGTTAAAAATAAAGTAATCAATAAAACCGCAATATCACTTTTAGGTGCTGTTTTTATTATATGTACCACATTTCTCCATCCGCTCATATTGTAGCCGACTATAATAAGAATGGCAGCCAGACAGCTCATAGGAATGAGCGACGCATATGGCATCAAGAATAACAATATCAGCATAAGTGTAATTGCATGAATCATACCTGCAATCGGTGTTCTTCCGCCGTTTTTAACATTGGCGGCGGTTCTTGCAATAGCTCCTGTAGCAGGTATACCTCCAAAGAGCGCCGACATTATATTGCCTACTCCCTGTCCTATAAGCTCTGCATTAGGACTGTGATGGCTCTCCGTCATTGTATCTGAAACCACACAGGATAAAAGCGATTCTATGGCAGCCAATATTGCTATGGTAAATGCCGGTGAAACCATCAAAGATATAAGCTCAGGTGATATATGAGGCACACTGAACTTTGGAAGTCCGGCTTTTATAGTATATAAATCCCCTATAGTTTTTACAGGAAGGTTTCCGAACTTTACAATTAGAGTTGAAACTATAATTGCAATCAAAGAGCCGGGAATCTTTTTTGATACCTTTGGCCAGAATACCTGAATAAGAAGTGCCAAAAGACCTATTAAAAAGGTTGCGATATTTAATGTGTGAAAGTTCTTAAAAAGAGCAATCATCTTCTCCACAAATTCTGCCGGCACCGCTCCCATATCAAGTCCGAAAAAGTCTTTTATCTGTCCTGCCACTATGCTTACAGCGATTCCGAAGGTGAATCCTACCGTAATAGTCTTCGGTATAAACTTTATCAAATCTCCAAGTCTAAAGATTCCCATAAGTATCAGCATAAATCCTGCCATTATGGTGGCAACTGTAAGTCCGGCCATTCCGTACTGCGCCACTATACTGTAGATTATTATAACGAATGCCGCAGTCGGTCCACCTATTTGTACTATACTTCCACCTAAAAATGAGATAAAAAATCCTGCAACCACTGCCGTATAAAGTCCCTGCTCGGGATTTACACCTGATGCAATCGCCAGTGCTATCGACAGCGGCATTGCAATAATTGCAACTATGATACCTGAAATCAAGTCCTTTACAAACTGCTCACCGCTGTATCCTTTTAATGCTTCAAAAATCTTGGGTCTTATATAACTTAAGTCCACATTTCCTCCCTTAAGTCCTAAAAAATTGAGTATTTACTCTTAGAACTATGTGATTTTATGATAGCACAGACAAAATATGGTGTACAATACTTATGTATACAAAAATTAAATATATTATAAGCTTGAAATTCTTATGTCAAAAAAATACATATATGTTTTTAAATTATATATCTAATGTTCCATATTATTCCTTAGGATTGTACTTATATAATCCCCCTTATTCCTGCTTATGCATGCTGTCGCATATGTCAAGGGTGATTTGGATGTAACTCCCTTATATTCAGGACTTTTTAAAACAGGCATACTATAGAATACATTCTTTTTATTCTCCAAATCTATAAACCACTTACCACCTATATATTTTCTGAAAGTCTCTCCAATATATACTGTCAAGTAATCAAGTGTTTTCTTATCTTTTATCAGCCCTTCGGCATCTTTATAATTAGCTAAGATCCATTTTTCCAGTTCATCCAATGACCCCATACTGTAGTCAAGTTTCAAGTTATTTTCTTTAGCAAATGTGTCTGTAAAATATTCCATTTTAAAAGGTATAAGAATTATCCACTCTTCAAAGTTTTCCCTAGTATAGCCCATATTTTTACTCTCCTCATTTCTATTTATCTGCGTATTCTCTAATTTTATAAATATTATACAAAGGAATATTTGTCATCCGGTCCTGCTCACGATAATCTGACATAGATGTACGAACAGCATACTTTGGATGATACTTTTCACAAAAGGCTTTAAGACTCTTAGCTCTCAAATTCTCTTCCGCTTTCACCTCCAGTGGAATTATCGATGTTTTGCCTTGAATCATAAAATCTATCTCTCCACTTGAATTAGATGTGGAATAATAATAAGGATCTATACCTTCCGATGCAATAAGTTGCTGCAAAACATACTGCTCTGTCAATGCTCCCTTAAATTCGGTAAAAATTCTGTTGCCGTCAATAATCACTTGAGCATTCAAATCTGTCATAGCTATCAACAAACCGATATCAAGCAGATACACTTTAAATGCATCAAGGTCAAGATAAACTTTCAATGGAAGCGCTACTTTTCCTACTCTTTGTACCTTATGGATCAACCCACAATCTAAAAGCCACTGTAATGCAAGTTCAAAGTCCTTTGCTCTTGAACCCTTTCTAACTTGTCCGTAGATGTATTTTTTATTTTCTTTTGCCAACTGCATTGGAATAGAATCCCAAACAAGATTTAGTCTTGGAACAAGTGAAACTTCAGCATGCTTTGAAAAGTCTTGTTGATAATAATTCAAAAGGTTTCTCTGTATTTCTCTCACTTGTTTAAAATCTTTACTGTCAACATAAGTTTTTACAACCTCAGGCATTCCACCTACATAGTAGTATTCACGAAGTCTTTCTATATATTTAGTCTTAAACATTGTTATCATATCTGTATCATCACTTTGAAGCACATTTGCAAAACGTTCCTCACCTAAAGCATATAAAAACTCAAGAAAGGTCAATGGGTAAAGATCCATAAAGTCAACCTTGCCTACAGGAAATGATGTTCCTTTATGAAGAGCTACACCTAATAATGAACCTGCTGCTACTATTGCATACTCCGGTGCATTCTCACAAAAGTATTTCAATGAAGATAGAGCCTTTGGTACCTCTTGTACTTCATCAAATATCAATAAAGTATTTTTTGCATCAATAGAAACTCCTGTTTCTATACTGATTGCCAATAAAAATCCTGTCTATATTGATATCGCCCTCAAATACCTGCTCCAACCTTTTATTATTATCAAAATTTACATAAGCAACTTTTTCAAAGCATGTTCTTCCGAACTCCTTCATCAGCCAGGTTTTTCCAACCTGTCTTGCCCCTCTGATAATCAAAGGCTTTCTATTTTGTTTATCCTTCCATTCTATAAGTTTTTCAAGTGCAAAACGCTTCATAAGGTCTACCTCCCAAAAATACTTCTATAAAAAAATACTCTTTTTATATATTAGAGGTTTAAAAGCATTTCGTCAACATTTTTAAGTCCATAAAAATGTAATTTACTACACTTTTAATGCCATAAAAATGCAATTCTGCACATTTTTAAGGCCGTAAAATCGTGTTCTACTTATAATTCTAAATTTTTTACATACCCTGCTTATTGTAAATTACTATTCTTTCGGCGCTCTTGCCGAAGAAATGATAACCTGAGCCTCCCTCACTTATAACATCAAGCAGCTCATCAGGTTTTGTCACCAAGATACCGCCCATTACAGTCACTCCTCTTTTAAAGAATGCATCAGGTATCATACCTGCTGTAGGACCTGTAACCAAAACATCGGCACCTGGTTTACACATAGCCAGTAAATTCGGTAATGTATCATTAAGTATAGTAACACCTGTAATAACATCAAGGTCGGAATCCGGCAGATACAAATCAGCATCCTTTGCAGGTGCAAAATGTTCCAGCTCCTTTCCCTTTAGAGTACATGAGTCCATCTCCAGAACTTTAAAATCGGCATCTGCTGCAAGTAACTTTTTAAGCATCGGTACCAAAGCACCTATTACAACACTTTTTTTGCCTTGGTGAACCTCCATCACATCAAAAGAGTCTACATCTATCTCTATTTTATACTCCAAATTCTTATTTTCTTCCCAGTAACAAGCCGAAAGTGCATTAATTGTTGCAATAGCCAGTGTCTTTCTGAGAATATTTGTATGTGAAAGATCGTCCAAATAACTTTTTACACTTCTTCCGCCAAGTTTACCTGATAAAGGCATAGCCTTTGCAGAGCTTGGACAGCATACAGCCTCCGGAATCTCCTTAACAGGTGTAAAACAAAGCCCTCCATGACCTGTACTTAATTTTACTCCTGAAAAGAACAGTCCGAACACCGCTCTTTCAACTACCATTTTATCAAGTCTCTCTCCAAAATACTCTTTTAAAATATCGGCACTTTCCTGTAATAATATATTCATACTTTAATTCCTTTCCGTCTAAAACATGTCAGCACACCTAATTTTATATACTATTCCTTTACATCTACAATATCAATACATAAAGTGATATAATGATACACAGGTTTATAATACTTTTTAAACAATCACAGGAGATTAATGTAATGGGATTTTTTTATATCTACATTAGCCTTTGGTATATTTTTCACTGCTATGCTTTTATTTTAGCTGTTTTTTTATACTTTAGACTGCTGATAGCTGTTTTGTACTTTTTAAGAAGCTACCTAATTGGATATATGCTTTAGGGACAATATATACAGATTACAAGGAGGGCTGTTCAATATGATAATATCACCGATAAGCCCGCACTTATAGAAGCGAGCGTTTTTTTATGCTGTGTATTATTTTAGTTAATATAATAGTTACCGGTGTGAATTATTTCAAATTACATAATATAGGAAAAGCAATTTTTTCCTGTTTAAAAATGCAGTTTGCTGTAATTATAGCTGCAATAATACTTTCCGGAATTATCAGACCGCTTATACGTTTTTTGATACCCTCATACCGTACGAAATATTCTTACTCAACTACCAATGCGTTGGATGTACTTATGTTTTTCTACTCATTTGCATTTACTTTTTTTATATCCATAGCAGGTGTTCCGGCTAAACCGGTAAATGTGCAGATAGCAGGAACTAATGTGATTATCGGCACAACAAAGGCATCCGTTCTTCTTGAAAACGGCTTTACCTTTAAAGACAAAAATGCAGACAGTGAGATCATAAATACTCGAAGCGACCACTTTTCCTATGGAGAATATTTGGAATTATATCTTGGTGACAAGTCTTTCGGTCATGTCTGTGTCACACCTACATGGAAGGATTCGGATGAACTTAAAAACTGTACTGTAACATTATTTAAGGCTACACCTGATGATACGGATTTATCTGCTGTAAAGATTGGCAATGTAGTGCTGTCGAATTTGAGATCTTAACGACTTTGAAAATAAAGATTTGACAGATATTTTTTCACTGCATCCGACAGATTATGATGAGATGAAAGGTCCTTATTATTTTGTACTCACATTGCAAACTCATGACTATTCTATGTGGAAGCGTTATCGTATAGAAGCCGATTTTAGCTCCGATAACATGCTTTCATACTACAATGTTATGGTACAACATACTGTATGGGAATAAAAAACGGAAAGCTTAAACAGCTTTCCTATTTTTATATAAGATTATCTAATATTCATATTTTCCATACAGTTTTTCAGTATAGTGCTGATATAATCTCCCTTTTTCCTGTTGATACATGCAGTCGCATATGTCATTGGAGCTTTGTATACTTCTCCTATATAATCAGGACTTGTTAAAACAGGCATGGAATAGTATGCATTCTTTTTATTTTTCAAATCTATAAACCATTCTCCACCTATATACTTCCTGAAAGTCTCGCCGATATATACAGTCAAATAGTCAAGGGTTTTGGCATCACCTATCAAGTCCTTTATCTCACTGTAATTAGTGAGAATCCAATTTTCAACATCATCAAGTGACTCTATACTGTAGTCCAGTTTTTAAACTATTTTCTTTTTGCAAATGTATCTGTAAAATACTCCATTTTAGAGTCTATGAGAATTATCCACTCTTCAAAGTTTTTCTTTCGTATAAGCCATTTTTTTATATCCAACTTTCCTAATTCATATAAATACTCTCTGATTGATCAATGCTCTACAATTAAATATTTATTTCTGTTTAGTATAATCGTACATAGATTTAAATACAATATATTTTTTTATATATTAAATCAGAGTAAATATAGTTTATAATTCTAAAAATTTTTTTAAGTATATTTAGCAGA
This sequence comes from uncultured Lachnoanaerobaculum sp., assembly GCA_916439285.1. Next base: position 239,679 of record CAKAIM010000003.1, on the reverse strand, counting down.
ATTATAAATAGATTTTTTTGTATAAATATATAGTAAAATTAAATTAAAAATTTATGGAGGTGAAATTTATGTTCAAAAAAACTCACATCGAAAACTTCCCGTTATTTTTCTGTTTTTTTAGTAACATGTCTTTTTTTGTTGTATTCGCATCAGCCTGCTCATCAGGTAAAAAAATCCAAGGCGGAATCTCAAAAAAAGTACAAGTTCCAATAAGTTTTCTCTTTATTTAAAGGGAGATAATCTTTATATGGCTCGCTATAATAACTCTGAAATTATAGACTTGGGACCTTGTACAACAAACGGAAGTGTTATGGAAAAGTTTTCTATAGCACCACACAGTAAAGATACCGATTTATTCTGTTCATTTTCAGATTATGATGGAGAAACCTACACACTTTATACATCTACATCAAAAATCACCTACCAAGCGAACCAAGGTGGCTGAAAAAAAGTCACAGTACATCATATCTTAAAAAACGGTGACATACTCTATATTTCAAATAAAGAGCTGTTTTTAAATAAAGGTGGTAAAGCGGTTAGCCTCTTTAAAGAAGGTGAAGAAGAAATGAAATACACTATTTCCGATGACGAGGACACACTTTTTATTGTTCCATATAACCGCAATTCCGAAAAAGAATTTATAGTAGATGCATATTTTATTGATATTTACTCAGGTAAAAAAACTATATATTCAGATATTAATCCTAATATCATATCACATTCTTTTGACCTTGATACAGTATGTTACTTCAATGACAATACATTATATCAGTTGAAAGATGGAAGCTCAAAAAAATAGTAACAGGTATTAAACAACCGTATAATTACCATTCTGTTTCCTATGATAAGGCCATTTATACATCAAAGGTTGATGAACCCGGATTCCTTTATAAGTTTGACCTTGACGGCAATGAGGAATTAGTCAGTGATACATTTGTAGACTTTGTAGAATATAAGAACAAAGAAGATTTACTGGCATGTATAGAAAAAGAATTCCGAAGGTGAGATCGTTCTAAAAAAATACGACAAAATGGTGAACTATTAGGTGAATATAAAGATATAAAAGGGTCGGATGATGATAAAATAGAGGATGTACTTCCTTATAATTCAAAGTATTGGTATTTTTTTTCTCTAAGGAAAATAGTAAGCTTTGGAGAGTTACTATAAAGGGAGATTCCAAAGGCGAAATTGAGCTTATGAATGATAATATCTCTAATTTTCATGAAATGTATACTGATAAAAAAGGCAAGAAAGAAAATGACGGCTTGTTGTACACAGCAAAAAAATTAGGAAACGACTATTATTCCTTGTTCATAGATGGAAATATTGTCATTCAAAACTTAGGTGAATATTATCCACATGCAAATTTAGTAGTTGACGATACCGAAACCTATATCGTATATAATGTCTCTCTTCCGGGAACTTCCACCGGTTCTGATACCTATCATATTTGGGAAAACGGCAAAGATACTATAGTTGCTGAAAATGTAAAGGATTATGACGGATTCCTTCCAAAGTATGAAAAATTTGAAAAAACTTATTTTTTAACAGATTATGACGAAAGCAAAGGAACAGGTACTTTAAAACAATATTTAAACGGAAAACTTAAAGATATAGATAGTGATGTAAAGGGCTTTATATGGAATAACTCAGGTTCACTTGGCTCTATATTATATAAATACCGTTAAAGATATAAATACTGCCGGCGCCGCACTAGGCCCATGTGGATCACGTAAGGCTCCGGCAGTAATATATCTTTTAAAGTATTAGACCCTACTTTCCCATATCTTCCAAACAGTTTTTCAGTATCGTACTTATATAATTGCCCTTTTTTCTGTTGATACATGCAGTTGCAAATGTCATCGGTGCTATATAACTCTCTCCTATGTAATCAGGACTTGTCAAAACAGGCATGGAATAGTATGCATTCTTTTTATTTTTTAAATCTATAAACCACTCTCCACCTATATGTTTCCTGAAAGTCTCACCAATATATACCGTCAAATAGTCTAAAGTCTTAGTGTCATTTATCAAATCCTTTATCTCTCTGTAATTATTTAGGATCCAATTTTCAATCTCGTCCAATGACTCTATACTGTAGTCAAGTTTTAAATTGTTTTCTTTTGCAAATACATCTGTAAAATACTCCATTTTAGGGTCTATAAGAATTATCCATTCTTCAAAGTTTTCCTTGGTATACGCCATATTTTGTCTCCGGCTTTCTAATTTTTTGAATCATTAAATGATTCCAATATTTTTTTCAATATTCTAAATTTTAGTTGGTTAAACGGTGCATACCTAATGGGTAAATCAATCATTGTTTCACTCCAAACAATACTCTTTTTTTATGGCTGAATGTATCGAATCCGAACTTCCCATGATACGAACCCGTTCCGCTACTTCCTACTCCTCCAAACGGCATATAATGATTTGATACTTGCAGTATAACATCATTTATGCATCCGCCACCGTATGAAATACTCTTTATAATATGCTTTGCAATATATTTATCCCTTGTAAATACATAGCATGCCAAAGGCTTCTCATGTTCTTTTATTATCCTTATTATATTATTGATATCGTCATATTCTATGATTGGAAGCACCGGTCCGAATATCTCTTCTTTCATGATTTCATGGTCAAAATCCACATCCGGTAAAATAGTAGGCTCTAATCTATGAACTACATCATCACCTCTGCCACCTATTATACTGTCCTCTGATTTTATTAAATTCATCAATCTTTTATAATGATGCTCATTTATTATTCTCGGATAAGTGTCATTATTTAATGCATTAGGATATCTTCTCTTTATTTCTTTTTGCAGATACTTTATAAATCTGTCCTTAACACTGCTATGTATTAACACATAATCAACAGACACACAGGTCTGTCCGGCATTAAGCAGTTTCCCCCACAGTACTCGCCTTGCAGCAAGTTTAATATCGGCTGTCTCATCTATAATACAAGGGCTCTTTCCACCAAGTTCCAAGGAAACCGGTATAAGGTTATTGCTCGCTATATTCATTACAATCTTTCCTACTCTTTGACTTCCTGTAAAGAATATATAATCATATCTTTGTTGTAGAAGCTCATCATAATCTATATCTTCATCCACACAGAAAATATAATTTGAACCGAAAGCTTTATTTATAATGTTTTTAATAACTTTTGAGGTATAAACACTCTCTTTTGAGCATTTGATAACGGCTGTATTTCCTGCCGCTATTGCTGCTACAAGCGGTGCTATAGCCAAATTGAAGGGGTAATTCCAAGGTGATATAATAAGCACTACTCCATAAGGCTCAGAGTATACATAATTCTTTGCCGGAAATGTAGCTATAGTTCCTTTTACCTTCTCCGGCCTGCTCCACTTTCTTACATTTTTTAAAGCCTCATTTATCTCCGCATAAACTATTGCAAGTTCACTCATATATGCCTCAGCCTTAGACTTTAAAAGATCCTTATATAGAGCGGTAATGATTGCTACCTCATTGTTTCTGATTGCCTCCTTTAACCTTTCCAACATCTTTATCCTGTATTTAACCGACTTAGTTGCATTTGTGTTAAAGAAATCTCTTTGGTTATTTATAATTTCTTTTTAATTCTGCTTTTTTTCTCCATAATGTAACTCACCGTCCTTCCACATTATAAAATAGATTTAATCGAATTGAATACCAGCTTGGAGAATTTTGACTCGAAAATCTCTTCAGAAAGCACCAGTGTAACTCTATTTTCCTTTGGTGAATATCCGCTGTTAAAAATCAATAAAAACGGTCCTTCCCCGGACAGTTCATCTATAAAAAAACCCTTTTCGTCCATCAACTGAAACATCTTCTCATCTCGAGAAACAAAAATATCCGTTGTTTCATCTTCATCATCAATAACAATATATGGATCTTCCCAAAATGTAATACTTTCTTCTATTTTTTCTATAAAAGTATCCTTATCTTTATCAGTATATAAGATGTAGTCAATACCTGTAATCATTTTTTCACCTGCTTATTCTAAACTTGTGACTGTTTTATTATCTTAATACACTAACTTATTACTCTAAACATCAACATTTCATCAAGGCCTACTGTTTCTATATCGCAAATGTCACCACCACGTACAGCCACTTGCAAATTATAAAATGTTAAACAATGTTTTATATACTGAACGATCAATGATGATCTACGTTTATAGCCATATCTTTCTAATAAAGTTCTAAGCTTTATTTTTACATAATTTCTACTGCCATATAATATTTTTATACGACAACTTTTAAAGAAGATATCAAAATCAGAGAAGTAACCGCTTAACTGATCTAATTGCAATGTTCTATCCGAATGCTTCAAATCTCTCTGTATAGCAACAAGTTCTTCATCAATTGCATCCTTATCCAATATATAATGACTCCATTGATATATATCCAGCAAAAATTTTCTCTTATTATCTCTGTACTGTTCGGAAAGTAAGTTCTTTTCATTTTCCCATATTGAATCAAGAACTTTACTTTCCTCTCTACAACCAAGTTTTAAATCCTGTAAGATAAATGCAATATCGATTGCCGAATAAAACAATCCATACATTATTTATCACTCTTCCTTGCATTACAACTGCGGCAAAGAATCTGTAAATTCTCCACAACAGATTTACCGCCATTATTCATAGCAATAATATGGTCTACATGGAAAGGCACTCTGGATTTGTCTGTAAATCCACAGCATGCACAGCGGTAATTACCGGCTTCATCAGTATACTTTTTAAAGGTTTCATCTCTTAAATATTTTTCATAATCAGGGTTAATCTTACGAATTATATGGAGCGGTAAATCTTCCAGCTTCTTAGGGCCATAGTCTACTTCCGGTCCATTATCATATATGTCAGAACCTGATAATTTTATCAATTCAATATCAAGCTGCTTTGAAAAATATATCTTTCTGCCAAAGAACAATCTAAGCATATTGTCGTCTCCTGAATTCCAGAGCTCATCAATGTATTCAGCTTTTTTGCGTACCCCCATATCTTCATCCCAAATATGCTGTGCAATCTTTGATATATCAAGCTTATTTCTATCCACCTCTTCAAATGTATAGAATCTTGGTGCTTCCTCATATTGTGCATAGTATTTTATGATATTTATAACATCTCTGCTCTCATATGGCGGTATCATTTCACCACAGAAGAATGAATCCCTGCACTGTGCCTCCATTTCATCAAGCTGTTCTTTTGTCAGATACTCCTCTGTTACATCAAATGACTTGAACAATGAAGGAAGTGACTCCATAAGATTCTTATAAGCTTCCTGTGTGCTGTCATAAACCATTACCTGATATGAATGATCCATTCCGTTTTCTTCCAGATATTTAAATGCGTACATTCCGATAGGAATTCTTTTTTCAAAAGGAACTCTTTCCAAATTTGTTGTGTCAACCGAATTATCAAGTATTCTTGCAAACTCCTCAATCTTTGAAATCGCAATCATTTGGATATCTCTTTTAGCACGCTCAGAATCATCACTATCTTTAAAATCATTCTCCCCTGCAAACAAGCTTTCCGGATTTACCCATGCAATATGCTCATTCCAATGGTCTATAAATGAAACAATATATGCACTTGATGTACCTCCCGCTGCAGTTCCTCGCAATGCTCTACCTACCATCTGTGTCATCAAAATAGATGATACTGTAGGCCTTGCCAAAAACACTGTTTTTGTCTTTGGTAAATCCACACCCTCAGTCAAGATATTTACATTAACAAGTACCTGTAATTCTCCTTTTCTGTAGGCTTCAAGTTTTCTCTCATTGTCCTCTCTACTTACTGTCACTCCTGTAACACCGTCTCTTATATCAGATACAACAAAATCAGACTTAATTCCCGCTTTATTAAAAAGTGCACTAAGCTGAATAGCATGTATTACATTGACCGCAAATACAATTGTCTGACCATATTCATCCTGTTTTTCTTTATATGTTTCAACAATCAGTTTATTACGTGCAGCACTCTCCGCCATCTGATTAGCAATATCATCCGGCAAATTATCAAGATATTGAATCCTTTCCCATGAATCAAGACCTAGACAATCTCCATAATCTTCTTCTGTAAAATAACTTTCAAAAATAGGCTTTGAAAGTATCTGCCTGTTTATAAGTTCTTTTAGTCCTATTTGATATGTTATTCCTATGTCTCCACGTACAACCTGACCGTCACTAACACCGTCAGAGTAGATTTTACCCAAAAGTCCCTGCTCTTCTTCTGCTGTACGGAATGGTGTTGCTGTAAGACCTATTAGCTTTAAATTTGGCACCTTATCTTTTACATAGTTGATAACTTTTCTATAGGTTTTTGCAGTTGAATGATGTGCTTCATCTACAACCAGATACAGCTCTTTTTCTCCTTCCAACCACTTATCAAGTCTTTCAATATTTCTGCCTATGCTGTCCTTACTTATAATCAATAAATTATCATCCGCCTTGATATCTATTGTTCTGTCATGACTTGATGCACCTGACACAATCCTGAATCTGAAAGAAGAAACATGCGGTACAACTTCTGCATAAGCAAAATTTTGAAAGGACTCTGCAGCCTGGTCAAGCAGCATCTGACGATGTGCTATCCAAAGAATTTTCTTTTTCTTATCAATAGCATTTTTTAATAACCACATAGAAGCTGTATAAGTCTTTCCGCCTCCTGTCGGCAGAACTACCAAAGTGCTATAATATTCTTCTTTATTTATCTTATCAAGTGCTTCCATAGCCTTTTTCTGATGCTCATAAGGGCTTCTGATGTTTGTTCCCTTTTTTGGTAAAATATTACCACAAGATTTCATTTCCACATAAGTTTTCAAATCGTTTACAGAGCCTGTTTCCATTCCCATTTCCTCCATTATAAATTTATTAATTTAATCTTATTTATATATTAATTGGCATTCCTATCATACTTCATATATCTGAATTTCTCAACTGTAAACCTATACGTAATATGATATATATCCGGTATGTTTTAACAATAATGCTCCTACTCCAGTATCTCCAAAATATCCTCTATCTCTACTACCTCACTTAATACAATAGTTTTACTATATCCCTCATCACATAATAAAACTTCCTTTTCATAAGGGAAGTAGCTTCTGAGCCATTTTATAAACTCCGCATAATCATAGATCCTGTTCTTTGAGTTGAAATAATTTATCATTAATACACTTCTATCCCTTAGCATCCAAAGTTCAAACTCATACTCATCTTCGTAGTCTTCCCAACAAATATTGTACCGACATTTCTCATCATCCTTTACCGAAATACCGACTTTAGGAAATCTTTGTTTAATATCATTATTAAACTTCTCTAAATTAAAACCGGTATTTTCTTTATCAGTCACATAAATAAAATATGAAACAGCCATATTCCTCCCCATAAAAGTATTAAATATCGTAAATTTTACAACAAAATGATATAATACGAGTATACAACTTTTAATTTAAAAAGGGGAGCTACAATGGCTTTTTTTATAATTTCCATAGCACTTGCTATACTTATATTGATACTCCTTATATTCACAGTTTATATGTACATAAAACTGGTAATAGCTGTAAGTACTTATACTGAGGTTCCAAATTGGATGTACAAGATTGGACAGGCATTTAAAAAGTAAAAATCAATATCAATTACGAGGATTTTACAGAACCTGCGGCATTATGGGATACCAATTTTTTTATCCTTTGTTTTATTTTAGCCAATATTTTTTTCTATTTTTGTAATGTATTATCAAACACAAAATTCCAAGAAAGCATTTTATATATGCATAGGCTTGCAGGTCGTAGTTGTTTTGATAGCAATGTTATTCTACTTTATAGTAAAACTGATTTTTATTTTTTTGTATCTCATATATTGGGAAATTACAGGCCACTCTACTCACCAACAAATGCTGTAATGGCAGGAATATTTGTAACTGCGCTTGTCTATACTCTATGGATGCTCAGGGTAGGATTTCCTGAAAAACCTATAAATATACAAATAGATAACAGCACTGTGGTAATAGGCGAAACAAAAGCCTCCTCTCTTTTAGCAGACGGCTTTACCTTTTACGGTAAAGATGCAGACAGTGAAATTGTAAATAAACGAAACAGCCAACTTCACTATGGTGAACTTGTAGAATTGCTTCGTGACGGAAAATCTTATGGATTTATGAGCATTACTCCTACATTTAAGAATTCCGATAAACTCGAAAATTGCACCATAACATATTATGAGATACCAGGTGACAGTGAGGTTTTATCTCAGGTAAAAGTTAGTGATGCAACTCTGTCCGAATTGAGTATTCAGGATTTTGAATACAAAGATATAGCTGACATCTTTTCAATAAAGCCTTATAATTATAATCAGTATAAACGCAGTCCTTTGTATACCTTAAAACTGCAAACTGTAGGGTACTCACTGTGGAAAAGTTATAGCATTGAGGCAGATTTTTTTGAAAATGGCTCAGTACACCATTATGGTGTCAGGGCACAGCATACTATTTGGGAATAATGGGGGAATAAAATGGGATTTACTGTATTCGCATTAATTTTTGGTCTTTTGGTTTTACTATGCTTTATATTAACAATCTATATGTTTTTAAGGCTGATAATTGCAGTAGCTGCCGGTAAGGAGGTTCCAAAATGGATGTACAATATCGGACAGGGCTTTCAAGGTAGAATACATATAGACTATGATGATATTACCGAATCTGAGGCACTAAAAGCGGTATTATTATTTTTCTTCGTGTATATTTTGGCAAATATCTCCTGCATAGGCATTATGTTTTACATGACGAATAATTTTACCTTGTCACTTTATAGATGTTTAAGATTTCAGCTTGGACTTGCAGTAATAAGCTTGGTATTTTATCATCTCATTCAGCTTATTTCAGGACTTATAAGCAATCATAAAAATAAAATATTTCGACTCTACTCAGCTTCAAATGCTGTTATAGCCGGACTGTTTATAACAAATTTTACCCTTACCCTTTTTATATCTATGATAGGTTTTCCCGAAAAGCCGGTCGTAGTACAAATAAATACAAGCAATATAATTGTCGGCGAAACAAAGGCATCCGCTCTTTTGTCTGACGGCTTTTACTTCTCGGAAAAGTCTGCAGACAGTGAAATAGTAAACAATCGTAATGACCACTTTTATTATGGTGAACTTTTGGAAATATTTCGTGATGATAAATCCTACGGTTTTGTAAGTGTTACTCCTACATTAAAAGATAGCGATAAACTAAAAAACTGTACAATAACTTATTATAGGATTCCGGCAGACAGTGAAGCTTTATCAGAAGTTAAATTTAATAATACCGACCTGTCTAAACTGAGTATAGATGACTTTAGAGAAAAAGATTTGACGGATATTTTTTCACTACATCCGATTGAATATGAAGAAGTAAGGAATGATATTTCATTTACACTTAAGATTCAGACTTCCGACTATGTTATATGGAAAAGATACAGTGTGGAAGCTGATTTTGATTCACTTTATAAACCTGATAAATATGGTGTGAGAGCACAGCATACAATATGGGAATAGAAATAAAAAACTGTAGTAGAAGCTACCCTTCCGCTACAGCTTTTATTTATAAACCTTCTTTAATGTCATGTGTTACTACAGGCTTTCCGTCTTTATCAAGTAAAACAGTCAAACCGCCTGCGTATCCACCTGCTTTACATAAATAGTTTACACCTGTCTCCGTATCAACCCAGACTTCAAGTACTTCTATTACTCCCTGTCTGTAAACTTTCTTGAAACGATCCATAAAGTATCCTCCGATGTTTTTTTTGATTATATCATATATTAAACTACAGTTTTTAAAGTTTTGTTTAATAATAAATGATTCTAATACTTTAATTTTTAGGATTCTAGGGTCTTAAATTCTTCCAGACACAGTATACTGTCTGCGGTTTCATTTAAAAAAATTCAATATCGTGGGAAAACAATAAATATAATATTATCTTTAGTACTCATCTCCTTTATCAGCTTTGAAATTTTTATCATGTTCTTATAATCCATACCGCTTGTGGGCTCATCAAAAAATATAAATCTTGAATTTTTGCATAGAACTGAGGCAATGGCCACTCTTTGTTTTTGTCCACCTGAAAGGCTCATAGGATGTCTGTCCTTTAATTCTGTAAGTTCAAGACCATATAGGACCTTATCTAATCTGTCCTGCGACAAATCCTTAACCCCAAGTTTTATTTCCTCCTCTACAGAATCCGTGAAAAGCTGATGATTAACATCCTGCATAACCAAGGATGAATTTTTCAGTCTGTCTTTTTTGTTCAGAGTTTTCCCGTTAAATATTATCTCACTCTTTCCCTTATCATCAAGGCCTGTCATTACTCTTATGAATGTAGATTTACCGCAGCCGTTTTTTCCGGTAATACCGTAAATATTTCCAAGACCAAATGAAATATCATTTATCTTTAGTTTGAAACCGTCTTTAAATTTGTACTCAAGTTTTTTAACAGTCAAATCATTTCCGACGGAATTCCTTTGGACCTTTAAGTCTGTTTTTGTTGCAGAGCGAAGTCCGAGTTGTCTTTCGGCGTTTAATAGTTCATCTTTTGTAAGCTCCTTAAAAAGCTCTCCTTTTCTAACAAGAATAATTCGATCTGCCAAATCCGTTAAATAATAGATTCTATGCTCTGCAATGATAAGTGTTATACCCTTATTCTTTAGTATCTGCGACATTTCTTTTTAATATATCAATATATTTATCATCCAGATTTGATGAAGGTTCATCCAGTACTATTATCTTACAACCGGAAATATAGCAGGCCGCCACACAAAGAATCTGCTTTTCACCGCCCGAGAGTTCAAATATACTACGCCCCAGTAGATGCCTTATAGGAAAGAGCTTCAGCATATCTTCCATACGGTTTTCCATTTCTTTTCTATCAAGACCTATGTTTTCAAGATAAAATAACAGTTCAAGTGTTGTATCTACATTGAAAAAATGTGTCTTTGGGTTTTGGAAAACGCTGGATATCATCAGAGATATTTCATAAAGCTCCATTCCCTTTAAATCTTTATTGTCAACCTTTATGTTGCCGCTAAATTTGGCATTTTCATATTCAAAAGCCAGACCGTTTATAGAATTTACAATAGAGGATTTTCCGCTTCCGCTCTCTCCGGTAAGAAGAACACATTCACCGTCCGCTACGATTAAGTTGATATTATCAAGTACTTTTTTTATCCTGTTCGTAAAACAGTGATAGATTCTCTAACGTAAGCATATAAGACCTCCCACCACTATAATTGTCATTGTGAAAGCATAAATAAAATCGATCAAATGAATTTTTACTTTTATGTACCTTGTTTTCTTTACAGGATTTGCAATGCATTTTGTTTCCGCAGCCTTTGCAATATCATCTGCAATATTTGATGAAATAATAAGCAGGGGTACAGCAATATATTCAAGATATTTAACAGGATTTTTTTGTTTCTATTCCCTTATTCTCATTGCCATCATAATGTTATTTTTCTCCTCAGCAAATGAAGGGAAGAACCTGAACATTACGGCTATAGGTACAGAAACTTCCTTTGGTATTTTTAAAGCATCCATTGATGAGATAATACTTCCGACATCAGAAGTCTTGATCATAAATTCACCTGCTGCAAAAGGAAGATAGAACATACGAAATATAGCCGGTAATGAAAGCATCATCATTATAAATATGGGAAGCTTTGCCAAAGCACTAAAAACTCGGTACAAATAACAATACACCAAATACCAGTATATTTTTTTATTGCCTCTCTTCTAAATCCATTGATAAGGTACATAATAGATATCACTAATACAGCAGCTATTTCCAAATAGTGATTTATAGAATGTACTACAGTAAACCCAAGTAACATTACAACAAAAAACTTGGTTATAGGATTTGGATTTAGTCTTTTGTCATTGATGTAATACATCAAATTATACCTGCCTTTATAAAATGTTTTTTTAGTAATATTCTTCCTATATTCGCTCCTATAAGTCCGCCTAATATAGCACCCAGATAAACCAATGCCATATGTGGATATGTGACCAGCTTTATCAAAGCATTCACATACTCCTCACCCATAACCATTGCTATTTCAATATATTTTTCTCTTGCCCATAACATTTGCATAAGTGAACCGCAAATCCAGGTATTAAATATTGCAAACGAAAGCATATTGTATTTAAATGAATTGTAATTACCTACTCTTCTTATCAACTCGGCTATAAGCATCACCACGAATGAATGTATAATAAGTAAATAGGTATTTCCTTCTACCATCATAAAAACAGATGTAAGCATTCCAAGTATCAGCAACGCCCAAGGTTTTTGTACCTTTGCCATAAACAACATAATAACAGTTCCGCTTACAATACCGAGTAGTGCAGGATATACCAGATATAAAACAGGTAAAAATCCTATCATTCCCAAAGCAAATATAATCACCACATATATAACTGCAAATACACCGATAGTCACCAGATCCTTTATTTTCAGCTTTTGCTCTTTCATATTTCCCTCCTAATAATACATCAAACTATACCTGCTTTTATAAAATGCTTTTTCAGTAATACTCTTCCGATATTTGCGCCTATAAGTCCTCCGATTATAGCACCAAGATAAACCAAAGCCATATGCTGATAAGTAATAAGTTTTATCAAAATATCTACATACTCCTTGCCCATCATCATAGATAACTCAATGTATTTCTCCCTTGCCCATAACATTTGCATAAGTGAACCGCAAATCCAGGTATTAAATATTGCGAATGAAAGCATATTGTATTTAAATGAATTATAATGACCGATTCTTCTTATCAACTCGGCTATAATCATTACTGCAAATGCATGAAGTAAAATTACATAGGTATGGCCTCCCACAAGCATAATAAGAGGTGACAGCATTCCGAAAATAAACAATGCCCAAGGTTTTTGTACTTTAGCCATAAATAACATAACAACAGTTCCGCTAACAATTCCCAGTATTGTAGGATATATCAGGAATAAAATCGGAATAACTCCAATCATTCCAACGGCAAAAGTAACTACAAAATATATAACAGCAAATACACCTATAGTCACCAGATCCTTTATTTTCAGCTTTTTCTCTTTCATATCTTCCCCCTAATAATTAAATGCTTCCGCTAATTTTGTCTTTTCAATCAAGTTTTTATATACCTTTGAATCTTTTATAAGCTCATCATGATTTCCTGATGTCTCAACAACTCCCTCATCTATTACCACAATCTTATTCACATTTTCTATTGATTTTAATCTGTGAGAGATAATAATAACCGTTTTGTCCTTAATAAGCTTATTTAAACTGTCCTGTATCTTCTTTTCATTGTCCACATCAAGGCTTGCCGATATCTCATCCAATATCAAAACAGGTGCATCCTTTAGAAATGCTCTTGCAATAGAAATTCTCTGTCTTTCTCCACCTGATAATTCAGCACCGTTTTTCTCCAATCAGAGTATTAAATCCATCCGGCAATTTTTTTCGATAAAAATCCATACAGTTTGCAAGCCTGGTACTTCCTTTACTTCCTCATCTGTTGCACTCTCCCTGCCCAAACGAATATTTTCCATAATGCTTGTATTAAACAAAGTCACATCCTGAAATACTATTGAGACATTCTTAAACAATGATTCTGTAGATATATTTTTGATATCCTTTCCGTCTATTAAGATACTTCCGGTATCATAGTCATACAGCCTTGATATAAGTCTTAGTACGGAAGTTTTACCGGAACCCGATATACCTACCAAAGCTGTAACCTCACCCTGCTTTGCCGTAAAACTCACATCTTTTAATACCTTTGCATCTTTATTATAAGCAAATGAAACGTTTTTAAATTCTATATCATAGCTTGAAAGGTCTGTATCTTCACCCTCTTGAAGCGTCTGCATTTTTTTATCTCCTTTATTCTTACAATTGCAGGTTCAATATAGGACATTTCGGTCATTCCTTCCCTTGAAACATCAAAAAGTTCTTTAACCTTTATTGCTCCTATCAGGTATCCTATCAGATATAAAAGGCTAATCTCATTGTGAATAAGTAACTGTATTCCGACAGCCAATACTACTGCAAGGCTTATATATGAGAGAGATGAAGATATACCTACCGCCAGCATTGGAACTATCTCTACATTAAGATGTATCCTCTCGCTCTCTTCCATCTTTTTATACAGGTTTTTCTTCACCTTATCAGCTTGATTAAAGCTGCTTATCTCCTGTTGTAACTCTATTGTTTCTTGAAAAAGCTCTGAATTATCTCTTAGCACATTAAAGTACCTGCTGTACTCTGAAACTTCCTTCTGTTTTGCCAAAGGATTGATCATAAAGCTTAAAAGAGTGGGAATAATTGCTGCAAGTCCAAGCTTCCAGTTTCCAATAAGCATAATAAGTCCCATCAGAGGAAAGAATAACCACATAGCCACAACCTTTGGTATGGAATGGCTCATAGAATGCTCTACCCTTTCCACATCAGACATTATCGTTTGTGAAAGGTCGGAGAGATCGTGCTTTGAAAAATAAGCCAGCGGAAGCTGTGCCAGATTCTCTGCTATTCCCTTTCTCAAATTTGCCGATTCTTTATAGGTGGAATTATAAAGGCTTACATATTCTTCTGATAATAAAATATACATAAATATCAAAGTAAGTATTGCCATAACAATATACTGCAAGGTGCTTGATACATTTCCCAAGACCAACTGATTAATAAGTCCCATTAAAATAAACATCGGACCAAGGTTGATACAATATGTCAAAAAACAATATATCGTTGCTTTTGTAAGATTTTTTGCACCCTGTTCTGAGAGAGCATATCTTTTCTTATAGTAGTTTTTCATTTGACACCCTCCAATCATTTTGCAGTTTCGTAAAGACTGAGGAGTCTGCTGTATAACCCTCCGGTTTTTACTAATGAATCATTATCTCCTCGCTCTATTACATTTCCCTTTTCCAAAACTATTATTTCATCTACATTTCTGATACTTGTCATTCTATGGGCAATCATTATAACAGTCTTATCCTGCATTAAATTTTTAAATGCTTTTTGTAATTCGTATTCATTATCGGCATCAATTGCCGCACTCGCTTCATCCATAATTACAATAGGTGAATTTTTCAAAATAGCCCTTGCAATAGCAATCCTTTGTTTTTCACCTCCTGAAAGATACACCCCCTTTGAACCTATAATTGTATTTTCCCTGTCTTTAAACTTTTCAATAATTTCATCACAACCTGCAAGACTGAGAGCCTTCATTACTTTATCTCTACCCGCATTTTCATCAGCCAATGCTACATTATCATATATAGATTTTTTAAACAGTTTGCTGTCTTGGAATACAAACGAGATATTCCTTATGATTGCCTCCTTTGTATATTCTGAAAGAGGATATCCACCTATTTTTATTGCCCCCTTATCAACCTTATAAAATCCTGACAAAAGCTTTGCAATAGTTGACTTTCCTGAACCTGAATGCCCTACTAAGGCATAAGTTTTTTTCTCTTCTAATGAAAATGATAAGTTTTCCAGAACCTTTTTATCCCCATATGAAAAGCTCACATTTTCAAATTCAATATTGAAATTGTCAAAATGATCTCTGTTTCCATATGTGAGTTTATCCTCCTGCATCTTTTCATATAATTCTTCCAAACTGTCAATGGCAAAATTTGCATTATAGATATTCATGCTTGCCCACATTATTTTCATAAAAGAGACCATTATTACACCGCTTAAGAAAAAGATCATAATAAGCTCCACAGCCATAAATTTAGGATCTTTTATACCGATCAAAAATAAGCTGAGCGGAATACTTATAATGGCAATCAATCCTAAAAATATCAGCTGATATATGACATAGGGTGTTTTACAAGACAGAGAATAATCATAAGCGTATTTTTGAATACTCCATAATAGAATCATGTAATGCCTTAAAAGATCTAAGTTTTGAACCGAATATCTTTATTACCTGTATACCTCTGATATACTCCACAGTTTCAGAACTCAGTTTGTCAAGTGAAGTCTGATAAAGCTTCATAAAATCTTTATTGCCCATCATTCCCATCAATATAAGTCCGCTTATAACAGATAAAACTATAATAACGATTCCGACTCTAAGACTTATGGCAAATGCCAGTATAAATGCAAAAAAATCGGTACCAGAAATGCCTGTGAATTATCCGGCAACATATGAGCTACCGCCATATGTGTTTTTGCCGCATTGTCATCTATAGTTTTTTTCTTATATATCCTGAGGAATGCAGATCAAAAAATCGAAAGCTTGCATCTGTAAGTCCTTCAATTCCTCTTTTTTTCGTAAGTTTGTTTCAAGTCTGAATGCCAGCTTATGTGAAACAATGCCGGATACCAAATACATTACCGCACTTATAGTTAAACAGATAACTATCTTTGTAGAATAATATCCTGCATTTTTCATAATTTCCCTTTACTACCGCTTCTTTTTAGAAGTAGAAATATATAATAATATCCATAAACCACCAGGAATGCCGAAATACTCGATAATAAAATTGACATATATCCGATATTTTTTTCATTCGGCACATATCTGAATAATTTTTTTATAAACTCCCATCCATTTTCTCCTTTACTTGTTCAAATAAGTAAGTAAATATTGCTTCCAAATGCTGTCTGTTCTTTTTGAAATTTTCTCTTGCATCCAGTACATCCGAAGCCAGTATCAGAGCATTCATAAAATCGGTAACAAACTGAAAAAAATTTGAGGATCAAACAACCATCCTGAGTCATAATTCCATATCGCTTTAAATCTTTCCTTTGTCTGTTCTTGAAGCTCTTCCATAATATTATTCAGTTCGGGATTTCTTTTTTTCTCTATCAAAAACTCAACATAAAGAGGCGTTAAAGGATTGTTGTCTATGACTTTATCAACCAACTGTTTTGCCATAAACTTACTCTCACCACCCTTTTCACATTCAACCAAATGCTCCTTAATGATATTGTTTCTGTAATCAATCCCGCTTATCATAATGTCTTTAAAGATTTCTATTACGTTCCCATAGTAGTGATACACTCCTCCTTTTGATAAAGTTGTTCCCGCGATGATGTCTTCCATAGTTGCCTTTCCTAAGCCCTTTGCGGCAATTACTTTTGTGGCTGAATCCATAATTTCTTTTTTTCTTTCAGCCTCACTAAGCCTCTTCGCAGCAGCCATATAGTACCTCCTCTTTTACCGACGTTATCGTCGGTAAGATCATTATACCATAGTTAGGTTTTGCTAACAAGTGGGTATTTGAACTACTTCACTGTTACTTCAAAGTCAACTTCAATATCACTTCAAACAAACTTCAATTTACTTTGAAGTAATTTGAACTTAGCCCGACTTACTGTTATACATAAAAAATCAGCCCGGGGATTCACCCCGGACTGACTGTAAGTATATATCTCTATTAATCATCTACCTCTACACTGCTTGATATTATAGCTCCGTTTGAAACATTGATATCATATTCATATTCTACATTTCCGCTGTAAAAATCAACATCATACTCATATCTGTTATTATCCTCAAGTTCAAGTTCCACTTTAACAAAAGTCACGTCCTTTTCCGCTAACTTTGCGTGTGCAAGTGCGATTCTTTTAGCCTCATCAGCTGTTATTTTCTTTGTTGCTTTATATGATTTGGATACTTTTGACTTGGCAACAAAGGTGCTTCCATAATATGGAACTCCTGTCATTCCTGCTGCAAATAACATACAAGATACTGTAACCGCACCTATTAAACTCTTACCTAATTTATTAAACTTTTTCATATTTTTCCATCCTTTCCGTGTACAGTGAAAAATAATTTTACCAATCTGTTAATACAAGCGTTTTTTTCAAAAGGTCGTAAGTTCTTAATAGATTTATCATCCACCGTCGACGTTTATATGGATAATACTGTCTTTTTTTAAGTTCTCTTATTTACCCTTTCACTATATTAATGCACGAGAACTTCATTTTTATTGCATTGTTTTTTTAAATTTTTTTATTTTTTTTAATATCATAGCTTTTATAAAACTATAACTGTAACGAAGGTTTAATCAGGTAGACTCTTCTTCTTAGAAAAACGGGCTCAAATCTATAAATAATTTCTTCAGTTCACTTGTATCCCTAAACTCTTTAAATAAATACTCTAAAAGCTCTTCCTGCCTTGGCTGCCCCAAAGTCAATCTATAGAAGGAAAGTATTTTAATCAATCTCTCATAATTTAATTCATCCTTACTCAAAGGATACATCGGCAAAAGTCTTTCAATTTTTATACTCTGATTCTTTCCGAAACACCAAAACGGAATAAGTTCGGATTGCCCCTCTTTCCTTTCTTTCACTGCCGCTTCAAAAAGTTCTTTCCATATATCTTTCTCAAACATTGTATTCATACCATATTTATCCGCTACATTCTGTCTTATCGCCAAACATTTAAACCTGTTTATTCTGCCTTCTCTTTGTTCAAGATCTATAGGATTACTTGGCAGGTTCCAATGCATTATGACACGGCAGTAGTTATGAAAATCAAGGCCCTCCTGACCGATGGAAGTAGTAGACAATACAAAGGGACGCATCGGAGAGTTAAAAGCATTTCTTATATTTTCTTTTCTTATAACGATCTTGGCATTATCTCCCTTCTCATTACCAAATCCTACCGCATAGCTTGATCTAATCCTACATTCATCCCCTATTTCATTTGTACCGGTAATTCGCTTCTTAAAATCCGCATAAGTATCAATGGCATATGTGGCTGTACGTATATTTAATGATTCAACCATCATATTATGCACGAGAGAGTTTGTATCAACATCATCTTGAGAGCCTACACTTTCTCTCAACATATGAATATATTCATCAATCATAGCCTGAAAGCATCCGTCTTTACAGTATTTAAGGACATTTTGCCAATGTGAATTATCATCCCTACACCTTCCATATGCAAGGTCAATAATGGCTGTGGATTCCGGAAGATTGAAATTATTCAGAAAAATTTTTGCCAGTGATGTAGCCATTTCTCTGTTTCCCAAATTTGAACGATATATGCAAACAGCCGGTGAGCCTAAAACCATATTTATCAGTGTTTCTACCAAGTCATCAGGCATTCTGCCAAGATGTATTTCTTCCGGGTATTCAAGGTAATTTTGAAGTTTTTTTCAATATGGGCTTTAAACCCCTTGTTTCCTTTATCTTTTGGATTATCCGCTACATCAAAGTTTTCATACTCATTATCTGTATTTTGATTCGCTAAAATATTCTCTGCCCAATCTTTCGCGTAATCAAATCCATCCATAAGTATAGGTGCAAGATAATACCACCTTGTATCTTCCTTCTTTTTAGAAAAATCCCCATACTTTTCTTCTAATACCCTAAGTTTACCTGTTAATCTATTTCTTATAGACTTTTCTATATCTTTCAAAGATTCATGCTTATTAAGCGATTCAACAGGTGAGTACATATCTGCCAGTACCTTTGAGGGATAAATCAGTGTAAGTAAATTCACACCTCTCACTTCACCGTTTGAAGTATTAAATCTAAGCCTTGGGGAAGGATATTTCCTCGTGCCTTTTGCAAAATAACCTGTATTTTTTACATCTTTATTTTTTATTTGATTTACAAGCTTTCCAACTGTAAGCCTTTCCGCCTCATACGATAACATAACGCCTATCATTCTGGGCACCATCTCCCATGCTGAAAAGACAAGTATTTTAGAAAAACCTTTGCTGTTTTTATATACCCCCTGCAACTCATAGTATGGCATTGAAGGTGGAATCCATAGATATTTTTCTGCACCGTTAATAAATGCTTTCTCTTTTAAAACCTCCAGTCTTGCATTTGTCTTTGGGAGTTCTTCATATTTACTGATTTTACTTCGGCTTAACCACAGCAGATTTTGAACTCTTTCACTCTCAAGCTCATATTTATTTTTGCGATAGTACCTTTCAATTTGTTCTTTAATCTTATATTTTCTCATAAATGACATTAGATAGGGGCAACTCTTTACATAATCTATCGGACAGCTATCACCTACTTTGGTATTTGACAATAAAGCAGACATCTGTATATAGGAATTTATATCATTTTCATTTACCTGCAAATGGTATTTAATACTGCCGTCATCTATAAAGTCTCCTGTATCCATAACAGATATACGCTCCGTCCTGCTGACACCTTGATACATGGCGTCTTCAGCTAAATTTTTTAACTCGATAACGGTAGCGTCCACCAACTTCGTCTCTCTGAGTACAACAGAATAATTCGTCCATATTTTCTTAAACTCACCGTATTTTGTATCATCATTAAAGATAAATTTCATAACCTGCAAGAATTCCTCAAAATGTTCATAACCCTGTGACTCATCTATCTCTTCCGGTGTGTAATACAGCTTATACGGAGTCGCAGACATAAGAAGCACCTTTGTATTTCTACCGCTGAAAAATCTTTTAGCAAGTATACCTATTTCACTGTCTTCATCTGATATAAGGAACTTAAATCTTTGAAACTCATCCATAATTACAAGGTCAGGTTCCAACATAGATACACTTATCTTCGCAAACATAACTCTAAGCTTATTCATTACTGCATAGTACGAGTATGAAAGTTCTCTCTTATACCTTATCTCCTTTAAATGCTCCAGTATAATTTCTCTTATTTCCTCAAATTCTTCACTGCATATCTTATCAATTATATTTTTAGGATAGATACCTCCTGTAGTCTCTTCACATTGTGCCACACGACTCTCATAATTGTATTTTTTTCACTACTCTCCCATGACTTTATTGCGCCATGTATCATAAAATCTTCAAGGGTTTTTATATGAGCTTTAAAATCAGGAATCCGCTTTAAGATTGCAAAAATCAAAGCTCTTTCCTGTACACTTCCGCCTCCCGATGTCATTTTAAACGAGGTTTCCGGTGTAAGAGGAATAAGCTGTATAAATCCGTCTTTTATAGCCTCATCACTTGCTTGTTCCATAATCTTTAGATGTTGCATGGATAATCTCGTATCAGATACAGATTCAACGATATTTCTGCCTGTGATATCAAGCTTTCTGATATTTTGATTTGCTATGTTCTGATTTGAACAGATATAAACCACCTTGCATAGATTGCACTTTTCTTCAATTTTTTGTCTCGCCGTCTTTACAATAACACCCCTGCCGATAAGCGTCTTACCCATACCGACCTCATCTGCAACAAGCACATGATTCTGCATATTTCTGAAAAGATAATCAACGCGCTTAACAGTTTCCGCCTGAAAATCCTTCAACATATTCATAGTGCGCTTTTCAATCTCATCTATATCAAACTGTGTCATACATAATCCTTTATTGTATTCTCAATTTTAGAGTACTGCAAAATGTTTCATATAGTCTGCGAAATTCATCCGGTATAATTTCACTGTCATTAACCATCTTAAGTACATATCCGATATCTTTTATCTTTTCAGGTTCTGTCACTGCCACCTTCAGCATTTTCTCATAGATTGCAGGCATGATACCGCTTTTCTTACTGAAAATTCCTGATTCTCTTATTTGCTTTCCCTCAATCATAGATAAAATATAGTCATCACCAAGTACAAGTGAAATATATTCTATAAAAGATACTTTGTCTCCTATAATGCTGTTTACCACTATATTTTCTCGTTTATCAGGAAAACCGATTGTGGGAATCATGATAATCCTGTTGAGTACAGTATCACCTGACTTAATTTCCACTTTATAAAACTCTGATAATTGCAATATATCCATGTCCAAAAACTCCACATACTCGGACAAGATATGTTTCCTTTTTGAATTAATCGGTGAAATCATTATATTTTTCATCTGTATCAATACCGGTAAATTCTATTTTTTTATATTGTATCTATCTGTATTGGATTCGTCTTTTGAAATATAAGCAATTTTCTTTGTACGACATAGATACTTTATTTTATCTTCCAATATATCTTTTTTAATATCTGCCGTGTCATCTATTGCACTTTCTATCGTAACCTGCTCAAAAGGATTTTTTTGTATCATCTGCATTCCCACAAAATATATCATCCAAAAAAACCTTTCGCCGTTAAGATGTTTATTCTTTGTACTAAGCTTTACCATCATTTCCACATTTTTATTGATTGCAGAATATGATGCATTCATAGAACCAAGATACAGATCCACATCGGCATATTTTCTTCTCAAATATATCTTTGCATGAATATCCTGTTTTCTTTTATCCGATGACTCATCCGAGATCTCATCTTCTCCGTCTATGATTTCATCTTTTTAATGTATAGATGGTAAAATTATTGACATCACACTCTCTTAATTTCCCAAGTTCAGATCTCCTTGTAATAAGTGTTCTGCTGCACTCAGACAATGCCCTGTCTGAAAGGTTAAAATCTGCAATTACACTCCCCGATAAGAAAGGTGACATTATAACAAGCTCATTAAATGTAGAATCTGCATTACCTCTTTGCGTGCAAAACAATTTATCATTTTCTATTTTGTATGCCTTTTCTCCAATGCCCAGAGGTAGTATTTCAAAATTCTCTCCAAATACCTTACTGTCAAGTGAGAAGGAAATATCTTTGATTTCTTTCATCATTTTGCGAATAAGATTTCTTTTCTTTAAGTAATCAATACATTGTTTATTCACGTTTAAAGCCAAATACTCCAAAAAATTACATATCGGTGCACTTTTTCTTTTTTGTCTGACCTTCTTACTGCTATCCATTGCAAAACTGATATCCCAGCTTCTGTCAAATGTCAGATTTCTGCTCATCACTACAAAACGATACTTCCTGTCTCCCTCGCTGTTTATATAAGACAACATCCAAGTTTTAGGGTGAAACGCAGGATATCTGCCCACACCTTTATCCTTAGGTAATGCAACTTCCACCACTATTTTTTCAAGTAAAACAGATAATGCTGTAGGCTTCGAAGGTGCTTTGATTTGCCCGGCTTCGCAAAAAAGTATCAGTCTGTCTGATACTTTCTGTAGCGCATTCAGCATACATATAGGATTTTGCATCAGTCTGCTGTCCACCTCCTCAGATAATCCGAGGCAAACAGCCACCGATGTCAGAGCTTCCAAATCCAGTGAATAGGTTGTTCCTACCGCACTTTCCAATTTATAACCCTTTGGCGGCATTAAAATATTACCGTAATCAGTCCTGTCACTGTTTGAATCAGGTCTAAACATATACTTATCTCCAATTATAGATGTCGTTTATAATCCTTCTTGCATTAAAAAATCTGTAGTCAAGTTCTTTACCGCCTACCCATTTGGAATGATCAAATTCCTTTGTTCTCATTAACTTTGCCCGTGCGCTTCCCTTTAAATGCAGTTCTCTCTTACGTATTATTTCATCTGCCAAATCGATATCTTCAGTCATAAATGCGCTTTGTATATCACAAAGAAATTTCTTTGTTCTGATATTTATAAGCTTTAATTTAAAAAATACCTCATCCAAATTAACTTGAGCTCGATATTTAATATCATTTCTTACTCTTTTCCATTCACTGATAGTATCTTTATTCTCACCTTCCGATAACATAAGATTATATCTTACCCTTGCCATATATATTAATTTGTTGAAGTCACATGCCAGTTTCATCATATCCGCCGTTTCGCTATCAACCTTATCTGAAATTGCATATCTTAAAGACTCAAAACTGTCGTATTCATTAAGGATAATCTTATTTTTAAGTATATACTCCAAAAGAGACCCCCTTGTCTCCTTTTTGAATCTGCCTGTTAAGATACTCAGACTCTTCTTTTTGTGAGATCGATTGTAAGATTTTCTCTCCAATCATTATCATATGAAGGCAGACTCCAAAACTTTATACTGTCTATATTTCCGGCATCCATATCATCAGTGTTATTTTCTTCCTCGTCATAAGTATGTTTATCAGATTTAATATCAGATTTTCGCTTTTCAATCTCTATTGCGAGTGATATATATTCACGTATCGACAAGTCTTTATCACAAAATATCCTATATCTTTTAATTCCGTTCCAGTATATGTCGGAAGGTCTTCTCGACACCCATCCCTTGGGAAGAACTCTGCTTCCGATAACACCTTCAACTTTAGAATCTGAATTTAGCAATCTTTTCGCACAGTCTTTTTCATCAGCATCTATTTCTGTTAGGATTCTGTCTATATCCTTGCCGTATCTGCCGTCAACCGCATCTTTCAATATATATGGAACTATAAAAAAATATTTTGCTCTTGTCTGTACTGTAGATGTTCCCGGGAAAAAGCAGTTTGCAAAGGCATCTCTGACAGTCCCTATCCCAAGCTCATCAACCGTCCCCTGCTCACTTAGAAGATTGATAACATCCAGTGCCTTTTGTCTGTCTTCTTTTGAAAAATCAATCCATCCTAATTGCATAGTCTTCCTTTTTAGTGCGTATTATGCTTCTATAAGTATCTTCCACTTACCGTTTCGTTTTCCATTCTCTCTAGCAATTAAACCTTTTTCCTGCATTTCTACGGTACATCTCTTAATTGTTCTCTCTGACTTCCCTACAATCTCCGAAATCTGCTTTTGAGTTAATGCCGGATTAATTTTTTTAAGGCATTTATAATAGCTAATTCTTCCAAAGACATTTCCAAAGTGCCATTTTGGCACTTTGAAACTGATTTGTTGGCACTTTGAATGGCACTTTGTCCATCAAAATCAATATGCATATATCGATTTTTCAAATCGTGCTTCGTATCTATTAAAAGATTTTCAAAGAATAATTCAAGAAATTCACTTGTAGCATGAATACCTTCTCTTAGATTGTTATAATTTGCTCGTACTAAAGCATTTCTAAAAATACCATGAATTTTTGGGCAAATGTATCGTTACTTATGGTAAAAACCGAATGTCTTTAAGTATTTAATAATAAATACTGCAGTTGATCTTGTATTTCCTTCTCCAAACGGATGGATTTGCCATATTCCTGATGTGAATTTGGCAAAATGTCTAATGGCCTCCTGTATATTCAGTCCCTTATAGGAAAAGTTCTTCTCCTGTGAAAAGTCATAATCAAGCGTAGCCCTGATACTGTCAAATGATGCATACAGTACTGTATCTCCCTTAAGTACCCACTCATTTTTGGTAATATTGTAATCTCTTATTCTTCCGGCATAATGAAGTACACCTTCAAATAATTTACGATGAATATTTTGTAATTCTACCGGTGAAAATTGAAAGGTCTTCTCTCCCAGTAATTTTGCAATTCTTACAGATACAATATCCGCTTCTTTAGTATCTGCTTCCACACCATCACTGTCTTTTCTCTCTTTATAATAACTGCTTATAAGTCTATCTGCTTCAGAAATGCTGATTTTACCTTCAATATGATCTTTTGCAGTTTCAATCAAATATTTTGAAGGCTTAAGTCCGTCTACATCCTGAAGCCCGATAGCAGTTTTCCATGCATTACTCTTTTCAACCTTATCCGGTTCACCTTGGCGTATATATTCGTTTAGCTCAAGATTCCAGTTCTTATCCGTCAAAACATCACCTCCCAACATACATCAATATATAACTACTCTGTCCTACTTCTATGTAATATGTAGTTCCTATTTACACAATATAATATTATGATGCACTTAAGTAAAAAAACCAGTATAATTTAAAAATATAACGGCATATTTATATCATTCTTTAAAATAATAAAATCTAGTTATCTCCTGATAATTCTCTGATTTTGTCAAAAATATCAGTACAGTATCCACTATAGTTTTTTTATTTCTAAATGTTGTATGTAGATAATCTTCAGTTGGATTAACTACTACATCACTATCGACTTTCACTTCAAACATTACTTTTAAATAACTATCACCACTTATATCAGACTTTTTGTACAAGAGGTCCTGCCATATACTCTCCATTTTCTCCAACTACTTCACGAACTGAATCTTCCTGAATACTTGGCAAACTCACTGATACACTTAGGTCATATTCGCCTTTTCAAAGTTCCTTTGGAATTATGATTAACTTTACTTAGTGTAAGCATCAAAACTATTTAGTTGTAAATATTTCTTCAAACGCATAAAGTACTGTTTTTGTCCATACTTTCTAACACTGACAATATCTTCTGATAATCCTTTACTTCTTTCTGCACTGATGTATTATTCTTTATTTTTTTCTTTTTTTAATTTCAGTAAAAAAATAGACCATAATTCATCTTTATTATATAAATGAACCCTTTTTTTCAATCAAGTCTAAAACTCTTTTCTATATTATATCTCTTAACACTTTCAAATAGATTATAATATAAAGCTTTCTCCTCATCTGTTGATACTAATTTATCACCATGCATATCTTCGAGTTTAGTTAGCCAGTATTTTTTTATCATAATTTTTCATAAATCTGGCTGTTATTATTCATCTTTATTAACATGTAATGATACTCTTCCTCTTTATAAGATTCTTTACATAACTCTATATACATAAAATTTCTTTTTGCATCTTCAAAACTATATGCTCCTGTACAGTAATCTATCAAAAAAATTTTTCTAAACTCCTTTTGCATATCCATAAAATTCTGCTTGTTTTTAGCATAATATCTAAATCTATTTCACGTATATAGATTTCCTTTTTGTATTTAATTATAGTATCAAAATTTTTTTACTAATATAATCCGGTTTTTAGGAAAATAGCAACTGCTTCTAACTTTTATTTGTTCTTGTTCAAGTTCAAAAATTTTTCCCCTTGTTGATTTTCTTTTTACATACATATTTTTTTAATTGATGATTGTATAATACTCTTACTGTAGTCATTTAAACAATTATATATACCTGGGTTCAGCTCTATGAACTTAATAAAATTTATAATTCTACTTATATAATTAAACTCTAAAATTGCACAAGACTCTGTACCTGTATATCCCTTTACTATTACACCAACTGCTAAATGTTTCAACTTGAATCTTATTCAAAAGTTTATCTTCATTATCCTTAATAATTTTCTGATAACCTTTACTATCACCATTATATATATATATTAGACCCAATAAATTCGAGTCTCTATTTCTAGTAGTGTCACCATCATCCCATATAAATACCGATTGCCACAAAAACTTAAAAAGCTCATTTTTTCTTGCCTGAGTCATTCTATTTAAATATTTATTATATACGTACTTTTTTTAAACCCTGTTTCTCCAACTCTTGAATAATATCCTTTTTAAATCTTCTACAATTTTTTTATATAAATCTCTTCTTCCAAGGATAGCATCCCTTAAAAAAATACTATCTCAAATGCCTTTCTTATCAGGTCCCCAGCAGTTTCTTTTCTTATAGGCTTTAAAGTAAGTTCTTCACTTTCATTAATTATAGGATGAGCAGCATAATTTCTCTCCTTTTTCAAATGTTTAAGTTCTTCTTTTTCTACCTCAGATATAATTTTTCATAACTTTACATATCGCATCTATAAGATCATTTTCCCAGCTTGGATCAAATGGATTTTTTTTCTGTTTTTGTTTTATATCATTATATATATCCTTCGCTTCTTCTTCGTCATACACATCTTTTAATGTAATTAACTTTTGCATAAGATCAAATATCAATGTTGTATATAGGGCAACCACACTTGCTCTATAATTCCCATTCCTGTAACATGATACAACCTCTTCTAAGTACTCTTTTGTTTTAGGATTTACAACCTTTTCCATTTGATCTTCTAATATAAATGTTTCCATTATAGTAGCCTCCTATATAATTGAATTATTTAATTAAAATATATCATATACCTCTTCTCGCTTCAATTTCCTCTCCATCACCACCACACTCTCCGTATGATAACTCCTCGAAAACTGATCCACCACCGTAAGTTTCTTTAACTCATACTCCTTCTCACACAACATCTTTAGATCCCTTGCCAGTGTAGATGAATCGCAGCTTACATATACTATTCTCTTTGGTAACAACTTCAGCATTGTTTCTATTGCAAGCTTATCGAGGCCCTTTCTTGGAGGGTCTACCACTATTACATCTATATCTTTTATATTGCCGTTTTCGTATTCGCCTGTGATTATCTCTTCTGCCTTGCCTACAAAGAATTTTACATTTTCTATATTGTTAAGCTTTGCGTTCTCTCTTGCATTTTGTATGGCGGCATCCACTATTTCAACACCGTAGACAAACTTTGCGGACTTTGCAAGGAAAAGTGAAATCGTACCTATACCGCAGTACATATCCCAGACTGTTTCTTTACCTGTAAGATCAGCATATTCCAAAGCTTTACCGTACAGCTTTTTAGTCTGTACAGGGTTTACCTGATAGAATGACTGTGGCGATATTCTAAACTTTACATCGCCTATATAATCTTCTATATATCCGTTGCCATAAAGAGTAACTGTTGTATCTCCCAATATAACATTGGTATTCTTTTTATTTATATTGATTGAAACAGACTTTAAATTACTTCCAAGTGCGCTGCATAGTCTCTCTACAAGCTTATCACTATGTGAAAGATTGTTTGCATTTATAACTATGCACACCATCAGCTCACCTGTGGCAAATCCCTTTCTGATAAGCACATGTCTTACTATACCTTTGCCGCTCTCCTCATCATAGGCAGGAATATTATACTTCTCCATAAAATCAAGCACAGTCTTAAGCACAGTCTTATTTTCTTCTATACCGATTATACAGTCATCAAACTCAACTATACTGTGAGTTCTGCCTGCAAAATATCCTGTAATATTTTTGCCGTTCTTTCTTCCGAACGGAAATTGGGATTTATTTCTGTATCTTATCGGATCTTCCATACCGATAATTTCTTCTATCTCTACATTTGAGAGGTCAAATCCGCCTATTCTTTTTAGATGATTTTCCACTTTGTTTTGCTTTAGTCTAAGCTCTGCACTATAATCAAGGCTTTGTAATGTACATCCGCCACAGCTTCTTGCCACCGGACATTTTGCCTCTATTCTGTCGGGACTCTCCTTAATAATGCTTTCAAGTCTTGCATATCCGTAGCTTTTCTTTGTTTTCATCACCTTTGCTGTGACTTTATCTCCGATAACAGTATCTTTTATAAACCATGTGAAGGCATCGGTTTTTCCGATGCCTTCGCCATTTTCTCCAAAGTCTGTTATATCAACTGTTATAATTTCACCTTTTTGTAACTTGCCGTATTATCAGTTCTCATATATCTCCATTACTAAACTTATAAGACTGTTTTGATAATCAGTCTACGTTCTCGAATTTATATTATACACTTGTCTTTCTGTAATTGCTCTCAAGTAATTTATTATAACCGAGCCATCCTGTAGCTCCGTCCTGTCCCTGTGCCAACAGCTCAATAAATGTCTCCATCTTTGCATCCGCATTATCTGCAAGATTGAGTGCCAAAGCTTCTATAAGCGCAGGTTTTTTAGGTGAGCCATATTCAAGCTCTCCGTGATGAGCCAGTATACAATGTATCAGCTCATTTGAAAGCTTCTTCGGGAATCCCGGAATCTTATCAATTTGAGTTTTTAATATCTCCACACCTATTACAATATGTCCCACGAGCTGACCTTCATCGGTATAATCGTTTGCCGGGAATGCCGACAACTCTCTGGTCTTTCCTATATCATGGCAAAGTGCGGATGTGATAAGAAGATCATGATTTAACGACTCATAGTTATCACAAAAATATTCACAAAGCTTCACCACTCCCAGAGTATGCTCAAGTAATCCTCCAAGAAAACCGTGATGCACGGTCTTTGCTGCCGATGATGCTTTAAATGTAGATTGAAATTCAAGGTCCTCTATAAAAATAGCGGTCAAAAGCTTATTCAAGAAAGGATTCTTTACTGATTTTATCTTTTCTTTTAACTCTACAAACATTTTTTCAATGTCTTTTTTAGATACCGGTACATAGTCTGATGCTGTATATTCCTTTGCATCAGCCTCTCTTATTCTTGCAACCTTCAGCTGCAATGTATTGTTAAAAGAAGTAACTTCAGCGTCAACCACTACAAAGGTCATAGCATCTACATCAGAGATACCGGGAGAATAAAGATCCCATATCTTTGCATCAATGCTTCCTGTCTTGTCTTGCAAACTGAGGCTGGCATATTCCTTACCTGTCTTGGATACTGCAATAGTTTTCGTTTTACACAGATAAACCTCTGAAATATGCATTCCTTCTTTTAAGCTTTCAATAAATTTCATTTTCTACCCTTCTAGCTCCTGGCACCAATAGTTGTCTCAAAATTCAATTCTGTAAATCCGTCTTTTCCCGAACGATTTACCTTGATATTTACTACTTGGTTTGGTTTTAGCTTTTCCATTATATTTTTAAACCCTGTTATTGAGTTTACTTCCTCATTACCGATCATGGAAATTATATCTCCGGATTGTATCCCTATATTATAGGCCGGTGAATCCGCCCTGACTTCTGATACATAGATACCGCTTGGCATACCCTCAGGCGCTTTGTCCTTGTCTATATCAAGTGCACGAACTCCCAAGTATGCCGATCCTACACCGTTTGTCATATTTTCAATCAGCACCTTCAAATCGGATATACCATATGCCATTGATATGGATGAGCTGTCATCCAGATTGGAGACTACACCTACCAGATTCCCTGATGTATCCAGCAAAAATGTTCCTATACTGTCCAGATGTTTGTCACAGTATATTACTCTTCCGTATCCGTCAAAAAAGCTGGCATTCTTATCAATTACAGTTATATTCCCGATATCGATACTTCTTGATACTCCCACCGGACTGCCTACCGCCAATATAAAAGCACCTTTTTTTAGCTGATATGAATTCCCAAGTACAACCGGTTCAATGTTTTTTATCTTTTCTTCCATTGAAGAGATATCTACAGAGAGTATCATTAAATTTGTCAGCCCGTCACTTCCGATTACTGTAGCCTCTTGATTACTTCCATCAAAAAAAGCAACTTTTATTCCACTCTCTTTTTCCATATTTGGAGCCAAAACAATAAGGCTATCACCCGACTTTGCTATTATGATTCCCGAACAACTGCTTTCATTTTGCAATGTGTTGTTGAACCAGTCAGTGTCTGTGGTGACGGCACTTATTTTTACAATAGTATTATCTTTTTTTTCTGCAACCTTACTCAGGCTCTCATACATCTGCACCAAATTCTTTTCGTTCAAATCAATACTTTCTATAGCAGATGCAACTATGTCTTCCACCTGTTCTGAAGATTCCGCTTCCTCACTACTCTCAACTGTAGTTTCTTCCTTTGGAATCTCAATAGTGGTCTTTGTCTTTTTGCTTAGTATGTTTTTGTTTATAATATGTGATGTCAATGCCATACTTGGTCCTGCAACCATTCCAAAAACAATAGCAAGGCAAGCCGCTGAGACAGCCTTTTTATTACGGGCTTTTTTATCCTCTATAATCGTCTGTTTTATAAAAGGATTTTTCTCATCAGGCTCATGTTCTTTTTTTGTATTTGGCATAAAAACCCTCTGCTTTCAGGATGTATTACATAATACCTCGCTCTCCCTAAGAACGATTATAATGGTTTAAGGTCGATTTATCAAGCAAATGTAATATAGATTTAACACAAAATACATATAACTATTATAGCTGAATCTATATAATTATAAGCTTTATAATCTCTTCTGTGTTTCTCTCTTTAGGATATAATAAAGTCCTGCCGCTACCGGTACTGCAACCAGTACACCGAATATTCCGCCAATA
The DNA here is from genome assembly GCA_916439285.1 of uncultured Lachnoanaerobaculum sp. Next base: position 208,010 of record CAKAIM010000003.1, on the reverse strand, counting down.
CTTCCTCCAAGTGAAACCGCAACAATAACCCACATGCCGGGAAGTCCTACAGAGCTTCCTACAACTCTCGGATATATTATATTATTTTCAAATTGTTGTACCAATGTGTGAACTATTATAAATATTATCATGCTCTGCACGGATTTTGTAAGTATCATCAATGCACCGATAAAGAGTCCTGCATATGCACCGATAACCGGTATAAGTGCAGTCACACCGACTAAAATAGAAATAGATGAAGCATATGGTAATCTTGCTATAGACATAACTATGTATAATAATACACCAAGTATTATCGCCTCTTTTACCTGACTGACAAAATACTTCTTAAAACTGTTATCAAAAACACTTATAATATCAATAATAAAGTCTCTTTTTGAGGGAAGAAATGCTTTTAGCAGCTTATCTCCCTGTACTCTCAGCTTTTCCTTATCCACAAGTATATATATTGCAAAAACAATTGCCATAAATAAAGAAAATATCGTATTAAAAAATCCTGATATACCGCTTAATATTCCGCTCAGTACATTTCCGACACCTGACATTACCTCTTTAATCAGCCTTGTCATATAGCCTGCTATGTCTATATTGTTGGTGTCAATATTAAACATCTTTAAAATATTATTTATCTGCTCATTTTTTTCCCGATATCAACTATTATCTGCTTTTAAATCACTTGGATTAGTGTACATTATAGAAAACGATATTTTTTTACAAGTCACGGAATAATTATTCCAAGAAGCAATGCTATCACAAGCATAAAGGTAAGAAAAAGACAAAGTTATTGATATCATTCTTATGATTTTTTTGTTATGAAATTTTTTTAGGAGTAAATCTTCATACGCATCCATAAGAATATTTATAATATATGCCATTATGGCTCCCACCACAAATGGTATCAATGCTTTGGTTATATTTTTTTATATAGCCTTCAACAACATTAAAATATCTGACTATTCCATATATTAAAAATAGTGCCTATCATAATATAGGCTATATACTTTTTCTTTATACCGTTCACAATATTACCCTTCTGTCATTTTGCAAAGCACTATCTTATCTACTTCATCACTGATAAAGACATTTTCATCAAAAATATCCATCACTCTAAACTTTGAGTAACCTCTTGGCAATGTGATATCTAAAAGTTCCAAATCTGAAAGTCTGAGTAATTTTTGCTTACCCTTCCATTCTCCTGTTTTAAAAATAGGGGATAAAATAAGGTATTTCTTGTCCGCACTAAATTTACCTCTGACTCCATGTTTACCCGGTAGTTTTTCTAATCTTTCCTCTCCCCAAATTTTCTTTTTATACACTCCGTCTTTAGTTATTTCCACATACCAATAATACTTAAACGAACTCAGTCCGCATGGATTTACAGTATCAGCCTCCAAGAATACATATATAGCGTCATCCTTTATCATCATACTTCCAATTTGTGGATAGTTATATTTAAAATCCATCTTATAATACAGCCCGTCGGCCTCAGACAATGAATTTAAAAATTTTTTCATTGTATTTTCTGTTGTAAATACCGGCTGTAGTATGTCTTCAAATTTTATTGTATTTTTTTGTCTTTATCATATTTAAAAAATGTAAAGCTGTTGGCAGCCATAGCCTCTACACTTACACGACAAATAACCGGAAAATTTTCATTCTCTCCCAAAGTTGATATCTCTGTTATATTTTCTGCAATACAAGGTTTTTCTATATTTATAGGAGTAAATTCTTCATCATATTCTCCCATTTTCCATGCCTCATTTTCACTGATTAAAATAATACCGTCATCTGTATTAAGCAAGAGTTTACTGCTTCTTTTTATTTTCTGTATTAATCGGAATAAACTTATATTCATTATCCCTTAACCATAAAAACACCGTTATTCTCACCACAGTAAATAATAAACTCATCCTTTGCTCTGGCAAAATGATTCTTTGAATATATCGGTGCAAACTTATATGATACCTCCGAAAGTTTTATATTCTCTACCTGCCACTCAGAAAGCTTTTCAAATTTTTATTTCCATAGTTAAATCTCCACTATTCTATCTGCAAAGTCTCTTGCTTCATTTATATCATGTGTCACAAAGAGTACACTTCTTCCACAAGTATACTCTTTTATAACTGTCATTGCCACAGCTTTTGTCTTTTCGTCAAGCCCCTTTAGAGCCTCGTCAAATATATAAAGTTTCGCTGTTCTTGATAGGCATCTTGCCAGTGCCACTCTTCTTTTTTTGGTCACCACTCATAGTATTTACATATTTTTCACTCTCTATGCCAAGCTTATCTAAAATTTCTTTTGCAATTTCTTTATTACCGGTCATCAGGCATACATTTGAAATCGCACTAAAACCCTCACTTAGTCTGTCTTCTTGAAATACTGTAGATATTTCCTTTGTTATGTCCGTCTCACCGCAATCAGGTGCTTCAAAGCCCATTATAATATTTAATATAGTGGTCTTTCCCTTTCCGGACTTTCCCATAAGTGCAACATGTTCGCCATCAGCTATTTCCATAGTGAAGTCTCTCAAAACTTCTGTGCCGTCAAAGCTTTTATATATATTTTTTAAAAACATCAATACACCCTCTTTATCAATCCGAAAAATCTTTCCATAATAAATATTATCAATCTTTCAAAAATTGCACTGCACAGTATTACTATCAGCGTAATAGCAAATACCTTGGAAGTTTCAAGATAGATCTTGGCATCAAATAAGAAAAATCCCAAAGTATTTTTGGGTCTGCCTATCACCTCAGCCGCAATACCTGACTTAAAAGCAATTCCCATTGAAGCCACACTTGATGATATCAAAAATGACTCCAGCCCCGGTAAATATATGTATATAAATTTTGCCTTTTGACCAAGTTCATATATTTTAGCCATCTGCAACATCTTCACATCTACAGACTTTAATCCTTCCAGGGTATTGGCATAAAATATTGGCATTACCATAAAAAAACATACTAAAACCGAAAGTGCCTCACTTCCAAGCCATATAAGTATTATGATGACAAATGATGCTACCGGTACCGAGCGAATCACCATAATATATGGTGATATATAGATCTCAAACAGTTTAAATCTGTATGAGAGTCCTGCAAGGAATATTCCTACTCCTCCACCTGCTAAAAAAATCCCAAAAATTATTTTTAAATATACTTTTTTTACAAGTCCCATCCAAAAATACATTCTTCCCACCAAGTTCAAACAATGCTTTGACTACTTCTACAGGGGATGAAAGTAAAAATGACCTGTTTAAAAATCATTGCTACTATTTGCTAAAAACAGCAGTGCAAGAAGCACTGCTGTAATTTTATGTGTTTTATTTTTTTATTCATAGACTATTTTCCGGTATAATAGAACTCTTCTCCCGGCAATGCACCACCTACAGACTTAGGGTTTAGATTAAACAATGTCATTAAATAATCCTCTGTCGCGCTCTTCATCTCATCTCCTGTTATAGAAACAAGGTTGCAATACGGTATAGCCTTGGCTGCAATAGGTGCTTTTATAATATCATTTGCCTCTACAAGCTTTGATGCCTCGTCCACATTTTCATTGATCCATTTTACCGAATCTGTGTAGTTAGCTATAAACTCATCTACAAGTTCCTTATTTGACTCAAGAAAATCGTTTCTTACAAACAAACCTGCTGTGATAAGTTTTCCGCCTGTTCCAAGCGCATCCCACTCCTTTGTAAGATCCAAAACAGTATTCAAGTTCTGTACTTTTGTCTGAGCTACAGTTACAAATGGCTGTGGCAACATAACTACCGCATTGTCTGCATTTTCAACAGCTGCAAGAACCTCATCCGCAGATGATTTCCAGTCCATAGTTACATCGGTATTTATATCAAGTCCATGTCCTGATAAGATATAACTGAGTGAATACTCAGGTGTTGCACCCTGTCCATGTGCTATTATTGTCTTGCCCTTTAAGTCTTCTACGCTCTTTATACTTTGATCTCCTTTTTCAAGTATATAAAGTATACCGAGAGTGCTTATATCAAGCATAGTCACCTTTCCGTCTGAGTTGTTGAAAAGTACAGATCCCATATTTACAGGCAATGCCGCAATATCCACTTCTCCGTTTAGAAGCTTTGGTGCCATCACATCAGGTGCAGTCTCCATATCAAAATCGACACTGTAAGCAAGGCTTCCCTTGTTTGCATCATCTATAAGTTTTACAAGTCCGATGCTTGTAGGTCCTTTTAATCCACCGAGCTTTATGGTTCCAAGGCTCTCTTCATTTGCTCCTGCAGTACTTGTTTGTGTACTCTCTACTGCAGTACTCTCCGCAACTGAAGTACTCTCATTTACATTTGTCTTTGCACAACCTGACAATGCCAATAGTGCACATGCCATTACAGCTAATATTCTTTTTTTCACTACTACCTCCAAAAATATATTTATTCCGAGCCGAAACATATTTTCCTCTTATAAAAAAAGAGCAAAAACCATATGGTTTTACTCTCTTATTTTAATTAATTTCTATAGAAATATCAATGCATTAATTCTGAATGTTGTCGACACCTTCTTTAATGTCTTCCTTTACATCCTCTACCTTGTCTTCAACAGCTTCTTTAGCCTCATTAAATGTATCTACAGCCTTATCCTTTACTTCCTCAGCCTTTTCAGCTACATCTTCAGCCTTTTCGGCTACAGCATCTTTTACTTCTTCTGCTTTTTCAACTGCGGCATCTTTTACTTCTTCCGCCTTCTTGCCTACAGTATTCTTTTACTTTTTTTCAATTTCCTCATTAAGCTTGTCTATATTGAGGAAATGCTCCTAATAGCCCTCGCAGAATCCCTTTATCTCCTCAGGTACTTCCTCGCCCTTTGCAAATTTTTCTATAAGAGTCTCACTGATTTTCTTCTTTTCCTTTTCAATTTCAACTCTCTCTGCCGAAATCTTTGAATTAAGCTTGCTTATCTCTAAAGCGTCATTTGTCTTATCGCTAACCTGTTTAGCAAGGTCACCTGCAAATTTGCACCCAAGTTCTTTGCAACATCACCCTAATTGATCAAAAAAATCCCATTGTCGTATCCTCCTTTAATCCAAGTGACAATTTATTACTAAACTGTCAAACTTTTGTCCAAATGTAATTTAGACAATTATATCAAATAATTTTAAAGCAAAAATTAATTTTTCGCTTAAATCCTATTATATTTTTTTAAAAAGAATAAGTCAACTTAGATATTTAGATTTATACATCAATTACTATCTTTCTGCAAACTCTGCAAAGGTAGGCGGTGCAACATATTTCACCCCAAACGGAAGCAAGCTTTACATCCTTTTTATCAAAGTTGAACATATAGTTTAGACTGCTTCTATTTTCATAATCACTCTTCCACTTAAGTGAATATCTTCCGGGAGGTATACTCCCTTTTTTTCCATTGCTCTGCTCGCAATACGGGCATTTCTTATAATAACTTCCCATAATCTCCTCTTTCATAAATCTATGAACTGAATATCATATTTGAAAAACAAAATGTCACTCAATTTGTATGTCACTGCCATAATCTCTTCTAATATTTCTATTATTTTCCGCAATATCTATTACTACCTTTTCACAACCCCTGCATAAATAAGCGATGCAATATTTATCATAAAAAGGATAGCTTAGTCTTACATTCTTTTTATCCAAATTTAAAAGCGATTTTAAAAAAACCTCTTTTACTGTCTGTATCCCGCCACCAAAGTGAATACCTTGCACCATCTATTATGCCCTCACTCATTATCTTTCCACAGTATGGGCATTTTACTTCCGCTTTTTCCATAAATCCTCCCTTACTAAAATATCCTTTTTACTCTACAGGGAAAAGTCTTTGTATAATGAACTTTATCTTGAATATATACTGCAAAGCTTCTTGATTTTAAATATCGATTATTATTATTTTGCACTCCCTGCAAAGGTAGGCTATACACTTCTTCTCATCCCAAATTGTTGGATAATACTTACTCGTCAATTCTATTACTTTATCTTCATCTTCCTGAGAAAAGAAATATAATAACTACTCATACCATTTACCTTTTTTGTGTTCAGGAATCCACTTGATATCATGAGGTGAATCCCCTCCGCCTCTGGGAATTTCTACCCTTTCCATCATCTTTCCACAGTATGGGCATCTTTTATCAAATTTTTCCATATAATATCCCCACTGAATACTTCTATCAGTTCTAAATTCACTTCTGTTATTTATGTATATCGTACTATATTGATATCTAAATGTAAATAAGTTTGTATATATAAAACACAAAGGGCATATACTCACCCTAAAGTAAGTATACACCCTTTTATTAAAATAATATAGAAGGTAACAAATTTACATCAAGCTGAGGAATAATTCCTTAATATCCTCAAACTTTGGATCTCTTGGATTGCCCGGTCTACAGGCATCATCCATTGCTGACTGTGATAAGAAGTCTACATCCTCAGGTTTTACTATTTCTTTTAAATCCTTTGGAATGCCTACATCTTCAGAAAGCTTCTTTACCGCATCAACGGCTGCCTTTTTGTATTCTGCTTCGCTCATATTCTCTGTGCCTTCAACTCCCATAGCCTTAGCCACATCTCTGAGCTTTTCGCCAACTGCATCAGCATTATATTCCATAACTGTTGGAAGAATAATAGCGTTTGCTACACCATGAGGTGTATCATACAATGCACCAAGACCATGTGCCATTGAATGAACTATTCCAAGTCCACAGTTAGAAAATCCCATTCCGGTCAGATACTGTCCTATAGCCATTCCTTCTCTTCCCTCTGCAGTGTTTTCTACTGCACCACGAAGTGACTTTGCAATAAGCTCAATAGCCTTTAAATTGAACATATCTGTAATAATGTTAGCACCCTTTGTAGTATATCCTTCGATAGCATGTGTAAGTGCATCCATACCTGTTGAAGCTGTAAGTCCCTTTGGCATGCTTGACATCATATCAGGATCTACAAATGCTACTACAGGAATATCATGTGGATCTACACACACGAATTTTCTCTTCTTCTCTACATCTGTGATAACATAGTTTATAGTAACTTCTGCTGCTGTACCTGCTGTTGTAGGTACTGCAAAAATAGGAACACATGTGTTCTTTGTAGGTGAAAGTCCCTCAAGACTTCTCACATCTTCAAACTCAGGGTTTGCAATAATTATTCCGATAGCCTTAGAGGTATCCATAGATGAACCGCCACCGATAGCTATTATATAATCTGCACCTGATTTTTTGAAAGCCGCTACTCCGCTTTGAACATTTTCAATTGTAGGGTTTGCCTTAATATCAGAATAAATCTCATACTCAAGACCCTCTTTTTCAAGCAAATCAGTAACTTTTTTTGTTACATTGAACTTAATCAAATCCGGATCTGAACAAACAAAGCTTTCTTGAAACCTCTACGCTTTGCTTCTTCTGTAATGCTTAAAATAGCACCCTGTCCGTGATATGATGTTTCATTTAATATGATTCTGTTAGCCATAATGAATCCCCCTAATAATCTGTCACTTACTGACCAAAATTACACAACACCCTTTTGTAACATTATATTGCCATAGAGTGCCTTCTCTGATGTAGCAATAATCAAATAAGCTTTTCTTGCTTCATCGTAAAATTTAAATCTTTCAATGCTTCCGATAGCATCTTGTCTTGTATCATATTTTGATACGATTTCTTTGAACTCATCCCAAATAGGAGTCGCTACTGTATCTCCCGGTACTTTTTCCATAATACTAACCGGGTGTGGATCATATGTGTCAAGCGGAAATAGCTTTAATATAGCATCCAATATCTCACATACACCATGACCGTCCATTCTTATGATATGGGCATCCTTCCCCACACTATGTGTGGGGAAATTGCCGTCTGCAATTACAAGTCTGTCAGAATGACCCATTTCACAAAGGTATTTTAAAAGTTCCGGTGATATTATCTCGGGTATACCTTTTAACATATTTACCTCTTATTCATATAAACATGGAGCAATCTTTGGATCTTCCATGTTGTCCTTTGTGTACCATAAAGCACCTGTATCAACATCTGATACGCTCTCGCCGTTTGCTGCCTTAACTGCAAGCTCAACTGCCTTATAACCGATTTGTACAGGATCCTGTGTTACGCTACCTGCAAATAAACCGTCTTTTGATTGCCTGAAGTCGCTTCTTACCTGCGTCAAATCCAACTGCAACAACTTTGCCTTCGCCGATCTTATCAAGACCTTCGTTAGCTGTGATGATCGCGTTTGCTGCGAACTCGTTTGAACCGTAGATTGCGATAAGGTCTGACTTCTCTAAGATAGCTGATGCAACAGCTGCACCGTCTGCATCCTTAACTTCTGCAGGGATACCTACATCGATAACAACAGGAGCGCCTGCCTTCTCTTTCTTTAAGCTGTCATGTCCTTCAACTGAAACTTTGTCTTCTCCAACAAGCTTTTGTCATCTCCTCAACGAAGCCCTTTGTTCTCTCAACGATTGATTGTGAGTTTGACTCCTGAGCAACAACACCGATTCTAACTGTACCTGAAGCACCGTCAATCTTGTCCTTGATAAGCTCATATGTCTCTTTTGCTGCCAACTGTCCTGCTACAAGGTTGTTTGTAGATGCATTAGCCTTGATAGCTCCTTCCGGTGCATCCGGAACACCTGAGTCAAATCCGATAATCGGAATACCTGCATCCATTGCTGTCTGGATTGAACCCAAGCTTGCCTGTGTATCAAGTGCCGCAAAGCAGATAGCTGTAGGCTTTTGTGCTATAGCTGCATCTAAATACTCGATCTGCTGTGCAATAGCTGACTCATTATCAGGACCCTGGAATGATACTTCAACTCCTAAATCTGTTCCTGCCTGCATTGCACCCTTCTCAACTGCTTTCCAGAACTGATGCTGGAATCCCTTAGCGATAACATTGATCTTCTTTCCGTCAGCGCTTGCCTCCGCCTTTGTCTCCTCAGACTTTGATCCGTCTGCCTGTGCTGCTGTTGTCTTCTCAGCCTCACTTGAACTACTGCTTGATCCGCCACATGCCGCTAATGACATTGCCATCAAACTTGCTACTGCAACTGCTAAAAATCTCTTCTTCATAATTTCCTCCTTAATTAACCCTTTCTTTTTCTATTTAAGATATCCATATACACAGCGAATACTAATATGATTCCTGTGATGAAGAGCTGATAATGTGACTGTACTCCGATGTATGGGAAACCGATCTTAAGTACTGTCATGATAAACACACCTATAATTGTTCCAACGATTGAACCTACACCACCTGAAAGTGATGTACCACCTATAACTACTCCTGCGATAGCATCAAGCTCGAATCCGTTACCTGTATTTGGCTGTGCTGTTGAGAATACCGCTACATATGCAAGTCCTGCAAGTGCTGCGAACACACCTGAGAATACATAAGCAAGTGTCTCATATCTTTTTACATCAATACCGGAAAGTCTTGTAGCTTCCTTGTTTGAACCTATTGAAAGAATATATCTTCCAAGTCTTGTCTTGTTAAGCACGATTGCCATTACTACGGCACATACTGCTAAAAGTATAAATCCTGTAGGGAAATTCTTTGGAAGGATGCCGCCATCCTTTGTTACCATGAATATCTCTCTAAACCAAGCACCTGCACTGTTTCCCTGCGGGAATGATATTGTCTTTGTCTTTGATACGATTGAGCCCAAGCCTCTTGATACCATCATGGTTCCGAGTGTCGCGATAAATGCCGGCAACTCAAAATGTGATACCAAAATACCGTTTATAAGTCCAAATACGGCTCCAACCAAGAGCATTATCAATATAACAACAAACATCGGTGTGCCTTTTTCCATAAAGGTTCCGCCTATAAGTGCAGCGCATATAGCAACTGTACCTATTGAAAGGTCGATACCGCCTGTAGCAATAACGAAAGTAACTCCGATTGCCATAAATGCTACATAGTAAGCAGACTTTGAAATGTTTGTAAATGTTGTAGCCTGTAAGAACTTATCTGTTAACAGTGAAAACACTATACATATTACTACCAGCGGCATGATAACCACTGCCTGCTGATTTGAAAAAATCTTTTTTAGGTTCATTATTTTTGCCCCCTGTCTATTTGTTGCACATGTCATGATTCCCTCCTGACTGGCCTCAGAAATGTCAAGACAACCTGTTATTCTGCCTTCACACATTACTACGACTCTGTCGCTCATTCTGAGTACTTCCGGCAATTCCGATGAAATCATTATTATGGATTTGCCTTCTTTAACCAATCTTTCCATCAAATCATATATTTCACTCTTTGCACCTACGTCTATACCTCTTGTAGGTTCGTCAAATATCAATATTTCAGAATCCTTTACCAACCACTTCGCTATAACGACCTTCTGCTGGTTTCCACCTGAAAGTTTCTTTATAATCTGTGTAACACTTGGTGTTTTGGTTCTTAATTCCTGAACATATTTTTCACTGACACTTTTTGACTTTGACCCGTCTATAAACAGGCCTTTTGTGAATTTTTCAAGTGAAGACAGGCAGGTGTTCTCTTCTACAGACTTATCTACCAAAAGTCCATATCTCTTTCTGTCTTCTGACAGATAACCGATACCTGCATTTACGGCATCCTTTGTGGATTTTATACTTACTTCCTTACCGTGAATATATATCTTACCGGAATCCATCGGGTCCGCACCGAAGATAAGTCTTGCAACTTCCGTTCTTCCTGCACCCATAAGTCCTGAGAAACCGAGTATCTCACCCTTTCTCAGCTCAAAGGAAACATTCTTTACGTACTTTCCTCTGTTCAGATTTTCACATCTGAGTACAACTTCCGCATCCGCACTTACATCAGATTTGGTCTTTGGTTCCATAAAGACTGTTCTTCCGACCATCATCTTAATAATGTCGTCTTTTTGTACATTCTTTTTGTTACCAAAGTACCTACATATTCTCCGTCTCTCATAACAATAACCTTGTCCGAGATGACATTAATTTCGTCCATTCTGTGTGAGATATAAATTATTCCCGTACCCTTTAGCTCTCAAATCGTTTATAACTTTGAAAAGCTCTTCTATTTCGGAATCTGTAAGCGCTGCTGTAGGCTCATCAAACACAATAACCTTTGCATTTGTTGAGATAGCCTTTGCAATCTCCACCATCTGTCGCTTTCCTACAGTAAGACTTCCTATTTTTACATTAGGATTTATATCTACATTAAGCTTTTTGAACAGTTCTCTGGCATCCTCAGCCATCTTTGCATCGTCTATAAAGATTCCTTTTTTTCTCTCTTTTCCGATGAAAAGATTCTGTGCTACTGTCAGATCGTTCATCATATTTAATTCCTGATGTACGATTGCAATTCCCGCCTCTTCAGATTCGGATACAGACTTGTACTCTACTTCTTTTCCTTCAAAAGTTACAGTACCCTCATCCTTAGAATATATTCCTGTCAAAATCTTCATAAGAGTTGATTTTCCGGCACCGTTTTCACCCATCAGTGCTACTACTTCACTCTTATTAAGTTCAAGTTCGGCATTTTTTAATGCTGCAACTCCGGAGAAAGATTTCTTTATATTTTTCATTGTGAGTAATGCTGACATAAGATCTCCCTCCTATTTATCTTTAATACTAACCCTCTGACCATATGTCTTGAACTTCTCTGCCATCAGAGTCATTTCTTCGTGAGGTAATATTACCGGCTCACCGATAGCCTTAGCCTTAGTGTAAACTTCGGCACAGTACTCAATTTCTTCTATAATATTGAAAGCGTTAAGCAAATCATTTGCACCTGCAAGGATTCCATGGTTTGCCAAAATAACAGCTTTTCTGTCCTTCATTGCTTCAAAAGCATTCTTTGCAAGCTCTGGGCTTCCGTATGTAGCATACTCGGCCACTCTTACGTTCTCACCTGCTACAGCGATCATATAATGAGTTGCCGGAAGTTCCTGTCTGAGACAAGCCATAACGGTTGCATACATTGTATGAGCATGAATAACAGCATCGATATCATCTCTGTATTTATATGGCATTACATGCATTGCCCACTCTGATGAAGGAACTCTGTTTCCCTCAATCACATTTCCGTCAACATCGATGATAACTATGTCCTCAGGCTGTATCTCAAAGAAATCTATTCCTGAAGGAGTGATTGCCACATGTCCGTTCTTTCTGTCAAATATACTCAGGTTACCACCTGTTCCCTTGGTAAGTCCCGCTTTTACAAGTTTCTTTCCGTACTCTATTAAAAGCAGTCTTTCCTTCTCCATCAACATAATATTTTTCCCCTTTACTATCAAGAGGGCAATAACGCCCTCCTGTATTTAATTTTTACTTATAAAGCGGACCGTAGTAAGCACATGCTCTGTAGTCCTGTCCTTCTAAATCAGCTGTACCAAATCCGTTGAATGAATGTGGTCTGAATATTCTGTCTTCCTCAACATGGAATACAGGATTCTATATCAGCCAATGTGTGAAGCCCTCCGTCTCCCATGTCCTCTACTGTTGCACCGTGATTTAATCTATCAGTTTCATAACATTGTATACTGAATCTGCAGCCTACGCTAATCTTCAAAGTGAACTCATATGTTGTCGGCCAAGTCTTACTTGTTCTCTCACCATGATCTATGTACATCAATCAAGTACATGTATCCTTTCTATTACACTGAAGTGTAGGTCCCCTACACCTTCAACCATATTTACCTTACTGCAGTAACAGGCATCCCTGCTGGGATGTCTTAAAGTATATAAACCGCCGCCTCTAGTGCTGCACTCCATAACCGGCTCTTTTAGACCACCAGTCCAGTAGCCCACAGCAAGTTCTACATTCTTCGTCTGTAAGGTCTCACCCACTCTTCATTGTCTGCGTTACTGGGTTCCTTGATCTCCAGCCAGACTTGGGTGTCAAGATAGCCATCTGAGTTTGATAAGGTGATGATACCGTTCTAAAGTACATCCGCCAGCTTCATCACTTACTCTCATTGCATCCGGGTGACCAGCATGTCTCTAATGTCTGAAGATAGTTTTCCTGCAGGAAAGCCATCTGAAACATCAGAAGCTACACCAAGCCTTTAATGTAATGCCCTCTGCTGTAAACGGTGCTTTGCATCTCTTACCGTCCTGTTGAAAACTCAGTTGCTACAGCTCTGTAGTCTATGTTTGGGAAGCCAGTCCGTCCATATCTCCAGTCCCTGAATCCGCCCACACTCGTTTCTTCCAAGTGACTCCTCATGCCATCCCATTTCGGCAAGCTTCGGATTTCCTTCAAGGATATCTCTTACTACCATTGCGTGCTTTACGCAGAATTCCCACTGCTCGTCATCCTTAATATATCTTGATTTCTTGATTATCTCAGGGAAGTCCTTACCTGCATTGATATCCATACCCTCTTTGCAGTATTCCTTTACCCATGCAAGAGCTCTTGCAAACTCTTCATGATCATAGATACCAAGTGTAATTCTTCTAAGAACCTCTGTCATATCTACCCATTCGGTTCTCATTCCGAGATACTTCTGTAAGAAGTCTACGTTTACCACACTGCCTGCAATACCCATAGATACTGAACCGATATTTACATATGACTTATTCTTCATTATACCGACAGCAACCGCTCCTCTTGCAAAGTCTAATATCTTCTTTGCAACGTCTGCTGTGATAGTTGTCTCATCCTTATCCTGAACTTCCGTTCCGTAAATTGAGAATGCAGGAAGTCCTCTCTGTGCATATGCCGCCATAACTGCCGCAAGATAAACAGCACCCGGTCTCTCTGTTCCGTTGAATCCCCAAACAGCTTTGATTGTGTTCGGATTCAAGTCCATTGTCTCTGTTCCGTAGCACCAACATGGTGTAACTGTAAGTGTTCCCACTACATTCTGATTTGCAAAGAACTCTTCACAAACAGCAGCCTCTGCACCGCCACCGATAGTTGTAGGTGATATTACAACCTCTACCTTTTCTCCATCAGGATATCTAAGGTTGTCCTCTATAAGTTTAGCCGCTCTTTTTGCCATTCCCATTGTCTGTTCTTCAAGTGACTCTCTAACGCCACCCCATCTGCCGTCGATTGTAGGGTCTGATACCTATCTTTGGATGATTCATAATTCCCTCCTTATTATTTTTGAATCTATTCTTTTTTTATCTCACATGATCCTAAGATCAATTCAATACCGCTTTTTAAATCATTTACTTCATTCAGATGTAATAGTGAAAGAAGAATATTTCCAAGAGCCGAACTCTCGTAAGGTCCCGCCTTTTACATCTACCCCCATTTTATTTGCAATCATAGATGTAAGTACGCTTGACTTAGCACCGCCCCCGATCATATGGATCTTCTTGAAATTCTTATTTAAAATCTTTTCAATGTCGGCTTTTACTTCCATATACTTTGCTACCATGCTCTCATAAATAACAGCAAAATAGTCAAAGTCATGCTCAGGAGTATTGCCGCCCTGATTTCTTATAAAATTATCAATCTCACTCTTTACATCAATACCCTCTTTTGCGAATATTTCCGCATCCATATCTATGAGTGAAAGTTTCTTATCAAGTTTGTTTACATAATCACTGATATCATCAAATGGAATCTTTTTGCCAAGCTTTGCTTCAAGCTGCGCTTTGTACTTTTCCAACAGATAAAGTCCTGTGATATTTTTGAAAAACATAGGCTTTGAGTCAAATCCCAATTCATTTGTAAGATTGTTCTCATAAGCTTCTTCGTTTATGATACATTTATCCACCACGCTACCTATAAGTGACCATGTTCCACAGCTTAAGAACATACTGTCCTCGTCCAGAAAGCTGTCTGTCATAAGAAGTGCACTTGCAGTATCATGAGTACATACCGGTATCACATCGATTGAAAGTCCCCTTAATGCCTCTATTCCGGAATCTTTTGTATTTCCGACTACTTCTGTAGCTTTTACAATCTCCGGAACCAAACTCTTTTTAAGTTCAAGTTTCTCAAATATAGTGTCTGAAACTTTTCTCTGTCCCATATCATAAAGTCCTGTTGTAGACCAGATAGTTTCTTCTCCTATTTTCTTTCCTGTAAGCATATAGAAAATCAAATCCGGCATCATAAGCATTTTATCTGCCTTTTCATATATATCAGGATTTAACTTCTTTAATGTAAGCAGCTGGAATATTGTATTTATGGTCATTATCTGATTTCCGGAATTTTTGAATATTTCAAGCTCACTTATCTTTGCTTTCGCTTCTTCTCTTCCGATAGCATACTTCTCATCTCTATAGGAGAATGGAGTATCTATCAGTTTTCCGTCCTTATCTATCACTCCGAAGTCAACGCCCCATGTATCAATACCGATGCATGATACATCCTTGTTCTCAATGATAGTACTTACTATTTTTTCTAAAATAGCATCAAAGTCCCAATACAATCTTCCGTTTTTATTCTTTATACTATGGGCCATTCTCATAACTTCTTCAGTTACAAGTTTTCCATCCTTAACATATCCGATAATACCTCTGATGGATGTTGCTCCCATATCGAAAGCCAATACTCTTTTTCATACTTCACCAACTTTCAATAATAAAATCGGCAATCTTTCGGAGACATGCCATAACCCCCGAAAAATTCCAAAGCTTTTTCTATTTTGTTTTTATTTTCATATCTACGAAACATTGCCGAAAATGTTTTTCAGTGAATACAATATAACACATTTAATAATAAAAATATATATATGGATAAATTCTTGAATACTTTTTTTATTTTATGCTATAATGTTCATGTGTGAATTTTTTTGTTCAAACCTGTCGGCAACTCCGGTATTTGCTTAACGGAAGTTACTGTAAAATAAAAGTAAGAGGATTATTTATGGATTCGAATGGAAGAAAACAACAGATACTTGATGTTTTAAATAAGAGCAACGGTATATCAAGTATAGACGGCTTATGTCATAGAGTTTTTGCTTCACGCTCTACTATAAGAAGAGATTTGATTGCACTGGAAGAAGAAGGTATTGTTAAGAGGTCCCACGGCTATGTATCTGTGATTGTTAAATCAGCCAATGAAAGCCCTATCGGTATGAGAAGGATAGAAAATCTGGATAAAAAACAGATTATTGCAGGCAAAACAGCACCGCTTTTAAAAGACGGTATGGTGATATTTCTTGACTCATCATCTACAGTATGTCAGTTGGCTCCTTTGCTTAAATTAAGGCATAATATAACCATTATTACCAACGGTATCAATATCGCAAATGAACTTTCAAATGCACAGGATTTGAAATGTTTTCTGTGTCCCGGCGTATTAAAACATAAAAGTTTGTCCATAGTTGGAGAATTTGCTTCAAGCTTTATTAAAAACTTTAATGCTGAGCTTGCGATTATTTCTTGTAAAGCCATCAATACAAAGGGAATATTTGAGGGTGATGATTCTCAGGGACTTGTCAAAAAGAGTATGATAGAAAATGCAAACAAGACTGTACTTCTTTGCGACAACACAAAGGAAGAAGCAGTAGGATTTTTTAAACTCACAGACTTTAGGGATATTGACGTTTTAATTTCAAACGGACAATTCTCAACCGAACTTGATGAAATTCTTTCAAAAAATATTTCTAAGATAATATAATTTTGTATAATAAAAGGTCTGAATCCATATCACAAGATTACTTGTGTAAGATTCAGACCTGTTCTTATCTGAAATAATTATTCCATTGATCACTTCCCTGATATAGGATATGAAGATAGCCTACCTCAGCGCCGGCAGACTTATCAGTCTTGTTTGTAGATAATTTTGCTATTCCTCCGACATTTCTGATTTCATAGCGTTTCATACCTACATTTCTTTCATCCTGATCGTCAGAATCACTGACATATACGGCCTTCAGCTTTCCGTTCAAATCATATTCCGCACCCCACAGAGTTACAATATGATTACTCTTTCTAAATACTTTATGAGAAACTCCTACTATACTGCCGTTACCCAGAATTTCTTTAAGAAGATTACTTAAGGATTCATAGTTTCCACCATAGGTACGCTCTGTAAGTTTTTCTCCTTTGAAAACATCATAGAAAAATCCGCCGTTATTACTTGGAATGAGGTCGTCACTCTCTATATTAGTAGCACCCGTTGTTTTTGGAGTATATCCGTTAATGAACAAATCCATCAAAAGATCCGAATAAAAGCCTCTCTCATTATATCCGTACAGTACCTTATAAAGTTCAAATAACTTACTGTTTTCCGGACTTTCAAAAGAAGTTTTTAAATCTGAAAGTTTTCTGTTGGCACGAATTATATCTCCGTTTTTTTCTATATATCTGTCAACATATTCAATATTTTGATCAAACCACCAATGAAGCATATTTGATGATACAGCCGCAAAGCAAAGATTTTTATCTATATCGATATTTCCACCGCTTGTCGTTTTATTAACATCATACCATCCGTCTCCGCTTGAATATGGTACAGTATATGTTATATAAGTATCTTTACCGCCTTGTATAATCTCTTTATGAAAATCTCCGCCTTCTCCCATAAGAGGACCGTTAATCCCCTTTACCCAGATAATGGTTCTGATTTCACCGTCTTCATTTGTATACTGAACAACATTGTCATTCTCCGGAGTAATCAATGATTCTTTTATCTTTTCAGCCCTGTCCTGTGTGCTCTCTTTTCTTTCTGAATCAGGCTTTTTACTTTCCTTTGGCTCTGTATCCTTCTTTTCCTCTTCTTTCGGTATCTCTACATTGGAAGAAGTGGCCGGTTTTGCAGGGTTCTCACTCGACTTTTTGGCATCCTCTTTATTTATATTTTTTTCTATGCTTCCGGACTTCTCATTATTACCGGTTTTATTATCTACAATTAAGCTGTTGTTTTTATCCGGGCTTAAGTCTTGTCTTGAACCTACAAAGTCCTCACTTTTCTCAGAACTTGAGTTTTCAACCGTTACATTTGATTCTCTTAATATTCTGTTTTCTTCTCTTTTTTTCTTTTTTTGATTTAAACCGCTTAAGGCACTACTTCTTCCGGCATTTTCGCCAATATTTAAGCCTCCGCTTTTACCGGAGCTTACGACACTACTTGAGCCTCCGCCTTTTCCGGAGCTTCCACCCCTGCTTGAGCCGCCACTTTTGCCGAGGCTTCCACTCCTGCTTGAGCCGCCACTTCCCTCGCCTTTTCCCGAGCTTGATGATACACTTGTTTTCTTTGCTGTATTTGATGAGCCCTGCGAGGAATTATCTGTACTTATACCTTTACCGACTTCATAATAAGCAATCCCGGTCTCATTTATCCATCTGCCTGCAGTATCAACTCTATATCCTTCCACTGCGGTATTTGCATACATCTTTCCATATGAAGCTTTATCTGTTCCTTCAAAATAATAACAATATCCGTCTATCCACTGCCAGCCTGACAGCATTACTCCCTCATTTGCCGTCTTAGAGCTGTCCAAAAAATACCAATTATTTGAAGCATCCAAATGCCAGCCTGTTTTTAAGTTTCCGTCCTCGTTAAAGAAATACCATTTATTATTTATCTGCTGCCAGGCTTTTAGAGCCTTATCTTCTTTATAATATTTCCATTTATTATTTTCCTGTTTCCATCCGTCAGCACCTGCATATGCATTAAAGGACATCAACATGGTAAGCCCCAAAACTGTCGGGACAAATTTATTCTTTTTCACTTTACTACCCTTTTCATTACTCAAAATTGCACAAAAAAATCAGCCACATCAATATGACTGAATTTTTTTGTAAACAATTGTATAATACTACATTTTATTTTAAATATCCATTATCATTTATATGATATAACATCCCAAATCTCTTTAGGTTCAAGTCCCAGTTTCCAAACTGCCACTCCCGCCAAATCGGCTTCCTTTACCGCATCCATTTTAAGCTTCATAGAACGCTCATCTTCCATCCATATATACTTGGTGGCATTTCCCACTGTGGTTTGCCCTACATACTGACCTACTTCCTCGTCCCATGTTAGATTTACATTGTTTTCCTTTACCCATGTAGCAGCTCCTACCATTCCGAGTGCGGTTGATGTAACCTTATCATTTTCCTTGGTCCAAACCCTTGTATATACCGGAACAGCATTTATAAGTTTTTCCTTAGGTACTTCTGTAAGGCTGTCTGTAATGGAATTTTTTACAAAGTCTATAGAAGCACTGCTTCCTTCATCAGATCCGCTGTAATGCTCATCGTATCCCATATTTATAACATAATCCACAACTTCAGCCAGCTCATCTCTTTCATAGTACATATTGTAAGATGCCGGAATCGGAACATCTACACTCAACACTATTTTATTATTTCTGCAAGAAACAGAAAGCTCTCTTATAAACTGAATAAAATGTGGTGCATTATCCTGAGTGAGTGACTCAAAATCTATATTTATTCCGTCAAAACCATATTTCTTTGCATCTGCAATCAGATTTGAAATAAGATTTTTTCTGTTTTCGGAAGAAGACAATATCTTTAATGTACTGATATCCTTACTGAAATTATCAATTAAAGGCCATACCTGTAAGTTCTTTTTATGTGCCACATCTACATAATCTTTACTTGCTATAGAAGTATAATTGCCCTTATTATCTGAAAGTTTGAACCATGTCGGTGATATTACATTCATTCCGCTTGTATTTGCAACGACCTTCTCCATACCGCTGTTTGCGGCGGCTGTCGTTACCTGATGCCATCCAAGAACAACCTTCTCATCCATTGATATAGAAGTATATTCCGGCTTTACAAATCCACTTTGTCTTTCGGCTTGTGTGAAATTTTTCAAGTGATTTTTCTTTACATATCCCATCAAACCGCTTTGTGTGAAAACTTTATACCACTTCTCATTTTGTTCAACTATTGTAATATTTTCATCTTTCTTAAGTTCCACACCCTCTATACTTGCAGACCAATTATCGGCATCCACTCTCAGTCCCGACTTTGACTTTATTGTAGCAACATCATAACTACCGAAAGTATTATTGATATACACCTTTTTAATTTCACTGTCGGTATATGAATCTACCCATATGTCTGTATAAGCCTTTATGGTTTCTATAGACAAATAAACCTTTCCGTCCGATTCAAGCAAAAGCGGCTTTCCGTTATTATCCACATTCTCAAAATTTGCATAAACTATTTCTGTAGGCAAAGCGTATGAAAGAAGCTTTTCATCATCACTGTAATAAAATTTATCATTGAGTATTGCTCTTGTCCAATTTAGAGGTACATATACCACTCCGTCTTTATATATTGCTTTGGCCTTTTGCAAAGAATAATTATATACAAGCGCTACATCATCACCCTCAACCTGATATAACTGCGCCTGTGTAACCTTCTCTTTTGATCCTATAATTCCATCCATTTCTCTTGATATAAATATAATTCCAAGTATGATACATAGAACTACAACAATACCTATTAAAACCTTCTTCTTCACTTTTCCTCCATATAAAAATAAGTTATTGTAAAGTCTTCACTATTATATACCATAAATATGTATAAATATTTAAGAGAATATTTTTTTATAGGCGAAATTTTATGTTCCGACAAAAAAATATCAAGGGATTTTATAAATTCTATAATTTAAGCTCTATACCTTTTATTTCTTAAATTCTCTATACATTCATCCAGATATTCAATATTATGCTCTTTTATAAATTGTATCTTCTATGATTTCCTCTTCAAGATTCTATATACTTTTCTGCGATTTTCCCTCTGTAATTTTTATCCTTCCACTCCCCTGAAACATTATATCCTCTTTTTTCCATCTCATCCATTACCAACAAATGGTATCTGAATAAAAGATATGGCGAATATGAAAAACACATAATCTACGGTTTTATGTTTCTTCTTCCAACCGTTTCCCCTAAGAGCACAACATTCTCTATGCTGTCCAAGCAGCTGATTTTTAGGTAACAAGTGTATAATTTTTTCATGCCATAGTCTCATATTATTCTCCTGTTAAGAAAGTGGAGTTTTCCAAATATTCATTTGGGTATTTCTTTAATAAAGTATTTAAATAGTCAATTACAACCGTCTGACTGCTTCTCTCTTCCATATATTCATTTAATATATTAAATAGTTCTTGTTTCTCTACAGCACTTGCATCCTCTTTAAAAATATCCCCACACATGAAGAACGGCATTACTGAAATCTTTCCTACTCTCATTCATATCTTTTATTTTTTGTATTTTCTCTTTCAGAAATGAAACATCTAATTCATCCACTTTAAGGTACTCTCTTATCCCGAGATATTCCTTATGTGATTTACTCAGTACATAGTATTTATTTTTTTCGCCCACAACTCTTCACATTCTTTTTCTTATGTTTTTTTATAACTCATACTCTCTTTTTCTTTCAAAAATACTTGAAGGTTTAATATCATAATAAATTATGTAAGATTAAACAGATTCAAAAACTTATATCGTCATATTGTATCAAATATAATTATAATAATATAGTCAAAAGTTAAAAACAAATCTTTGATTAATCACAACTTCCAATAAAAAAACTGCCAAAATATATCTCATATCCTGACAGTTATACTTACATGGCTTTTCTTTTATTTTTTTTCAATATGTTAGGTATCAATGAGCTACTACCTAGTAAGCCTTTTACTGTGACACTTCTTTCATTGATACTTCACAGTTATAAACCATTCTTTATTTGATTTTTTTACATAGAGTCAGACGGTTTTTTTATAAAATATATAAAAACATATCTGTCTGCAACTTATATACTCGCTATAACCTGCGTGGGCTTTGCTTTTAGGTAGTATTTTTATATTTTTTTGTATGTAAAAAAATCATATTTGGGATTTTCAGATTGAATAATCATTTAGAATACTATGATTCCCTGTTCTACAGATTGATAGGTTTCTTTCATAGAAATTGAATTTTAGAATTTTAACTTTTATATTGGGGACTTTGATGGCTAAACTATCATTTATAAAAGTTATTTATAAATTTCTCCTTTCTCCGTCTTTATATAAATTATAACCCTCAAATGCTTTACACG
This sequence comes from uncultured Lachnoanaerobaculum sp., assembly GCA_916439285.1. The sequence continues at coordinate 186,056 of CAKAIM010000003.1, read as the reverse complement.
CAATATGGAATAGTTGTTCGGTCGATATATGGCAAGATAGATTGTGCAAAACAAAAAAGAGAGCCTTACTCGACTCTCCTTTTTATGTGCTAATTATTTTTTGCCCTGTAAATATATATGGTCTTTTCCGATTTATTGCCGGCAAGGTCTATGGCACTTATTTTTATACTGTTTTGCCCCTCTTTTAGCGGAACTTCTATTTGTGTAACTATCTGCGTAGTATTACCGTCTTTACCTTCAATATAAGAAATTGAGGTTTTATCGTCAATACCTATAAGTGAGTCTCCGTTATAGAGACTTAATTTAAATGAATTATCACGTGAGCGAACCTTTATTTTTACCGTATCGGAATCAAGCTCTCTTTCATATACCTTATAATCAATAAAAGGATTTATCTTATCGTAGAATAATCTTCTTACCATACTTGCCGATTTTTCGTTTTTAGTACTTACCTCAACTTTTATATTAACATTAAATGCTTCAAGCTTCAGTTTACTTTCAAAAGAATACGCCTCTCCCTTATATATTACATTTCCGTTCTTTTTGTAGATAATATTGCTTTTTACAAGATCCTCTTTTCCTATATTTATCGGACTTGAGAGTTCATTTCCTTCATTATCTACAAGCTTTATTTGCACATTTTCTACACTGTCATCCCCGTCCACATATCCTACAAAACCTGATACATCTATCTGCTTTTCTTCACCTTCTGTATTTCCAAGTACATCAAAAAACTCAGGTGTTTTAAGGAATACTGCAGGATATGGCTTTCTTTCCGCATTTGACACGGTAGCATTATTAATTGTAATATCTGTAATACCTGCTTCTTCCATGCTCTCATGAATATTTTGCATAGGCTTTCCGTCTCTAAATACTGTTGTAATATCAAAGTTTGTTTCAACAGGATTTATTGTGAATTCATAACAAAGCTTGTCCTCATCATATTTGAAATTATATTTTTTTTGATATTTCGGAATTTACTTTATTATCCAAAAATTATATTTTCTTCGATATTATCATGTTTCAAAGTAAGTTTATGCAAATGTGACTCTTCATCCGCCAGCTTTATCCTAATCACCGCTTCCTTTTCTATCAGACTGTAAGTCATATCATCAAGTTTTATATCGTTTACATAAACACTTGCATTTTTATTGCTTATATAGTCAAAAAAGTTAAGGAAATTAATCTGATTATAATTGCCTTCTCTAACATCTGAAAGAGTGGTTCTGCTTTTATTATCCATATAGTCAACGGCATCTATTATAAGATCTGAAGTATCCGCAAAATACGGGCAATGTACTTCAATATCCGAATTTCTGTAACCGTTGGTATAAACATATACTTCCCCTCTTGCAGTCGGACTGTCGGGTACCGCTTCTACAGGTATATTAAGCTTGCCGTCTTCAACCTTTACAAGTTCCTTTCCGTCCTTCACAGGTTCATCTTGGAATCTTATAACAAAGGATTTTCCGTATCTTATACTTGTATCGGCCTTATCATCCTGTGCATATCTTATTGACTGCAAATATACATTCTCTATACCTATGCCCTTATCATGAACATTAAATACTATCTCCTTCATATTGCCGTCAATATCATTCACCTGCACTTCATTAGCGGTGCTTAGATTCGGAGCCATGCTGTCCACACGCACAGGGAATTTATAGACCTGTTCTCCGTTGCCTCCTACATTATTAGTATTAAGCTTTGCCTTTATACAATATATGTACTCGGCACCGTCCTCTGCAATTCCTTCACCGATTTTTCCGTCCCATACCGACTCCGACATGAACTTAAAGCTTTTATTGACCGAAAGTCTGCTAAGCTTCCTTACCTGCTTTGAAACTCCTAAAACTCTTAACGTTTCCTCTGTCTTAGCATCAAGTATCGAATACTCTACCTGCTCCATGTTTCTTAGTGGTGCTATTCTTGCCGCCACATCGGGATAGTACTTACTGTTCGGTGAGAAATATATTTCATTATTGTACAGTGGAAGTTTAAGCATCATACTTGTTCCAAGCATTGAAGAGCTTACTCCGGCATTTTTATTTACAAAAAATTGTACATTTCTTTTTTCGCTTCCAATCTCAGGAAGCTGAAATGCATCTATAGCTCTTTGTTTGCCCCAATCTCCGTAAAATCCGAGGAAAGGTATATTGAGATTTGATATACCGTCTTTGTCCCTAAGACTTATAAAACCTTCTATAAAGTTATCCTCTTCAAGGTTTTCCGCATCCGAGTAATCCATAGTGAAATCTATATTTGCGGATGAATGTGCTTCCACGCTTATCTCTCTGCTTATATTAGACTCATTTGAATGTAATATTTCAGATCTTTGCAGCCTATATGTACCGTCTGTAGGCTCATAGAGTGCAACTGAATTTATATCATAGCTTTTTGTACTGTCTCCAAAGTTTTCAAGACTAAGTCTAACATCAAACCTTTTATCCTTAAGTTCTTTAAGCTCGAGCTTTCCGTCGGCTATATTGTCATTGGTTCCTTGTGCCCTTACTACTACAGTGGTTTTTAATGCATTTTCAATATTTAGAGCACCGCTTCCCTGCTGTCTAACAAAGTAGGGTATATCTTCAAAAATTCCCTCATCCTTTAAAGGAGTTGCGGTATTCATAAGTAAAAGTTTTATAAATTCCGAACTGTTATCTGTTTGTATATTCTTTGCCTTTATATATTGTTTAAGTATGGCTGTAGCTCCCGTTACCTGAGGAGCCGCCATGGAAGTACCGGACATATCCTTATACTTATCATCTTCAACGCTTGAGTATATATGTCCTCCCGGAGCGGTTATCTCCGGCTTAATTCTAAGATCGGGGGTGGGACCCCATGAAGAAACTTTGAAACACTTCCTGACGCTACATTGTCGACATCCGTCATTTCCGTAAATATCTCAGGTCTCAGATTATTATTGTAACCGTATTCCTCCATTAACTTATCATAGGTACTTCTTTTTATACGGATACAGGTAAGCTTTCCCGCATTACCCGGAACTTCAAGATTTCCGCCTATTTGCTCAGCCATGCTCCTGTTATTGTAAAAAACAATGGCGGCAGGTTTTAATTCAGCTATTGACTCAAGCTTATCCCCAAATCCTAAGCTGTCTTTTGTTGTAGGAATCTCAAAGAGTACGAGCTTACCTTCTATATTTTCTTTTTTTAATAAGCTCTTGCTTAGCGTTTTTTAAATCAAATATATCCGCACTTATAATCTTTTTCGGATTTTCTCCTTTATGCAAATCCATCTCTTCATTTACATAGGCATCCCAGCTGTCCTTCCACCTTATGACATACATATGCCTTTTAGTATTTTCCATAGATGCAACTGCTATAGTTCCTTCATTTACAGCAGGATTTGCAATTAAAGCGGTATCATAATTTTCTTTTAAAGGCTCTACATTATTTATATTTCCGGAAGTAATATTTCCGTCATTACCGGCAGCTACTGAAATTACTATTCCGGCTTTTCTTGCCTTTTCTATAACCTCATTTTCCGGATAAGCTCTGTTCTCCATTGAAAATCCGGCTGCCGATCCCAGGCTTAAGTTTATTACATCGGCCTTCAATGTTATAGCATCATCCAAGGCTTTCAACCAAATATCGGTAAATGTTGTAGGATACTCAAGGTCATCTGAAAATACCTTAAGCGCAAGTATTTGTGCATTAGGTGCCACTCCGAAAGTCCCGCTCTCAATATCATTTGCGGCAGCTATTCCGGATACATGCATACCGTGCATTACACCGTAACTGTTACGTAAGTTCTTATTAAAATCATAATAATTATAGCCATAAGGTACTTTATCAGAATAATAAGAGCCTTTTAATCCGTTTTCAGCTATTATCTTTTCTATATCTGTCTTTGTATACATAGGATGTACAGATTCATCCAGTCTAAGTGCCTTATGTCTATAGTCTATACCTGAGTCTATTACCGCAATAACACTGCCCTCGCCTTTATATCCAAGTGTATTCCACGCATATCCCGAACCTGTTATACTGTTGGATGACTTAAGATAAGGTCTTTGAAACTCCTGTGATACATAAACACTTTTTACTCCCGGAAGCGCTTCTATTTTTTCTATTTCAGTAGCATCGGCACTTAGTGATATACCGTTAAATACTGTATCATAGTGCCTTACTTCCTTAGTATCCGCCTTTATATCCTCATTTTTTATATCTTTTACAAGCTTATCCTGATCTTCTTTCAGCTCCTGCTTTTTTTCATCTATAAAAGAATCATCCAGTTTATCATAGTCCATATCTTTATTTATGGCTTCTTCTATCAAGGATTCCTTATCAAGCTCTATTATAAGCCTAAGCTCTTTCGGCTTGTCTTCGTTTTTTTCGGCATCGGTATCAGCCGAATTCAATTTTTTATCTGCCTCTTTTACATACTCTGAAACTCTGTCCCCGTTATTTTGTGCCGCAAATCCCGGCTTAGCTGTAGAAACCAAGGGATTTATAAGAAGTACGGCACAAAACAAGGCGAGTTTTTTACTTATTCTATTCATAACTCACCTATTCTATAATTATTTTAACTATAAATTTTACCTTGCCATAGTTCTTGTCGTTGATTACAAGATCCTCTAAAGTCGCTTACAGCAAGCCTATATTCTCCTTTTTGAGCATTTTTTACCTGATGAAGACTATCACCTTCCCACTTTACATTAAGCTTTACTCCATTATTTTCTCCGCTTAATTTAAGTCCTATAAGCGCTTTGTCTTCAAGAGTCACTCCGTTAACGGCTTTATATTTTAATGTTTTATCCGCATATAAATGTTCATTCAGTACTATAAAGTCTTCACTCAAATTTTCCGCTACACTGTTTTTTTCACCTTTATTAGGAGTAACTTCATTTACTTTGGGCAGGACTTCACTCTGAGTTTTCTTATTTTCAGAAATGTTTCCGGTACCTGTCTTCTCCTCCGGCTTAACTGTATCTTTATTTTGTGGTGTTACTTTTTCTTCGGTTTCTTTATCACTTTGAGCTTTATTTTCTTTTTGATTATTGCCTCCGAAATAACTGTCTGATGAACCGTTACTTCTACTTCCCTTTATTATCCTCTTAACCGATCTTCCGCCTTCAGGCTTATACTCCTCCGGATTTGGCAAAGGTCCTACCTTCCCGTCAGGTCCCAAATTTGTATAGGAAATATTTTTACCGAGGCTTTTTGCCGATTGTAACTTTGAGTTTGAAAGTTGCACCTCAAAGTTTTGGCTTCCTGCGGCAATATAGATTTTACTTATATCTGAATTTATAATCCTTAACCTTCCGTTACTCGCCTTTGGGTTTATAAGTATCGGAGTCTGTATTTTTATATTTTCTATAACGGCATCATTGGTATTGACAACTATAAAAGCCTTTGACTTATTGTTTTCATCCGTCTTAAAATTTTGAGAGGTATTGATGACCGTAAGGAAAAGCTCTTTAATTACATCCCTTAACTCACCTCTGTTTAAGACTTTACCGGGCTCAAAGTCCTTATCTTTTCCCTCAATAACACCAAGGTTTTCAAGTTCTTTTATATAGCCTCTTGACCATGACTGTAATTTCTCATCATCAATAAAAGCTGTTTTCCCCTCAGCCGCTTCAATACCTATATACCTTGCAAGTAGGTAATAGACATCTTCCTTTTTAGGACTTTCATAAAGATTGGCATATGATACATGCTCATCTATTATATTTAGTCCTTTTAATTTCTCTACAGAGCTTTTAATATACTCTTCATCCGCATTTGCGTAATTTCCTATGTCCGCTATGTCGGATCCCAAGTTGCCTGAAAGCTTTTCAAGTAATATAATCAAGTCTCTTTTGCTGATATTTACTTCGTTATCCGTATATGTTTTTTGCTCCGCTTTTGCAATTGGAGCAATAAAAAAACAATTGAATACATATAGCTATGCTTAACAACAAAGTAAATTTTATTGCTTTTTTCATACTAATTTGTTTCTCCTGATTTTATTTTTAAAGTGTTTTATCTTCTGAATTTATCCGGACATAAGAAGATAAAGCACTTTAATTTTTTTTAATCGCACTTATTGGCTAAACAATATCTATATATACATATTGTAGTAAATTATATCAGGAAAAAAAGTGAAATGTAAATAATATGCATATTTTTTTCAAAAAAATTAATCTCTAAATAAAAAAACAAAAAATATCCCGACAAATACAAGGCATTTTTGTCCTTGTGACTTTGTCAGGATATTCATTATAAAAAATTTTATTTTCTAATCTTTTTGGCTGACCTTGTTTTCATGACCGAAAATAAATGAACTTTTCGGCTCAAGAGCAAGCATCAATAAATTACCTAAAACACCTACCGCAAGGACTTCTCCTATACCTACTGTAAGCATCATATAAGGTATCAAATCCGGTAAACCGTAAGCATACTTCAGTACAAACGGAATAATAATTGCGTTTGCAAGTATCGGCGGTACACATACCAACCATTTTGAAATACTTCTGAGTCTATAGCTTAATATTGCACCTATAAGTGTAGCCAATGTACCGAATATAATATCGGGAAGTGCCGCTCCGCCAAGTATATTTGCCAAAAGGCATCCTATACTTACTCCGGGTATTGCCGCCACTGTAAAGAACGGCAGAATACAAAGTGCCTCAGAAATTCTGAACTGGATAGCACCGAAGCTGATAGGGGCAAATGCAAGTGTAAGTACTACATATACTGCCGCTATGACTGCACCCTGTGCCATCATCTTGGTTGTAATATTTTTCATATCTTCTCCTTTAGTTTTGTTTTAGGTGAGGAAGGTTTCGAACTCACCAAGTACGCTAGATACTTTACGGTATTTTAAAGAATAAATCAAGTGTTTTCTCGGTATTCATATGTTTTATACTATAAACATGCCTTATAGATTTCAACTATATCCTCATTGGTAAGCGCTACAAAGGCATCTTTTAAATATCCTCCGATATTTGCATGCTCAGCCATTTCCACAAAATGCTTATTGTCAATACCAAGCTCTGTAAGAGTCATAGGAATACCTGTTTCTTTAAAGTAATTTTCAAGTGCATCTATTCCGGCAAATGCCAGCGCTCTATCATCATCACCGCTAAGCCCCATTACATTCTTTGCAAATTTTACAAATCTCTCTGTAGCACTTGCATCTTTATTAAGAATATGGCGCATCCATCTTACTGTTAAAATGGCAAGACCTACTCCATGAGTAATATCATAGTAGGCAGACAACTCATGTTCCATTGCATGACATGGCCATCCTGTTTCCTGTTTACCGTACTCAGGGATTCCCGAGCAGGCTACTGAAGAATTAGCCATAAGGTTTGCTCTAGCAGAATAGTTTGTAGGATCTTTAAGTGCTATCTTACAATTTTTCATAACAGACTTTAATATAGTCTCCGCTATTCCGTCAGCTAAATCGCTGTCCGGTGTTCTTGAAAAATATCCTTCAAATATGTGGCTCATTATATCCGCACTTCCTGCAGCTGTTTGATAAGGTGATACTGTATAAGTATATGTAGGATCGCATATACTTACTGCGGGATAGGTATATACCGCACCCAATTTTTCATTTGTATCAAGATTTGATATTACTCCGCCTGCATCAAACTCTGAGCCTGTTGCACTAAGTGTAAGTATATCTACAAGTGGAAGTGCTTTTGCTCTTCTAAAGCTTGTTTTTACCATTTCCCAAAGATCATCACCCTCATAGTAATATCCTACCGCTATTGCCTTTGCACAATCAATGGTACTTCCTCCACCTACCGCCAAGATTACATCTATATTATTCTCCTTGCAAAGTTTGACACCACGTTTTACTGAAGTTATTCTAGGGTTTGGCTCTATTCCGTCACATTCGGTGATATTGAAATTATTCTCTTTTAAAATCTTTATCACTTCATCATAAAGCCCTGTCTTTTTGATTGAGCCGCCGCCATAGGCAAGCAAAACATTTTTACCGAAAGGCTCCAATGATTTTGCCAGTCTTTTAATCTGTCCCTCACCAAAATATAATTTGGTAGGAATATCATGTTTGAAAGAAAGCATATTGTACCTCCACTTTTCATATACGCAACCGGGGAATTTTATTTTCAAAATTCTTATACCTATAGCTTTATTTTAATACAATAGCCAGTACATCTTCAACTCTTTTTACAGGAATTATTTCAAGTTCATTCAAAACTTCTTCCGCCACTTCTTTTTAAATCATCCTTGTTCTCATCAGGAATAAATACTTTCTTTATTCCCGCTCTTAGCAGACCCATAAGTTTTTTTCCGGAAGTCCGCCTATAGGCATTACATTTCCCCTTAAAGAAACCTCTCCTGTCATGGCATACTCAGGTGATACCGGAATATTATTTACAAGGGATGCAAGCGCTGTAGTCATTGTAATACCCGCACTCGGTCCGTCCTTTGGTACCGCCCCGGCAGGTACATGGATATGAATATCATTTTTTTTCAAAAACTTCATAGCTTTCCGGATACATAGATTTTACAAGGCTGAGTGCAATATCAACACTCTCCTTCATTACATCACCAAGCTGACCTGTAATTTTCACCTTGCCCTTGCCTTTTGTCAGCATTGTCTCGATAAAGAGTATTTCTCCACCTACAGCAGTCCATGCAAGACCTGTAACTACCCCTGCCTGCTTCTTCTCTAAGATTCCCTCATGTCTGACAGGTCTTTGATCAAGATAATCCTGTAATTCTTCCGGCTTTACATCCAATATTTCTTTATTGTTCTTAACAAGCTCAACTGCGGCATGTCGGCATAGAGCACTTATTTGCTTCTTTAATCCACGCACTCCGGCTTCCATAGTGTATCCGTTAATAAGGGCCTTTATGGTATCATCTTCTATTATAAGATTGTCTTCACCGATTCCCGCCTTCTTCTTTGCCTTAGGTATCAAATGATCCTTTGCAATAGAAAACTTCTCAAGTGCGGTATAGCCTGTAAATCTGATGACTTCCATTCTGTCAAGAAGTGGTCCCGGTATGGTATCAAGTGAGTTTGCGGTACATACAAATAATACATCTGACAAATCATACGGTACATTCATATAGTGATCTGTGAAGGTATTGTTTTGCTCGGGATCAAGTACTTCAAGAAGTGCACTTGCAGGATCTCCATTGTATGATGATGCGAGCTTATCAATCTCATCCAATACCATTACAGGATTTGATGTACCCGCCTTTTTCATACCGTCCATTATTCTTCCGGGCATTGCACCTATATAAGTTCTTCTATGTCCTCTGATATCGGCCTCATCTCTTACACCACCGAGTGAGATTCTTACATACTCTCTGCCAAGTGCCTCTGCAATACTCTTTCCAATACTGGTCTTACCTGTACCCGGCGCACCTACAAAGAGCAGTATTGAACCGCTTTGCTTTTTATTTAAAGACATTACCGCCAGTTGCTCTATAATTCTCTTTTTAACCTTTTTAAGTCCATAATGCTCTCTGTCAAGGACTTCCATAGCATTATCAAGCTCTATATCCTTCGGCTCTTCTTTTTTCCAATGTAGAGAAGTGACAAAATCCAAATAATTGTAAAGCAGACCATACTCATGACTGTCCTTACCCTCCTGCTTCATTCTATTTAAAACATTGTCGGCTTCTTTTCTGGCCGTATCATTCATCCCTGAATTTTCTATTTTTTCTTCAAACTTTCTTACTTCGGAAATATTTTCAGGATGCATCTCATCTAAGGCTTTTTGAAGGAAATTTATCTGCTTTTTAATAGCATCTTCCCTATAAGCCTTCTCATGAAGCTCTTTTTGTGCCTGCTTTGCCTCTTCACTTACTTCATTTATAGCCATAAACTCTCTGGCATACTGAGCTATAAGCTCAGCCCTTGCTTTGGTTGAATCCTCCGACAGCACAGCATACTTTTCTTCGGGAGTAATATTCATAAAAGGTGAAAGTCCTACCATCACCTCATTCATATTCTTCCATGCCAGTACATAGCCTCTTGCCATAAGTCCCCATTGAAACTTGGTAACATAACTTAAAAGCTCATCTCTAAGTCCGACAAGCATTGCATTTGCATCATTAGGATCCAAATCATCTATCTCAGGTCTTTGTACTCCAATAACATTTTGGGTATCAAAGTCTATATATTCAACATTTATTCTGTTAAATGCCTCAAGGTTGGCACCACCCTCATCATCTACAGACAGCACCTGTCCCGCAACAGCTATAGGATAGATATCTTCCATTGTAATATCTTTATCTTTCGGCTCTCTCAGGTAGAGAAATGTTACCTTTTCGCCAACAGATATCTTATCTACACCGGCCTCCTGTAAATAGTCTTTTCTAAAATATATTTTTGAACCCGGTAAAACCACCGTATTATATGTCGGTATTAATATCATATAACCTCCTTTATTAGCACTTATTATTAAGGAGTGCTAAAGTGAATTTATAAAAAAGAGGTTGAAACAATGGCTTGTTTACAACCTCCCCATCTATATGGCTAAATTATATCACTGGCACTCTCATACGTCAAGTGATAATTAGATTTTGTAAAATTAATTCTGCAAACCTTTAATCGCCTTTGCCAAGCTGTCAAGTGCCATCTTCAAATATTCTCTCGGACATGCGATATTAAATCTCTCGAATCCTTCTCCGTCTACTCCGAACATAGCTCCCGAGTCGATCCAAAGTTTTGCCTTATTTACTATCAGATCCTCTCTCTCCTCTTCGGTAAGACCAAGCTCTCTAAGATCTACCCATACAAGGTATGTACCTTCCGGCTCTATAAGTTTTACCTGTGGGATATTCTCTTTCAAGTAATCTCTGAAGAAATCGAGATTTCCCTTTATATATTCTCTTACAGCGTCCAGCCATTCCTGTCCTGACTCATAAGCAGCTCTTGCAGCTACAAGTCCCATCGTATTCATCTGTGAATATCCGGATTTTACTATCTCATTTTTAAAAGCAGCTTTAAGCTTCTTATTTTCTATAAAAATATTTGAAACCTGAAGACCTGCTATATTAAAGCTCTTACTTGGTGCTGTAGCAATTACCGAATTTGCCGCATATTCCTCTCCCAATGAAGCAAATACCGTATGCTTATTTCCGGGATATACGAAATCCGCATGAATCTCATCACTGAAGATTACCACATTATGCTTAATACAGATATCGCCTATTCTTTTTAACTCTTCCTTACTCCAAACCCTACCTACCGGATTATGTGGAGAGCAAAGTATGAAAAGTTTCACCTGATTTTCCACTATCTTCTTTTCAAAATCTTCAAAATTCATCTCATATCTGCCGTCTTTGATTACAAGCGGCGAGTTTATAAGCTTTCTATTATTACTGAGTATCATCTCACTGAAAGGATAGTATACAGGTTGCTGTATGATAACACCGTCTCCTTCTTTTGAAAATGCCTTTACAGCCATTGCTATGGCATATACCACTCCCGGTGTCTTAACTAATGTACCTTTTTTAGGTTCCCATGAAAAGTTCTTTACAAACCAGTTTTTTACCACTTCAAAATAGTCGGACTGTACTTCCGTGTATCCGTAGATTCCATGGTCAACTCTTCTTTGCAAAGCGTCTGTGATCGGCTGTGCCACAGGAAAGTCCATATCGGCAACCCAGAGTGAAAGCTCGTCACCTTTTTTACCTCTAAGCTTTGCACAGTCAAACTTCAAGCTGTCTGTACCTTTTCGGTCTATGATCTTATCAAAATCGTACATATAACCCCCTTATTATTCCAATGCTCTTTCCAGATCCTTTATCAGATCGTCGACATTTTCTATTCCGACAGAAAGTCTCAAAAATGTATCTGTTATTCCAAGTCTCTCTCTTACCTCTACCGGTACATCCGCATGTGTCTGTATCATGGGGAAGGTAATCAAAGACTCTACTCCGCCAAGACTTTCCGCATATTTTATTATTTCAATTTTTTCAAATGCATCTCTTGCAGTTTTGGCAGTATCCGTTGTGAATGCAATCATTCCCCCAAAGCCTCTTGACTGGGATTTGTTTATCTCATATCCCGGATGCTCAGGTAAACCTACATAATATACATTTGTAACCTTTCTATTTGTTTTTAGGAAATTTGCAATCTTTAATGCATTTTCCTGTATTCTGTCCATTCTTACTGCCAATGTTTTCAGTCCTCTAAGTACAAGGAAGCTGTCAAAAGGTGAAAGGCTTGGACCGATTGTCTTATACATAAATCTGATTTTTTCAGATAATTCTTCATTTGCAGTACATATAAATCCTGCCAAAGTATCATTGTGACCTGCAATATATTTTGTACCGCTGTGGATAACAATATCCGCACCGAGCTTTATCGGGTTTTTGAAAAATACGGGCTTAAAAATGTATTGTCAACAATCAATAAAAGATTATGTTTCTTTGCAATCTTTGCCATCTCTCTTATATCTGTAACAAGCATTGTAGGATTGCTTGGTGTTTCAATAAATATGGCCTTTGTATTTTCATTTATTGCATTTAGTACATTTTCAGGATTTGTTGTATCGACATAGCTGAATTTTCTGCCTCTCTCAATTCCAAGTGTATTAAAGAGTCTGGTACTTCCGCCGTAAATATCCTCCTGAGATATTATGTGATCACCTGCATTAAAAAGCTCCAGTACCAAAGAACATGCCGCCATTCCGGTAGAGGTAGCCACCGTATCATAAGCACCTTCCATAGCACTTATGCAGTCCTCAAGCTCCGTTCTTGTAGGATTTGATTGACGTGAATAGTCATATCCTGTACTTTCGCCTACTCCCGGATGAGAGAATGTAGCCGTCTGGAATATCGGCACCGTCATTGCACCGTATGCATGAGCATTCTTATCTTCATTTGGACTGTGTACACATAATGTTTCAATATTCATAAATTCACCTGACTTTTCTAAAAACTATTATTAACAATAGGAAATATTTTACAATCTCATATTTTCCCGGTCAATAAGATGTTTTCTTGCTCTGGTTATAAGGAAAGACTATATCTATAAATTATACTTATTCTTATAAGCGATAATAGCGGCTACCGTCTTTGAATCCTTCAATTCACCCTTGTAAATCAAATCCACCAGATCTTCAAGTGCCCACTCTTCCACATCAATGCTCTCATCTTCATCAAGATGCTGCTCACTCTTAATAAGATTTTTTGCCACAAAGATATCAATTTCCTCATCTCCGAAGGCCACCATAGTATCAATTCTTATCAAGAACTCAAGCTCATCAGGTGAAGCAACTTTATAACCGGTCTCTTCTTCAAGTTCTCTGAATGCACATATTCTTCTGGGCTCATCCTTTGAATCAACCTTTCCTGCGGGAAGTTCAAGAGTATATCTGTTAAGCGCATTTCTGTACTGACGTACCAGAAGTATCTTTCCGTTTTCAAGTACAGGTACTACCGCAGCCGCACCGTTATGTTGTATATAATCCCATACGGCTTTTCTGCCGTCTATCAACATATGGTCTTTATAGACCTTTACTATTGCCCCCTCATAGGCAAGCTCTCTTTTTTCCCTGATTATATCTCCCATGCTTTCTCCTTATCCGACTTTAATATATCAGCCATATTGTTTAAAAATTCAATCGCCTCATTAAGGCCCTCACCTGTATAATCAAAATACCGGTCTTTTTTCTTATCATCTTCAGTATGGTCAAAATTAAAGGGCTCAGGCCATACTGTCAGTTTCAGCTTGGCCTCGCCCCTCTTATCCTTTGGCGTAAAATTTACCTTTTCAAGCGGATCTCTTCCCAGCCTGAATCTTACGCCCTCCAGACTTCCTGTGAAATATTGGCCATAATCATAATATCCTATATTTAACAAGTCACCTTTTTTTAACATAAAAACATATCTCTCAAATCTTCCACATTCTTTACAATGTAATTTGCGCCTTCAAACTCCTCCAAGCCGCCATAACCGTAAAGTACTCCGATACTCTTAAGACCTGCATTACCTGCACCTACTATATCATGGCTCTTGTCTCCCACCATTATAGCAAAGCCCCTGTCCATTATTTTGTTTGTCTCAAGCACATACTCAATTACTGCGGTCTTTGTAGCTCTCTTTGTGTTAAAATCTCCGTCTGAGCCGCCTACAAATGTAAAATATTTGTCCAGTCCGAAATGCTCTATAACTCTTCTTGCCTCTCTTTCAGGCTTTGAAGTCGCCACATAAAGCTTATATTCTTTTGACAGACTGTCAAGCATCTCTTCTATACCGTCATAAAGCTCACATTCAAATATACCTACAGTTCTGTAATAATCATGGAATACATCAAGCGCTTCTTTATATTGCTCCAGACTGAATCCGTAAAAATTTGTATAGCTTTCAACCATCGGAGGCCCAACAAACTTTTTTAAATCATCAAGCTCTTCATATATACCGAAGTGCTCGAGTGATTTTTGTACACCCTTTGTAATACCGAGATCCGACCTTACTATAGTGCCGTCCAAATCAAATAAAATATGCTTTTGCTTCATTACTGCTCCTTAACTAAAGAAAGCTTTAACTTCAATCCCACCTTCTCAATTCTCGCATGATCCATTTTCTTTACTGTCAAATAATATTGTCAAATGTGATAACTTCTCCCTCTACAGGCAATCTTCCAAGCTTCTCCATTATGATTCCGCCTATAGACTCATACTCCTCGGAACTCAGTTCCAGTCCTATTCTGTCATTGACATCATCCAGATTTGTAGATCCGTCTATAAGGTACTCCGTTTCGGAAATCTTTGTTATACCTTCATCCTCATCGGCATCAAACTCATCTCTGATTTCACCTACAATCTCTTCAAGCATATCTTCCAGAGTAATCAGTCCTACAGTTGTACCGTATTCATCCAGCACTATTACTATATTGGCACCTGTCTTTCTCATATCCACCATAAGTGATGAAGTCTTTTTATATTCATAGGTATAAAGAGGTTCTCTCAAATGCTCCTTTACAGAAAAATTCTCCTTATCCTCTATCAGCAGGAAGTCTTTTACATTAAGTATTCCGATAACATTATCAGGGCTTTCTTCATACACCGGTATTCTGGTGTATCTCTCTTCTCGAAAGATTTTGAGTATCTCTTCATAAGAGGATTCCACAGACACCATCACCATATCGACTCTCGGAAGCATTATATCTCCCGCAACCGTATCTCCGAAGTCCACCACATTTACAATCATCTTCTTTTCTTCTTTTTCAATAACTCCGTCCTCATGGCTGACCTCCACCATTGCTCTGAGCTCATCCTCTGTCACCATATTATTGTCATCATTATTTTTAACGAAGAGGGAAATAACGATTCCCGCCACCTTGTTTACCACATAGATTACAGGTGTCAAAATAACAACCAATACGGAAATAATTCCGATATATTTTTAATGCAATATTCTCTGCATTCTTTGATGCTACATTCTTAGGTGTGATTTCACCGAATACCAGTATAAGGAATGTCAATATACCTGTAGCAATACCTACCAGACTGCTGCCGAACATCTTTAATGTAAGTGTCGTGGACAGTGCCGAAGCGGAAAGGTTTACTATATTATTTCCAATCAAAATAGCGGAAAGCATCTTATCCGTATTTGCTGTGATTTCCAAAACCTTTTCAGCTCTTTTATCACCGTTTTCCGCCAAATTTCTTATTCTTAATTTATTTGAAGTCATGAGGGCTGTTTCAGCAGATGAAAAGAATGCTGAAGCAGACAATAATAATACCAAAATGACTAACTGTAATATGTCACTCGTTTCCAAAATTTCTCCTATACTCGAATTACTCTTCTTCGGATACAATATCCGGCAATATTTCTTTTGTTTTTTTCTTTACTCCGAAAGGCATTATCAGACTGCCAAGCAATATAAATATATCTCCCAGATTAAAGATCACCTTATCGGCGCCCTTAGTCTTTATGCGTATATAATCCACCACATAGCCTCTTGTAAATCTGTCAAAGATATTGCTCAGTGAACCTGCAATAACAAGGATTAGAGATAACTTTCTGATATTATTTCCCTTTTTAGGAAGTAAAACAGACAGTACTCCCACCAGTATTGAAGTAATAAATACCGGAACATACTTTACTATTTTCTTCTTTTTCTTAAGCTTTCCGAATACAAAGCCGTCATTGTGAAATTTATCTATTTCTATCTTTTTTGCAAAAGTTCTCGGCAGTTCTTTTTTGTCCATTGAATTTACTGCATATTTCAAAACTATATCAAGACCTGCAAGTATCGGTATCAAAACAGCAAACATATATCCTCCTATATATTTCTGAACACTATATTCGGACTGCCCTTATGCTCCAAATAATCTCTTGTAATAATAACTTTACCGATATTTTTATCCTTCGGTGTCTCATACATTATATCGAGCATAAACTCCTCAATAATGGAGCGAAGTGCTCTCGCACCTGTATCCTTTTTCATAGCCTGTTCGGCAATCCAATCCATCGCATCATCATCAAATGAAAGTTCCACTTCATCAAGCTCCAAAAGTCGCTTATACTGTTTTAAAATAGCATTCTTAGGCTCTATAAGAATCTTTTTGAAAGCCTCTTTATCAAGTTTTGAAAGAGTACATATAACAGGCAGCCTTCCTATAAACTCAGGTATCATACCGAATTTTCTTATGTCCTCATTTGTGACCTTTGCATAGAGATTTTCATCATTATCATATTTATCTTTAAGATCCGAGTTAAATCCCATGCTTGTATTCTTTTGAAGTCTTTCCTTTATAATATCATCAAGCGCAGGGAAGGCTCCACCGCATATAAAGAGTATATTATCAGTGTTTACAGTTTCCATAGGTGCCATAACATTCTTTTGATTTGTACCTACAGGTACCTCCACCTTGCTGCCTTCCAAAAGTTTTAAAAGCTCCTGTTGTACGCTCTCACCGCTTACATCTCTTGAATTGGTATTTTTCTTCTTTGCAATCTTGTCTATCTCATCTATAAAAACGATACCGCATTCAGCTCTTTCCACATCATTACCTGCTGAAAGTAAAAGCTTTGAGATAACGCTTTCTATATCATCACCTATATATCCGGCCTCGGTAAGAGAAGTTGCATCGGCTATGGCCAAAGGCACATTAAGAAGCTTTGCAAGTGTCTTTACCAGATAAGTCTTTCCACTTCCCGTCGGCCCAATCATCAGGATGTTTGACTTATCAACTCTTGTTCCTTCCTTATCCTTATCTAAAAATATTCTCTTATAATGATTGTATACTGCAACAGAGATTATCCTCTTGGCCTGATCCTGACCTATAACATATTCATCCAGCATCTCTTTTTATTTTATGCGGTGCAGGTATATCCTTCATTGTAAAAAGAGGCTCTGTTCTCTTTTTCATCTCTTTTTCTTTACTCTGGCTCTTTCGGGTATGGGATTCAGATTCATATTCGGTATTGTAAAGCTGCCAAGGTCCACATTTTTTAAATCGTCCATATTGATTTTTGACATATTGGTAAGCTTACTCATATCCATACTCTGCATAGAGTTGAAAGTTTTCTGTATACAGTCTGGACAGATATCTATACCTCCGGGCATTGATATCATCGTACCGGTCTTTGATTCCGGTCTCCTGCACATATAACATATTTTTTCATAATTATTATTTTTATCGTCTTTTTCGTTTTTATTATAATCTATCTTGTCTTCCATTTTTCCATTCCTAATGTTTCAAACAGTTTTATGTTATTCTAGCACAAAAAGAAAAAATGTGCCATATTAGGGAAATACGGCACATTTTATGTTTATATTAAGTTTTAGTCTTCCTTTGATAAGAAGTTATAGCATACTGCCGCAAGTGCACCACCTACAAGCGGAGCAAGTATAAATACCCATACCTGTGCAAATGCTACCGAGCCAAGACCGCTTACAAGTGCAGGTCCGAAGCTTCTTGCAGGGTTAACCGATGTTCCTGTGAAAGGAATTCCGAATATATGAATCAAAGTAAGTGTAAAGCCTATAACAAGTCCGGCAACTCTTCCGTTCTCAGCCTTTGAAGTAACACCGAGTATTGCCAATACAAATACAAATGTAAGTATAACCTCTACGAGGAACGCAATTCCCATTGATATACCCATTGCACTTGCCTCACCGAAACCGTTTGTTCCAAGTGATGCATTTGAGCCGAGTATCACACAAAGTAATCCTGCACCTAAGATACCTCCTAGAAGCTGTGATATTACATATCCTACGAAATCCTTTACATCCATTCTGCCTGATACCAACATGCCGAGTGAAACGGCCGGATTGATATGACATCCTGAAATATTTCCTATAGAATATGCCATAGCAACTATAGAAAGTCCGAATGCAAATGCGATAAGCAATGTAGAAAATCCAAGCGGAACCACCACATTACTCTGAGCCAAAAGTGTGTTTGCCGCTACAGCACTGCCACATCCGAACAGTGTGAGTACAAATGTACCTATAAACTCTGCTAAATACTTTTTCATTATTACCTCCAATATTCTCTAAAGTATAACTAATCTACAAAAGATTTGAAATCCTTTGCAGCATAACGAATGGTATTATACAACTAAATTTTATAAAAGTCTATTAAAAAAATTCTCTAAATATTTTTTTATTAAAAAGGACCTTTTTCGGTCCTTTTTGTTTTATAAAACCTTACTGAGGAAGGTCTTAAGTCTTTCATTTTTGGGATTTGTGAAGAATTCCTCAGGTGCATTCTCTTCCACAAACTCACCTTCATCAAGGAAAACCACTCTGTTTGCCACCTCTCTGGCAAAGCCCATCTCATGTGTTACCACTACCATGGTCATCTTCTGCTGTGCAAGATCCTTCATAACTGTAAGCACTTCTCCTACCATCTCGGGATCAAGTGCTGAGGTAGGCTCATCAAAAAGCATTACATCAGGTTTCATGCAAAGTGCTCTGACTATAGCAACTCTTTGCTGCTGTCCGCCTGAAAGCTTTGAAGGATATTCATTTGCTCTGTCCGCAAGTCCTACTTTTTCCAAAAGGCTCATGGCATACGCCGTTGCAGACTCTTCGTCAACACCCTGAAGCTTCATAGGTGCTATAATCAAGTTTTTAAGCACTGTCATATGTGGAAAAAGGTTAAACTGCTGAAAAACCATTCCCATTTTCTGACGATGTAAATCTATATTTACATCTTTTTTACATATGTCCGTGCCTTCAAACAATATCTCACCGCTGCTTGCTTCCTCAAGTCTGTTTAAGCATCTGAGAAATGTTGACTTACCCGAACCGGAAGGGCCGATAAGACATACTACATCTCCTTTATTTATATCCAGAGATATATCTTTAAGTACCTGCTTTTTATGAAAATGCTTGCTTAAATTTCTTACTTCAATAAGTTTTTTACCTTCCACTTCTAGCCAACCTCCTCTCAAGTAATTTTACCAAATAGCTGAAAAGCATTACCATGATAAGATAGAGTAGAGCAACCGCAAGGAAAGGCATCATTGCCGAATATGTTTTGCTTCTTATAACATCTCCCGCCTTTGTAAGATCATCCAAAGCAATATAACTTGCTACCGAGGTCTCCTTCATCAAAACTATAAACTCGTTTGCAAGAGTAGGCAATATATTCTTTATAACCTGTGGCATTATTATATTTATCATTGTTTGAGGATAACTAAATCCCAAACTTCTTCCGGCTTCCATTTGTCCTTTCGGTACTGAGTTTATACCCGAACGGAATATTTCAGCCTGATATGCTCCCGAGTTTATACCGAATGCAAGTATTGCGGCAAAGCTTTTATCTATTCTTACAGAACTGAATATAACAAAGTATATTATAAGGAGCTGAACTACTACAGGTGTTCCTCTTATTACTGTAATATAAATATTGCAAAGGAAGTTTAAAAACTTCAACTTCTTTGTATTGTCGTATATATTTCTTACAACAGCCACTCCAAACCCCAGTATAAAACCAAGGATTACGGCAAAAAATGTAATCTTTAATGTGACGGCAAGTCCGTTTATGAGTAAAAGCCATCTGTTATCCGTTATAAAATTTAAAATAAATTGTGATTTTAACTCTTCAAACATATTAATTAGCCTTGATATATTTTGCAATAATACTGTCCACTGTTCCGTCAGCCTTTAACTCTGAAAGTGCCTTATTAACCGCATCTAAAAGTGCTGTATTACCTTTTTTGATTGCAATAGCATATTCTTCTTCTGCATATGCTTCATCTAAAGTCTTAAGTCCGCTTGTCTCTTCAACAAACTTCTTTGCCACCTCACTGTCGATAACTACCGCGTCTATCTTTCCCTGGCTGAGTGCCTGAACCGCATCCATACCCTTTGCATATCTCTCAACAGTTGCACCCTTTATATCACTAACCAGGATATCTCCTGTAGTACCTGTCTGTACACCGAGTGTCTTGCCTTCAAGATCCGCACCTGAAGCTATAGTCGAATCATCTTTTACTATGATAAGCTGCTTTGATGTTGTATATGTGTCTGAAAAATCAACACTCTGCTTTCTCTCCTCTGTAGCTGAAATACCTGCAATACCTACATCAGCTTTACCCGATGTTACCTCAAGGATAACGGAATCAAATGCTATATCCTCCACTTCAACTTCAAATCCGAGCTTCTTTGCAACTTCTTCCGCTATCTCCATATCAATACCTACAATTTTATCACCGTCGTGGTACTCATATGGTGGAAACTCCGCATTTGTTGCTACTATAAGTTTTCCTGACTGTATAGTTTTTACTTCTCCTGAAGCTGTATCTGCCGCACTCTCATTTGCAGCTTTTGTTTCGGCAGTCTTTGAACCGCCACATGCTACTAAACTTGTTGCCATCAATCCCGATATAACCAATGCTAATATTTTCTTCTTCATAATATCCTCCATTTGTATATTTATCAATCACTATTGCATAATAATACACTCTTTTTTTATAAGAATGCAAGAGTATTTTTTTAAAAATAAACATATGAAAAAGACTCCAACTCTGTATTTTTTTATAAGGTTATAATCCTAACCATAATAGTCCATACAAAATTAGAGTCCTAAATCCCAGCGTTTCATACCCCATAAATGCAATATATTTTCTCAGCTTATATTGCTGCTGAAGTCAAATATTTTTCCATCTCGTTCACGGCATGTTCTTCATCATTACCGTCTGCTGATATGTATACCTCTTTGCCATCACCAAACTTCAATGTCATCATGCCCATGATACTTTTTTTGCATTTACTTTTTTTAGTACCACTTTCCACATAAATCCTGCTTTCAAACTGGCTGGCCACCTGTACTAGCATAGCTACCGGTCTGGCTTCAGTTTTTGCATCAATTGCAACCTTAACTGACTTCCTAACCATTTTCTCTCCTTACTTGTTCTCTTAACTGGCTTGCGATGTTTGAGAGTTTACGCAACCTATGATTAACCCCACTTTTCCCGAGCTGTGGACTAATCATTTTTCCAAGTTCCACCAATGAAGCATCAGGATTTTCCAATCTGGCATTGGCTACCGCCTCCAGATTTGATGTCAATTTATCAAGTCCCATCATCTCTTTAATAAGTTGTATATCCTCAAGTTGAGAAAGTGATGCTGAAACCGTTTTATTAATATTTGCAGTCTCGCAATTCACTTTTCGATTTACATCGTTTCGCATTCCTTTTAAGATTCGAATATTTTCGAAACTCATAAGCGATGTAGGTGCTTCCATCAGACCAAGTGCCAATGATATTTGCTCACTGTCCTTTATGTATACTACATAAGCTTTTTTCCTTACAGTAATCTTTGGTAAGAGTGACAGGTCTTCCATCAATTCCTTTAAAATGAGTGCATTCTCCATAGTCGAACATACTATCTCAAGATGATATCCCTTCTCAGGATCTGTTATAGAGCCCGAGGAAAGAAATGCTCCTCTGAAAAAGGCCTTTTTACAACATGAATTCAGTAAGACTGTATTACTGCCAAGCGGCAAATTATCAATCAACTCTTGATTTTTAAGAAGCTTTATAGCTTTAAGCACTTCTTTGGCTCCTGCGCTGTCTACAATGCTTACAGAATATAGACGTTTACGCCTAACCAATGTACTATTGCTTATCACTACATCTGTATTTATATTAAATGTTTTTTTTATTAATGTAAAGTACTTTCTGGCAAGTCCTGAAAATTCGGTGTTTATTTTTAAAGACAATTCACCACTTTGTGATAAAGAAACAGTACCAATGAAGTAAACAATTGCCAAAATTTCTGCAAGTATGCAATGCCTAACCGTAGGATTTATCCTTGCGATTTCATTTTTCACTTCTGAAGAAAATGTCATCCGCTCTCCTATCTTTGTGAAATTCTTGAAATATTTTTGCCCATATCTCTGTGTTCCAGCCTGACACCGATACCCTCTATATTATCAAGTCTTTCTTTAAGAGCCGTCGCAATAGCTACCGAACGGTGTTGTCCGCCTGTGCAACCTATGCCTATTACCAAAGCGCTCTTACCCTCATCAATATATCTGGGTATCAGAAATTTAATCATATCATCCAGCTTATCAAGAAAAATATCCGCATCATTATTTGAGAAAACATAATCCGAAACTTCCTTTTCTTCACCGGTTTTCAGCCTGAGCTTTTGATCGTAAAAAGGATTCGGTAAAAATCTTACATCAAATAACAAATCGGGATCATCAGGTATACCGTACATATATCCGAATGAAAGCACTGTAACAAAAAGATTATTAAAAGACTTTCCGTCAACATAGATTTTTTTAAGTTCCTGTTTCAACTCTTTAGTCAAAAATCTGCCTGTATCAAGTATTCTGTCCGCTCTCTCTCTTAAAAATGTCAATCTTTCTCTCTCAAGATTTATTCCGTCTATAAGTCTGCCCTCTGCGGCTAAAGGATGATTTCTTCTTGTCTCTTTGTATCTTTTTATCAATGTTTCATCATCCGCTTCAAGAAAGAGAATTTCCATATTGATTTTTTTATGGCTGAGTTCATCAAATACTTCCTGTAATCCGTTAAGTCCGCTTCTGATATCGATACCTAAAGCTATGCCCTTCATACCTCTTTCGGATTCGATTGTAAGATCTACAAAGTTTAACAAAAGTTCTACCGGCAAATTGTCGACACAGTAATATCCGAAATCCTCAAACATCTTTAATGCAACAGTCTTACCTGAACCGGACATTCCTGTTACAATTATCATCTTCATATCAAATCATCCTTACTTCACATTCAAGTTTTACACCGAACTTTTCACATACTTCTTTCTTTATATGTTCTATCAGCTTCTTTATATCATCAGATGAGGCATTGTCATAATTTATTACAAAACCGCAGTGTTTTTGAGATACTGCGGCACCTCCGAGCCTGAAGCCTCTAAGTCCGGCATCATCTATAAGTTTACCTGCAAAATATCCTTCCGGTCTCTTAAATGTGGAACCTGCACTGGGATACTCCAGCGGCTGTTTTTCACTTCTCCTGTTGTTTAAATCCTCTATTTGTGCTCTTATTTCATCCTTGTTGCCATGCTCAAGTTTAAGCTTTGCAGCCAGTACAATCTCTTTATTTGCTAAAATATTACTTTTTCTATAACCCAAATCAAGTTCTGAAACATCTTTCCACTTGGTGCTTCCGTCAGCACAAAGCACCTTTACTTTCGTCAGTACATTTGACATCTCTCCGCCATATGCACCTGCATTCATTACTATCGCACCGCCAAGGCTTCCCGGTATACCGCAGGCAAATTCAAATCCTGTAAGTGAATTTTCCATAGCATAGTCACTTATCTTATCAAGTCCCACTCCGGCACCTGCTTCTATAATATTGCCCTCATGTGTAATACTGTTATTCAAACAAACCGTGGAGATAATCACCCCGTCATATCCTTTGTCATCAGCCAGTATATTACTGCCTTTTCCAAAAATATAATATTTTAAGTTTCCTTTTTCTATTATATCCATACATCGGCTCAGTTCTTCCTCAGTGACGGGAGTCAGAAAATAATCACACTCTCCTCCTACTTTAAAAGTAGTATGCTCTTTTAACAATTCACCGGTTTTGCAATTTTCACCAAGGATACTTTTAAAATCCATCTGCATTTTGTCTCCGCTACTATTTTAATATCAATCTTTTCCGGCTATATTTGCCTGTACTCTGTTGTAGAGTTCCTTTGCCGCATTATATCCCATCTGTTTCTGTCTGTGATTTACAGCCGCGGTTTCTACAATGATTGCAAGGTTTCTACCGGGTCTTACAGGTAAAACATGACATACAACCTTATTTCCCAAGTACTCTATATAATTATCCTCAAGTCCGAGTCTGTCATAGTCCTTATTTTGTACCCAATCTTCAAGCTGTATTACCAGATCGATGGACTGGGTATCCTTAACGCTGAGTACACCGAATAACGCCTTTACATCTATGATTCCTATTCCCCTAAGCTCAATAAAGTGCTTAGTTATATCAGGCGCCGTTCCTACCAAAGTCTGCTGTGACACCTTTCTGATTTCCACAACGTCATCAGATACAAGTCTGTGACCTCTCTTTACAAGCTCAAGAGCCGCCTCACTCTTTCCGATACCGCTGTCTCCGGTTATAAGTACTCCTTCACCGTATACATCCACCAAGACACCATGTATGGAAATAACAGGAGCCAATTGTACATTAAGCCATCTTACAAGCTCTGCGGTAATATAAGTTGTAGACTGTTCAATGCCGAGACATGGTACACCATAATGTACACAGTAAGAAATCATATCCTCATCCGGCTTTATTCCTCTTGCATATAGTACACATGGAACCTTATATGAAAGCAGCTTATCATAGGTTTCCTTTCTCTTTTCGTCATTCAATGTCTGAATAAATGCGTTCTCAACATTACCTATTATCTGTACTCTTTCACTGTCAAAATGATCAAAGAAACCTGCCAACTGTAATGCCGGTCTGTTTATATCAGGATGCTTCAATATTATAGATTCCGTATCTATATCCGGTGTGAAGTTTTCCAGATTCAAATCCTTTATTAGTTCCTTGATTGTTACGTTTTCTCCCATAGTACCTCCTATCATGATTCCCCCTATCTTAAGACTTATCCCAAAAGCTCAAGCAATTCCTCTTTTGAAATATTTGCCAAGGATATGCCCTCTTCAAAGTTTAATACTCTGTCAGCCAAATCCTTCTTTGACTCTTGAAGCTTAACTATCTTCTCTTCTATAGTTCCCTTTGCAATAAGTCTGTAAACCGTTACTTTATTTTTTTGCCCTATTCTGTGGGCTCTGTCTGTGGCCTGATTTTGTGCCGCAAATTCCACCACGGATCATAGTGAATAACTATGTCGGCACCTACAAGATTAAGACCTGTGCCTCCCGCTTTCAATGAAATAAGGAATACATTTGTATCGTCATTATTAAAATCATTTACAAGCTTGATTCTTTTTTCTTTACTTGTAGAACCTGTAATAACATAGCTGCTTATATTTTCTTCTTCAAATCTCTTCTTTATTATATCAAGCATTGAAGTAAATTGTGAAAAATAAAAGAATTTTTATGTCCTGCTTCTATACCGCTCTTTACAAGATCGATACAGGTTTCAAGTTTTTGCTGAATCTCCGGTATAATCTTCAAAAATAAGCCCCGGATCACAGCAGATTTGTCTTAGCTTTGTAATCTCCGACAATATTATCATCTTTGAACTGTTATATTCTTCATTGCCGTTTAATACATTTTTTTCAGTTTGGTAAGCTCGGTATCATATGCCAACTCGTCGCTTTTTATCAAATCTTGATACTCTGACTTCTTCTATCTTATCCGGCAAATCCGTTGCCACCTCGGACTTAAGCCTTCTAAGTACAAAAGGACTGATCATCTTTGAAAGAAGTTTTGCGCTTTCATCATTACCGTCTTTTACTATAGTATTTTCATACTTTGATTTGAATGAATTATAACTGTACAAAAATCCCGGCATTATATAATCAAAAATACTCCAAAGCTCACTTAATCTGTTCTCTATCGGTGTTCCGGTCAAAGCATACTTTACATCAGCTTTCACAGTTTTTACCGCTTTTGCAACTCCGGTATTTTGATTTTTTATAAACTGAGCCTCATCAATTATCTGATGAGAAAATCTCATATCGTGATACAGTGAAATATCCCTTCTTAAGGTATCATAAGAACTTATATAGATATCAAAATCTTCATGCTCTTCAATACTTTTTTGCCTTTCTTCTTTGGCGGCTGCAAGTACACATACTCTAAGTTCACCCTTTGTATCAAATTTTGATATTTCCTCACTCCAATTATATACTAAAGATGCCGGACATACTATAAGAGCTTTTTTAAGCCTTCCGTTCTTTTTTGCATCTATCAAAAGAGATATAATCTGCAGAGTCTTTCCAAGTCCCATATCATCTGCCAAAATTCCGCCAAATCCCAGCTCTTCCACGGAACGCAACCATTTAAAGCCTTCTTTTTGATATTTCCTTAAAACATTTGACACTTCATCCGGCGGAACAAAGTCCATGGATTTTATATTGTCAAATTTCTCAATCAGTTTTACAAAACTCTCATCTCTTCTTTCTACCAGTTCATTATGCGCTTCCATCATTTCATCAATATAGAGTGAACGATACAAAGGCACTGTAAGTGCACCGGTTCTCAAATCTTTCGGAGAAATTTCCAGTACATTCAGCATCTCATTGAAATCCTTCATGTACTCGGAATCCATATTTATAAAAGCTCCGCTCTTTAAACGATAATATTTTTTCTTTTTTCTATAACTTGTAACAATATTTGCAAGTTCCTCTACACTCATATCATCTGATAAGAATTCCAGTTGCAAAAGATTTGAATTTACAGATACTCCAACTCCTGCAGACAGGCTTTTTGTATACTCTGATATTATTGAAAGCCTCGCTTCCAAGTACCTTCCCATATTTATTTAATTTATCAATACCCGAAACCTTCAGCTCATAAAGTTCCTCTTCTGTCTCTGCACTAAGGAAATTTTGCTTATCCTCATAGGGAAGATATATCTTTAAAGCCTCTACAGCCTTTTTCTTCCCGTTTTTTTGATTCCTTAAAAAGCTCATTATCATTTCTTTCAAATATTTTTTTCCCGATAAAATATCCACTCTGCCGCCGGTATAAGTCGCTTCTGCTCTTCCCGTTACAATGCTGTCTTCCATATCAAGATAATATGTAATCTCCGGCTTTTCAGGCACAAAACTTATTGCCTCGGGAGCATTATCTACTATATTCGCATAATCTTTTATACTTGGCAATACATTGGAATAAAACCTGCCTATATTTTTTCTTCCTATCTTTATCTCCCGATATCCGTACCCTGAATCATTCATTGCTTTAAATATCTTCAAAAGATTTTCATCACATCTGTTAAGATAATTATCTTTAATGCAGTATACATAATTGTTTGATATAAACGACAGAGGAAAATCCACTTCCAGGTTTATACCTGCAAACAGATCTCTGTCATAAATGGGATTTATCCCGATAGTAATCTTTTCATTAAAATCTCTAAGTTCGATATCCGTAACGGTTTTCTTTGAGAAGTACTCTGTTGTCAGCTCTACTTTTTCTCCGACAAGTAAGTTGTAAATATCATCTATATTTGCTCCGTCTACCGGTATTTTGGATACATTTAGGCCTGTCTTTACATAATCAAGCAGTTTATAGCTTATAGAGGCCTCTGTATCCACAAGTCCTTCAATAAACTTTACATACTTTATACTCTTATCGTCAAATGCCCCATATCCAAGCTTAACACTGTCGTTTTTACCAAGAGGATAAATTTCATTATCTCTTAGTGCATCAACAAAATTTCTGTAACTTTTTATCTGCACAAGCTTTTTTCTGCCGATTTTAAACTGTATATATAAGCTTGTATCATACTCGCTCTTATACGACATTATAAGCTTAGGTACTATATGTACAGGTTCTTCATTAATGTCGGTTTCTTCATCAAAATGCGAAAGAAAAGCTTCCCCGAAGTAATTTGTTTCATCCCCCAGCTCATGGCTGTCTAAATACGCATTTAAAAGAAACACCGTTGCAACCACATGTTCGCAGTTCCTTGTATCATTAAGGTACCCTCTGATTCTGTTTTTATCAGAGCATTTCGAACAACTACAATATGCTCTTTTTAATCTGTCTTTGCCAAACTCTATATCCACTTTGCAATTTTCAGATGATTCAACTTTTGCAACCGCTATTCCGCAAACATTAGGATCCTGAGTATAATATCCGTATGCATTTCCATATGATATTATACCGTCACTTACCTCAGTCAGACGTACCTGATTGTTTTTTATCAGTTCTTTAGCCTTCTTTGCAGTATCGGCAGACATAGAAAGGCTATCTATAATAGCCTCTCCGTCGAAGTATTTATAAATAGCCTTTTTCTCTTCCGTATCCGAAGCGGATATCATATCCGCCTTTATATTTTCCATATCTTCTTTTTCTTTTTTTAAATCAGCGGCTGTTTTCACGCCGTCAAGAAAACGAAAATCCATTTTTATTCCTCATTCTTTAATATATCAATAGCGGCACTAAGCTGGTTGTCGGAATCAGTTCCTATCTTTGCACCTTCATTTAAATCCACCTCTAAATCAGGCTTTATTCCTACCTTATGTAAGTCATAACCTGACGGAGGATAGTAATGCTGTGTAGTAATTTTAACTGCCGTACCGTCTCCAAGCGGAAGTACATTTTGTACTATACCCTTACCGAATGTGGTTTTTCCTACCACTGTACCCCACTCAAAGTCTCTGAATGTGGCTGTAAAAACTTCCGATGCGGATGCCGAGTTCTCATTTACAAGTACAACCATAGGAATCTTCAACTCATGACTTCCGTCAGAATAATATTCCTCTCTTTCTCCGTACTTATCTTCCGTATATAAAACCAATCCGTCAGGCAGTATATAATCAAGCATATCCACCACCTGATCAAGCAATCCTCCCGGGTTTCCACGAAGGTCCACTATCAACTTTGTCATTCCCTGTGACTGCAACGACTCTATATTTGATTTAAACTGTTCCGAGGTAACCGCATCAAACTGACTTACAGCTATATAGCCGATATTGTTATCAAGCATTTTACCTGCTACGGTCTCCACCTCTATAGATCTTCTTATAAGGTCAAGTTCAACTTCTTTTCTGTCATCACCTCTGAGGACTGTCATTTTAAAACTTGTGCCCTCTTCACCTCTGATTTTGGTCTTTACAAGTATATCCATATCCGTTCCGGCAACTTCTTCACCGTCTATTTTATAGATAATATCTCCGACCTGAAGCCCCGCATCATTTGCCGGACTGTTATCAAATATCTTTACAATAGTGATAATCTTGGTATTCGGATTTTGTGAAACCACGGCACCAATACCTGAGTACTTACCCTCGGTATCTTCATTGAGCGCCTTGTATTCCTCCTTTGTATAATATACCGTATAAGGATCTCCAAGTCCGTTCATCATTCCGGCGTAAATACCGTCTTCCACCTTTGTCATATCTTCATCAAATAGAAAATATCTGTCTATAATGTTTTGTAAAACCGATGTCTTTTCTTCTATTTTTTTATAGTCCAGCTTACTGTTTCTCTTTAAAAACAGCGAAAGTACATTTCCGTTATTGAATGCAAAAGCAAATCCTACATATACCAAAACAAACGATGTCATAATTCCCAGAATAAATCCTATAACCCCGTTCATTCTCCCTTTTCTTTTTTGATTTCTTTCCCGATTTCTATCATCTCTTAGGCCGGAACCGTTTGTACCCGCTCTTCCTTGTTGCCTTTCATTAATATATTTCTCATAGTCATCTATTTCACGATGTTCAAACATATAACACCTCCATTTTCTCTATCCCCTACTATATCACACATTAAAAATAAAGGGGAGATATAAATCTCCCCATATCCTAATTTATCAAATTTTATTTTCAAACTTAATAGCCGAGTTTATCCATGTATGACATATACTTTACAACCATCAATGCAATCTTAAAAGTGATTGCATCCTCAAACATTCTAAGATCAAGTCCTGTACTCTTTTGAAGCTTATCCAAACGATATACCAAAGTATTTCTGTGGATAAAGAGCTGTCTGGATGTCTCAGATACGTTTAAACTGTTTTCAAAGAATTTATTGATTGTAGTAAGTGTCTCCTCGTCAAGATCCTCAGGATTCTTTCCGTCAAATATCTCCTTGATAAACATCTTGCAAAGAGGTATAGGTAACTGATAAATAAGTCTTCCTATTCCAAGTCTTGAATATGCAACAATGTTCTCCGCCGCATAGAATATCTTACCTACATCAAGTGCCATCTTAGCTTCTTTATAAGACTTTGACACCTCTTTGATCTCATTTACTATAGTTCCGTAAGCAACTGTAACGTTCAAGATTCCGATAGAATTAAGCTCATCTATAACAGATCTTGCCACTCTGTCCAGATCCTCGTATGCAGATCCTTCCTTCATCTCTTTTACAAGAATGATATCTCTCTCATCAACAGCTGTAACAAAGTCCTTATTTCTTGATGCAAAAAGAGCTTTTACAGCTTCAAGACTTGATACATCTCTCTCATTCTTTGTTTCAATAATATACACCACTCTTCTTACAGTAGTCTCGATATGTAATTTCTTTGCTCGGTTGTAGATATCTACAAGCAGTAAATTGTCAAGCAAGAGATTCTTTATAAAGTTGTCTTTATCAAATCTCTCCTTGTACGCTATAAGAAGGTTCTCTACCTGGAATGATGCCATTCTTCCCACCATATAGGTGTCATCGGTTGTTCCCTCAACCATAAGAACATACTCAAGCTGGTGCTCATCAAAAATCTTAAAAAACTGGAATCCACCTATTGCCTGAGAGTCTGCCAAAGAACTCGCAAATGTACTTACCTGTAATCCGTAAGTATCGGCCTCAGCAAAAGTTGTTGCTAAAACCTTACCCTCAATGTCACAAACACAAAGTTCTGTTCTCGTAATACTCTTTAAACCATCTATGGTATTTTGAAGAATCTGGTTTGAGATCATATAACTATCTCCTTTACTCTATTACTTTTCTCTACCATCTCATACAAAAATCAGAATGAGACAGTCATTAATCGGCCGTCATATTTGACAACAATTAATTTTCGAATTCGATCTGCTCTAAATACCTGATAGCAGATATTAACAAGTTTCACATAAATAATAATGCATTATCACAAGTAAATCAATAGGAAATACGATTTTTTTTTATTTGTTTATGTAATTTTGCCTATACATAACAGAGTACGCAGGTGTTCTATTAAAAAAATTTACCATATCTATAAAGAACGCCATGTGCTGTTTTCACTTATTGTGTATTTTATATGAAAAACTTTAAAAGTTTATTTCACCGGTAAATACATACTCGGCTTTACCTCTCATATATATCTCATCATCTACAAGACTGATATCAAGGTCTCCTCCAAGCAGGTGAACTCTTACCGTAGTTTCACATAATCCTCTTTTCATTGTAGCAAACGCACTTGCACATGCTCCCGTGCCGCAGGCAAGAGTTTCTCCCGAGCCTCTCTCCCATACTCTCATATGAATATTCTTTCTGTCTTCTATATAAATAAATTCGGAATTTACCTTTTGAGGAAATCTCTCATGTTTCTCATAGTACTCGCCTACATTTTCAAGATTCATCTCTTTAAGTTCTTTCAAAGAATTTACATAATATACGGCATGTGGATTTCCTATATCCACTCCTATAAACTCTTTCTCTTCACCGTTTATCAATATCTTCTCAGGAAAATCGGATGTAATGGTTGCCTTTCCCATATTTACATTAATATATTCTGCAACACCGTCTTTTGGCTCCACTTCAATATACTTAATACCTGCGCCTGTTTCCATGGTAAACTTTTCAGACTTCACATAGCCATGGTCATATACATATTTAGCCACACATCTTGAGCCGTTTCCACACATAAGCCCTCTGCTTCCGTCGGCATTGTACATATCCATCTTTACATCCGCTATATCTGAAGGGCATATAAGTATCAGACCGTCACTTCCGATACCGAAATGTCTGTCACTTACCTTTATAGCAACCTCACTTGGATTTTCCACCTTTTCCTTGAAACAGTCCACATATACATAGTCGTTTCCCGCTCCCTGCATTTTTACAAACTTCATACTAATCTCCATCTATATTTATTCCTTACCACCATACAACAAACAAATCTTTTTTGCCGTATTGATAATGGTTTCTCCGTTTTTCATACTGCTGATCTGCAAATATTTATGCGCCTCAGGCTCAGTCATATTTTTGTGCTTTATCAAAAGTTCCTTGGCTTTTTGTATAGCCATAAAATTTTTGCCGCCTCGCTCTTCCTGCTTTTTCTTTCTTTTTCTCTCATAATAAAGTTTATCCGATATTTCACTCACCTTTTTTACCAGTTCTATTACTTTAAAAGGCATCGGTAAAAAGTTTATATCATCATCAGGCGCCTCATTAAGCTTGCCCGGTGAACATACCAGCAAAAGCTCGCAGGTTTCATTCATATTCTCCTTAAGCTCCATATATTGCATATCATTAAGCTGATAAGCACAGACCACAATGCCATAATCAATATCGTCAGACAGATTTATTGCCTGAGCACCTGATGCCACCACCCCGACAATAGAATATCCGTTTTTTATCAAAATCGACCTCAAAACCTTGCTGTCACCCGGATTTGGAAATGCAATGATTATATCTGACATTACTGTCCTTTCTCCTTGATTAAAAACTCAAAAGTTCTTTACTAGAATCTTTCCAGATATTTCTTAATCTCCCAGTCTGTTATAGCATTGTTAAACTCGTTCCATTCGATTTTCTTTGCCTCTATGTACTCATTAAATATTTGAGTTCCAAGCTTTTTCCTTAACAAAAATTTGAACTTTCAAATTCATCAATCGCCTCACTTAATGTATCCGGAAGCTTTTTAATATTATAATTTTTTCCCGAGTACATATTTTCATTAATAGCATCTTCAAGCTCCATACTGTTTTCCAGTCCGTCCAATATTGAATATATAAGCATCGCAATACAAAGATACGGATTTGTAGCGGAATCGGGACTTCTAAGCTCAAGTTTTATTTGATTGTTTCTTTCTGTCGGTATTCTAAGAAGAGCACTTCTGTTGGAATTTGAACTCCATGACACATAAACCGGTGCATCAAAAATTCGGCTTCAATCTCTTATAAGAATTTACCAAAGGATTATTTATAAGCGATAATTCCCTTGCGTGATGAAGAATTCCCGCAATTGTTGACTTTGCCCTGTCACTGAGCTTAGCATTATCTTCAAATATATTCTTTCCGTTATCGTCAAAAGCGGATATTTTAAAATGCATTCCGCTTCCGTTTTCATTCTCAAAAAGTTTCGGCATAAAGGAAGCACTGAGACCATGTCTTTTTGCCAAAGTTTTTACCGCCATTCTGAATGTCTGAATGGCGTCTGCACATTTTAGTGCATCCTGATCAGTAAAGTCTATCTCATGCTGTGCCTTTGCTATCTCATGATGTGAAGACTTTATCTTTATACCCATCTCTTCCAAAGTCAGTACAATATCTCTTCTGATATTTTCAGACATGTCAAGAGGGCCGATATCAAAATAACTGGCCTTTTCCTTCACATTCAGACTTACCTCACCTTTATCATCAGTGTTGAGCAAAAAGAATTCACACTCGGCTTCAATAAATATATTAAGTCCTAATTTCCTTGCTTTATCATATGCATCAAGTAATACCGCCCTTGGGTCGGCTTCAAAAACGCTTCCGTCAGTTCTGTGAATATTGCAGATAAATCTTGCAACCTTTCCCTGCTGAGGTCTCCAAGGAAATATACAAAAGGTAGAAAGATCCGGATGTAAATACAAATCCGAATCTTCTATAGGCGCAAATCCCTTTACACTTGAACCGTCAAAAAGGATCCTGTTTTCCATGGCATCCTCAAGCTGGCTTGCAGTTATTGCGATATTTTTCAAAGTTCCGAAAATATCGGTAAACTGTAATCTGATAAATTCTACATCTTCCTCTTCAACTATGGCAAAAAAATCTCTTCCTTCGTCATTGCTCACCTTTTCTTTAAAACTTATTAAGCACCCTTTTTAACCTTTCGAGTGCATCATCAACATCTTCTTTTGAAATAATAAGCGGCGGAATAAATCTCAAAATATTGCTTCCGGCATTGATAAGTACCATTTTCTCATCAAGGAGCGCCGACTTTATAATATCGGCCACAGGTATGTCAAACTCCATACCCAAAAGCAGTCCCTTTCCTCTGACTTCCTTTATAAAAGGATATTCCTTTGCCATACCCTCAAGCTTTTCTTTGAGATAATCTCCCACTGCTTTTACATTTCCTGTTATGTCGTCCTCCTTAAAGATATCCAGTACCTTGGATGCCACCGCACATACCAAAGGATTCCCTCCATAAGTGGAACCGTGATCTCCCGGCTTTAATACATCGCTTGCCTTACCCGATGTCAAAAATGCACCTATCGGCACTCCGTTACCAAGTGCCTTTGCCACCGTCATAACATCAGGCTTGATGCCGTATTCCTGCCAGGCAAAAATACTGTCCGGTTCTTCCCATTCCACATTGAATTTCATCCAAAATCAGTATCAAATCATGTTCATCTGTAAGCTTTTTGATACCTTCAAGGAACTCTTTCGTTGCAGGATGAATTCCTCCCTCACCCTGTACCGTCTCAAGTATTATAGCACAGGTTTTGTCACTAACAAGATTTTTTACAGACTCTATATCATTATATTTTGCAAATTTTACTCCCGGAATCAGCGGATAGAAATCCTCTCTATAATGCTCATTTCCTGTTACAGAAAGTGCTCCTAAGCTTCTGCCGTGAAAACTTCCTTCCATTGCGATTATTTCAAATCTTCCACCGGTTTTTGTACCGTACTTTTTTGCAATCTTTATCGCACCCTCTATAGCTTCCGTACCTGAGTTTGTAAAAAACACCTTTTCCATCTGACTGATACAAAGAAGTTTTTCTCCGGCCTCTATAACAGGCTCATTATAAAAATAGTTTGATATATGCCAAAGCTTGTCAGCCTGAGCCTTCAGCGCCTCATTCACTCCCTTATAGTTGTATCCGAGTCCCTGTACCGCAATGCCGGCAAAAAAATCCAGATATTCATTTCCGTCGGTATCAAAAAGCTTTATTCCGTCACCGTGATCAAATACCACCTGATACCTGTTATACGTCTTTAATAACAATTGCTCGGCGCAATCTATTGAATCCTTCATCTTCATAACTGATCTCCTACTATCATGGTACCTATACCTTTGTTTGTAAACATCTCAAGCAAAAGGCAATGTGCAACCCTGCCGTCAGCAATCGTCACCCTGTTTACTCCGTTTTTTACCGCATCCACACAGTTTGAAAGCTTCGGCAGCATACCTCCTCCCATCTGTCCGTTTTCTATAAGCTTTTCAATTTCACTTATACTTATCTTTTCTATCAGGCTGCTCTTGTCGTTAAAGTCCTTGTATACACCTTCAACATCTGTAAGAAATGCCAGCTTTTCCGCCTTCAGTGCCTTGGCAATTGCACATGCCGCATCGTCCGCATTTACATTGTAGCTTGTATACTTTTTTTATCAAAACCTACAGGACATATGACAGGTAAAAAATCTTTTTCCAAAAGATCAAAGATGATGTCGGGGTTTACCTCACTTACTTCTCCGACCAGACCTATATCCTCACCGTCCACTTCCTTTTTATGGCAATGTAGCAGGGAACCGTCCTTTCCGCTGATACCTACAGCTTTCATTCCAAGCTCTCCTATCATCTGTACCAACTCTTTATTCACTTTGTTTAACACCATTTCAACAACTTCCATTGTTGCATCATCCGTAAACCTTAAGCCGTTTACAAAATGAGGCTCAATATTCACCTTTTCAAGCCACTTGGAAATCTCCTTTCCTCCTCCGTGAACGATAACAGGCTGCATACCTACAAGCTTCAAAAGTACGATATCCTGTATTACCTTTTTCTTTAAGTTCTCATCAAGCATTGCCGAACCGCCATACTTTACAACCACAATCTTTTTATTAAACGCCTGTATATAAGGCAAAGCCTCTATAAGAGTCCCCGCCTTTTCAAGTAATTTATCCATAAAACACCTCTCTAGCTTCTGTAGTCCGCATTTATTTTTACATAGTCAAATGTCAAATCACATCCCCATGCCGTTGCAGCAAAATCTCCCATATTTAACTTTACCAAGGCTCTGACTTCCTTTGCAGACAATATCTTGCTTGCTTTTTCTTCATCAAAGCCTACAGATACTCCGTCCTTATATATCAAAATCTTTCCGTTTTCACTCTCAAAGTAAAGCTCCATATTGTCGGGATTAAACTTTTCACCGCTGTAACCGAGAGCACAAAGAATTCTTCCCCAGTTGGCATCATGTCCGAATACGGCCGCCTTTGTAAGTGATGAGGTAACTACCGATTTTGCCAAAGTTCTCGCGGTCTCCTTAGTCTTTGCTCCCTCTACCACCACTTCAAAAAGTGCTGTAGCTCCCTCACCGTCTCCTGCAATCATCTTTGAAAGAGCTGTTGTAACGAAATTTAGATTGCTCTTAAATACCTTGTATTCCTCACTGCTTTCATTAACTATCTTTTCATTATCAGCAAGTCCGTTTGCAAGTATTATAAGAGAATCGTTTGTGGACGTATCTCCGTCCACACTAACCATATTGAAGGTATCCACCACATCTTCTCTCAGAGCCTTTAATAAAAGCTCCTTTGAGATATTTACATCTGTTGTGATAAATCCGAGCATTGTGCACATATTCGGATGTATCATACCAGAACCCTTACACATAGCTCCCATCCTTACCGTCTTTCCCGATATTTCAAACTCTACTGCAACTTCCTTTGAAACGGTATCTGTAGTCATTATAGCCTTGGCTACTTCATTTGCAGCCTTTTCACTCTGCTCTAAAGAATTTGAAAGCGATTCTATTCCGGTAAAAATCTTTTCTATAGGAAGCTGCATGCCGATAACACCTGTAGATGCCAAAAGTATTGAATTCTCTTCCGCTCCCAGTTCAGATGCCGCCTTTTTTGCACTCTGTTTACAGTACTCCATTCCCTCATCCTTGGTACAGGCATTGGCAATACCTGAATTTATAACTATTGCATTTACATCAACTTCGCTGTCCGTTATTTTTCTATCCCAAAGTACAGGCGCCGCCTTTACAAGATTTGTGGTGTAGACTCCTGCAGATATTGCAGGAACTTTGGAAAAAATCATAGCCATATCGGTTCTGTTTTTATATTTTATATTTGCCTCGGTTGCACTTGCCAAAAATCCATTCGGTGCACATATTCCGCCATTTATTATCTTCATACATTCTCCTTATATTGCTTTTATGATTAACTGTATCATCTACTCAAAGCTTTAATCCATGTATAGACGATTATGCTACAATACTTGCTATATTTTCCTCATTCAGTACAAGTTCATAGCTGTTTATATCCTTATTTTGCTTCCAGTTTTGACTCTTCCAAAAAATATTTCCTGCAAGATTTTGCTTGAATGCTATAAGAGTTATCTTACTTATTCCTTCGGCATTTACCCTCTCTATGGCCTCCTTTACCATCTTACCGGCTATATTTTCTCCTCTGCACTTTGAATCCACACATACATGGTAAAAAGATGCCTGCCTTCCGTCATGACCTGAAAGTATGGTTCCGACTATTTGATTATTCTTTACGGCCACAACACTTAGCCCCATATTTCTGTCAAGAAATCTTTTTATATGTTCAAAATCATCATCAACAGCCCTGATCCTGAAGCCCTTTATACCTTTCCAAAGAGCCATCACCTCAGTGTAGTCCTCGATTTTTCATTGTCCTTATTTCTATATCTTTTTTTTCATTATATTGACATCGGTAAACTTTTTAATCCACATTCTTCATCTATCCCCAACATTAAATTCATATTCTGGATGGCCTGACCTGCCGCTCCCTTTATAAGGTTGTCAATGGCGCCGGTCACTACTATCCTGTTTGTCCTCTTATCTAATACATAGCCTATATCTACAAAATTGCTTCCCTTAACAAATCTTGTTTCTGCATTCTCATTTTTTTCTAAGCAGTCTTATAAACTTTTCATTTGCATACTCACTCTCATATGCATTTTTTTATATCTTCTTCACTGACATTAGGCTTCAGTGCGGCATATGCCGTCACCAAAATTCCTCTCATCATAGGAACCAGATGAGGTGTAAAACTTATTACAATATCCTCTCCTGCCGCTTTTGAAAGCTGAGCTTCTATCTCCGGTGTATGTCTGTGGCTTCCGATTCCGTAGGCCTTCATGTTTTCATTCACTTCACAAAAAAGATTGTCAACCTTCGCACTTCTACCTGCCCCCGAAGTTCCCGACTTCGCATCTATTATAATGCTGTTTTCATCTATCAGTTTATGCTTTAAAAGCGGCTGCAGTGAAAGTATTGAACAGGTAGGGTAACATCCCGGATTTGCAATCAGACTCGCCTTCTTTATATCTTCACGGTAAAGCTCAGGTAGACCGTATACAGCCTCTTTTATAAGATTTTTTGACTTGTGCTCAAGCTTATACCACTTTTCATATACATCCACATCCTTTATTCTGAAGTCTGCCGAAAGGTCTATTATCTTGGCATTTGCAAGCACCTCATCATTTATATTTTCAGCCAGAAAGCCTTGAGGTGTGGCCGTAAATATAATATCCGCTTTCTTTGACAGTTTTGAAACATTGTCGTTTTCACAGATGTCATCTGCATATTTATACATACTTCTAAAAATACCGGAATAGCTCTCGCCTACAAAGCTCTTAGAACCGTATCCCACTATTTTTACATCTTCTCTTTGCAACAACAGTCTTACCAGCTCAGCTCCTGCATATCCCGTAGCTCCCACAATGCCTACCTTTATCATAAAAACACCTCTCATCCTTTCCTGCAATTTTATAATTACTTTTATAGTTTCATAATTATACACTTTTTTTATGAATAAAATCAAGGTTTTATGCATAAAAAAATTTTTTTGAACAAAAAAAGGACACCTTTTACAGTGTCCTCATTGTCTTAAGCCTTAATAAAGCATTTACATTTTTTTATTCAAATATTTTTTTGAAATGTGCTTACGCTTAAGTTTGCTCTTTTTGCAGCATCTTCTACGGAAATTATTCCATCTTTTACAAGCATAATCAATGTATTTATTACACCCTCTTTTATCCACTTGTCTTTAGATTCTTCTTTAAATATGTCGTATAACTCCTTCATTGCATCCGTCATCTTATTACCCTCCTTAACATACTTAAAATCATATTTCATTTTAGATATTACAGGAAAATTTTCACTGTAACAATCATCTTTTGTAAAAACTCCCATCAGTTCAGATAATATAGTACCGTCATTTATATTGGCACTGATATATATTTCTTTAAGCCCGTTGTCAACTTCTTTATTGCTTCCGTCTATCACCCTTTTTATTAAATATGAGCTCTTATTTTCTTTGAATATATCAAAATTGCAAATATATATCATGCACACTTCCGGCACATTGTCAAAGCTTTCCCCTTTTTTCATCAAGCTCGTGGTCAACACACTACTGTAATATCTCACTCTTTTTTGATGATTTACATTGTCGGCATTTTGAACCTCAATATTCACTCGCCTTCCGTCTCTTAACTCACAATAAGCATCAAGTATAACAGAGCGTCTTTCTATATTAGTTATAGCATATTGCGACTTATTATTTAAGACTTTCAGCTGATAATCTTGCAAAAATATCCTTAATATTTCTTCGCAAAATTCCTTATTCTCTGCCATCTTTCTAAATATAATATCGTCAATGGGATTTAACTTTTGTACATATTCTTTGAACTTTTGTATAGACCTGTCAGACATAAACCTCCTCCTTTATAAATAGAACTTTTTAAAAATTAGAAACTATAAGAAATGTAGATATAAAGTTATTAGATATAATGAACTGCACTTTTAATTATTATAATAAATGCTATTGATTAAATCAATATACTTGATGGAAATACAACATACTATGCTATAATTAACCTGTAAGTTTTTTTGATTCTGGAGGTTTAAGATGCAAAATAAAACTATTCAATTTAATATAAATTCAGATGACAACGACACACCCGGAATCAGTGCTTTAGAGAAAGCAAGTAAGATTGCAAATAAATATAATATTTCCGATATGTCACAGGATGAGATAAATGTGGAAATAGCAGAGTCAAGGAAATCATCGGATTGATATCACTTTGATATAAACCTTATATTTATCCACATTTGAAGCAACAAAAAGCGGACTGCAACTATACGAAACTGGGCACAGGTGTACGGAGAGTTAAGTATCATGTATGAAGGACGACTGCCTGAATAGAATAAAATAAAAATATTGGATGGTAAAGCCACCTCCTATTGACATACCATTTTTTAACTGTTATATATAAAACAAGGATGAAAATCCCATCAGAGGGACTTTCATCCTTTATTATCATAGAAGATTTTTATTTACAGACTTTTATTCATAGTCTTGTATATAACATTCAAGCTGAGTATACAGCTTGAATAACAACTAATAATGAACCTTGACAGCTCGGTAACTACTTGTAAACCTTACATAGTATTGTAAGTCTTATCTTATTCACTATACTATATACCCAACAATATTTGGATATTCCTTTACATAAACTTTTTATTTTTTTAATATTCCAAATCTATAATCATTATATTTTTGAAATAATCATCTCAAAGTCATCATCTGTAGCATCTCCCCAATCAATATCTACATACTTACAAATTTGCCCATTACCATCCGTTGCACTATTTTCAATAATTTCTCTTACAAGTGTAAAGCTTCGATTACCATAAAAAAATTTTTTTAATATTAATACCAATATGAAGGCTATCATATTGCATTGAATCCAGCTCACCTCCAATACTTACATTTCCATCCTCATTTTTTTATGTTTCCGTCTTTATTAGAATATGAAAAATTCAATATATGGTTCTGTCCCATCATCATATCTATATAAATCATCATCAAATCCTTCGTCTACATTTAAAGGAAACATTGAGCATATATTATATATGTCTTCCAGATGTTTGCTGTCGTTTATTTTATCTCTTATTCTCAAAAAAATATTCTTCAAACACATTATAAAAAAACATTTCATTAGCATAAAATTCAATTCAATACACAAAAAAATAACCAATAATTTGGTACACCATATCTATCTGCCAAATTACTTATTGCATATAGTTCTCTATTAGCTTCTCCATTGTCTTTAAAAAAAGCACCTTTTTACACCTTGAGTATAATGTTCTATTATATTCACATATTTAGTTGGTTCTGTAAGCGGTAATTCTAATGAAATATTTTTTTATAAATTTTCATTTCATCAATGAAAACCATCACATTTTACACTTTCGACTCTTATATCACTAAACCTAGAAATGATTTTTTTTATAAAACATGTAATAGTTTCCAGATTATCTACAATATCACTTCCACTATAAGAGTTTAAATCTACTGTATCAATCAATTTTGATAAAAAATTTGCATACTTTCTTCTTCCCCTAGGAGTATTTAACTCTCCATGTCTTTGTAACCATGTTCCTGCCATATTACATATTATATACATGTAATTATCAGCTTTATTAAGATACTCCTCTATATACTCTTTCTTCTCTTCTTCCTCATTCTTTTGCTGTTCTATTGCCACCTCAAATATATTATTGACATATGCATCTATTAATGTAACACAGAGATCATATGTTGAAAAAGCATTGCTTGAGTCTATGCTGTTTTCTGCCAAAATATTCTCTACAATGGAATTTTTATTAATATTCGGTCTTATCATCTCAGGAACAGTATAATAAGCGTATAAAGTTTGCTCCATCACGTTTGCCAGCATATCACTTCGTATATTTCCCAAGAATATCATTAACATTCCGGCTTCATTATCACTGACCTCTAATAGTTCTTTAAGCACATTAAGAATAGTTACCCTCTTTTCCTTCAAGATTTCCTGCTCTTCCATTGCTCTGATAAGTATATTCATTTTTCTATCATCTTTGACAGTTCTTAAGTCAAGCTGAGACATTATCTGACACAGTGAAACGAATTTATTTTTTTATTTCTGTATACACCTTGATTGATCTCTGTCACAAGAATATGATAACTATCTATGCTTTCTATTTTCTCATTTAACTTTTGAGCAAAGGCACCTATAATCTGTTTTATTTCGACCTGAGATGCATATAATTCATTTATTCTGTTTCCAAGCCCCAGTATAATCTCATGATTAATACAATTTTGATTATATAGTTCACCTAATGCCTGTGTTACATATAGATTGATCTTATCATGATTTTGCTGTATCTCTCTTTGTGTCATTTTATTTTGTCCTGTAATAGTATATGACATTCTCTGAAACCAATCTTGATTCTCAAGCATTGCT
Source organism: uncultured Lachnoanaerobaculum sp. (assembly GCA_916439285.1). The sequence goes on along the minus strand of CAKAIM010000003.1, from coordinate 143,590 downwards.
ACCTTTGCATCATTTTCTTCCATTAAGTCTGTCATGCCTGCTATAATTACACTCAAATTTTGATTTGACCTTGATGCCAGAAACTGAATATCATTATTAGGTACAATTTGATTTTTCCATCTTTTCTCCAATCTAATATTTTATATTAAATCATACAAATCTTTTAGTGCCTTTGTTACTGCTTTATCTTTTTCTCTTATATTATTATAAACTTTATTCTGCTCCACTAAGCTATTTGCAAAGCTTTCACATTCTCTTGCTGCACACTCTAGCTTTTGCATAAACGGAACATACATACTCTCAATAGATTGATAATATCTAGCTTCTCCCAAAACCTTTCTATAATCTCCTCTTCCAAAACAAGGTGCTATAATCTTATCTATTCCTGCACTTATCGCTATAGCAATAGGTATTCCTATGCCGGAATTCATACCTGCCACTGTAATTGCATCATTTACGAAAATCATTATACCGGCTGTAGCCCCTGATGTGATTCCACTTTCTCCTCCTGACTTTAACACTTCTTCCAAGTATTCATCATCTGTAATCTCATTATTTTTCCATCTTTTATATGAAAAAATAGTCTCTGTTCCCATTCCTATTACAGCTCCGACCAGTCCTGCCTTTGACATTGTTACAGAAATATCAGCTATCGTATATGTTGGAGTTGCAGCCCCACTCTCTATATTTTCCTGCCTCTCCAATATATCATTCTTTATTGAATCAGAATTCTTATAGCTTTCAACTTGATAACCATTTTCTCTTACTATATCAGCCTTTTCAGCATTTGTAACAACCTGAACTTCTTTTCCTGTATTATGTAAATCAGGATTACTTTTACTTGTATATGCTTTCATCTGATAGAATTTTTCTTTTCCGGTCAACAAGTCTTTTTCTATAACATCAATCGCCGGTTGGTTTGATACATCGCCCAAGTCATATTTTTTGAATATATTCAATATATTACGTCTTTGCTTCTGTACCCAATCAAACTCATAACCTTTTCCTTGAAGTTGCTTTTCCATCCATATTGCTTTTCCGGGTCCGGATCTTATATACTCTTTCATAGCTTCATTTGATGAGAACATTCCGCCACCGGCACTACTATAGTTCCTATTCATCCAACTCCAAAACTCTACATTATTTACCAAGGAGTCGCTCATTGCATTACTGCTCATTGCTGTTTCCAAAATCCTAGACTGTTTACTTCCAAGTAATTGTGATGTATCTTTAATCATCTCCAAAAATTCATTTTTATTTTCCTCTATATTAATCATACACCCTCATTAATTTTATATATAGTGAATTGGATTTCTCCATCCAAAACAGCGTTAAAACGGATACATATACTAACTAATTAAATCTGACAAAAACCTAATATTTTCTTTCTCATATTCATTAAAAATAGAGTTTTCAAGTTCACTAAACTCCTCCGGACTATATACAGGCGTATACCATGATAATGAATTAAAATAATCTTGTATCTCTTGATTATTGAACATTCTTCCATGCCTAGCATAGATTTCATTAAGTCCATATCTTATATAATCATTATCAAGTCCTTCTACATCCTCCTGTGTCAAGTATCTTAAACCGCTTTCTGGAAATAATTGCTCTTCATCTTCTATATAACTCACCTCACCATACTCTCCTGAATACTCATCTGACAATCTTTCAGCTTCAGTATCGTCTTGTGAAGTATTCTCAATTTCATCTATAGTTTCGTCAGCCTCTGTAGCTTCAGAGCTATATTCTTCTACACTTCTTGATCCTTTATTATCAAACTTCACATATCCCAAAGCACCACCAATAACTCCAAATAGTACCATAAACACTATAATGAAAGTGAAAAAATATATAGCCCATATTTTTGTTGTATTAACAAACAGTCTGTTTCCATATAAGATACTATTAATAAATCTACCAATTTTAGCAGCCAAAATTATGCTAACTATTATAATAACAATTAATACAATTTTTCCCAAACATTAAAAATCTCCTCTATGCAATATTTTTTTCTACATCATTCATCATATCTTGAATAGCGACTTTTATTAATCATATTCAAGCCACCATTGTTTTTTTAGTAATTGGTAACTTGCACATATTATAAAGAATGGTGACATAAAGCGTTGTAATCTCTATACTTCTCTTTTTCCTCATAGGTAAAGTTTGACCATCTACAATCTTTTTTATCCTCTACTATATTACGTAACCTACTTAATTGCTTAAAATACTTATTTGATATTTTATGCATATTATCCCCATATCTATCAATTACATGTATAAGTTCATTAAAAAAATCTATAAATCCTTCTACCTGCATCTCTGTCTTTTTTTGCTTCCTGCATTGCAATATCGGCAGAATCACTCAACTTTTTGGCAGTAAACTCCATCAATATACCACCTGCTAGAAGTCCTATTCCTGCAGATGATGCACTAAGCACTGTACTTCCCAAAGCTATACCGCCTCCACCTGCTGCAATACTCCCACCTCCCAAAGCTGACAAAGTAGCATTTGTTGCTACCACACCTGACAAGTCAGCAATAGCCGTTCCTGTAGATGCTGTACATAATATAGATACAGCAGATGTAGTGGCACCTGCCGCTGCAAAACCGCCTGCAACTCCGGTAACCATACTACCTGCAATACTCATTAATAATGATACTTCATTTGAAGTTTTTCTCAGTTCCTGTATTCCCTTGTTATCCAGTTCTAACTCAAATGATGATATCTTTCTAAACTCAGGTCTTTCTTGTATTTTTTCAATACAATTGCTAAATATATTAAATGAAGCCAAAATCTTCATTTCCATTTTTCCAAGTTCATCGGCCTTGTCAACAGCTCTTTTGCTATATGTACTTAATCTATTCAGCGCATTATTTTGTATCTTTTCTGCCTCTGAAATGTATTCTTTTGAATCCTTTATTGTTACAGCACCATGCGTCCCCAGTGTTGCTCCGGTAGCTCCCGAAGCAACACCCAGTGCAATGAAAATAAATGGGATTGCCATTATCTAATCTCCTTAAAATACCACTGTTGAGCAAATCTCATCATATACAGACTTATATATATTTAACAAACTTAACATATTGTTAAACTTATCTTTTGTAATATGTAGCCCCTCTACTATTTCCTGCATCATTACTTCCTCTTCTTTTGCGTAGTCGTTATCTGAAAGGAACATACCCAATATTTCAAATGTGATGATATTTTTTTCACGTTCTGTAGCTTCCTCATCCAGTTCCTTCAAAACATCCTTTAATACTGCTGAATTATCAGGTACTCTTTGTTCAACATTCATCTCTCTACAATATGCTAAAGCCAGTTCCACTTCTTCATCTGCAACTATTCCATCAGCATAAATAGCACAACCGCAAAGCTTGATAAATCTTTCCTTATTCGCTTCTGTCAATAAATTTAAAAACATTATTCTACCTCATTACTTTCTTTTTTTATTTCTTCTGATCCCAACATAATATTTTCATATGCTGCATCGTCAAATTCCCATTTATTTACCATTGTATTTCTAACATCCTCTTTAAGATTATCATCTATTGTAAGCTGCGCCATTGCTGTAGAGCCTGCTTGAATGGCTATCTCAGGTTCGTTAAAAAATATATCGGCAATAGTTTTTTTGCTACTTACAGTTGGTTTTACAACCATCCTCTTCCTGATTCTATATGGGTCATTCTTTGCCATTTCATCAGCTCTTATCTTTATTTTATTCAAATCTATATTTGGCATATTGGGCTCAAGATTCTTCAACATCGAACGTGACAGCATCAAATATTTTAATTGATCATCTGTAACAATATCATATGTATCCTTATTCTCTCTAAGTATTTCTTTCCCCATTCTGTCATGATATCCTATCAAATTATAATATTGTAACAGTCTGGATTCCTTTTCATCAAAGTCTCCATATTTTTTTGAGCATATAATACGTATAGTAAATATGATATATTCTCTTTAATCTTTTCACTGTTTTTCCAAATTAAATATTGAAAAAAATCACTTGAAAATATATCTAAATTATCTACAGAAATATCCGATAGTTTTTAATCTGGCATTAGCAGATATTGGAAACGAATTTCTTATTTTATTAAGTTCTCTAATCTCTGATTGTCTGTTAAAAGAACTTATTTTTTCTTGATCTTCCTTTGCATACGTAAGTAATATGCGATACATCTGCTCAAAACACGCATATTTTTCTTTTTCAGAAGCTAGTTTCTGAATAACTCTTGACCCAATCTTAATACCACCTTGAACAGCTAAATTAATAATAGCACTTCTATTTCGTCGGTCTGCTTGATTTTCCCATGCCTTATCTGCAGAAGTAAATGTTCTTTTAATTCTACCAAATAATCCCGACTTACTATACTGTTCTGTATATTGTCTATCTATACTTGTTTTTGCGGCATATTCACCAAGATATTCTGCCATTCTATCTATCTGCTCTATATTAGATCCAATTAGATTTGCAACCTTACCATATCCTGTGACACCACACGCAGCAGAAAAGTTCTCTTGAAATATTCTTGATATTCCAATACTTATACCTGCATATTTACCATCTCCGTAAATATTATCCATGTGCACATCTCCTTGTATTACTTATGTTCTTTTATTAAATCGGCAATATCCTCATCAATATCTCTTATCTTCTTACTATTTATCCATGTGCCCAAAGGCTCACCTTTCAATACACCTTTTTTTGCTTCTAATATATTTATTTGAGTGTCTAAATCTTGGTTAGTCTTATATGCAATAAAAGTTTTTATAGCGAAACTGGCTATTCCACACAATATCCCCAATGTACCAACTGCATCTATATCCATATTACTCCTATTACGATTTGCCATCTTAACCTCCTTTATCAATATGCTTAATTATCTTTTTTATCTATAACAGTCTTTATAATAAACCCGGCTATTCCACACAATATACTCATAATAATTTTTGTTGCTCCCTTTTTTTCTCTTGTGAGTCTTGATTGCATTTTCATTTTGTCTTTATTCGTAATATTTTCATTTGTTATGTTTCTAGAATAATTTGACATACAAATCTCCTTTATTTCTACATCATAGTTCTATATACTTTTGTCACTATACTTATCTTAAACATTTTTAAAAATACAACCTCATTATATTCATCAATATTATCAACATATTCTTTTTATATAGTCGTTGTAAGTTAAACTTAGTTTCTCTATATTTTTTTAACTCTATTAGATAATTTTTAAAAAAATATTCTTGATTTTGTAGATTATAAAAATTCATATCCCTGTAATAGCCTACAATTATCACCCTTAAGCAATTCGTTATCATAAAAAAATCTTTATAATTATATATAACCGAATCAATATTATCTTTTTAACTCCATACCTACAACCATCTGTATATCTACCAAACTTTCTAAAGCATCAATACATAGTCTAACCAGTTTTATACTGGAATCAATAGTGTTTCTATTCCATAATGACTTTATAAAAAAATTCCAACCTTTTTTTTGATTGTCTATTCTCCTCACATCACTTATTAAACTTAAAATATATTCTTTAAGCTTACCTGATACACTATCAAGTTTTTTTTGAATATTTTCATATTCACATTTTTTATTGTTTGGATTGCAGTATACACGCTGCATAGCTTCTTTAACGCCTCTCAACTCCCCTATCTCCTGTTTTATTATTAGTTCTTTAACAGATTCTATTTGCGAGCTGATGCTTTCTATTGAACCAACATAGAAATCCACAAGAAACCTTGCCATTCCATTAGGTTCAAAAAGATTATATTCTGTCGAAATTTCTAATAACTCTTTATCATCAATCAAGTCATTAAAAATTTATATCAATTATATCTTTTGTCTTTTTTTGATAGCTCATTTTTTTATAGTTAGAGCTTATCTGCGAAGTAGCCAACTCTAGTAATTTCAAAGCCGCTTTTCTTTTTTCCACTTAAACTCCCTCCCTTTATTATCTAAATATCAACCTATTTCCTTTATCATTCATAAAATCATCAAAATCCCCTTTCCATGGCAGTTCATATCCTTTCTCATTACAGAAAGTCACCAATATACTGCACAGTTCTTTTTTTATCTGTGGCTTCATCAACCTTTTTGTGTTAAAACTGAAAAGCTGTTCACATTATTCAATAATGTATTTATGTCATATTGCTTTGCCTCATTTATGTACCCTGCAATGGCTATATTTATACGCCTCATAGAATCCAATTCTCTCTCCAGCACTCCCGACAAACCAAACCTGATTCCAAGTTCTCTTATAATCAGTTGGATAAACCTAAACCATGCAATGATATTTAACTGAGTAAAAAATACAAGCCAGTTTCCACCTGACTTTGCCCCTGCATCTATTCCATCAAGACAACATAATGTTCCTGTTCCGACAAGAAGCATTATCCTAAGTTTTTCACTTTTAGTTGTAGGTAGACATTCTGAAAGTGATCTTTTATCAATATAGTAGTGTCTCACCGCCCAACAAAATTTTATTGTCAAATCAGTAAATATCACCGGAATCGACATAGTCATACCATATCTAAAATCGTAGCCTTCTTGAAAAGTTCGAATGGCTATAGTAGCTAAATCTTGCCGATCCTTACCAACATTAAATTTACCAATTTTACATAATTGTATAAGTTCAAAAAATGGTATTCCAACTCCTGTACCTCTACCCCCTTGTCCTCTACTACCCGAACTTCCAGCAATATCTGACATAATATGACCAAACCAATTCACTATTCCACAAAATAACCTTGAAATTAAATCACTCCCTTGTAACTCATAGTTTTCTGAGTTTATGGAAATAAACCTTCCATCTGAAATAAATGTAGCTGTTGAAGTAAACTGGTTTTAAAAATAGAGAAAAAAATAACCCTACAATATCAGGCGAATGTCCTAAGCTCAACAAATGGTGATTTTTTGTTGTCATCCTAAACAAGTCATCTACATCAGATGTATAACGTTGATCATAATTTACTCGGAATTTTTTCTCCAAATATCCGATAGCACTTGCAATATTATTTTCTTTTCCTTCAGCCGGTTTCCAACCTGCTATCTTAGCAAAGCTTTTTACTGCATTATCAATTTGAGCATCTGTCCAGCTTCCAATAATACTATCTTTTGGTGAGCCAACCAAAAAAATATGTCTATCAGCCCTCCTATGACTCCACATCCGACTGCCACAAGATAATCATATCTGTCGCACTTATCTTTTAATAGAAGCAAATTTTTATTCTGTTCAAGATTCACTTTATTAAAATATTTATCCTCTACATTCATATCTATTACCTTTACATAGTCATATTACTATATCCTCATATTTTTATTATATATTCCATCATGGACATATTCTGTCATTTTAAATATATATCACTTTTATATTCAATTTATCACCCTCACATTCTCCCCCTGGCTCCTCAACCACATATCAATGCCCTTTCCAAATACCTCTGCCCTGATGATATACTTACCATCCTTTTCGCTTTCTATCTTTGCAGTAGGTAGGCGATCAAGTATTGCGTCAACATCAGAGCCGTTGTATTCAAAACGGATTCTGTTTATTTTTCCGCCATACATAAACTGTATTCTTTTTCTAAACTCTCCTTCTTCGAATCTGTCTTTGTAAGGCATTTTAAATCTGTCTTCTAGTACCTTATAGCTGACAATTCTATCTACACGGTATATTGTAGGAAAAGAGTCATTTATTACATCAAAGTTCTCACAAACTTCTTTGTCATCTATAAATGCAGTGATATAAAAGTAGTACTCGGAAAACATTATTCCTACAGGCTTTACTTTTCTTTTTACGATTGTCTTATCTTTGGTTCTCCTGTACTCAAGTTCCACATATTTACAGCTTCTAATCGCCTGACCCAGATCCCATAATGTATCAAGGAAATTTGTTTTATGCCTCAGCTCTATATAATGATGTTCTTCATTTCCTATCAACTCCTTAACCGGCTGCCTGTTTTCTTTCGGTACACAGCAACTTATAAGTTTATCAAGTATCCCTTGCATTTCATCTTTTGGAAATGCCCTGCTGTCCAACAATATTTTACATACTGCAAGTGTCTCGCTGTTTGACAAAGTTCCTTGATATGATGATTCCATCCTATAACCACCTGCCTCTTTGTCATAGACTATAGAGTTTATAATACCGTTACTCGCCATATCGGAACACATATAATCTTTTATGGAAGCGATATCTCTTTGAATCGTTCTTTCATCCACATTGAAGTTATCAGCTTCTTCTCTTTTATTTACAATATAGCCTTTCACCAGCTTGGAATATATCTTAAGCAATCGTGATGACCTATCTGCCCCAAAAACATTCATATCTCATCTCCTATATGCCTAATATACTATTTAACATAGACATATATTGTCATTGTAAAAATTATTTATATAAAAAAATTTATTTTTTTCCCCTCATATAATAACACCAGCTAATTATAACAAATTTATTAATATTTTTTTCATTAACAAAAATTAATATTTAATCATTTTTTTCTTACAAAAAAAGAACTTTTTGCATCGTACCCCTTTTATATTTTCTTAATTTATTTTTTTATTTATTGGAAAAATAGTCTTCCGTATTCCCTTTAAATATTAATAACTAACTACTTTATTACCCTCTTTATTACACTCATTATTACCCTCTTTATTACCCTCTTTATCTTACATAGTCTCAACCTAATTAAAGCCATACAAAAAGGACACCTTTTACAGTGTCCTCATTGTTTTAAGTCATACCAAAGTATTTATATCTTTTCATTCAAATGTTTTTGAAACGTACTTACGCTTAGATTTGCTCTTTTGGCAGCATCTTCCACGGAAATTATTCCATCTTTTACAAGCATAATCAATGTATTTATTACACCCTCTTTTATCCACTTACTTTTAGACTTTTCTAATACTTCCTGATCAATATTCTCTTTAAATATGTCGTATAACTCCTTCATTGCATCTGTCATCTTATTACCCTCCTTAACATACTTAAAATCATATTTCATTTTAAATGTTACAGGAAAATTGTCGCTGTAACAATCATCTTTTGTAAAAACTCCCATCAGTTCAGATAGTATAGTGACGTCACATTATCAAAGCTTTCTCCTTTTTTTCATCAACATTGTAGTCAAAACATTACTTTGATATCACACTCTTTTTCACGTAAAAATTTAGGGGTGGTTTGACTCAAAATAAGTCACACCGCCCCTTTCTTATTAATATCAATTACAAACAATCTCTTTATATATTTTCACAGTACTCTTATTTATCACCATAGTGAGATCCACACTGTATTATTTCAATACTGTTCTCAAATAATCTGAATACGATTCGATTTTTCTCATCAATACGAACGCTCCAATATCCCGAAAGATTTCCGCTAAGCGGTTCCGGCTTTCCGGTACATTCATATCCGTTTCTATCAATATCTACCAATAACCTATGGATTTTCTTTAAAATCTTCTTATCATGTGTTTGCCAATACAGATATTCTTACCATGCATTATCATCCCATAGTTTTCGCATCATTCGACTCCTATTAAGTCATGTTCTTTTAACACACTTTTTCCTGTGCGAATATTGGCAACTCTCCTATCCAATTCATCCATATTCTCTTTACTGTAAAAAGGATCCGCTGACACTTCAAACGGTATTCGTCTCTCTGACCCAAGCCTTTTCAAATAAATATTTACTGCTGTAGACATTGACATTCCAATATCTTTGCATACTTTCTCTGCATTTATCTTTACATCATCATCAATTCTCAAACTAATTTGTGCCATAATCATCCTCCTTCCTTTAACTTTATTGTATTCTATTTGCACTTGTTTGTAAAGCATTTCACTTATATTGAAACGATAATACATCGTTTAATAAAATTGTTTCTCTATAACTTTGCACTTTATTAACTTTCGACACAACTTGTCATTAGTAATAGAATTTATAACCTGCTTATACAAAACTAAAATAGAGGTATCTCTTTCATCCATGATACCTCTTTAATTACTATATAGATTCTTATTCTCTACTATCCCTATCTTCTTTCTCCTTCAGCGCCATCTCCTGAGCAAGATTCACCACCTTGTTCTCAAGGAGTGACATCTGTATGCTCATAAAGAAGAGCTTTACAAGGAGCATGCCTATTATTATCAGATAGACTATATTTGCCGGGGATTTGGCACCTACCAGATCGGATATAAAATAAATTATTCTCGGGAATATGGCAAAGATTATCAGTATGATGGCAAAGACCACCCAGAAGAGTCCATCCTCTATTCTTATCTTTGATTTTCTTATTTTTCTTATAATGACAAAAAATGACATTATTGATATCAAAATCAAACCTATTCTTAGTATAGCAGTCATATTATTTCTTCTTCTCTCTAAAACTTTGAATAAATATAATGGAGCAAAGCATTCTAAACATATACTTGGCGGCATTTATAGGAGTAAGATAACTTATTCCCGCCACTCTTTCATCCATTTCACCCTGTATTTCACATACTTTCACACCTTGCTTTATCAGATAGGATATTGTATCCGGCTCAGGTGCGTAGTTAAGTCTAAGTGCAAACTCTGTAATCAGCTTTTCATTATACATTCTCATACCCGAGGTAGGATCATGAATAGTAGCACCTGTACTTAACTTTATTGCAAGAGCAATAAGTCGGGAGCCTAGCATTCTAGGAGTGAACGGCTTTTTCTTGGTGACAAACCTTGAAACAATGACTATATCACATTCCTCACATTTTTTCCTCATTTCAGGAATGTATTCGGGTCTGTGCTGTCCGTCACCGTCAAATTGCACAGCATATTTATAGCCATGCTTGTGAGCATACTTCATACCGGTTTGAAAAGCACCTGCAAGCCCCAGGTTTACCGGCAAATCTATAATATTAAATCCTCTTTCTCTGCAGATCTTGGATGTAGAGTCAATGGAACCGTCATTTACAATCACATAGTCCACATCATTTAATGTATTTGTCAGTCGCTCTATTACATTTGCAATATTCTTTTCTTCATTAAACGCCGGTATTATTACCAATGTATCAGCCATATCTATCTCCAAAACTCTCTGTTCATACTAAAGGCTCTCACAACACCCTTTGGCAACTTCTTGTAATTTTTTCCCGCCAAAAATCCCGCATACTTGCAGGCACTGATGTATATAAGCCTGATTGTGCTGATATATGAGTGAGTGGCGAGAAGGTGTTCTATAGTTTTAAACACCATTTTTTTACCTTCGCTCTCACTTTTTATATTCTTAAAGATATGAGGATTGCTTGCCTGTGACGCCCCGATATCAAAGTTTCTTTTAAACTGAGTAACTCCGGTATAATTGTGAGAATGTACCACCTTTGCCCATGCCTCATATTTTACAAAATATCCGTTTTCTATAAGCTTGTAGGCAAAAAGCATATCTTCATTCAAAATCTGACCGGTATCAAATCTTCCCAAAGCATCAAAAGTTTCTCTTTCATATGCCGCACAGACATTTGAAGCAAAATAAGTCTTAATTCCAAGTGTCTGTCTTTCGTTAAATGACTTTATCATTGACTCTGCAGGATAATTAAATTCTCTTGTAAACTTCTCTATTTTATTTGCATTTTTATCCGGTACCTGTCTTGCATAAGTCATCTTGATGGACTTATCCATACCTCTAAGCAAATATTCAATAGTCTTCTTGTCAAAACAGACTGCGTCCTGAGTCATGCAAACAAAATACTCGGACTTTGACTTTGACACTCCGAAGTTTCTGGTAGCCCCATGGTCAAAAATTCTGCTTTTCTATATGCTCCAATATAAGTTCAGTATCACTTTCTTCAAAAAGCTCTTTTAATTTCTCTTCTATTCCGGTCTTATCCCATACAGCTTTGTCTGTATTTATAATAATTATCTTACCCTGGTGCTACTGTCTGAGCCAGAAGTCTTTTTTTATTGATACCAAAAAAATTTATTGTCAGGTTTGTATGTAGGTATTATTACATCTACTAAATTCATTTTTTTAACCTTTCTGAGTCCGAAAATCACTGCAATAAGGAAGGATATTGAAAGTAACAGCATGGTTATCATATATGCAAAAGCCGCTCCGTTCATTCCGAAACTCTTTACCATGAAATCACTGATAAAGTATGCAAACACTGCCCCTATAGCATATATTGAAAATATAACTCCTGTCATTTCAAAGATAACCAAACAGTAATATCCGAGATTTACTATTGCATAAAGTCCACCACCAAGTATTACCAAAACCAAGGCAGGTTTGTAAGGCTCTATTGCATTTCCCACATCACCAAGCACAAGCTTGAGTGCAGGTATTCCGAGAATATAAGCCGCAAGCATTCCAAATAAAGTGGCCACAACTATAAATACCGCAATCTTTGATATTGTCGAAATAAACTTTTTTCTGTTACCTGTCTTATACAGCAATGAAAGTTTTGTAAGTATCGGCCTTATTATAAAGCCTGCCATCAGATTTATAATGGATGTCGGGATAAATATTATGCTGAAGTAGCCGTTTAGCTCCTCTCCAAGTCTGTAATTTACAGCGTACTTTGCCGCCGCAAAGATATAAAGATCTATAAAAGCTCCTAAAAAAAGCCATTTGCTCTTATTTATTAAGCTTATATAAGAGTTCTTTTTTACAACTTTATCAGGACCTAATCTTCTTAATGGCAGTATATCAAAAATTATTGCGGCTATCACTATACTCGGTAAAAGCGCCAATGAACTTAATTTTAAATCCTTTGTAAATCCAAGTGTAACAAGGAATATTCCTACACAAAATATTGTTCTGAAAAGTGTTGCCTTTCCTGTCATATCAAGCCTGTCCTGCCTTTGCATTTCAGACTCAAATATATCACAAAAATCCGTCTAAAAATCTTATACAGTGACAAAAATCATATATACTTCAAAGACATAGCTGTCTTTAGTCATAATAATTGTATATACAAAGCCTGCCAAAACAGCCAGAGCCGAGGTAATAACTCTAAGCCTCAGATAATCTCCGAAACTGTATTCATTTGAAACATCGGTAACCTGTATCGGTCTCATTCCAAAGTATGAAACTATATAAAGTTGCTGGCCTAATGTAGAAAATCCGAAGAAAAATATTCCTCCTGCATATGCACCTGCAAGCTTTGTTACAGCCACACCCAGCAGCATGCTGGTAACAGCATATACAAGGCTTCCCAGCATATTCCAAAAAAATATGCGCTTCTTTTCTTTACTGTCCATAATATATCCAAATCTATTTTAATTCCACCATGGTTATTTCTTTTTGCAAAGCGACCGTATTTTTTTTAACACTTAAATCATTAAGTTCCATGTCGCCACAAAGTCTTATAATTGCTTCCAGCTCGTTTACTCCGGCATTGTGAGTAAAAGGATAGCCTCCTCCGAATCTTGCATTCATATCTATTATATAGGCTTTCCCGTCTGATAAGAGTATATCCATATCAAGATTACCTATATGAGAAAGGCTTTTTGCTATCTTCTTTCCTACAGTTTTAAGATCGCTGTTTTTGGTAACCTCTGCAATATCGGTTTCACCCGATCTCATGGCATATTTTCTCTTTACCGTAACACTTAAGTTCTCGCCTTTAAGATCATTGAAAATATCCAGTCCAAACTCGTATCCTTTGATTTTTTCCTGTATAAGTATTGCTCTGTTCATATCGGCATTTGACTCAAATCTTAAATAAGAATTTTGAATACTTCTCTTTGCCTTTTCATAGAGAACTTCAAGTTCTTTTTTTATTCTCAGCTTCAAATATGCTTAGAGAGCCCACTCCCCATCTTGGTTTTTAAAAATATAAGTTTTTTTTATGAAAAATCAGCATATTCAAGTGCCTTATCAAGATCCAAATAGGTCTCCGGCACAGGCAAATTTATCTTCTCAAGATATTTAAGCATTTCAAATTTATCATTACAAATATTTATAACATCCTCATTTGAAACAATGACCTTTACACCCAAAGCCTCAAGTCTGCTTTTTTATTCTTTTGCAAGTATCATAAGGTCAATGTCAAAGAGTGAAATTAAAATATCTATTTTTTCATTTTTGCATATTTCCAGTAGAAACGGAATATATTCTTCATCATATATAAGCGGTGACTCAAAAGCCTTATCAGCTACACTCATAGCTGTTGTATTCATATCCGAATTTGTTGCTACAATATTTCCGATTAATCCAAGGTCCTATATATATCCCTTAAATAATCGATTATATATGCTCTTCTACCCACACTGGTCAAAAGTATATTCATTATTATCTCACCTTACTCACTATCATCTTAAAGTTCTCATTTTTCATAACTACAGCCAATGCTATATAAATAATTACACCAAGCACTATCTGTATCAGAAGGCTTAAAATACCGATTCCTATATGCTTACCTGCAATGTAAATAATAATTCCCATAATTATAGCAGGTATGAAGTTATTTAAAAGCATCCATACTCTGTTCTTTTAGTGTGTAGCCCAAAAGCCTTTCATTCGGCGTGGCATTTATATATGCACAGATCAAATCTGAAAAAGCCTTAAGCCCTACAAACACAAATACATTATACCTTATTCCTATCAGCAATATGGCAATTCCAAGGAGCTTTTTTATAATCTCAAGCTTTAAAAATATATCACTTCTGCCCATAGCATTTAATGCCTCAAGGTTTGATACATGAATCGGCCAAAATACATATGAAAAACACATCATCTGCAAAAACGGTATTGCAATCCTCCACTTTTCTCCAAGCAGTAAAAGTATCAGATTGTCACTGACCGCCGCCAGACCGCACATCATAGGTGCCACCACAAATGTGGAAAGTCTTACCGATGACTTTAAAAGTGATTTTACATCTTCCTTACTTTCCTGCTTCTTTGACATGGCGGGAAGAAGCACTGACTGTATAGCTGATGAAAGATTGCTTACTACCAGCTTTGGAAATTGCTCACCTCTGTTGAATGATCCAAGCATATCTTCACTGTATGCCTTACCTATGACAAGTCCGTGTATATTTGTAAAAATTGTATCTATAAGTGATGCCGCCAAGAGCTTTGAGCCATAGGCAAACATGGTTTTTAGTCTCTCCAAGCTGAACTTAAGCCCCGGAAAATATTTTATACCTATACCGAGTATTATAAGGAGTGCAAAATAATAAACTATCTGCTGAAACACTAAAGCCCAGACCTTTGCTCCCTCAAGTGCCATAATTACACTCACGCCGCCTGAAATCACAGACGAAAAAAATGTTGCTATGAAAAGTGTTTTAAACTTCATATTTCTGGCAACATATGAATTTTCTATTGATATAATACTCCCGGGCAGTATTATTATGCCCATAACTCTAAGTATGTCGATAAGCTCGGGATTTTTATAGATACCTGCTATAACAGGTGACCCCAAAAATAGCAGTATATATATCGCCAGTGATAAGAGTACATTAAAAATCAGCACAGATGAAAAGTCCAAATCATCCGCATGAAACTTTTGTATCAGTGCTGAAGCAAATCCGTTTTGTACCAAAACATTGGCTATTGTTGTAAATATCAAAACTATTGCAACTATTCCATACTCTGACGGACTTAAAAGCCTTGCAAGAAGTACCGACACTATAAACTGGACTCCCTGTGAACCTCCGTTTTCAAGTATTTTCCAAAAAAGAGATGTGGAAATCTCACTTTTATTTTTTTTATTCATCAGATATTCAACATCTCTCCTATTGTAAGTATTTTTGAACTTTTAAAAAATGAATATTCCAGGATATCTCTTATCTTTAATATTCTGTTTTTAGATTTCATATTTGCAAAAGCATTTAAATATTTGCGTGCAAAATATGCATCGGCCGACCTGCTTTTTCCAAGTTCATCCTTATATAATCTTAAAAACTCCTCTACCTGTGCAAACATACAGTCATAGTTTTCTCTTATCCTTTGTTTGTTTCTCTTTTTTTATATTGTGAAGTTCCAGAGGATTCTTTGCGCCAAGCTCATTGCTTTCATGTTGACGATACTTTACAAGGCATTCATTAAGATAACAGACCTTACCGAATGTAAAGGCGATCAGTCCAAGCCACCAGTCATGCATAAAAGAAACCTCAGGCCTTTTATATATATCAAGCAATGCTTTATTTATAATCACCGTATTTCCTGTAATATTGTTTTCAACAAGATATCTTGAAAAGCTTTTTTCGGTGCTTATTGTATAAAGGTATTTTGACTCTTTTTTTGCATGCTTTATGGCTTCACTCATACCTGTAAGCTCAGACATTTTTTTGTTTTGTGAATTCAGGTTTTCATCCACTATCTCCAAATCCGAATGCACAAGTATCGGTGTTTCTTTGCCATACCTTCTTTCAAGCCTTTGTACAGCCTTCAAGCTTTTTTCAAGTTTGTCTCTTTCCCAAAAGTCATCCTGATCGCAGAGCGCAATATATTCGGCATCAGCCATATCAAGCAGATTGTAAAAGTTTTCTTTCGCACTGTGAGTATTGCTCTGAACGACCTTTATTTGTTCCCCCAATACACTCTCATAGCTTCTTAATATTTCAAAAGTATAATCGCTTGAATTATCGTCACTTGCAAGTATATAGTAGTCCTTAAAGCTTTGACTTGTTATACTTTCTATCTGCTCAGGCAAAAATCTTTCACCGTTATAGGTCGCAAGTAAAATTTCTATCATACGCATTCCTAGAGTAATCCGAAAATAATCACTTCAAGCCTTACAAATGCAAAGAAAACTTTTGCAAATATCTGCTGAAGAGGGTTTATCTTCAGATAATTTTTATAAAAATACATTGTGGACTCTTCTCTGATTTTCTGACGTGAGTAGAGGCTTTTTAAACTTTTTTTGATGCTTGCCGAATGTATATGCTTATACTTATACCCTGTAATAACGGCAGTTTTTAAGCCTATACCTTCCATCTTTTTTGAAAGCAGATCCTCCTCACCGTATAAAAACATCTTTTCATCATAGCCTCCGACCTTTATAAATGCGTCAACTCTTACCATCAAAAGTGCACCAAGTACTGCACCTACTTTTCTTATCTTGGCATTATAAAAGTTTCTGTCATAATGAAGAGCCTTTGTAAAGATTCGCCTGCATATCGGACCATTCTCCGCCAAGGAATGAAGAAAATCTCTCATCGGCCAACATGAAGCACCTTTAAGTACATTTTCTCTGCTGCCGTATACATCATTTGTTTCTACCAAAGGAGCGCATATGCCGATATCCTCATTTTTTTCCATAGCGGACTTTAAAACTTTAACCACTCTTTCTTCAAAGTCCGTATCGGGATTTGCAATCAAAGCCAGATCCATTCCAAGCTTTTTCGCCACGAAAATACCGATATTATTTCCTGCTCCATATCCCTTGTTTTCATGGTTTTCTACAAAAATAAATTTTTTCATTATCTTCACAATAGCTTTTCAATCTGATTCTTGAATCGTCATTTGAGTCATTGTCTACCACAATTACTTTATCAAATACATCATAGTCTGCCGTCTTTCCAAGGACCTTTAAGGTATTATCCGCATCATTATAATTTAATACTACTAAAGCTGTTTTCATTTGCTCTCCTTATTTTCTTTCAGAATGCTTTTTATATGCTTTATCTATATAATACTCGGATATTCTTTTTCTTACAGCCGGGCAAATAAATGTAACCAAATCCATCATATGATATATAAGCATATACAGATTCTTCCCCTTTTCTGTAGGAACATCTTTAAAAGGAGTCTTCTTCTTAAAGTAATCATATGCTTTCTTATACGGATTAAAACTTCCCGCAATCCAAGGTCTCTCATCTCCGGCAAAATGTAATATTACCGGTCTTCTCTTTGCTTCTTTAAGATCCTTCTTTGTGTAGGAAAAGGCTTTGCACCATAAACTTTAATAAATGAATTGTATGAAAAAAATATTTATAATTTGAAAAGAAATTATACTTAGGCAAAAAGCTTCTTTATCTTCCATCTGAGTACACCGTTTATGGCATCCTGCTCCCCGAAAAGGCTCTTATCCCATATACTTTTTGCTGTAACTTATAGTCTTTTCTCCAAGATTATTCTCTCTCCACTTTTTCAAATCTATAAGCAAAAGTCCGGCATTTACATAAGATGCCTCATAGTCAAGTCCTATTTCATACCTGACTCTCTCAAGCACTGTAGGCTCTTCCACTGCAGCTATTATATTTTCTCCAAGCTTTGTATTGTATAATCCCCTTATAGAACGCAATATAACCATATCGCAATCCAGATAAAGTATTCTATCAACATCTTCCGGCAATATCTCACCTACAAGCAATCTACCCATCTTGCTGATATCAAATGTAGAATCCTGTATACCTGTATCAAAATATTTTGATGTGTCATTCAGTTCTATTATTTCTACATCTCTACCAAACTTTTTTGCTATACTTTTCAATTTGCCCAAAGAGTCCTCACCAATTCCTGTGGAAATGATGAAGACTCTGATATCTTTTTCGTATCTGTTTCTCTCATATAGCGAATATAAGCCGACACCCAGGTGCACTGCAAATTTTTCATTTGCTATATAAACTATATTCATACTTACCTCATTTATTATTATATGAACATAAAGGAATACACACTTTAATACGCATGTATTCCTTTAATTAAAAGTACTTTTAATAGAACAATCTATTTACTGCAGAGAATAAAGCTCTGATAGATGATCTTGTAATATTGCCTGAAATACCTACACCATAAGTGGTCTTTCCGCTTTCCACATCAAGCATATGGATGTATGAAGCCGCCTTTGCGTTTGAACCTGATGCAAGAGCATGCTCATTGTAATCAAGAACCTTAATTCCCTTGCCGACCACATTTTCAAGACCTCTCTTGACAGCATCGATAGGACCGTTTCCGGTACTCTCAAATACTTTCTCTTCGCCGTTAAATGTGTATGTAACCTTAACATATGTAGAGAAATCTCCGTCCTCATCGGCATCTGTAATAATACATTTGTTGAAATGCAGAGGTTCTTTCTTCTCAATGTAATTTTTCTCAAATTCCTTGTAGATCTCTTCAGGTGAAACTTCACCCTGTGCTTCTGAAATCTTTTGGATAATATCCGCGAATTCCTTATGCATACCCTTCGGCAATTTGAAGCCGTAGAATGTATCCATGACAAATGCAACTCCGCCTTTGCCTGACTGTGAGTTTATTCTTACTACAGGCTCATACTCACGACCGATATCTGCAGGATCTATAGGCAGATAAGGAACCTCCCAGTATGGGTTGTTTCTCTGTCTCATAGCCTGAACACCCTTATTGATTGCATCCTGATGTGAACCTGAAAAGGCCGTAAATACAAGCTTTCCGGCATATGGATGTCTCGGGTCGATGCGCATCTTTGTGGTTCTCTCATATACATCTATGATTTCTTTGATATTGCTGATATTAAGATTCGGATCAATACCCTGTGAAAACATATTGTAGGCAATATTTAATATATCCACATTTCCTGTTCTCTCACCGTTTCCAAAAAGAGTACCCTCCATTCTGTCTGCTCCTGCCAAAAGTGCAAGCTCAGCAACGGCTGTACCTGTACCTCTGTCGTTATGAGGATGTGTGGAAAGTATTATTGCCTCCCTGTTCTTAAGATGGGTACTCATCCACTCTATTCTGTCTGCAAATACATTAGGTGTTGTCATCTCCACTGTATTTGGCAGATTGATTATTATCTTATTATCCTTTGTAGCACCCCATGCATCAACTACGGCATCACATACATCAAGCGCAAAGTCAAGTTCTGTTCCCATAAAGCTCTCAGGTGAATATTCCAATATAATTTCACCGTCATGGTCTTTCATATACTTCTTAACAAGAGCCACACCTTCAAGTGCAATATTTTTTATTCCTTCTCTGTCAAGAGCGTATACCACATCTCTTTGTAATGTATCGGTAGAATTATAGATATGCATTATACATTTTTTAATTCCCTTTATAGCTTCAAAGCTTCTTTTTATAAGATGCTCTCTACACTGGCAAAGTATCTGTACTACAACATCATCCGGAATCAGTTTTCTGTCCACAAGCTGACGAAGGAAGTCAAATTCTATCTGGGATGCTGCCGGGAAACCAATCTCTATTTCCTTAAAGCCCAACTTTACAAGCAGATTAAACATTTCTATCTTTTCTTCTACCACCATCGGTTCGACCAATGCCTGGTTGCCGTCTCTTAGATCTGACGAACACCATATAGGTGCTTTCTCTATTTGCTTATTCGGCCATGTTCTCTCTTTAAAATCCACTACAGGATTTCTCTTATATCTTTCAATATGATACATTTAATCTCTCCTCTTTCCTAATCTAAGTTTAAGCTTTGTCCCATTCTCTAATTTTTGTCCCCCTATATTAATAGTCCTTCTTTTCCCATAACTTTTATTACTTCATCTGTATATTTTTCGCATTCTTCCATGCTCTTTGCTTCTACCATTACTCTGATAAGAGGCTCCGTACCGCTTGGACGAAGAAGTATTCTTCCGTCATTTCCAAGTGCTTTGCTTACTGCATCTACCGCCTCAAGCACTGCCTTGTTTTCTCCGGCTTTTTGCTTGTCCACAACTTTCACATTCTTTAGAACCTGCGGGAAGATATCCACTTCACTTGCAAGTTTTGACAGAGTCTGCTTGGTTTCAAGCACCACCTCCATTACCTTAAGTGAGGTAAGTATTCCGTCACCTGTTGTGGCGTGTTTTGCAAATATAATATGTCCCGACTGCTCACCGCCAAGGCAGTGACCGTTGTTTTGCATATTTTCATATACATATTTATCACCCACGGCAGTCTTTTCAAAGTTTATATTTTCTCTTTCAAAGGCTTTGTATAGTCCGAAGTTTGACATAACTGTTGTAACTACGGTGTTGTTGAAAAGCTCTCCTCTCTCCTTCATATACTTACCGCAAATATAAAGAATAAGGTCTCCGTCCACCACATTACCGTTTTCATCAACACAAAGGCATCTGTCGGCATCTCCGTCATAGGCAAAACCTATGTCACAACCGTTTTCCAAAACACATTTTTGAAGGCTCTCCATATGTGTTGAGCCGCAATCTGTATTTATATTTATACCGTCAGGATTGTTATGAATTACATAAGTATCCGCTCCCAAAGCATCAAATACATTCTTTGCAATGCTTGAAGCCGAACCGTTTGCAAGATCCAGTGCCACCTTCTTTCCCTTAAAGGATCTGGTAGCTATAGAGATTAAATATCCTATATATCTGTTTCTGCCTGCGGCATAGTCTATCGTTCTTCCGATATCTTCCTTTGTTGCAAAAGGAATTGCATCTGCAGTTCCGTCAATATAGCTTTCTATCTTTTCTATAACTTCCTCTTCAAGCTTTTCACCTTTGCCGTTGATTACCTTTATACCGTTGTCATAGTATGGATTATGGCTTGCGGAAATCATTATACCGCAGTCAAAATCATCACTTCTTACAACATAGGATACACTTGGTGTTGTAGTAACATGAAGCAGATATACATCAGCTCCGGATGCTGTAAGTCCCGCTACCAAAGAATACTCAAACATATAGCTTGATCTTCTTGTATCCTTACCTATAGCAACTCTGCATTTTTTCCCGTCTTTAGAGTAGAAGCTTCCCAAAAATCTTCCGACCTTATATGCATGTTCAACTGTAAGGTCTATATTTGCTTCTCCTCTAAATCCGTCTGTACCGAAATATTTTCCCATTAGCCATTCTCCAGTTCTGACAAGTATCTCTTTAGAGCATCCTGCCATGAAGGCAAAAGCTCAAATCCGTTCTTTGTCAGCTTTGATTTATCCATTCTTGAGTTGTGAGGTCTCTTAGCCTTCACCGGGAAAGCATCCGAGTTCACAGGTGTGACTGCCACATCAAGATTTGCCTGCTTAAATATCTCACAGGCAAATTCATACCAGGAACAAAGCCCCTCATTCGTAGCATGATATCTTCCGTATTTATCGGTTAAAATCATATCCACCAAAAGTCTTGAAAGATCAGGAGTATATGTAGGTGATCCGATTTGATCGTTTACCACGCTTACAGCTCCTCTTTCCTTTCCAAGTCTTATCATTGTTTTTATAAAGTTGTTTCCATGAAGACCGAATACCCAAGAAATTCTTACTATAAAATATTTCTCAAGTAATTCCTCAACATATAGCTCTCCCTTATACTTTGCCATACCGTAAATATTAAGAGGTGCTCTCTTATCATCCGGCTCCCATGGTCTTTCGCCCTCTCCATCAAATACATAGTCTGTAGAAATATACATCATGGAAATGTCAAGCGCCTTTGCCACCTTCGCAATATTTTTTGTACCTTCCGCATTTATCTTCGTTACAAGGGCTTCATTATCTTCTGCCGCATCCACTGCGGTATATGCCGCACAGTGGATAATTGCATCAAGCTTTTTTTCACCATTGATTTTTTCTATTACTTCCTTTGTCGCCTCAGAATCCGTAATATCCAAATCATCAATGTCTATGCCTATCGCATCAATATTTCTATTTGACAACTCGCAAAGAAGATCGCTTCCAAGCTGACCCTTTGCACCTGTTACCAATACTCTCATTAAAGTCTTTCTCCGTACATATTCTCAAAATACTTGTGTATTCGCCGCTGATGATATGCTCCCACCACTCTTTATTGTTAAGATACCACTCAATAGTCTTTACAATACCTGTATCAAATGTATATTCAGGCTTCCAACCAAGCTCAGTTTCAATCTTTGTAGGATCGATAGCATATCTTCTGTCATGTCCCGGTCTGTCTGTTACAAACTTAATAAGGCTTTCAGGCTTGTTAAGCGCCTTAAGTATTGTCTTTACAACTTCAAGGTTTGTTCTCTCATTGTGACCTCCGATATTGTATACTTCACCTACTCTACCCTTTCTTACTACCAAGTCGATAGCCTTGCAGTGGTCTGTAACGTATAGCCAGTCTCTTACATTGTCACCTTTTCCGTATACAGGAAGCTCCTCATCATTGAGTGCTCTGCTTATGATAAGCGGAATAAGCTTCTCAGGGAAATGGTAAGGTCCGTAGTTGTTTGAACATCTTGATACGGTCACAGGAAGTCCATATGTTCTGTGGTATGCAAGTACGAAAAGGTCCGCACTTGCCTTTGATGATGAATATGGGCTTGATGTATGAAGCGGTGTTTCTTCTGTAAAGAACAAATCAGGTCTGTCAAGAGGAAGGTCTCCGTACACCTCATCTGTTGATACCTGATGATATCTCTTGATTCCGTACTTTCTGCATGCATCAAGTAAAGTTGTGGTTCCCATTACATTTGTTCTTACAAAACTCTCAGGATCCGTTATCGATCTGTCTACATGACTCTCTGCTGCAAAGTTGATTACAACATCAGGCTTTTCTTCTTCAAAGAGCTTGAAGATAAATTCTCTATCTGCGATATCACCCTTTACAAACTTGTAATTAGGTGCATTTTCCACCGGCTTTAAAGTCTCCAGATTTCCTGCGTATGTAAGAAGATCAAGGTTTATAATCATATCCTCAGGATATTGATTTACCATATAGTGGACAAAATTTCCGCCGATAAATCCTGCACCGCCAGTAACAATAATTTTCATAATTAACCTCTTTTATAGTTTTAATTTTATAAACCGGACTGAGTCTTTAAAGATTCCCGGCCCTAATAAATCATAAATTATGACTGATGTATATGGTCTATGTATTTACCGTCATATACATCTTTCAGATATTTGCCATACTGATTTTTCTTAAATATTTCATAAGCCTTCAAAAGTTCTTCATCATTTATCCAGCCGTTTAAATACGCAATCTCTTCCAAGCAGGCAATCTTTCTGTGCTGATGTGTCTCCATTGTATATACAAAGTTGGTAGCCTCAACAAGGCTCTCATGTGTTCCTGTATCCAGCCATGTAAATCCCTGTCCGAGTACTTTCACCTCAAGCTCTCCTTTTTCAAGATAGATTCTGTTAAGATCTGTAATCTCAAGCTCCCCTCTGGCAGAAGGCTTTAAGTTCTTAGCGTACTCAACCACATCATTATCATAGAAGTAAAGTCCTGTAACACAGTAATTGCTCTTCGGTTTTTCAGGTTTTTCCTCTATGGAAACTGCCTTTCCGTTTTTATCAAACTCTACAATACCGAATCTTTCAGGATCGTCTACATAGTATCCGAATACTGTAGCTCCCTTTGTCTTTGAAGCTGCCGATTTCAAATGATTCTTAAGTCCATGTCCATGGAAAATATTGTCTCCAAGTATCATCGCCACCGGCTCATTACCTATGAACTTCTCTCCGATAATAAATGCCTGTGCCAGTCCATCAGGGCTTGGCTGAACTGCATATTCCAGTTTAAGTCCGAATTGTGCACCGTCTCCAAGTAATTCTTTAAATCTCGGAGTGTCATCCGGTGTGGAAATTATAAGTATCTCTCTAATGCCTGCCTCCATCAATACGGAAATAGGATAATAAATCATTGGCTTGTCATAAATAGGCAATAGCTGTTTTGATGTAACCTTTGTAAGCGGATATAATCTTGTGCCGCTACCTCCTGCTAATATAATACCCTTCATTGTTCGTCCTCACTTTCGCTAGGGCTTTTTCAACCTCAAAGCCGTTATGAATATAACTTTCAATAACTTTTATAATACCATAATTTGACAAATCTGTGAAGAAATAAAAAAGGATTGTATGTTACATCCCTTTTAAAACCAACATACAATCCTTATAATTTATTTAATCCCTGCTACATCCAGACGAACCAATGCTCTTCTGAGTGCAAGCTCAGCTCTGGCAACATCTATACCGTCTCTTTGAGAAAGTCGTTTTTGGGCTCTCTCCTTTGCCTCTTTAGCTCTGTTAACATCTATCTCGTCACCATACTCACATGAATCGGCAAGTATTGTAACCTCATCCTGTAAGATCTCCGCAAAGCCTGAGTGAAGGGCACAAGTCTTTACACTTCCGTCTTCACTATGTATAGATAATTTACCCGGTGCTATTACATTTACCATAGGGATATGCTTGGCATATATACCGACATTCCCCTGTGTTGTGGTAAACTCCACCATTGTAGCATCCCCTTCAAAAAAAACATGGTCGGGACACATTATCTTTAATGCAAACTTGTCCATACTACCTCCTATTTAGAGGCACGCTCTACAACCTCGTCGATAGTTCCTGCATTTAGGAAATATTGCTCAGGTATATCGTCATGCTTTCCTTCAAGAATTTCTCTAAATCCTCTGATAGTCTCTGATAGAGGTACATACTTTCCGTCAATTCCTGTAAACTGTGTTGCCACGAAGAAAGGCTGTGAAAGGAATCTCTGGATCTTTCTTGCTCTTGCTACAGTAAGCTTATCTTCTTCAGAAAGCTCATCCATACCAAGCATGGCAATAATATCCTGTAACTCTTTATACTTTTGCAATACCTCCTGCACACTCTGTGCTACCTGATAATGCTCTTCTCCCACTATATGAGGTGAAAGTATTCTTGAAGTAGAACCAAGAGGATCTACTGCAGGATAAATACCCATCTCCACTATAGAACGGTCAAGAACCGTAGTAGCATCAAGGTGAGCGAATGTATTTGCAGGAGCGGGGTCGGTAAGGTCATCCGCAGGCACATATACAGCCTGAACAGATGTAATGGAACCGTTCTTTGTAGAAGTGATTCTCTCCTGAAGCGCACCCATCTCTGTTTGAAGTGTAGGCTGATAACCTACCGCAGAAGGCATACGTCCAAGAAGTGCTGAAACCTCTGAACCTGCCTGTGTAAATCTGAAGATATTGTCGATGAAAAGAAGTACATCCTTTCCACCCTGATCTCTAAAATACTCCGCCATTGTAAGACCTGTAAGTCCTACTCTCATTCTCGCACCCGGTGGCTCATTCATCTGACCGAATACCATGGTTGTCTTATTGATAACTCCTGAGTCGGTCATTTCATGGTATAAGTCATTACCCTCTCTGGTTCTCTCACCTACACCTGTAAATACTGAATACCCACCATGCTCTGTTGCAATATTTCTGATAAGCTCCTGAATAAGTACAGTCTTTCCTACTCCGGCACCACCAAAGAGTCCTATCTTTCCACCCTTTTGGTATGGACATAAAAGGTCAACTACTTTGATTCCTGTCTCAAGAATCTCGGTCTGAGTAGACTGCTCCTCAAAGCTTGGAGCCTTTCTATGTATAGGAAGATACTCCTCTACCTTAGGTGGTTCTTTCTTATCAATTGCCTCTCCAAGTACATTAAAAATTCTACCCAGAGTGTTTTCACCAACAGGAACTGAAATAGGAGCTCCTGTAGCCCTTGCTTCCATTCCACGAACAAGTCCGTCTGTACTTCCCATGGCAATTGTTCTTACTATATCATCTCCCAGATGCTGTGCAACCTCTACAGTGAGCACTCCGTCAGCTGTATCTATCTTTATTGCCTCATTGATTTGTGGCAAGTGTCCTCTGGAAAAACTTAATATCCAAAACAGCACCGATAATCTGGGTTATTTTTGCCAATATTTGGCTCTGCCATCAACTTTTTCTCCTTCCTCTTCTTCATTCGTTTCCGATCGTTATTCTATGGCGTTGGCTCCGGCCACAATCTCTGTAAGCTCTTGAGTGATAGCACCCTGACGAGCTCTGTTATACTGTAAGCCGAGCTTATCTATAAGTTCTTCCGCATTTGATGTTGCGGAATCCATAGCGGTCATTCTGGCACCGTTTTCTGAAGCAACAGACTGCATCAGACCGCCATAAATAACAGAAGAAATGTATTTTGGAATTATAGCATCCAATACTTCATCTTCATTGGGAGAATAATTCATAAGGGCTCTCGGACCCTCACTTTCTGTAGTCTCAGGCTGTAATAAATCTTCCTTGCTGATAGGAAGCAATTTCAAAAGTACAGGATCATGTACCACCGTATTCTTGAAATTGGTATATATCACATAAATCTCTGAGAGCTTTCCGCTTTCATAGTCGTCAAGCAATACCTTTGTAATATCTGCGGCATCCTTGTACAGCGGCTCTTCCACAATCTCTGAAAAGTCTCCCTCTACTTCAAAACCTTTATGTAAGAGTGTATCTCTACCTTTTTTACCCACTGCATATATAAGTGTTTCATTGCTTTTTGAATCTGCTTATTACCTGCCTGCTTACAGCATTGTTATAGCCTCCTGCAAGACCTCTGTTACCTGTAATAACCAATACGCCTGTCTTACCGCCGTCATTTTTTTCTTAAGATACTTATGAGATATATTCTCACTTTTCTCAAGCATTGATGCGATAGTTTGATACATTACGGTAAAGTATGGCTTGGAAGCATCCGCTTTTTGTTCTTGCTTTTTGAAGCTTAACCGTTGCTACAAGCTTCATGGCTTTGGTAATCTGAGCAGTGCTTTGTATCGTCACGCACGCCTACGCTTTTATTTCCTTCATTGAAGCCATAATACACCTGCACTATGCTTTCTTACATTCATTGATAACATCTGTAAGTCTTTTTGCCAAATCGTCGGAAATTTCTTTCTTATCTCTAATTTCAGCAGCTATTTCAGGATGCTTGCTCTCTATAAATCTGAACAACTTATCCTGGAACTCAAGTACCTTCTCCGTAGGAACATCAAGTAAAAGTTTCTTTTGTAGCAAGAAGATAATAACTATCTGATACTCTACAGGCATCGGCTTGTAGTTTGGTCGCTTAAGATCTCTGATTCTCTCACCCTGTGCCAACTGATTCTTTTGTAGCTTCATCAAGTTCTGAACCGAACTGTGCAAATGATGCAAGTCTCTATACTGCGCAAGCTCCAGTCTTATAGGTCCTGCAATCTTCTTCATCGCCTTGATCTGAGCAGAACCACCTACTCTTGATACTGAAAGTCCGGCATTGATAGCAGGTCTGAATCCCGAATTGAACATCTCTGTCTCAAGGTAAATCTGACCGTCTGTAATAGAAATAACATTTGTAGGAATATACGCTGAAACGTCTCCTGCCTGTGTCTCTATTATAGGCAATGCGGTAAGTGAACCGCCACCAAGGTCTTCTGACAATCTTGAAGCTCTCTCAAGAAGTCTTGAGTGAAGATAGAATACATCACCCGGATAAGCCTCACGGCCCGGTGGTCTCTTAAGAAGAAGTGAAAGTGTACGATATGCGGCAGCATGCTTTGTAAGATCATCGTATACTACGAGTACATCATCTCCTCTTTCCATCCATTCCTCACCTATAGCGCAACCTGAGTAAGGTGCGATATATTGAAGCGGTGCAAGATCACTTGCAGTAGAAACTACTACTGTAGTGTAGTCCATAGCACCGTAATCCTCAAAAGTCTTTACAATTGATGCAACAGTAGAAGCCTTCTGCCCTATAGCAACATAGATACAGTGAACATTCTGTCCTTTTTGATTGATTATAGTATCTACAGCAATAGAAGTTTTTCCTGTCTGTCTGTCACCGATTATAAGCTCTCTTTGTCCTCTTCCTATAGGAATCATGGCATCAATGGCCTTTATTCCTGTTTGAAGCGGTGTATCTACCGATTTTCTTTCGATAACACCATGTGCAACTCTCTCTATTCTTCTAAAGGTATCTGAAGTTATAGGTCCCTTTCCGTCGATTGGCTGTCCAAGCGCGTTTACAACTCTACCTGTAAGTGCATCTCCCTACAGGAACCTCTACAACTCTACCTGTGGTCTTTACTGTATCACCCTCGCTGATATTCTTCTTATCACCAAGTAAAACAGCACCGACATTGTCCTCTTCCAAGTTAAGAACCATGCCGTAAACATCCCCCGGGAATTCCAGAAGCTCACCCTGCATAGCCTTTGCAAGACCATGTATTCTGGCAATACCGTCTGCTACCTGGATAACAGTACCCACATCTGATACCTCGAGTTTAGTTGAATACTTATTTATCTGCTCTTTTATAACTGAGCTGATTTCTTCAGGTCTTAGATTCACTAGACTCGTACCTCTTTTCTTTAAACTTTTTGCCGGTAATACGGCTTATGATAACATTTTTCTCATCTTATCAATTCTTGTTTTTACACTTGAATCCACAACTCTGTCACCGATTCTGATGACAATACCGCCTATGATACTCTCATCTACCACGTATTCCGCTTCAAGAGACTTATAATGTGATGACTTCAAAAGCTCATCCACTATTTTATCTTTCTTTGAATCATCAAGCGGCAGCGCAGTCGTAACAGTTGCCTTTCCGATAAGAAGAAGCTCCTTTATACAATCTATAACATAATCAAGTATAGATATAAGTTCAGCCTGTCTCTTCTTTTCGATTACAGTCAATAAAAATCCCAATGAATCAACACTGATGTGATTCTCAAATATTCCCTTTACAAAATCAATTTTTTCTTCATCATCCATCTTAGGTGAATCAAGAAGTCCCATGATTTCATTGTTTTCAGTAAAAATATTCTTTACGGATTTTATTTCTTCAAGTGCATCAATCAGATTGTTCTTTTCAGATACTACCGACACATAAGCATCTCCATATACTTTGGACACTAATTTTGCCATGTACCATCTCCGATTTCTTTTAAAGTCTCTTCAACAAGTCTATCCTGCACTTCAACATTCATTGCAGAATTGACTGCCTTGCTTGCAATAATCGAAGCAACATCCACTATATTTGATTTTACTTCTTCCATGGCTTTTTTCTTTGCCAACTCTATCTCGTTGTTCGCCCTGTCAGTAATTCTTCTAGCTTCCGCCTTTGCTTCTTCTATGATTTCGTTTTCTCTATCCTTTGCCCTTTTTCTGGCGTCCTCTAAGATTGCATCAGCCTGTTTTTGGAAAGAGGCCAATTTTTCTTCGTACTCCGCCTTAAGAGCATCAGCTTTTGCCTTTGCATCTTTTGCACTTTCCAGGTCTCCGGCAACTCGCTCTCTTCTTTTTTTGAGCATCTCCTTAGCCGGATTAAAAAGCAAATAGGAAAGAATAAAGAACAAGAAAAGGACCGCAAAGCCGGTAATGGCTGAATCAGCCAAAAGCTGAGGGTCAAATCCTATCAGTCTTTCCATAAAACCTCCAAATTAAGCGCCGAAAGGCTTAACGAACATAAGAATCATAGCAACTACAAGTCCGTAAAGACCTGTTGTCTCGGCAACGGCCTGTCCGAGAAGCATTGTTGATGTGATATCCGCTCTTGCTCCCGGGTTTTCTACCTACTGCGTACCGCACCATGTCCTCGTCGCAATACCCTGTCCGACACCCGGTCCGATACCTGCTATCATTGCAAGTCCCGCACCTATAGCAGAGCAACCAAATATAAAATCCTGTCCTGTCATATTCATAAATAACCTCCAAAATATATGATATCAAGTGAGGCACTTCCTCACTTAAATCCATGAAAATATTTTACTATCCAATGAACTATTCTAATTTGTCATTGATATAGACCATGCTAAGCATACAGAAAAACATATGTCTGCAATGTTTCCTGAAAAATACATCTGTATACAGATGTAAGAATGACGGCACACCAATCTTTAAAAAAAGATCGGCATCATACCATACCAAAGCCCCATGATCAAAACACCTGAAAGCACGTTTGCAAAAAGACGCAATGATATAGATATCGGGTTTGCTATCTCACCGATAACATTTATCGGAAAGAGCAACGGTATCGGCTCAAAGAGCGATGTAAAATGTTTTAACTTTCTGTTCTTTATACCCTGGAAATTTACTATTAAAAATGTAAAAAAATCCAAGCATAAAAAGTCACACCATAATCCGCTGTCGGGTTTCTAAGTCCGAGCAAAACCGCTGAAATTAGAAACAAAAAAATAAAGATAAAAAAATCGTTCCTATATAGTTTAAGAATCTATCCTTGTTTCCACCAAGTATAGTATCGGTCATTCCCTCTAATGCTTCAATACCACATTCCAAAAAGTTTACAAATCCGCTTGGGACATTGTATGGATCTGCCGCCTTTATTGCTCTGTTTGCAAATATTGCAAATATTGTAATCAATAAGACAACAATCAATAAGGAAACTGTAGTCGTAGTCAAATAGAGTTCCTGTCCGAAAAGCTTATACTTATATAGGCCATGGATCATAAAATCCAAATTTTTGCTTCCGGCTGCACTTTCAGCTAAAATACTTAAGCTCATGTCTCCTCCTTTCTTCTTTTTTCAAATATTTTTTTAAACAATGGATACATATATGCACCCGATTTCAGTCCGAAAACAGATATGACAATCGCGAGTGCATTTATGTATCTACTGTTCCAAAATATTGCTACAACAATAAATAAAGCCGCCTTCCTAAGCAAAGAATGAATCATAATCTTTCTCTGCGCAAAAGAAGGGTTCCCCCCATACAGGCTGTCTTCTGTGGATATTCCCATATCAATGACCATGCCTATTACCAAAACGCTACCTATAAGTATCCCAAGTTCAATTGGATAAACAGAATACTTCATAATCCCTGCAAACGGGATTGTCGCCAGGCTCAAAATGATTTCATAAAGTAAAACTCCCATACCCATATAAAGACATGTTCTTCTTGTTTCCTTATTCATCCTTATTCTTAAAAATCCTACTTTCTCTTTTTGGCAAAACAAAAGTATTTTCTTGTTTTTGCAGGTTTTCTTCTTTCTTTTTGTCCATCTTTTTTATGGTATTCATGATCAGTCTAAACCCTGACATACATCCGCTTATAACCCCTAAAAGCATAAATATCAGCGTAAACGGAAAGTGAAATCTTTCCTCCAATTTCATACCCAAAAATGTACATAGTAAAATCGGTGTAACCATGGTAAAGCCGACCTGCGAAATCAGTGACAAATATTTTTAAGGCTTCCATATCTCATACCTCCTACTATACTCCAAAACCTCAAAAACTTTCAATATTGCATTTTATACTAATTTTTTTCGGTTTTCTT
Organism: uncultured Lachnoanaerobaculum sp.; assembly: GCA_916439285.1. Next base: position 111,659 of record CAKAIM010000003.1, on the reverse strand, counting down.
ATTATACCTATATAATTCTTACTTGTCTATATCCGTGTTGTTTTTATCAGTATTATTGTTAAATTAAAAACTTATTTTCAAAAAATTATACAAAAAAATTTTTGAGCTGAAAGATGATAAAATGGTGTTCTGTAAATCGTAAATATTTGTTATAATATAGGAACTATTTTTATTGTTGACTAAGATGCTATAATAACTTGATATAGGGAATCGTGAGATTAAAAATCAGTTTTATTCCCGGATAATCTAATAAAAGGAGGACATATGAAACATACTATCAGAAAAAAATGTTGGTTACAGGTATGATAAGCGGCTTGCTTTCACTTTCTGCCGTTTCTGCGGTATATGCTGCAAACGGTTGGAAAGAGTCAAACGGTACCTGGACCTATCTGGATGACAACGGACAATTGCACAAAAGTTGGCTCCCGTCTTCAAACGGGTATTATTATATGGATTTGTCTACAGGCGTTATGGTGACCGGATGGAAGAAAAATCGATTCCAAATGGTATTACTTTTAAGTCTAACGGAATAATGGCTACAGGCTGGTTCAAAGTTGATAATGACTGGTATTACACGCTCAGCGGCTGGAAACCTTGTACAAAAACAGCTGGTTAAAGAGCGATTCAAACTACTTCTACCTTAAGGGCACAGGTGTCATGGCCACAGGTTGGAGACAGATGGACGGTGCGTGGTATTATTTCAAGCCTGACGGAAGAGCCGCTTTCGGTTGGACAAAAGTAGGCGATAAGACCTATTATTTCTCCAGTTCCGCAAAGATGTATACATCATGGAATCAAATCGACGGCGTTTACTACTATTTCAATGCTGACGGTTCTATGAAAACAGGTTGGATAAATGACGGTACTCATAAGTTCTATATGGAAGAAGCTGAAGGCGAAAATCACGGTAAAATGACATTCGGTCTTAAGAAAATTTCCGGTGCATCTTACTATTTCAATGAAAAAGGTCATATGATTACCGGTTGGTTGCAATCAAACGGCAAGTATTATTACTTTGATGCCGACGGAAAGATGGTAACCGGTAAATCTATAAATATAGAAGGAAAAGAATACACATTTGATGCAAATGGTGTATGTACAAATCTTAGTGGCACTCCTAGCAGTGTCACTAATGCTATATCCGAAACAAAGAAATCAGACGGTAAAAGCAGTACGGCAGCACCTACTGCAGCCGCTAATGAGGCACCTACAGTTGCACCCGGAGCAAAAACCGAATCTTCAAGTTCTTCTTCCTCTTCAGCTGCCCAAGCTTCTGCCGAAGCTAAACCCGGAAGCAAAGAAACAACAGCTCCCGCTTCACCGCTTGATGAGGCAAAAGCAAAAAATAATAAAGAAGAAGCGAAAAGTCCGGCTGATGAGAGCAAAAAGAATGCACAAAGTTCTTCTTCAAGCAAGGATGAAGTAGGTTTAAAACCCGGTGAAACATCCGGACCGAAATAGAGGTACAAAATGCATTTAAATAAATTTATAAAAACGGCTATATCTTTGTCACTTGCGCTGTCTTTGCTTAGTCCGGTTACATCATTTGCAGCCAATGAATGGACAATGCAAACACCGGGAGTATATCAAATGCTTGACGGATCATCCCTTACCGGAGTAGTTGCAAGAGGTATTGACCTTTCACATTATCAAGGTGATGTTGACTGGGACAAGGTTGCCGCAGATGATGTTCAGTTCATCATACACGGAACCAGATACAAAGGTCAGATTGACCCTGTTATAAGAAGAAATCTTACTGAAGCAAACAAGAGAGGTATAAAGCTCGGAGTATATATTTATTCCTATGCAATGACAGTCGCACAGGCTGATGCAGAGGCTGACTTTGTTCTGGATATAATAAAGGATTATCCTATTTCATATCCTGTAGCTTTTGACGTTGAGGATGCCAATACACAGGGTAAACTTCCAAAAGACGAGCTTACAGCTATAATAAAGACATTCTGTAATAAGGTGGAAGCCGCAGGATATTATCCTATTGTATATGCAAATGACTATTGGATTGCAAACAAGCTTGATATGAATGCCTTGAAAAAATACGATATCTGGGTTGCCAGATATAATGTAAAGCATTCATATCCGGATCCTGTTATCTGGCAGGCTACAAGTACAGGTAAGGTAAACGGTATAAAAGGTAATGTAGATATTGACTTCAATATAAATCTTTTTTTCCGATAAGATTCCTGCAAATACCTGGAGAACTATTGCAGGAAAGAGATATTATTACAAAAGACTACAATATGGTAAAGGATTCATGGGTACATGACTCCAACAATTCTTACTATATGGATTCAAACGGTACGGCAAAGACAGGTTGGTTTACTTCAAATAATGCAAGCTATTATCTGGATTCGTCAAAAAACGGTGCCGCAAAAAAAGGTTGGTATAAAGAAAATTCAGACTGGTACTATCTTGACAGCACTGACGGCAAGATGATTACAGGTTGGATCAATGACGGAAACAAGAGATACTATGCCGACAAAGACGGTAAAATGCAGACAGGTTGGCTTTGTAGACGGTAAAAACACATATTTCCTGGCTCCTTCAGGTGTTATGACCACCGGTTGGGTAAATGACAATAACACATGGTACTACATGGATAACAACGGTAGAATGCAGACAGGCTGGATTGATACCGGTAACCAAAGATATTACATGGACAATACAGGTAAGATGCAGACAGGTTGGACAGATATCGGAAACTCAAGATATTTTCTCACCAAGTCAGGTGCTATGTATAAGGGTTGGCTGAATGATTCAGGTGCCTGGTATTATATGGATAATAACGGTGTTATGAAGACAGGTTGGATCAATGATAAAAACACCTGGTACTACACGGACAATACCGGTAAAATGCAAACAGGTTGGATAAATGACGGAAAGAACAGATATTTCCTTACCGACTCGGGTGCTATGAAGACAGGTTGGTTAAAGGATGGCAACGACTGGTATTATATTGACAAGTCAGGCTCCATATCAACCGGATGGGTCAATGACGGCGGTACATGGTACTATTTGGACGGCTCAGGCAAGATACAGACAGGCTGGATTGATTTAAACAACCAAAGATATTTCCTATCTCCAAGCGGTGCTATGAAGACCGGATGGATAAATGTAGATAAAAACTGGTATTACATGAACAGTTCGGGAAATATGGCAAGAGGTATGATAAATGTCAATAATGTTTCATACTATCTTGATGAAAGCGGAAAGATGCTTGTCAATACAACTGTAAATGTAAACGGTACAGACTACCGTATAGACGCTTCAGGTGCTATGTCTCAGATTGTTCCCGAGATAACAGCAACTCCCGAAACTTCTACGGCTGCCGTTTCCACACAGGCAAGTGTAGGACCGGCCGGAAACTAAAAAATCAAACAAAAATACTACAGCTGAAATCAACAATCCTGTAGTCATAGTAAGTTAAACTTTATAGCGAAGCAGAATTTTTCTACTTCGCTATTCCTATATTGTATTACTAAGTATATATTCAACATTACTTACTCTTCATGTTTGTCATTACACTCATAATCCTCTTCGGTTTATTTCATGATATATTCTATTTTTTTACATATTTTTAAATACCACTCTTGCAAATTTATTTATGACTAAGTTTGGAACAATGTTTAAGATAAAAAGTCTTAATTTTAATAACTTTATAAATATATTTTTATTCCAATACTTTTTAAAAAAACTTTTTATAATATGAGGAATGCAAGACCGTAGTGCGTTTTCTATTCCTATACACCTGTAGGCAGATGATTTTCATGCAGGATATCCTGTATCTTTTATTCAATCAATACATTTCCACTTTTTATAGAAAAAAATGGTTATCAATAATGTGATACCTATGTGAACAAGAGATTTTAATACTGCAAAAACTTCTAAACTGATACTTGAATTGAAGGATTGAATTTGAATTTAAAGTTTTTTTCTCCATATTTACAATCCATATATTTAATGATAGTATTTACGTGAGTAAACTTCAAATATTTTTTTAGGAGAATTTATAATGAAAAAGAAGCTATTTGCCTTATTCTTATTATCATTTTTAATGTCTTCACTTTCAGGATGCCATTCATCCAAAGAGAGCCAAACCTCATCTGCTACACAGGAAAGTGAATCTATCTCTACACAAGAACCTTCCAAAGAAGAAAAAAACTACTGCTTCATCAGAGAGTGATCTGACTCAAGCTTCAGTAGATGATGAATTTTCCTTATCAGAAAGTATCTATTTCCCTTATGAAAATTTAAATGAGTTAACTATTAATGAAAAGACTGATAAGGACAGCTTAAAAAATATCATTAGCAAACTCCCTGAGATAGCTGAATATATACAACTTAGTGATGTGGATTTAAGTGATGACTCTTCGACCATAACAATCAAATATGATGAATTTTATGAAGGTGCAATAGCATCCAGGCTTTATGATATTGATTTAACACCACCCGGCATAGATGAAAATCCTTTGCATTCTTCACCATATATATTTCCAAGGCTTGACAATAATGCTTTGCTTTTAATAATAGCCAATGATTCCATATCATATGTAAATTATGAAATTTCTGTACCTGAGGAATTTTATGATTCAAAACCTCTTACTCTAAAACTTGCAAGAGAAAACTTTATAAAGCACATAGGTGATATATCCGGTGCCAGAGAAGATAAAAGCCGTTATGATATTTTATTAGATTATGATAACGCCATATTTGCCAATAGAATTCACCTTAATGGTGTAGTCCTTGGTTCTGAAGAGGAAGTGCTCATTAAAAGATATAATGAACCTAATGAAAAAGATGGAAATAATTATATATATCTTTCTGAAGATGGCACTATAACATTTAGGCTCGAAAAAGGAAAAACTGAAGATAATCTATTAACTGTTACAAAGATTTCAGTTCGTCCACTAAAAAAAATCATATATAAACAGTTTTTTCCAGCCAGTATAGGATTATTACCTGAGCAAAATGGAGTTTTAAGCAAATCTCGTGTTGTGGGCTACCTTGGAGAACCTAGAATAAAAACTTCGGATACTTATTATTATAGACTAACCTCCGGTTTATCTGATTATCTATACTTTACATATGATAACAATGAAAAATGTAATAGAATATGGAATGGTAAGAGAAGAACTTATACCTAAAAAAATCATTAAATATAAAAATGGGCTGTAACATATAAAAAAATTACGTTACAGCCCCTCTTTTTATACAAAAAACTATTTTTATTCTATCATAGATTATTTAAGTTACTTTTACAAATCTGGAAAACAAGTCTCATCAATATTCCAATTAATATACTTACAGCAATACATATGAAAGTTATCCTTGCAAGCATCCTGCCCTTATTCCAGTACTTTGTACTTATATGCAATCCGTCTATCAAATCTATTCCCGGTATCCGTTGAAGGATAAAATGCATTGAAGTTCTCTCAAAAGTCATCTTCTTTTGCTTCCTTGTAATGTCCAAAATACAAATAGTTAATATAAAACATGGCAACTCTATTAAAGTTGTGCATACCAGCAGTACAGGTAGTAAAATCCACATACCAATTATAAATGGCCAAGTAATAATGACAAACGGCATTAAAAATACCAAAAAAAAGGCTCCTACTCCGCCTAAGCAAATAAAAACAGGCAGACCTCTACCAATTAACATAATTGGCATAAGTGTGTATTTATAAAAGAAATAGTTATTTATACAGTAATCTATATCCTCTGTCTTTATAGCTTCCAGTATATTTATAATTTGTACTCTGATAAGTATTACATATACCACAATAAACAATATATTATTCACTGCAACAATTACAGTAGGAATACTTACATCTGATTCCGATAAGATTTGATGCAAAACAATTATATTAAAGCATAGCCATGCATATATTAAAATTATATAGAATATATCTAAAACAGGCCGGAATTTCTTCAAATTATTTCCTCCGTACTCATTTACACAAGATTATGCCTAAAATCTATTTACCAAATAAATCGACAATACCAATGCTGTTACACAAAAGGTAAAAACAGCAGTCACAACAGCCAATCCCCTGCCTCTATTCCAATACTTTATACTTATATACAGTCCGTCTATAATATTCAACACCGGTATCATCTGCAATAAAAAATGTATCGCTCTTTCCGCAGAAGATATACCGTATTTTTTTTGTGTAATACCTAAGACATACTCAATTGATATAAAACACGGCAACCCTATTACGACAAATACTATCAACACATACGGTATTATTGCAATAATCATATAAATAATCATAGCAAAAAATAAAGCAAAAAAAGCGGCTATAAGATCTTCTTTTGGCCAATGAATTATCATTCCGAATATTACAAAAATAGAAGCACCTATTATTCCTGCACAGATTAATTCAACAGGCATCGTTATATATTTATATATAAAATATGTTTTCAGGCAGTAGTCTACATCTTCCTCCTTTTTAGCAAATGAAATATTTCGCATTTGTGATATCAAAACAAATATAAACAGTATACACATTGGAATCATTACTACCGTAGCAACAACAATGCTTATAGCATACAGTATAACCCAAACTATTGAACCATATATTGCTGTTGCATACAGTATACCAAGCCACAAAGGGTGTTGTTTTTGATCATACTTCATATATTATAAATTCTTCTCCACACAATCAAGTGCCGCTTCAACTACCTTGTCCATATCATAGTACTTGTATGCTCCCAGTCTGCCACCGAAGATTATCTCAGGTCTTGTTTTTGAAAGCTTGACATAGCTTTCATATAGAGCATTGTTCTTTTCATTATTGATAGGATAATACGGTTCCTCACCCTTTTGCCACTCTGTAGGATATTCTTTTGAAATAATGGTGAAGTCCTGATTGCCGTATTCAAAATGCTTATGCTCTATTATTCTGGTGAACTTCACATCTCTTTCAGTATAGTTTACCACTGCATTTCCCTGATAGTTGTCGGTATCAAGTCTTTCATCCTCAAAGTATACTCTTCTGTACTCAAGCACTCCAAGTTTATAATCAAAGAACTCATCAATCATTCCGGTATATACAGTTTTATCAGCTATATCAGGATTCTCCTTTATGAAATCTCTGTACTCGGTATTTGTTCTTACTTCTATACCCTCAAGAAGCTTTTCAACTATTCCGGTATATCCTCCTATAGGAATACCCTGGTATCTGTCATTGAAATAATTATTATCAAATGTAAATCTCAGTGGAAGTCTCTTTATAATAAATGCCGGAAGTTCCTTTGCATCTCTACCCCACTGCTTTTCCGTATATCCCTTTATAAGCTTTTCGTATACATCTTTTCCGACCAAAGATATTGCCTGCTCTTCCAGATTCTTAGGGTCTGTAATTCCTGATTCCTGTCTTTGTTTTCCTATAATCGCCTTTGCCTCATCGGGAGTTTTTATATTCCAAAGCTTGCTGAAAGTATTCATATTAAACGGCAGATTGTAAAGTTCATCCTTATATATGGCAACAGGTGCATTGATATAATTATTGAACTCTGCAAAATTATTTACATACTCCCAAACTTTTTTATTTGAAGTATGGAAAATATGAGCACCATATTTATGAACATTTATTCCGTCTACATTCTCGGTATAGATATTTCCGGCTATATGATCTCTCTTATCAATTACCAAAACACTCTTACCGCGCTTCTTTGCCTCATATGCAAATATTGCTCCGAAAAGCCCCGCTCCAACTACTAAAAAATCGTATTTCATATGCTACTCCTTATCTATATCTTTCCAACTATCAAATAAATTACAATAGTTGCAATCATCATACATTCCTGTATATATGTATATCTTTCCACCTTACTGACAATTCTGTATTTGCCCGGATCCTTCTTATATTCAATGAATTTCATAGAACACCACACTGTGTTTGCAAGTAATGCCACTACAGAGATCTTATTCAGATTCCATACCAAAACCACATTTGTAAGTATATCAAGCCAAGTAAGAAGAAATACAAAATCAACGCATTTCTTATATCCGAACAGCTTTGAATATGTGACATATTCGGTTTCCTCTTTAGGTGCACGAATCTTTCTGGAAATCTCCCAAATAAGTGCGGGGAAATAAAGTGTCATAACCGCCATCAAATTTGTAATATCAAATATCGGAAGTTTATACTTCATTATCGCATAAGAAATAACATAAATATTTAATATTATCTGTACCGGATTATGTGTAACCAAGGCAAGAGGCAATGACTTTGCTATCTTATGCTTTTGGAAGAACCATACCGCCATCAAGCTTCCGTAACTGTAAAGTATAAGACAGAAAATAAAATTCCTCATAAAAAGTATATTTATAAAAATGGTTATTCCGATAAGTACAGTAGCAAAAATTCTTAAATCATCCTTATGCACTCTACCCGATGGAAGCGGTCTGCTTGCAAAAAGTCTGCAATCCAGCTCATAATCCTTAAAATCATCCGCAATACGCGCCCAAAGTAAAAAGCTGAATATTGTAAATCCTCCGATTATTACACCTATTACATCATGCTGTATAAAATAAGATATTAAATCGGACTGCCCTTCAACCTTATCAAATAAAAGCAGCTGTTTTCCGCTTACTCCGTGATTTAGAAGTACTATAAAGTAGATTTCCAAAAACACAATATAGCCAAGACATAGTCTTGGAATAAGCGGAAACATTTCATTAAAAATAAACTCTAAGCCTTTTTAATCTTTCCATATCCTATCCTCTCTCCGATTCGGATTTTAGTTTCAAAAATTTCTTTTACTGTTTTTCTAAGATATCTCTGTCTCATCTCTATTTCCTTGCCGACTATCTCAACTATACTTGAACCGCCATACGAGAAAAAAACCCTTTTCCTCACCTTTATAAAAGTAGCGTTTGTTATAGTTATGAATATGTCCTACAAGCATTGCTCCTATCTCCATATGAAGCATCTTGCCATATTCACTCATCCAATATTCCAACACCCTTTTATTCTCAGCAAATGCTCTCCAGTATGCAGATCTCTTCTGACACTTTTCAAGTCTGCCGGAAATTTCTTTTCTTTTTCGCTTCTTCCTGTTAACGGATAAATATATCTGTGATAATCACAAAGACTTAGTCTGTATAATAAAAGATATCCACCTCTTGCCCATTCGGGCAATGGGGCTTTCAACAATTTATCCGTATTGTAAACATTGCCCTTTATCATTATACTAAGTTTTTATTTCCAAGATAGAGTTTTCCGTCTTCACCTATTTTTAAATACTCTAAGTTTTCCACTTGCAGTGGCTAAAAACCCCTCATTATCCACATTTATCTTTTCTTTTCTTGATCGGCAAAGCTCTTGAAATTTCTCTTTAAAAAGCCCTCTATCCAAATCATATTTTTATAAAAGCTTTTTATCTTATTTTTAGACAAGTGACTTTTATAATATATTGACAGCAATTTTGAAAAAAATATGGCCTTGCAAAAAAATAAGTTTTAAAAATAGCCTGCCCAAAAACTGTGATATAAAAATTCTATAACTTTTGCCGAGTCTTCCTCTTCTCTTATTATTTTACCGCTTCTTCTATCAATTATTTCCAAAGTATCACCTATATCAGCAATAAAGCTATAAACACAATGGCAAGAATCAAAAAAAGCTGTTCTGATATAAAGATTCGGCTTCCTTATCTTCTTATTCCACAAAAATGCCAAAATTAAAAAATATATACAGGCACTCAATCGGTAAAGCCGAAAAAAACTCTCTATATACTTTGCACTAACCACATACAAAAGATATAAAAAATGCGGAGTATGTTACAGCAAGTCCTGTAAAATAAAAACTTATCTTCACTTCCTTGCAGTTAAAAATACGCAAGTCTTATTATTACCGCCAAAATATATAAACTTACAAGTACAAATGAAATATATATATTTTTAGAAAAAGCTTATATATATCTTTGCGGGAAACAATCCGAATGAAATCAGATCGGCAAACGAATCTATCTGAACTCCAAAGTTTTCTTCAAGCTCGGTCCTTTTATACATCCTTGCAAATACTCCGTCAAATGCATCACAGACTCCTGCAAGCATCAGTAAAATAGTAGCAAGGTACAAGCTCTTTGCAAAGAAAAATCCTGAATATCGAAAATCAATACACCTATATAAGTCAGTATAACACTTGGATGATATACTCCCAAAAATATCTTTTTCATATCATAAATACTTTCTTACTTTAAACAAAATCAAAATCATATTTACAGCCACATGAGTGATCCCACCAAGCAAAACCGCCAAAATATATTGCATGAAGCTAAGCTCTGCAAATATTGCAAGCACCAGCATTACTCCTATCATCGAATCTATCTGATCGTATACGAATGTAGCTATATTTGCAGGAAATCTGCCTCTTGTGGCTGCATCTATATCAAATCTTCTTTTTATAAAGCTGTTTGGCAGCTCAAAGAGCATATATGCAAATCCGAATAATGCTCCGGATAAAAGATTAAAATAAACCGTATTGGGATAATTTTTATAGATCAGATTGTAATGCTCCAATCCTGTTTGTTTTAAAAATAATCCCCAAAGTATTGCCGCAAATGCAGTGCCAAGTATCATTCCTATAAACCCAAGTACCGTCTTACTGTTGCCGAAAATTCTTTTTCCTTTTAAACTCTTACCGCCGTCTACAGGTATTCGTAAAAAATCAAGCGCCTTTATCTTTACAAAGAGCATATTGAAAACTCCGCCAAGGATTACAGGAAGCATACTTATATACAGTGATATGATCATAATGCTACTCCTAAATAATTTATACATTCCATAATCTGTACGGCAAAAAAATGCTATACCGAAGCAAAAGCACTCCGGCAGCTCCCATATCCTTAATAACCTTTATCTCAGGATGTACATCCTCTGAAATAAAGTCTGAAATATGTTCTATGGAAGTATTTATACATTCCAGGCCGTAAACAGCTGCAGAGGTAATAATATATGCATACCAACCGGCCTTATCCGTCTTAAATACAAAGAAGTCCAAGAGAAAAAATATAATATCTATAACAATGTAATACTTATAGTTTTTTTCTGTCTTTAGAGCAAAGATAAGTCCCTCTATAGCACAATATATACTTTTTAAAAATGTTTTATTCTTCATCCATATCCTCAAATTCTAAAGCATTTTTTCAAGCATCACATACTTTCTTTGCTCTTTTATCTTATCCTTAAAATATCCTCCGCTCGCTTTGCCGCTGTGAATAAGTGCGGATATTCCGCTCGCCTTTTTTTCTTTCAACCTGTCCACCACTTGCTGTGAAAGTGCCGAGCCAAGTCCAAGGCAGTCTCTTTTAACTCCCATATATAAGAGTACATATCTTTTTGCATGAGACTTCACATTCATCACATTTAGTAAGAGTGCAGGTGTTCTTGATTTACAAAGTAAATTTCCGTAATCAGGCAGACATATTAAAAAGCCCTTTAAATCTCCATCCTTGTACGCAAGAAAAACCGTCTCCGTATCTATTACCATTTTTAAAGGTGAATAGAGTTTTACAAAGTCCTCTTCAGATATCATCTTAAATCCGCAAAAGTCTTTATAGCCTTCTATCAAAACAGGATATATATCTCTTAGGTATTTTTCAAAATTATCTGTATCAGGATGTGTAAATACATAGCCTTCATCTTTTGCATCCTGCAATCTCTTCCTTGCCTTTTCGCTGTCAAAGCTTTCATCAGCAACATCAAAGAAATTGGAAATATATTCTTCAGATACTTTAAAACCGTTTTCCTCCCAAAGCCCCTGATAATATGCCTTATTTGCAGGTTCTCCGATATATGGCAAATCTTCAGAGGTGCAAAAGCGATACCTTGCCCAAAAGGAAAGATCTATAGGCCCCAAAATTTTCTTTTTTCCCTCTTCTCTAGCCAGATTTTCACCTGCCGCAAGTAATTCTTTTGCCACTTCACTATTATTGATACATTCGAAAAAACCTATATAGGCCGTATCATCCTCATAAAATGAAAGCAGGCAGCGACCTACTACTTCTTCCTTCTTATTCTTTGCTATAAGCGGTATTATCTTTACACCTTTACACAAAATATTGGTGTTTTCCAAAACCTCTCTTTCAAAGATTTTATCCTGCATTATATGTTTATCATCATAGACTTTCGCAGGGAATCTAAGGAATAATTCTTTATCCTTGTTCTTTTTCACTATGCTTACATTTATCTCACTCAATTTTACTCTCCCTTATTACCTTACAATAACCCTTATCGCCATCAAGCTCCACTATATCACCGTTTTTTATATGATTCATCAAATCCGAAATTCCAACCACTGCAGGCTTTTTTAACTCTCGTGCAACTATTGCTGTATGCGAAAGTAAAGAACCTCTCTCTGCTAAAATTCCCTTTGCTACATCAAGTAGAAGAAACCAGCCCGGATCAGTTGAATATGTGGCTATTATCTTATCCTTCACATCCTTTAATGACACGGTTCTCATATCTGTTATTTTAATAACTTCACCCGTAATTTTTCCGCTTGAAACGCCTCTTCCTGTAAGAAAAACTCTCTCGGTTTCTTCATCACAAATACTTCTGTCCATAATTGAAAAATCTATAACCGGATCACCCAAAAGCACAACTTTTTTAATAGTCGGAAGCTCATTGTATACAAGCATCAGCCTTTTTCTTCTTTTTATTTCTTCGGTAAAATCCTTACCTGAAAATATCATTTCTCTTATTTGTGGAAGTGATAGATGATAAATATCTTCGCCCACAGTCTTTGCACCTATTTTATCTATCAGTTTTCTCATTAGTCCGAACAATCTGCTTCTGTTCATCCTTGAAATCTCTCGATAATTGGTTGAACTCCTTGCCAAAGACTTCTTTATCTTTACAGTACTTTTATTAATATCCTGTACGGGAAGCATCGCCCTTTCTTCCACCATCTTATCAAGCAATTCGGGATTTGTTGCAAATGTCCTTGTCTCCAGCTTCAGCTCCCCTATAGTTCTGTCACCATAGTATTTGATATAATCCGCTTTCTTTTCTTTATATTCATTCGAGCTTGCACCGAATTTTGAATATGTATGTACCAATTCATTCAATGCTTCTACAGGCTTTTTACTTTCAAGTGCCAGGGTATTTTTCACATTTTTCCCTGCAAAATGTGTGGACAAAAATGACACCATATCATTTATCAATGTCCAGTCCCACTCTTTAAAGAATACATCTTCCATTTCCAAAAAAAGATTGTACAGCTTCTTTGGGTCCTCTTCATTTTCAACTTTTGCACTATAGTATTGGAATTCTTTTTGAAAAAGTGAAAAGATCCGCCATCTTTTTGTGAGATTAAAAACAGATAAAGAGTTGAAAAAGAAAAGCTTTGTTTTTATGAATAAGCTTGGTCTTTTTTTAGAAAAGTGTATTTTTTCATCCTCTACACCAAGCATCTTTTGCCAAATAGGGATAATCTTTGAAGAGAAGGGTAATAGTCTTAAAATATCGTACCAGCTACTGATTTCATAGTACATCCTTCCCCCAAAGTAACTGACCATATGCGTAAACAAGTCTTCATACCTGTTTGCTGATTTTCCAAGCACTCTTCCTATAAGTCTTGTAAATATCCTTGTGTATACCTCCCCGGCAAAGCTTCCGGTCAGCTTAGAACAAACTCCGGGGTAACTTTCAGCAATATTACTGTTATCTAAAAATGCGAATATTTTTTTGTAAAATCAAGACTCGTAATCTCTCTTGCCTGTAAAATATATATTTTTTCATCCTTGACGGCAAACTCTATATCCATCGGCTTTCTAAAAAGCTTTTCGATTCTTTCTCCGGTTTTTTCAAGTTCCTTTACAAGGTTTTCAGGAAAGTTCAAGGTATTTCCCTCTTTATATGTAGCTCCGTCTCTGTAGTGGTGATAGGTAATTGTTTCAGCTTTATCCTCCACTATACTGCTTCCAAGTCCTTTTCCTACCACTATCACCGTCTCATTTAAGATGCCTTTAGGATTGGCAGTAAATAAAACACCTGAATATTCGGACGCCACCATTTCCTGAATTATTACACTTGATATTTTGTTTTCTGCCTGTATACCAAGCTTTTCTTCGTAGTATCTGTTTTTATAACTGTCTACCACTGATTTTATAGCCTTATCCACTTCTGATTTTGGAACATTTAAAACAGTTAAAAATTGTCCTGCATAGGAAAAGTTTTCACCGTCCTCATGTGCATCATTTGAGCGAACGGCAAAAAGTTCCGAATCAAAATATGAAAAGTCAATCTCATCTCCGGGATAAGCTATTTTAAACTTTGGAACCTGAAAGCCGTTTTCTTCCAAAACCTTTAAGTTTTTTGCTTTCATAGTTCTCTCCGTATAACACTGCATATCCTCTCTACCTCAGCCTCTTCCAAATCAGGATATATAGGCAAGGTCAAAACCTTTTTTGAAATATCAAGTGCAATAGGTGTTTCATTTGCATCAAAGCTTTCACTATAACATTCATAGGCATTTGTACATGGGTAAAAATACTTTCTTGCAAAAATATTTTCCTTTGCCAAACTGTCATATAACTCGTCTCTATCGCCCTTATCAACAACTATCGGAAAATATGCATAATTGTATGTAGTGTCATCATTATATTTATTAAGTCTAAGAGAATTTATATCTGAGAGCCTGTCTGTATATAGCTCACAGATTCTCTTTTCTTTTTCTATGTACTCGGAAGATGCTTCATATTGCAAAGTCCCATAGCGTACCGCAAACTCATTCATCTTTTGCATTGCTACCCACATACGGAACATTTTCCTTATCCGCAATACCGAAGTTTTTTTCAAAAAAATCCAAAGACTTTCTTCTCTCCTTATCTCTGAGAGCTATAGCACCACCTTCTATGGTGTTAAACACCTTTGTTGCGTGGAAGCTGAATATACTCATATCTCCAAAAATCCGCTACACTCTTTCCTTTATATCTCTCACCGAATGTATGATGCCGCATCATAGACTACATATAATCCATGCTTTTTTGCTATTCTATCAATGGCTTCCACATCACATACATTACCATATACATGTACAGGCATTATAGCCTTGGTATCTTTTGTTATAAGCTTTTCTATTTTTTCAGGATCTAGTGTAAAATCATCTTCCTTGATATCGCAAAAAACCGGCTTAAGTCCGTTTCTTACTATGGCATGGGTGGTAGATGCAAATGTAAATGGTGTTGTTATAACTTCACCTTCTATCTTTTAGAGACTGTAATGCAAGTTCCAATGCCAGATGTCCGTTTACTGTAAGAACTATATCCATATCGTCCATAAATTTACTTAAAGTATCTTCAAGCTCATTATGTACATCACCCATATTGGTAAGCCAGGCACTCTCCCATATCTTATCTACATACTCAAGGAATTCCTCCTTAGGAGGCAATGTAGCCTTTGTGACAAATATTTTCTTTTCTTCCTTCATACGCCTCCTTATATATCGGTAAATATTATATCTTTTTTACAATATGGAAATCAGCCTCTCCACATCCTCATTCTCTGTAGCCCAGCTTGTACAAAAATCTTATAACATGCTTTCCGTTTTCAAGAGTCTCCATAAATCCGAAGCCTATATCCTTTGATAATCTATCTCTCGTAACATCATCCACTACAATAAACTGTTGATTGGTAGGGGAGTCTATATAAAGCTCATATCCCTTCTCAATCAAAAAGCCTTCTTTATCTTCATAGCAGCATCTACACCTCCAAGTTTTTTTGTACAAATCATTACTGAACAATGTATCAAACTGTATTCCGAGCGGCCTTCCCTTTGCCAATACGGCTCCAAAGAGCTTCATATCGGTAAAGAAATGTTTACTGAGCCCTTTATTTGTAAATACTATCGCTTCACCTATCAGTGCACCGCATTTTGTACCGCCTATATAAAAATACATCACATAATCTTGCAATATCTTCCAAACCTGTATCACATTCACTGCTTCCAAGTGCATATGCAAGTCTTGCTCCGTCTATAAAAAGGAATATTATATTCATTACAAACAGATCTTATCTCTTTTATTTCATTCTTTGAATACAAAGTTCCATACTCTGTAGGCTGTGATATATAGACCATTCCGGGATATACCATATGCTCATGATTTACATCTGCGTAAAAGTCTCTGCAGAATCTTTTTACAGTATCTGCCGCCAGCTTGCCGTTCTCAGACTTCAATCCAAAGACCTTATGTCCGGTGTTTTCTATGGCTCCCGCTTCATGTACCGATATATGTCCGGTATCTGCCGCAATTACACCCTCATAGTTTTTCAAAATACTTCCGATAACTATTTTGTTTGCCTGAGTACCACCACTTACAAAGAAAATTTCAGCATCGGTCTTTATAGCTTCCTTTATCTTTTCTTTTGCGGAAATACAAAACTCATCACTTCCATAACCTGCCTGCTTGGATAAATTACTTTCCTGTAATTTGTCTAAAATCTCAGGCGTTGCACCCTCGCTATAATCATTTATAAAATATAACATACTTCCTCTCAGTCTTTTAATCCAACAAAAAGTCTGACATTACCATATTGCTGAGATCAAGTCCCTTTTCGGTTAGCCTTAGATATGGCGAGTTATATTCCATGTTTTAACATCATATTTCTCTTTTATCTGTCTGTCAAATACCCTCAAACATATCTACACCGAATCTCTCGTTAAACTCATGTCTGGATACACCTCTTGTAAGTCTGAGACCGAGGAACATAAATTCCTCCATATTTGCCTTGATGTCAAGTTCTTCCAGATCACAATAAAGCGGTGTAATATCCTGCTGCATCTTTACACTCATATATTTTCTGTAATCCGATTCCACATGGAAGCGTCTGTTCATCACATAACCTGAAGCGCCTACTCCAAGACCAAGATAAGAAACTCCTGTCCAATAGCCTATATTATGTCTGCACTCTCTTCCGGGCTTTGCATAATTGCTTATTTCATATCGCTCATATCCATGCTCTCTTAAAATATTTTTTGTAAGAGCATACATCTCTCTGTCTATATTCTCATCCGGTAGGAGCATACTGCCCTCTTCACTCCCGTACTTGTCAAAGAACGGAGTATCAGGCTCTATTATAAGTGAATACGCACTTATATGCTCAGGCTTTAGAGCACATACTCTTTTTAATGTAGTCTTATAGCTGTCAATTGTCTGATTCGGCAAACCGCTCATAAGGTCTACATTTATATTTGTAAACCCATACTCTCTTGCAAGCTGATAGCTTTGTAAGAAATCTTTATAGGTATGTATTCTTCCAAGCTCTTTAAGCTCCTCTTCGATACTGCTTTGCAAACCGAAGCTTATCCTGTTGATTCCGGCCTTTTTTATATGCATTATCTTGCTCTTTGACAATGTACCCGGATTACATTCAATAGAAACTTCCGCATCGGTTTCAACTATAAAGTTCTCACGAACAGCATTCATAATATCAAGTATCCAGATTCCGCTAAGTGTAGTCGGAGTACCTCCACCGATAAAAATTGAACTCACAAGATATTCACTGTAATTTTGTCCCTGCGCTTTTATCTCCTCTATAAGCTGATTAACATAGGCTTTCTTTTCACTGTCATCAGCTCTAAAGGATAAGAAATCACAATACCTACATTTTTCTTCGCAAAATGGTATATGCACATATAATTCCAACTTTTTCATTGACATACTTTATCAATCCTCATCCAATTTAAGTACACTCATAAACGCCTTTTGAGGGATTTCCACATTTCCGATCTGTCTCATTCTCTTCTTTCCCTCTTTTTGCTTCTCCAAAAGCTTTCTCTTTCTTGAGATATCTCCTCCGTAACACTTTGCCAAAAACATCTTTTTCTCATGGCTTTAACGGTCTCTCTTGCTATTACCTTTTGAACCTACTGTCACTGTATAGGAATCTCAAACAGGTGTCTCGGTATCTCCTCTTTAAAGCTTCTCACACATCTTTCTTCCTCTTTTCATAAGCGGAATCCGCATGTACTATAAATGACAGCGCATCCACCTCTTCCTTGTTTATCAAAAATATCCAACTTCACAAGCTTTTGAAGGTACATAGCCCTTTAAGTCATAATCAAGTGAGGCATAACCTCTTGATCTTGACTTTAGTGCATCGAAGAAATCATATATTATTTCATTCAGAGGCAAATCATATTTTTAAAAATTGCACGATTCTCCTCAATATATTCCATACCAAGATAAATACCTCTTCTCTCCTGGCAGAGATTCATAATGAGATCCTACAAATTCCTTTGTAAGCATTATCTCGGCAGAAACTATCGGCTCCTCCATATGCTCTATCTCTGAAGGATCGGGCAGATTTGAAGGGTTTTGTAAGTTCTATAACCTCGCCGTTAGTTTTTAAATACCTTGTATACAACACCCGGTGCTGTAGTAACAAGGTCAAGATTATATTCTCTCTCAAGTCTTTCCTGTATTACTTCCAAATGCAATAGTCCAAGGAAACCGCATCTGAATCCGAATCCGAGTGCAAGTGAAGTCTCAGGTTCAAAGAAAAGCGAAGCATCATTTAACTGCAGACTTTTTCAAAGTGCCTCTCTAAGGTCATTGTACTTTTGCACCGTCCGCCGGGTAAAGTCCGCAATAGACCATAGGTGTTACCTTCTTATATCCCGGTAATGCCTTTTTCACAAGGATTATTGTTTAATGTAATAGTATCACCGACTCTGGTATCCTTTACATTCTTTATACTTGCCGTAATATAGCCTACCATGCCTGCAGAAAGCTCATCACATGGAATAAACTGGCCTGCACCGAAATACCCTACTTCCACAACTTCCGCCACAGCTCCGGTTGCCATCATTTTTATAGGATTGCCTTTTTACACTTCCCTCTTTGATTCTGACAAATACTATTACTCCCTTATATGAATCATATATTGAATCGAAAAATAAGTGCCTGCAAAGGTGCCTTTGGGATCACCCTCCGGCGCCGGAACTTTCGCAACTATCGCTTCCAAAACATCCTCTATGTTCAGTCCTATCTTGGCTGAAATTCTTGGAGCATCATGTGCCTCTATTCCTATAACATCTTCTATTTCACTTGCAACCAAATCCGGATCGGCACTGGCAAATCCACCTTTATTTATAACAGGAAATACTTCCAGGTCATGATCAAGCGCCATATAAACATTGGCAAGTGTCTGTGCCTCTATACCCTGTGCCGCATCTACTACAAGTATGGCACCGTCACAGGCGTACCAGAGACCTTGAAACCTCATAGTTAAAATCCACATGTCCCGGTGTATCTATAAGATTGAATATATATTCATTACCGTCATTTGCCTTGTAAACAGTTCTTACCGCCTGACTCTTTATGGTAATTCCTCTTCTCTCTCAAGATCCATATTGTCAAGAACCTGAGACTGCATCTCCCTGCTGGTCAAGAGCCCTGTCTTTTCTATAATTCTGTCTGCAAGTGTAGACTTGCCATGATCTATATGTGCAATAATACAAAAAAATTTCTAATTTTACTTTGATCAACAATCATCTTTTTCTTCCTATCGTTAAACCTTGAATAATAATGCTTATAATAACATTTTTCAGCATTCTTACAATAATAGTGGAAATGAAGCGCTTATTACATACCATACATTATGTCAATATACAGCCTGCATGAATCAAAAGAGCTGTGAGAGCTTGACATATTCATTTTCCCTATGTACCACCGATAAATCTCCCGGTCCTATAATTACAGGTATAAGTTCATTTTTATAAGCATACTTGCATCTGTAGAGCCTGTAAAGGTGTCAAACTCCGGATCCATACCCAGCTTTTTTTAATGTGGCTTTAATAGTCTTTATTAGTCTGTCTTCCTTTGATGTATCCCATGATGTTCTCATATCGGCTATCTTGTATGTAGCATCAAAATGAGGATTTTCCGCTTTTATTTCATCTATAAGTTCATCCAGTTTTTCCCATATATGCTCAGGCTTATGTCCTACCTGTAGTCTGGCATCCACTGTAAACACACATCTGTCAGGCACTACCTGCGGCTCCACACCTGCATTTATAGCCAATGTTCTCCAGAATGTATCAGGATAATCTTTAAATTCAGTGTTCTTTATCTTTTCTATAAGCTTTATCGCAAGATATATGGCATTTTCGCCCACACCCTTTTGTGAACCGTGAGCAGTCATGCCATGTACACAGACATCAGCCCATGTTCTACCCTTTTGACGATTGCATATCTTCATATCGGTAGGCTCGCATACGATAAGATATTTTGCATTATCAAACACCTTATTTTGATATAATGCCTTTGATCCCTTCATAAAGTTTTCTTCATCTATGGTAGCCGCAATTATTATATCTCTTTCAGGAATAATATTGTTTCTCTTCAAAAGTATCATAGAATATACAGCACTTATCAGTCCGCTTTTCATATCGGCACTTCCTCTGCCATATAATTTTCCGTCCTTTATAGTGGATTTAAAAGGCGGTGTATTCCATCTTTTTATCTCATCATCAGATACCGGAACCACATCCATATGACCTGTGAAAACAATAGCATCCTTATTTGTTTTTCCGTTAAGCTTTGCTATGATATCATATCTTCCCTCTTCCACCGGTACACTAAAATACTCAATACCGTTTTGCTTTAGCAGACTTTCCACATACTCACACATAGGCTTTTCATTTCCTTTTGGATTTGTACTAGGTATGTCCACTGCTTTTGAAAATATGTCTACCAGCTCTTTTTCATCTATCAAATCAAAAATACTTTCCATAATATTTATTCCTTTAATTCATCAATATTCTTATTATACAGATTAAAATATATTCCCTCTTTATTCATCAACTCTTCATGTGTGCCTGACTCTTCTATACCGTTTTCCGTAAGCACCAAGATTTTGCTTGCATTTCTTATGGTTGAAAGTCTATGTGCTATTGTGATTGTAGTTCTGCCCTTACTCAGTATTTCAAGTGACTGCTCTGACTATGGCTTCCGAATTATTATCAAGTGCTGAAGTTGCCTCATCAAGTATAAGTATCGGTGGATTCTTTAAGAATACTCTTGCTATGCTTATTCTCTGCTTTTGTCCACCTGAAAGCTTAGTTCCACGCTCTCCCATATATGTATCAAACTTATCCGGAAGCTCCATAATAAAGTCATAGGCACCAGCCATCTTTGCTGCTTTTTCTACATCCTCAAAGCTTTGCATCCTTTTTTTCCGTAAACTATATTTTCATATATGCTTCCTGAGAACAGGTACACTTCCTGTTGCACAATACCTATATTATCTCTCAATGACTTTTGCTTGAAATCTCTTATATCTGTGCCGTCTATAAGTATTGCACCTTCAGTGACCTCATAAAATCTCGGTATAAGATTTGATATAGTTGTTTTACCTACACCTGAAGAACCTACAATAGCAATATTCTCACCTTTATTTATGCTAAAGCTGATATCATCAAGTACCTTTGAATCACTGTCAGGATATGCAAAGCTTACATTTCTAAACTCTATATCACCATGTACATCGGTCAAAACTCTCGCATTTTCCTTATCGACTATATCGTTCTTTACATCCATTATCTCAATGAATCTTTCAATACCTGTCATTCCCCTTTGGAACTGCTCCATATAGTCAACTATTTTCTTTACTGTATTTAAAAGCATATTTATATACAATGTGTAAAGAAACATATCACCTGCATTTATTTTACCGACCTTCATATAGTAGCTTCCAAGTACTATAACTGTCAGATACATAATTCCGTCAAATATTCTGTATACCACCTGAAAAATTTGACATATGTTTAGTAGAACTCTTTTTAATATACAGAAATCTCAAATTTTCTTTATGGAACTTCTTTACTTCAACTCTTCATTTGCAAATGATTTTTACAACCTTTGCGCCCAGAATATTGTTTTCAATACCTGAATTGATCTCACCCTACGTGATTTCTTTGTGCCTTTTGTGCCTTTCTCATATGGTTATTTGTGGAAGACATAAAGAATACCATTATCGGTATCATAATAAATATGGTAAGTGTAAGAGTTATATTTATATTTATCAGTATTACAAATGAAACTACAAGTTTTTACCAGTGCTATAAAAAAACTCTTCCGGACAGTGATGTGCAAACTCTGTAACATCAAAAAAAGGTCCGTAGTAATTCTTGATAATATCTGACCCGATTTATTTGTATTATAGTAGGAATAAGGGAGTCGCTGTATGTGAGAAAAAATATCATATCTCATATCCGTTTCTATCTTTTGCCCCCATCACATGGCCTATATTTTTGCATATAGTAGTTTGCTATGGTATCAACCACTCTGAGTAAAACAAATATTACTCCAAGTGTCATTATAAGTTTTTACAGTCAGGAGGCTCAAATCCTGCCTTGCAGTATTTGTCAGATATCTGAGTATTATCGGCGGACCAGATCACACATGGTTGAAAAAAACCTGCACATATAAGATCAAGTATTAATGTTGGATAGTACTTGCCGTAATATGGTAAAAACCGCTTTAACAAATATGAATTTGTATAAGTTTTTTTGCATAAGATCTCCTTCTTTAATTTATAGTTATATAAATAGTATATACAATAATAATTTCACAACATTTTTAGTATAGCACCTTTTAGAATAAGAAAGAACTCTAATTTTATATGAATATATTTGTCATTTGACTTATAAAAAAGGCAGCCTATGCTGCCTCCATTAAGTTTCTGTTTTATTTTATATATTTTTCAAAATCTTCTGCACTCATATCTGCTCTGATTGCCGCTTCATCAAGACTAATTAATCCATCCTTTACCAATGATATAAGCGTGTTTATGGTACCTCTTTTAATACCCTGTTCAATTCCTTTTTCTATTCCCTTTTCTATCCCTTTTTCTATCCCCCGGGCCTCTACTCTATCCAGTACTTCACACATATTGACTTTCTCCTTTCCCTTGAAATCGTTTATCGTTTCTTCAAATCTGTTATCTCCTGTCATTGCAGACATTAATGTTAAAAGTTCTTCCACATGAGCAATATTCGTTTCATCAGCTATATAATCTCTATTTTCCCTCATTTGATACAGGTAATCAGCCAATATCCTAAAATCACTTTTAAATAAGTCTATCTTTTCTCTTTCAAGATAGGCTATTTCAAATAAGTTTATCTTAAAATCATTTACATAAGGACGAACATCTTCATCTATATCAAGAACTTCAAAAAGTCTTTTCGGATAATTCCATCTCCTCTCATATCCCAAGTACAATACCAATGTAATCACAGGATACTTTTGCCCTGTCACCGTTTTCTTTTCTGCTTTGCTTTACATACTCTGCACCGTCATAACCAAATACTCTAAGAGGCATAAGTTTATTTGGTACTGTCTGATTTTCAAGTCCAAATAATGCGACATTGATTTTATTTTTACGCCAATACTTTGCTATATCTCTTTCCTGTGTTCTGACTCTTCCGTCAATCTTTAGCATACTCATCGGTAATGCATCCATAAGTGCAGATTCATCAACCACATCTCTACCGGCAAACAAAAGTACATTTAAGATATCAGCAAATACATCATTGTACTTTTCAAGCATCTTCTCCGTTATATCTTTTATCTTGCATATCTCCTCCTTATTATACCAAAAATTTTACTGTTGGATTATTTTTGAAACTTAGAATTTTAGAAATTAAAAACCATATAAGATACTTTAATTCTAATGTATATATCTTCAAAATACAATAACAATCTTATTTTTGTGCTTTTCCAAACTGTTTTCAATATTCTTACAACATTGAAATATAATTTATGTAAAGGTAGCTTGACATAAAACAAAAAAATTTATTTATACTTAATGTAAAGGAAGCTTTACATTAAGAGGTAGTGATTTGAAGAATAACTTAGATAAATTAAGAAAGCTTAAAGGTTTAACTCAAGAAGAATTCGCAAAAAGAATTAAAAGTATCAAGGCAAACTGTAAGTGCAATAGAAAACGGCAAATATAATCCGTCTTTGGATTTAGCTTTTTGATATAGCTTTTATATTTCAACAAGACAATAGAAGAAATATTTATATATTAAAAAGGAGAAAAACCATGAAAAAGAAGTAATATGATTTATGTACTGATCTCATGTTATATTATCCGGAATATCGTTATATATAGCTATTACTTTTTGATGCAAATAAAATGTCGGGAGTATTTTACGGACTTACAGGTGCTTTTGTAGCCGGCTAAGATTGTGAATATAGCTCAGTATTTTTTTATTGAAAAGGCATAATGAAAAATATGATGAAAAATTAGAAATTGAAAAGAATAGAACAGCAAGATGAATTAAAAACAAAAGCTTAGGGATAAATCAGGAAGATATGCTTATTTGTTTGGTATGTTTATCACTGCTCTATCTATCATGGCATATTCTTTACTTGGAGTATTAGATATCATGGATACAGAATATATCGTGATCTATTTATCAATATACTTGATTAGCCAATTATTTATAGGAAAAATAGTATTTAATCACTTATTGAGAAAGCATGACTGATAAATTATCAACTATAAAAAAAGACAGCTACTCGCTGTCTTTTTATGCCCATTGTCACTTAGGATCTTTATTCTTGTCCCCCTACAACCCAGTAATCACATATTTTCCCGCCTGATGCCAATGTGCTTTCTCTATGTAATACGCCCTTTCCTTTCTCAAACATAAGATGATCGATATCACAGCACATCGGTAAAAGATCCAGATAACTGTTATCTCTTGCGAATTTTTTTCAATGGGACATCTTGTGAAGTGGTAATAAAAACCGTCACTGTGCATCTCCTCATCAAAAATTAAAGTCCCAAGTTTTATCCTTATACTCCGGATGTTTATCTGCCCAATCCGCTATTTTATGCATCCTGTCGGAAAAACCTTTTCATATCTTTTAGGATTATTTTAAATCAAAAACCGCCTTTGAGTTTGCCGATCAATTTGTTATTTAAAAATTCAACAATGATCTCATTAAAATCATCAACACTAAAATCCCCTGCCCGGCACACAGCCATTAAAAACATATGCCGAATAAATATTGCCGGCCATAGGGGTTGTTAGAGCCTATATCCTCAGTACTCTCAATCATTTGCCTGTATAAACCGCGTGCCTTTTTAAAACTTTCTTCGGTCTTATCCTTACCGAATTTTTCTTATCATAGGTTTTTCAAGAAAAACTTATTAAACTAAAAATATACCCCTTGTATTTCATTAGACCCCTTTAAACTTTTTCACAAGTCAATTTTTCAACATTCACGTCCATGCCTAAACCTAAACCGTTTAAGTTAGGTTTTTATAACCACTATTATTTTACCACTTTCCTACAGACCTTTCCATATTTTAGAGCATATAAATGTAAATATAAAAAGGCGTGTAAAATAATTCTTCTATTTTACACGCCCGGATTCTACTGATTTGTAAATGCTGTTTTGTAAATTATTAAGTTCCAAAACGGCTGGTGCCTCTCTGAAGTTTTGGTATGCAAAGATTCCAAATCCTGAAACTTCTCCGGTTTCTCTTGCAGCCTTTACCTGCCTTAATAAGATATCATTATATCTTAACCATTCCGAAACTGCATTGCCGTCCTTTATATCCTTTCCGGTTCTGTAAAGTCCAAGACCTATATACAGCTTTTTACATTGCTGTTACTCTTTCTCTTTAACTCCACCCAGCTGTTTAAACAATTTATATATGAATGTGGTGCCAATATACCTGTTCTTGTTTTTTTGCTTCAAAACCGTGGTATAGTCATGCAGCATTATATAATCTATATATTCATTTGAAGCCATCCATCTATCAATATCTACAAAAATATGATTTATCACTTCTCAGATTTGATAAAAAGCGCTACAGGACTGATTCCGAAAAACCGCCTGAGGACGAGCTTCATGTACCGCCTTATATACATCTTTTACAAGCATTGACACATTTTCTCTTCTCCACTGTGTAATACCCAAACTGCTGCCTGAAGCATCATATTCCGCCTTGTCAAAACTCTTTGCCGGATCACTGTCATTTAATGAAGGATAAAAATAATCATCAAACTGTACACCGTCAACCTCATAGTTTTTACAAATTTCACTGATTGAATTCACAAGATAGCTTCTAACCTCCGCACTTGAAGGGTTCAGATAATAATTGCCGTCATGTAATAATACATTCCTCTGCTTTGAAGGATCTCCCATCCACTGCTTCACTATTGAATTATCCGGTATATTTTTCATCATAGAATTGGTAACTCTATAAGGATTTACCCAAGCATGAAATGAAAGTCCCTGTTTGTGAGCACTCTCAATCATATACTCCAGAGGATCAAAATTCGGATTCGAATCTTTTGTGACCATAAACTTTGACAATGGGAAGGATTTCAACTTCTGACCGTAGCTGTCCGAATGACTGTGCACATGGCAAAAATATAGCATTCATTCCGCGATTTTTTATATCCGACATAACTTGATCTGCACGTTTCTTAAATGCCTCAACATCTGACGGCATCTCACTCCAGTCAATATATGAAAACCATACTCCTCTAAGTTCTTTTTGCTCTACAACTGCGCTTTTAACAGTACCGTTTCTCTTTACAGGTGTAACCGCCGCATAAACTTGCAAAGAGGCCAAAGTATTTATTATCAATACTATAGCTATAAGTTTGCCGATCAGTCCACTAAACCACGTTCTCTTCATCTTCATCTCACTCTCTATTTTTTAAGTATAATAAAATCACTTAATATCATACTATAGCCAAGATAAAAAACCAATATCAACTTCCTTAAAGACTGATTACAAATACTTTTTATCTAAGTTTCACTTCTATCGCCCCCTGTTTTTTTGAAGTTTCAAATATAATACAACCGTTTTCTTTTTAATGTCTCTATAGTTTCAGGACTTGGATGTCCGTAATGATTATTTTTTTCCCACAGGATATAACGGCATAATCGGGACTTACATTTTTCTATAAAAAGCTTTTTAGAGAAGAGTTCTTTGAACCGTGATGAGCCACCTTTAGTATATCCACTTTCCCTATATCAAAGTATTTTAATATGCTCTCCTCGCTGCTTTTACCGATGTCTCCTGTAAATAAGAGTCTTTTTCCATAAGTCTCTATAACAAATGTCTGACTTTGCTCATTCACATTTTCTTTTATCCGATTTGTCAGGCCAAAGACAGTCTATCTTTAAATTTTTCTTTCAAAACAATCACCCATACTCAAATATCTTATATTGCACCCGGCCTCAACTGCGACTTTTCTTTAATTCATCATATGACTTATCTTTCATTGCCTGATACGGAAGAAACATATTCTCTATTTTTATATCCGTTTCAAGAAGATACAGTATTCCGCTTATATGATCGATATCCGAATGTGTGATAAAGCTCATCTCAATATCATCCACTCCCTTATATAAAAGAAAAGGCTCCATACTGTATTCACCCAAAGAAGGCTTTTGATGTGTCACGCCATCTATCAATATATCCAAATCATCAATATGCATATAAATGCCGTCACCCTGTCCCACATCAAGATACACAACACTTTCAGTTTTAAAAAAAGGATATAAAATAAGAACTGCAACTAAAGAAAGTAAAAGATATTTTTCTACACCTCAATATAGATATCGCAATTATACCAAGCAGTAAAATATAATAAATAAGTATCTGCCAAAACTTTGGCCTGCCAAATGCAATATAGTGATAAGGTAAATACTTGGTGGCAATACAAAGAAAAATCATAAAATCTCAGAATTAAAACAGTAAATACACTTATATATTTATATAAAGTCAGTCTCAGTATATTTAAAACCAAAGAAAGCATAGAAGAATAAAGCACAAAGCTCATAAGCGGTATAACTAAAATATTGATTAAGAAAGCATATAATGGGAATGTATAAAAATAATATAATGTAACCGGTAAGGTCAAAAGCTGAACTCCGATACTTACGACAAGAATTTTAAATACTCTATAACTACAGGAGGATTTGTCCTTCTTTTCCACAGGCCTAAATCTTTTTATAATAAATGCAATCGGTCCTCCAAGACTTAAAACTGCCGCAAAAGAAAGCTGAAAGCTTAATCCGAAGGGCTCAAACGGTGAAATAAGGCATATGCCTACCGCACTGATACTGAGTGCGGATATAATACAATAACTTCTCCCCAACACCTCAGCAATAAAATACAATATAAGCATTGTACTTGCTCTTACAATACTTACACTATCACCTACCAATAATCCGTAAAACACCAAAAATACACTCGCAAGACTTGCTGAAAGCAAAAAACTTCTTTGAAGTATTTTTCTGAGAAGCTTGTAGAGCCCTATACCGAGCAATGAAACATGAAGACCGGAAATAGCAAGTATATGAGCTATTCCACTTCTTTGATACAGTTTATAAGTACCTTTATCAAGTTCTCCCCTCATACCAAGTATGGTTGCTTTTATAAATCCGGCTCTGTTGGACTCAAAAGTCTCATCTATTTTTGTACTAAGGTATTGTCTTAATAAAAAGAAAAACTCACCTACCTTATCATAGCTTTTATCAACCACCATATAGTCGCTTACCGACATTTTTACATATATACCCTTGGTTTTATAATAGCTTTTTGCATCAAATTCACCGGGGTTGGTCCCTTTACTTATCTCTTCCAACTTCCCTTCAAACTTCACCTTATTTCCAATGTGAATGTCATTTAAAAAGATTTCATCTTTCAGATAGTAGATTACTCCTTCACAGATAATCATTGCATTATCATCTTTGAAAATAATATTTTTAACTCTTCCACATAATGAAGTGCTTTTTTTCATTATTATCCACATCAGCTATAAAAATTATTCATATATCGGATTTCATATTTGATTCTTAAAAATAAAGATACTGCATATCAGAAAAAATATCAGAAAGTAAATTAATTTGAATTTTATAATTTTTTGTAATTTAGTACAATAAGATCATAGCGCATGACGGGAATTCCTGTCGCAAGCCTGTATATACTGAAATAATATCCCTAAAAAGCTCTCCAAGCAAACAGGCCGTTACTATAAGTACACATGGTCTTTTTCATTTTTTTAATCCTCTTTTAGATAATCAAGATTTCTCTCTACAGAAGTTCCCTAAAGAGATTGTATTATATTTTTTTATCGGATTTTCCGTTCACAAGTATCTGCACTCTGCTTATATTAGGCAATTCGGAAAGTGAATCCACTATCGAGTATATTGTAATACTGTCAAGAACATCCGGTATTGCATTGAGGAAGGCCTCATCAAAATTTACATAACAGATGCCCTCATTCATTGTGACACTTACCACCTTTGTATCACTTGGTATAGTAGCCTTCAAACCGGCCGTTTCAGGTCCTTTTATAAGCTCATCAACTATAATTCTCTCTTTTGACGTATTGATATCATAAAACACATCTCTTGCCTCTGTCACCAGCTCTGTCCCCGATTCATCTGCAAAGTAAAGCAAAAGTGTGGCTTTTTCAAAGCTGTTTATATTTGAAACATTATTTATAAAGTTGTTGGCACTTATAAGCCCCACATTTTCTCCCAAGGCATTTACAAGAGGCTGATCTCCTGAACGAATACTTATATATTCTATCCCCTCTATCTGTGTAAATGTCTTTGCCAAGGCCGCTCTTGCAAGTACTTCTCTGGTCACATCCATTCCCTGATAGTTTGTATCAAAGTTTAAATATAAAATATTTCCGTCTATATCAAATCCTTGATATGTAACCTTGTCAGGTAGGGCTACAACCGCTTCCAAATCATCCGGCACCTTTAAAAAATGTGTCATAAGTTCTTTTTATCAGTCCGTTTGTATCGCTCTTACCTGAAGTCATGGGTGTATCGGCTTTCCACAAGAGTATTAATATTTGTATTTAAATAATAAATATTGTATTCATTTTCCGCTAAAGATTGTGTCTCCTTTTTCTTACAGGATATAAGAGTTATAGAAAGTAGAACAATTACAATGATCAAAAATTTGTTTCTCACTTCTTATCCCTCCTTTTTACATGATTTAGAGGAATTCTGACTGTAAACGTAGTTCCCTCACCTCTTTACTTGAAACTTTATAATGCCGTCATGTAAATGAACTACATTCTCGTAGATAGCAAGTCCCAAGCCGGTACCTCCTGTCTGCCTGGATCTTGCCTTATCTATGCGGTAAAATCTTTCAAAGATAAGATCTTGGTACTCAGGTGCTATTCCGTCTCCGGAGTCTTTTACCTTTATATAGAAAAACTTATGATCCGCGTCAATACTTACCTTTACAAAACCGCCATCCTTGTTATACTTGATTGCATTTTCTATGAGGTTATTTATGGCCAGTGACAACTTGGTTTCATCCACATCGGCACTTACCTCTCTGATAGTCTCAAAGTCATTTCTATATCACGCTTTTGTGCTATAGGTCTCAGTCTTTTCAAGATTTGTTTTATAAGTTGATTTATATCAATCTGCTCGGTTACCAAAGTGGTAGCTGACTTATCAAGCTTCACCAAAGAGAGAAGGTCATCTATTATCTTTGCCTCTCTGTCTATCTCATCCGAAATATCCTGCATAAACTCCGCATACATCTCATTAGGTACATTTTCCATGCTCATTAAAGAATCCGCCAATACTCTTATAGATGTAATAGGTGTCTTTAACTCATGTGACACATTAGCCACAAACTCATCTCTGGATTTATCCGCATCCTGTAACTTTGCGAGTGTGGTATTGATATTTTCAGAAATAGATTTTGGTCAACTGATATTCATTATGCTCTATCTTTTGATCAAGCTTTCCATAGCCTATACTTGATATATCATCTCTTTAAATTTATAAGCTACTTTTAACAGTCTTCCGCCTATTATAACAGAGAGTACAAATACTATTGCTGAAAGTGTTATATATAAAAACCTCTCGGTATTTCCAACACCTTCAGCTACCGAAACCAGATTCTCTGTAGACGCAATAAAACATTAAGACTCCGTCTATATTCTGGTTATCAATATTCTCATATATCGGCATTGTTTTGCAGTATATATGACTTGGTCTTATTGTATATATTTGTATTTGTGCCGTTGAATGTACCTATTATTTCCGGAGAGATGTTTATCTTACCTGTTGCCAGATTAAAAGTATCTTCAATAGTTGTATAGGATTTATCTATTATAACTATTCTACCGTTATATATATCCGCTACTGTATCTATCTCGGATCTTATAACCTCCCTGTTATCGGAATTTTTCAAAAAATTTCCTCTTGTGAGTTTGTTGCTGAGCATAAGACATTTTGTCTGCAACTCTATTTTCCTTGCATCCACTCTTGAGGTAAAATTTGTACGGCTTACAATTCCTCCATATATAAATATAGTAAGACACCGAAAAAGTAAAAATACTACAGACAAAAAGCACCCTCAAATTTATAGGAGGCAGTTTAAATTTCGTCTTTTTCAACATCCATAATCTTAATTGTCACTTGACTTTCTTGCTGCAGCAACAGCAACCGTTCCCGGGCCTATATGTGTTGCCACGGAAAGTGAAAGATTAACTATATCCACCTTTCCAAAAACAGGCTCAAGCTCTGCTGCAAATTCATTTGCAAAATCGAGCGCATCATACTGTGCTATCATTACTCTGGAATTTTTTTAGCATCCGGATCATCAAGTCTCTCTGCAAGATCCTTTTTAACGCTTCAAGCATTATCTGCTTTGCCTGTTTTAAATGTTCTGGCTTTTCCATAAGCATCAATCTTTGATTCATGAATTTGAAGTACAGGTTTTATCTTCAGCAATGAAGCAAGAGCTACGCCATAGGTGTAATCCTTCCGCCCTTTTTTAAGATATTTCAAATCACTTACCATCAAATATATTCCCTGACTTGCCTGCATCGGTTTTCAAGTTTTTCCCTTTATCTTTTCAGGTGACATGCCCTCTTTTAAGCATCTCTATTGCATCCAAACCGGCACTTATCTGTGTGATTGATATTCTCTTATTATCCACTACAAATACCTTACCGAAAAACTCATCCTCATTTGAAAGCATTGTTGCCGTATCACATGAACCTGAAAGCTCCTGATGTCATAGGTATATGTATTATTGAATCATACTCTTTTAAAAGTTCAGTCCACAGATCCATCACATCTTCAGGTGAAGGCTGTGATGTCACTATATCGGCACCGTTCTTTTGTAATCTTAAGAACTCATCATATGTAATATCCTTACCGTCTAAATATTCTTTTTCCGTTCTATCATAAACGGCATAGGCAAAATATACATGCCAAGCTCTCTTGCCTCTTCCTTTGTCAAACCACTGTTACTATCCAATACAACCGCTGTACTCATTAGCCTCTATCCTTACCCTTTGCTATTTCATCAATTACATTATTTTTAATCATATCATCTATGATATCATTTCCGCTTTTTTCTTCATCCTCTTCCATCTTTGCATGTAGTACATAGACTGCACATACAAAGACAAGTATCAAAATAAGCACCGCTATTCTGATCATTTAACCACTTCCTTTATAATCCTGAGTGCATTTTTATATGTTATATTTTCAATAAGACTTGCGCTAAAGCCTTCCCTCTCCATTGCATCTGTCAAGAGTCCCATTCCCCCTGCATCCTTCCACTCTAAAATATCACTGAATCCGTCATAGTCCGAGCCCAGAGCCACAAACTCGCTTCCTCCAACATTTACCATATATTTCAGCATATCTATAGTATCGTCTATATAGGCTTTTCTTTCTCTGTTTGAAAAATCCTTCGATAAGAACTCAGGATAAAAGTTAAGCCCCGAAATGCATCCTTTATTTGCCATCTTCTTTATCATATCATCAGTCAAATTTCTCGAATGATTGCATACCGCTCTGGCATTGGAGTGACTCGCAACAAAAGGTCTCTTTGCAATATCAATTATATCATAAATTCCCGCATCCGAAAGATGTGAAACATCAACTATTATTCTCAACTCTTCCATTTTTTCCACAACCTCAAATCCGAAAGGTTTAAGACCGTTGTCTTTATCAGGGGTATAGCCGACACATTCACCGTTTTCTATAATTCGTTTATTACCGAAGCCTATACAGTTTTCAAAATTCCAGGTAAGAGTTATCATCCTTACACCTCTGTTGTAAAAGTGTATAAGATTTTCTATACTGCCCTCTATCGCCTCACCCTCTTCTATTGTGAGGAATGCCGAAATCTTATTGTTTTCCCTGTTTTTTTGGATATCGCTATAGCTTTTTGCAAACGCAATATCAGACGAATTTTTCTCTATTTCTTCTTCATACAAATCAATCAGTTCATTTACATATTTATATGGTGAGTCCACCTCTTTTAAATATGTAAACATAGCAAAGCATTGTAAAAGTACATCTGATTTTTTCAGCTTGCTTATATCAATCATTAAATCATTCTCTTTTAGACTTATACCCTTATTTTTATATATTTCACTGATTGTATCACAATGTAAATCAACTATCATGTTTCCCCTTTTTTCAAATCCTTATGCCACCATTTTCCTGATATAAATCTATATGCAAAATTTGACGATCGAAATACCCAGTCTATAATCATTGCACACCATACACCTATTGCTCCTATATGAAAAACATTGGCTATAAAAAGTGATGTTGCAAATCTGAATACCGCCATTGAAAACAGGCTTACTGTCATTGTAAATTTCACATCATTTCCTGCTCTTAGTGCATTAGGAAGTATAAAGCTTAGAGGCCATAAGAATACCGCCATTCCCATATGTATCCATACCAGTACGGCTGTAAGCTCTCTTGTGGCATCCGATACCTTATATATTGAGATAAAAAAGCTTTGAAATCCCAATATAAATATAGTGGGAATTATAATGACCGCATATCCTATAAACATCAGTTTTTACATAGTATTTAGCTTCTTTATAATTTCCCGCACCCACACATCTTCCTATGACCGTTATCATAGCAATACTTATCGCATTGCCCATGTTTACGCCAAGTCCGTCAAGATTATTTGCTATGGCATTGGCCGCTATCTCCGCTCTTCCAAAGTTTGAAATTATGGAAACTACAGCAACCCTTCCGACCTGAAACAGTGAGTTTTCAATTCCTGAAGGTATTCCGATATAAAAGTATCCTTCTCATATAGTCCATTCTCAGTCTGAATACCCTTCTAACTTCAAATAAACTATAGCATTTTTATTCCTTGATGCAAGTATTGTTATAGCAATAGCACTACACCTCTTGATATAACACTCGGTATAGCCACACCGGCCACTCCCATATGTAATACAAAAGATTCCGACACTGTTTCCGACTACATTTATTATATTCATAAGTATGCTGACTTTCATGGAAGTCTTTGAATCTCCTATACTTCGTATATAGTCACGCCTGAATTATATATTGCCAGCATAGGAAAAACTTATTGCGGTTATTGTCAAATACTGCTTGCTTGCCTCAAACACCTCATTATCTATATTACCGAAAAAGCATTGATATAAGAGGATGAGCGAATATTATAACAAGTATGGAAATAATAACGGAAACCGAAAAATGTCATAATCTCAAGCTGAGCGTACCGCAGTACATGCATCGTCGTTTTTCCTTGCACCTATAAACTGACTGATTACTACTGCACCGCCTGTTGCGCGAAAGAAGTAAAGATATAAGCACATTGTTTACCATATCAACAAGCGACACTCCCGATACTGTCGCCTCACCTGCAAAAGCTTACCATAACGGTATCCGACATTCCTACAGCTATGGCCAGAAACTGCTCGATAATCAGCGGAACTATAAGCAGTTTCAAATCAGTATTACTGAATAATTTCCCGGTATATTTTTTATTATCCTGTTCCATATATTCTCCATATAGCCGTCGCTTTACAAGTTCTCACCACCAGTAAATATCCCTGAATGTGGTTCTATCTCCATGTTCACATGGCCGTTATCATTAAAAATATGTTACCATTCCTACATTGTAACCTGTAGGATTTGTATATATTACTCTGCTTATAGCCGCATTATCTCTCATACCTGTGAGATAGAGCGGAATATCTATTTTCTTTTTTTTCTCTTCCGGTATGAATTATAATTACAGATACATTATCTTTTGAAACTCTTGCATAACCTACTATACCGTCTTTTGAAATAAGTTTTATCAAAGAGCCGTGTTTTAACTCTTTTCTTATTCTATGCCATCTGTTCATATATCTGTGATACTCTAAAAGTTCAAGATTTTCATTTCCCCAAGGATATGTTCTCCTGCTGTCCGGATCTGTAAAACCGCATACTCCGACCTCGTCACCATAGTATACGGTAGGTGCACCCGGCAGAGTTAACTGCATCATTATGGCCTGCCTCATAACTTCAAGCTTTACACCTAAGCTTGCATCCTCTGATTTATGAGTATTTATTCTTCTACAATACCGTTTGTTCTTGTCAGGAATCTGGAATGATCATGATTTGAAAGCTGAATCATAGATACAAGTGCTACATCATAATGCATTTTTCCAAGCGCATTCTTTAACATCATAAAGAACACATCTGCATTTCCCTTAAGGCTCATATCCTCTCTGTCGGAATGTTTTTCAAGGCCTGTCAGAAACCAGCTCACCGGCTCCATAAAGCCGTCATAGTTCATTACTCCGTCCCAACACTTGCCGTCCAGCCAAAAACTCGGATCACCGTAATGCTCGGCAAGAATAATTGCGTCCTTGTTTACGGATTTTACCGCATCTCTGAACATAGTCCAAAACTTATGGTTAAACTCTTTTGTATATCCGAGATCTGCCGCTACATCAAGTCTCCAACCGTCCACATTAAAAGGCGGTGATATCCACTTCTTTGCAATTCTAAGTATCTCATCAACCAGCTTTTGACTGTTTTCATAATAGAGCTTCGGCAAGGTATCATGTCCCCACCAGCCGTCATATTCCGTTCCGATAAAGTTAAAGTATGATCTGAATTCACTTTCTTCTGACCAGTATGCACCTATCGGATATTCTTCATCCGCTCTTTTATAAATACCCTCTTTGTCCATCCATTTATTAAAGGATCCGCAGTGATTAAATACTCCGTCTATAATCACTTTGATATTTTTCTTATGAGCTTCTTTTACCAGTTTTATAAATACTTCATTACTTGCCTCAAGATTTTTCCTACTTGTAACTCTTTTTACATACTTTGCGGCATTTTTATTGTCACTGTCAAACTCACCTAAAACTCCGTCCGTATCCTCCACAATTTTTCCTATATGGGGATCGATGTAGTCATAGTCCTGCGTATCATATTTGTGATTTGAAGGTGATACAAATAGAGGGTTAAAGTATATCACCTCAACCCCAAAGTCCTTTAAGTAGTCCAGTTTTTGTAAAACGCCCTCCAAGTCTCCGCCATAGAAATATCCCACATCAAAGTTTGAAGGATATTCATTCCAATTTTCCTTATGTTTTACAGGTAAACCTATATATATATATTCATCATCCACGACATCATTGGTTTCATCTCCACGATTGAATCTGTCGATGAATATCTGATACATTAAAGCTCCCTTTGCCCACTCAGGCAAAGAGAAGTCTTTATTGTATTCAAACAATGTGTCTTCTTTTAAATAATCCGTAACTCCGAATCTTGTATAAAAGAGAGTTCTTCCGCCCTCATTTATTTTAAAATAATATTTGAAATAATTTACATCATTCAAATCAGCGTAGTAATAATCAAAGTATTCACTTGAACGAAGCTTTTTCATCTTTGATTCACTACCATCAAAATGATTTACCAAAAAAATTTCCGGCTTATCATCCTTAAAAACCCTTATCTGTATTCGTATTTCCTGTCTATTTTTAAGGCTTTTGTAATGATATATAATCTATCGTTTCATCACTAAAAATACCTTCAATATTCATTTAAAAATAACGCCTCAAATTCTTCAAAACCTATCTTTTCTTTTCTCTATAAGAAGCTTAGCACATGACCTCATACATACTTTCTCTTCAATATTATCTCTTTTCGCCTTTTTGTGGCAATCATTGATAATGTTTCTGACTTCCTCATCAATCATACTTGCAGTCTCTTCGCTGTATCCCTTTGTCTGACCGAAGTCTCTTCCTATGAATATTTCATCACCTTCATTGCCGTAATTTACAAGTCCGGCTCTATCGTTCATACCGAACTCCATCACCATTGCCTTTGCAACCTTTGTCGCCTGCTTTATGTCTGAGCTTGCTCCTGTCGTAATGTCACCGAAGATGATTTCTTCCGCTATTCTTCCTCCAAGACTTACCATTATGTCATTTAACATCTTGGATTTTGTATTAAACATCTGATCCTCGCCCGGCAAAGGCATTGTATATCCTGCAGCACTTACACCTGTAGGTATAATGGAAATGGTGTGTACCGGTCCTACTCCTTCAAGTTCTCTGAAAAGTATGGCATGTCCGGCCTCATGATATGCGGTAATCGCTTTTTCCTTTTCACTTACTATTCTTGATTTCTTCTCAGTACCTATTCCCACTTTTATAAATGCTCTGTTTATATCATCTGCACAAATATAAGCCTTTCCTTCCCTTGCGGAAAGTATTGCCGACTCGTTCATAAGATTTTCAAGGTCCGCACCTGTAAATCCTGAAGTCTGTCTCGCCACCGAATGTAAGTCTACATCATCACCTAAAGGCTTTGATGAAGCATGTATCTTCAATATTGCTTCTCTTGCAGCTACATCAGGTCTGCCTACTGCAACTTTTCTGTCAAATCTTCCCGGTCTAAGGAGTGCAGGATCCAAAATATCTACACGGTTTGTTGCCGCCATCACTATGATGCCTTGATTTCCTCCAAATCCGTCCATCTCCACAAGGAGCTGATTTAGAGTCTGCTCTCTCTCATCGTGACTTCCGCCAAGTCCTGAACCTCTTCTTCTACCGACCGCATCAATCTCATCTATAAATATAATACATGGTGCATTTTTCTTGGCGTCCTCAAAAAGATCTCTGACTCTGCTTGCACCGACACCTACAAACATCTCCACAAAATCGGAACCTGATATTGTAAAGAAAAGGTACTCCGGCTCACCGGCCACCGCCTTTGCCAAAGAGTTTTTCCGGTTCCCGGAGGTCCCACCAATATAATTCCTTTTAGGAATTCTGGCACCAAGTCTTGTGTACTTGCTCGATCCTTTAAAAAGTCTACAACTTCAGCCAGTTCTTCTTTCTCTTCCTCAAGTCCTGCAACCTTTGAAAAGTTTACATTTGCAGTCTTTACGATTCTGGCTCTGCTTTTGCCGAAATTCATCATCTTATTATTACGCCAGCATCTCCTGCAATCTTTCCGTTCATATACATGACAAAGAACATTACCATGACGGTATCAAGTAATACCGGCAATACGGTATTTGTAAATATGTCTCTCTCGAACATCATCTAAGATATAAGTTATATCCTTAGCCTCCATTTTTGATGAACTCATTTACATCAGATATAAAATAATGTACTTCAGCTTTACCGTATTTATCCTGATCCTTGAAGTAAATTATAGCCTCACCTGTAGGAGTTTGTGAATTCTGTCTTATCTCTATCAGTCCGATATTATTCTCTTCAATTACGCTGTTAAACTCGGCAGAGTTAAGTTTTTGTAATACTCAGCTGATTTCCCATGTTAAATATCAGCCATATTATAAGTGCTACAACAAACAGTAAGAAAAACATTCTTACCGGATTATCCGTTTTTCATTATTCTCCAATCTGGTCAGAAAAGCTCCATAACCCCTGA
Organism: uncultured Lachnoanaerobaculum sp.; assembly: GCA_916439285.1. The sequence continues at coordinate 72,902 of CAKAIM010000003.1, read as the reverse complement.
TGTATGGAAGATTTCTATATCTCTGGTCGTAATCAAGTCCGTATCCCACCACAAACTTGTCCTCTATTTCAAAGCATACATAGTCTCAGTAACATCCTTTTCTCTTCTTGACGGCTTATCTAAAAAGAGTACAAAGCTTTTATTGACTTCGGTCCTCTCTTTTCCAATATATCAAGAAGATATGACAAAGTATTACCTGAATCAATAATATCTTCTACTACAAGTACATCCTCACCTGCTATACTGTCGTCCAGATCCTTTATTATCTTTACAACACCTGAGCTTGTAGTTTCAGCACCGTAGCTTGAAACACTCATGAAATCAAGTCTTACATTCAAATCAAGTCTCTTGGCAAGGTCACACATAAACATGACTCCACCCTTTAGCACACATATAAGTATCAAATCTTTGCCCTTGTAATCTGCATTGATTCTTCCCGCAATCTCCAAAATCCTTTTACTTATCTCATCTTCCGATATCAGTACTTCAACTTTTTCTTTCATATCATCTCCTACTTACTTCTATTTTTAAAATATTTTTTGTATTTTCATCTATTCTGTAGAGTTCTCCCGTTCTGTCAAGTCCGGCGTCCTCTCCGAATATATTGCTCTCTCTAAATATCCAAAAGTATCTCAAAGCCCGTCGCTAACAACTACATGTTCCCCTCTGATATTTAAAGGTATCTTATCATCCGTGAAAAAGTTTTTTTGACAGCCTTTCTGCCGGATTTTATATGTATAAAATCTCCGCTTTTCACATCTTCTGATTACAATATTTTTCCTCTATGATTTTTATCATATCATCTTTATTAATAATATTGTTTTATACATATAGGTTTTTCTATTATATTTTTACTATATTTTCAAGGACTTTTGTCAAAAATCAAGCCACCTGATATTACCGGCTTTTCGGAATGTCCTTAATATTGAAATTATCCAAAAATCTTGTAGTTTATTTCAGGTAATACATATTTATCATCATCCGATTCTTTTTTTATCTTCATCTGCAAATCTTATATTTTTCATATTCATTGTAGACTTTTATTCCGTATTTTTAAATCAAGCTTTTTCCGTTTTCCGATTTTGCAAGATTCCATATATCCTCTATATGCACCATACCGATATCTTTTATTCCAAGCTCTTTACTCTTTAATACTTTTCTTAAAGTATACCTGATAATATATGTACTGATAATATGAGACTCATTAAGTAAGGCCTCTTTGTCTAATAAAAATTCATATTTTGCCTTTGATTTTTAAATTCTTTTTCACAAAAATTTTATAGCTGAACTTTCAAAAACTCATCGGCCTCAGCCGCAATTTTAGAAAGATTTATAAAAATTATTGATCACATTACTGTTAACGTTTTTCAAGTATCGGAAAGACCTCGTTCCTTAAAAATATTTCTTGTATAATCATTTTTCCAGATTGGTACTGTCCGTCATATAATCTATACTGTTTCTTTTTAAGATAGTCCTCTATTTCATCCCTTGAAAATGCCAGTAAAGGTCTTATAATATTTTTATTTCTTACCAAAATACCCTTTAATCCCGATATACCGCTACCCCTTGAAAGATTGTGAAGTATGGTCTCCGCATTGTCATTTTTTATTATGAGCCACTGCAATTTTGATCTTGTTAAAATCCGATCCTTCCTTTAACGCTATATCTTTTGATACACTTTCAAAAAGCCTCATATCTCATCTTTTCTTCCGGCTTCTTCTTCACTTAGTTTATGCTCTTTTGCAATTCTCGGTATATCATAGTGAAAGCTGAAAAAACAAATATCAAGTTTTTCACAAAATTTCTTTACATAATTTTCATCACGACTTGCCTCTTCACCTCTTATACCATGATTTATATGTACGACAAAAAGCCTTATTTCTAAGGCTTTTTGTATCGACTCAGTGTATGCAACAGGCATATGGAATCTGCACCTCCACTTACACCGAGTACTATTCTATCTCGATCAGATTATTATCCTCTATGAAATGACTAAACGTATCTATATCTAACATATTATTTTTTTCTGCCTTTATAGCAATCTCATCAGGAAAAACAAGTCCAAGTTTTTCTCTTGCCATTTCTATTATATAACTGTCGGTTTGAACATATTTTCTTTGTTCTTCAAGTTTCTTTGATCTTTCGTCTTCACTCTCAAGTTCTTCAATTACTTTTTGATTGTAGGACTCTCTTTTTGCCAATTCCTGTTTTATACTGTTTACCTTTAATCCGAGAATAATCGCTACAGATAAAACCACTCCGGTGACAAAAATTATCGCAAATTTATTTTCCGATATTGCGCCGGCTTTCTTTCTTTTTCTCGCCATAAAAACACTCCTTTTAAATTCCGGTGTCGGCTTTATTTAAAAACTGACATATTTTTAAGCGGCTACTGACTTTATAATAGTATCATTCTATTCTTTTTGCAAGCCTCAATCATATCGGCAGGCCAAACACTTGACTGAACTTCTCCAACATGTGCTTTGTTAAGAAGAAGCATACAAAGTCTGCTCTGTCCTATACCTCCACCTATTGTATATGGTAATTCTCCCGCCAAAAGAGCCTTATGGAAAGGTAAACTCTTTCTGTCAAGTGCATTTGCGGTCTTTAACTGAGCTTCCATTGCCGCTTCATCCACTCTGATACCCATACTTGATATTTCCAATGCACATTTTAAATTCTCAAACCAGAAGAGAATATCACCGTTTAACTCCCAGTCGTCATAGTCAGGTGCTCTGCCGTCATGAGGCTTTCCGTCTCCCAAAGCACCACCGATTTTCTCCACAAAAACACAGCCATGTTCTTTAACAATAAGATTTTCTCTCTCCTTCGGAGTCTTATCAGGATATCTAAGTCTAAGATCCTCTGATGTGATAAAGAATATATCATCCGGCAAATGGTTGACAGCCTCAGGATATTTATACCACACCTCATGCTCCATATGCTTGATCACTTTAAATATGGTTCTTACCGTATCTTCCAAAACCTCAATAGTTCTGTCTTCTTTTCTTATTACCTTTTCCCAGTCCCATTGATCCACATAGCATGAGTGAAGATTGTCAAGTTCCTCATCTCTTCTTATGGCATTCATATTTGTGTAAAGGCCTTCACCCGGCGCAAAATTATACTCACCAAGAGCCATTCTCTTCCACTTTGCAAGTGATTGAACAACTTCATACTCCTCATTAGGAACCCCGAGTATATCAAATGCTACAGGACGCTCAACTCCGTTTAAGTTATCATTCAATCCGCTTGACTTTGATACAAATAAAGGAGCTGAAACCCTCTCCAGATTCATTTCTTTTCCGAATTCTTTTTGAAATGTATCTCTGATATATTTTATCGCTTCCTGCGTCTGTCTTACACTTAATACAGGATCATAACCCTTTGGTAAAATCAATGCCATAAACAACCTCCGATATATAAATTCATACTCTTTAAAAAATTATGATAACACTAAGTACCCCAATATACAATAGATAATGCCATAACTTAATAAAAAAGACAAAAGAAAAAAGACTGCCTTTTACAGCAGTCTTAAAAATTATTCAATTGCAATTGTCTTCGGCTCCTGTGGAAGTCTCTCTTTTTCCTTTGGCAAAGTGAGTTTCAAAATACCGTTGTTATATGAAGCCTTGATATCTTCCTCGGTTATTGCTTCTCCTACAAAGAAACTTCTCTGACATGAACCGAATCTTCTCTCTCTACGGATGTATTTATCCTGTTCATCCTTTTCATCTTTACTTTCCTCATGCTTTGCACTGATTGTAAGGTATCCGTCCTTTAAGCTTGCACTTATATCTTCCTTATTAAATCCCGGAATCTCTACACTCAGCTCATAGTTTCCTTCGACTTCCTTTACATCTGTCTTCATGCTTGGAGCCTCAAACTTTCTAAAAATCTCTTCCAAAAAATCATTATTAAAAATCATCAAATAAATTGTAACTTCTTCCCGGTAATAACATATCCATATCTCCTTCTTTAGTATTCATTATAGTTTGCAAATAAAACCTTGTAACAATATTGTTATCTATGTCTTATTTGTTATATGCATACTATAATACCAATTATTAGCACTGTCAATAGTTGAGTGCTAATTTTTCAAAAATTTTTATCATAAAAAACCGGCTCTTATTATGAGCCGGTCAAATTTTGTCTCAATATATTATTTCTGTATTGCCTTAAATGCTTCTGTCTGTGATGTCATGCCTCTCTGATGCCAATCTCTCTATAGAAGAAGCTCCAAAGAAAGCCGTCAATCTCAGGAACATGCTTTTATTACATATGCGAGCATCCTCAGGATCTGCAATAGGACCGCCATGGCAAATTACCATTATCTCCGGATTAACCTCACGACCTGCCTTAATGATCTCACGAATCTTTTCACAGCAATCGTCAAGGGTTAAAGCGGTTTCAGCTCCGATTGATCCCTTTGTTGTAAGTCCCTATGGGCAACTAAAATATCTGCACCTGCCTCTGCCATAGCCTTTGCCTGCTCAGGATCGAAAAACATATGGACATGTTAACATATCAAGCTTTATGTGCTTCTCTGATCATTTCTACTTCGAGCCCATATCCCATTCCTGTTTCCTCAAGATTTGCACGGAACTTACCGTCTATCAATCCTACTGTCGGGAAGTTTTGTACACCGTTAAAAGCCTTGATCCTTTAATTGCTTTAAGAAAAGGTCCATTACACGGAACGGATCTGTTCCGCAAACACCTGCAAGGACAGGAGTGTTCTTTACTATAGGAAGTACTTCCGCACCCATTTCCTGTACAATTTTATTTGCATCACCATAAGCCAATAATCCTGATAAAGATCCTCTACCTGCCATTCTAAAACGCCCTGAGTTATAGATGATAAGCATATCGGCTCCGCCTTTTTCGTCGCACTTTGCTGTATATACCTGTTCCGGCACCGACACCTACAAGGATCTTTTCCGGTCGCTACCTCAGATTTAAACTTGTCCATGATCTCTTTTCTTGATTGTCTGTTCATTTTATTTCTCCTTTACTTATATATTTATACTTCCAACATTTTAATAAGTTCTTCTGCGACTCTTTGTGCAAAAAGCTTTTATCATTTATATTATTATCCATCTCGACTATATTAACTTTATCTGTGTCGATATTATTTTTAATGTATCAAACAAAGCTTCATCCTCTTTAATTCCATAAAAAGGCTGACCTTGTGCATCAATCATTGATACTCCTTTTAAAGGTAGAATCAATACTGTCTTACCGGAAGATGCATTTAATTTTTCTGCAATCTTTTGACCGAATTTTATATTTTCTTCCACTGTAGTTCTCATTAGAGTAACTGTCGGATTATGTTTATAAAAATTACGATTTTTAAATTTCTCAGGGACAGTATCAATCGGTCCGAAGTTTACCATATCAAGTGCACCAACAGAAACAACCTGTGGAACATGATTTCTTCCCGCCGCTTCAAGTCTGTTAGGTCCGGCACCAAGTACTCCTCCGACTATTTCATCACACCACTCTGTTGTTGTAATATCCAGTACTCCTTTGAAAAATCCCGCATCTATAAGAGACTCCATAGTCTTTCCGCCTGTTCCCGTTGCATGGAAAACAAGTACTTCATAACCACGCTCTTCCAAATACTCTTTTGCAAAATCCACACATGGAGTAGTTACTCCGAACATTGTAAAGTGACAATCAAAGGTTTTTCATCTTCCTCAACTTTTTATCTTATCCGCCATTCCCACCATTCCGGCAATAGCAAGTACCGCATTTTTAAATATTGTTTTTGAAATTTTATTCAGACCTGCAACATCCACTATAGAAGGCATCATTATTATGTCACTTGTCCCGACATACTGAGATACATTTCCTGAAGCCATGGTGGAAACCATCATTTTAGGTACACCGATAGGTAAGGCCCTCATTGCAGGTGTTATAAGTGATGTTCCTCCGAACCTCCAAATGAGATGATACCGTCAAACTTTCCTTCAGCATAAAGCCTTGGAATCAACAGCTCCATTCCTTTGATAAAGCCTCTGTGGCCATTGCCCTGTCTCTTCTTGAGACAATATCTTCAATATCATAGCCTGCTTCTTTTGCAATTTCTTTATTTGATACATCAACCTCAATCTCAGAATCAAATACACCGGTATTTATCATATATGCCTTTAACCCCAGTTCTTCTATCAGCTCTTTGACATATAGAAACTCTTCACCCTTAGTATCAAATGTACCTGCTACAGCAATAGTTTTCATCTAATCCTTTAGACTCCTTTCCGTTTAGACTTGTTACGATTCCTTATAAATAACCATGCTTTAATAATACCCTAAATATAAAAATTAAATGTCATTATTTTATCTTTTATTGTGTTTATTTTATATTCTAATTGTATTTTATATATTAAATATTGTTCTTATATTATCTTTTTATAATATAAGAACAAAAAACAACCTCTTATCGGTACCAAAAGAGATTGTTCTTCATATTTTTATTTATTTTTGTTTACGATATATTTCCGGAGATACTCCTATATACTTCTTAAAGATTTTGGTGAATTGAACATAATCCGTATAACCAACAGCCATTCCTATTTCCTTACAGGAAGTCTTGCCGTTTTTCAAGAGTTCTTTAGCTTTATTGAGCCTAAACCAAATTAAATATTCCGTGAATGACATCCCTGTATCTTTTTTGAATCTTATACTGTAATATGTCGGCGATATATGCGCCACCAAGGCCAGATCTCTAAGTTGAATTACTTCCATATAATGTTCTTCAATATACCTTTTTGCCATCTCGGTATAATCGGCTGTATTTAAACTTCCGTCTATAGCTTTTACAAAGAGGTCCTCACTGTTAAACTCTCCATAGCTTTTAAAGGCCTTCGTCGTATTATGAATTGCCCTTTCTATAGGTATTCTCTCAAATGTAGAACCGCCTATATACCCCTGACAGCTTGTATTTTGATACATATACTTCATATCTATCGGTGTACTTGCAGGTCCTGAATATATCATTCTTATAATATCTTTATTTTTCCCTCGCAAACTTTAAATATATCTTCCGCCATCCTGTGAGCATCATATAATGACAATGATTTCTTTGTCTCAAAAATCCTCCCTTCGTAAGTCCAAGATGAACACATATGGCATCCGCTCCGGCATCTATCATTCTTTTTGCCTCATATTCTGTAGTTACAAAAAGCCACTGTAAACAGATCAAAAAATAATCGGCAAGCTTTTATTGCCTCAATCTCTTTTTCAAATGAAGTGCCTTCCTCCTCCAATGCCTCATGAAACTTCCCGTCTATCAAAGCCAGTGTGGGAAATTTACAATTCCCGCAAATCCGCTCATTTTTATTTCCTAATATATTCATATAGGTTTATTTCCGGATCCGAGCCAATATTCCAAAAAGTATGGGAATGTTTTTTATAATAGGCAACAGTTCTCTTGTACCCAATTCCATAACAATATCATTGCTGTTACCATAACACAGATAGCTTGCATAGGAACTTCTGCCGGTAATACGATATTTTCCCGCACTGAGAGCCATTATAAAGTCTACACCTCCCATGGCAACATATTTGGCTGTCATGCCAGATCCCAAAGCCGCTCCGATAATATGACCGTTTACATTGATTTGCGCATGTAACATCTTTTTTATTGTTTCTCTATCCAAAGTTTTCATGTCCCCCACGCCGTATATTTTATCACTTTGTTTTATTATAAAGACATATAAAATAAATATCAAACCTGACTTCCGTCGTTTCTCTCAAAACCTAGTACTCTAGGTATCCAAGAGCATGCAGTTTTGAAAGAAATTGTCGACTTCAGCTTTGGTTAAATAGAGGGCATCAAGGTTACTAAAACCAACCAGTTTTTTAACCTTTTCGTTAACGGCCTGGTCTCTTGATATATTTATATATGTATTATCACCTTTATTTACCACCCTAAAATCACGCATAAAGTTAATCAAGTCATAAGAGTTTATTTTATTTTTGAAGCACTTGATTTCTAATACTCTTAAAAGAAACAAGCTAAGGTAGCATATCAAAAAATGCCCATAGATTGTTTCTTTTTTCTGTAAATAAACAGGCCTAGCATCCAGGTATGATTTTGTAAGTCTAAAAGATTCCTCGATTTTCCATAGGCTATGGTATGTTTTATATACCTGTAATGGTTCCATATCTATCTCGGATGTCACTAAAAGATTATATCCTGCATATTTAAGATCTTCATCAATCTTAGATTTATTTAAATCTATTATAGGCTTTATTGTCTTGCCTGTACTATCTTTAGTTATGATGTCTACATATTTAGCACAATCTCCAAGTTCATCTTTAGCGATATTTTTGTATGTAGAAAACTTTGAAGCTTTATCGACCATTTTCATTATTTCAAGCCTTTGTTTCTTTGCAAGGTTAGGATTATAAGAGACGATACGCTTTTCTTTTACAGAAAACCTTGTAACACTCTCTTTTCCTGTTTCCGGATCAATCTCTTTAAAACTGTAATCAAAGCTGTCAATACATGATTTAAGACGAAATGATATATTGCCTCTTTCATCAGTGTAATTAAAAAAGACATTTGTATCATTCTCAAGTAGAACCCATTTCTTTTCCTTTTCACTTAAATTCTTACCATGTATTGATTTTGAAAATATATAGCCGTCACAAGCTTCTTTAACTGCAGCATAAATATTTCTTGCACAATTAAGTCCTTTATCAGCCACCTGAATTGTCTTGCCTGATACGTTGTGTCGTTGCTTCATTTCTTCAATAACTTTTCTAATATATGGCTTTTCCGATTCATTTCCGGGATACATTTGCATGGAGACAGGTACTAGATCAGCATCTAAAAGTAAAGCCTGCCCTATTATCGGAGAGTGCCTATTCTCTTTTGAAGGTCCCTTTTGCTTGTCATCGCTAGGAAGATCAATTTCAAAGTAATAATTAGTACAATCGAAAAATACATTGCTTAAATCTCTTTTAAAATACTTTTCATAAGAGTGATTAAACAAATCAATGTACTTCTTATAAGACTCTCCTATGAAAGAACACCCGTCATATACTTGGTCTTCAGAGATTGTAGAGCTGCCGTAAATGTATGGAAAGACATGAGAGGCTGTCTTTGACTTAGAGCATGGTGATATAACCCTTGCATAAATAAGTTGTGTAATTAAGTCAAATACAGAGAACTGAAAACGCATTTGAGAAGCAAGTATATCAATAGTTTCCTTAACATCAAGCTCATCAATCAATGAGTAGAGCAAGAAGTGTCCTATATTAAGTTCAACAGGAGTGGAAAATGCACGAGGACAGGGATTCTTCAGAAAGAACTTTTGTTCTATTCTCATTTTGCTCTTTTACATAGTCGCTGTAAAATTTAACAGGATCCGGAATCTCACCTGAAATCAAATCCTCAACATAACCAAAAGATTTTACATTTTTTGTTCTTGGTTGCTTTTTATCCTTATCCCAAAATGATTCATACATCTGAAGATAAGTACCTTTTTCTTCTTTTTCTTTTTCTCAAAAAAATAAGCCATAAACACCTCTAAAAAGTAAAGTACTATGAAGTACTATGATTATAATATACTTAAAAATATTTCAAATTTTTGAAATATTTTTATGAAGAAAAAGCCTTTAAAAATAAGGGATTTAAAAGAATTGCATAAAACTAAATAGCTTATTAGAAATTTAAAAACGTCGGAACTTTCATAGTACTTCGACGGAAGACGGGTCTACACCTCCCATGGCAACATATTTGGCTGTCATGCCAGATCCCAAAGTCGCTCCGATAATATGACCGTTTACATTGATTTGCGCATGTAACATCTTTTTATTGTTTCTCTATCCAAAGTTTTCATGTCCCCCACGCCGTATATTTTTATCACTTTGTTTTATTATAAAGACATATAAAATAAATATCAAATCTATTCAACAAAAACTTTCTCTTAAACCTTGACATTCCACTTAGAATATCCTAAAATTATATTCGCGTTTAGATTGAACTGTCCGTGTCCAGGCTTCAATATAAACTTTTAAAAAGTAAAATTTAATTCAACAAAAAAAGTTATTTATTTATTGGAGGTAATTGTGGCTAATATCAAATCAGCAAAGAAGAGAATTCAAGTTGCTTTTAGTTAGAACTGAGAGAAATAAGTCTATCAGATCAAAAGTAAAGACTGCTATTAAGAAAGTTGACAGTGCTGTTGCGAGAAATGACAAGAAGCTTGCACAGGAGAACCTTAAGAATGCTATCGTTGAGATTACAAAGGCAAGATCAAAGGGTGTATATCACAAGAACAATGCATCTCGTAAGGTTGCAAGACTTTCAAAGGCTGTTGATAGTATCAATGCATAAAACAAACTCCAATGACCGTCATCATTGGAGCTTTTTTATTTCACCTGCCTATTTCGGCAGGTGATTTTTATCTGCTTATAATCATTTTACAAATCTTATTTCCCTGACTTGAGAATTTCTCTTCATATTCCGTCATTATATTTCCTTCAGATTCCTTTTCAGAATGAAAGTCAAAGCTGCAAAAATCAAGTTTCCACTTTGAATCCTTTACCACCTCCAAAGAATATTCAAACAGCCCGATATTATCGGTCTTAAATTCTATTACTCCGTCCTTTTTCAATATAATATCGTACACATTTAAAAAATCCGGTGATGTAAGTCTTCTGTTTGCATGTCTGTCCTTCGGCCAAGGATCCGAGAAATTAAGAAAAATCTTGTCAACCTCACCTGCCTCAAATATCTCCGAGAGCTTCTTTGCATCTGCACATAGAAATCTTAGATTGTCTATACTCTTCTCTTTTTCAAGATTTCTTTTTCTTTGTATTGCTTTCATCAGTACACTTTCATACTTTTCTATACCTATAAAGTTTATATCCTGATGTGTTATCGCCATATTTCTGATAAACTGTCCCTTGCCCATTCCTATCTCAATCTGCAAAGGTCTTTTCTCCTCAAAAATATCCTGTATACTACCCTTCAATTCTATTGCTTTATCTTCTCTGATACATTCCTTTGCTTCGGTTATAAAGTCCTCACAGCCCTTTATATGTCTAAGTCTCATTATTACTACCCCATTTCCTATATAGCAATTTAGTATACATTATATCGGATAAAAAAAGCAACAGGCATTTATGCCTGTTGCGTATAAATATATTACTGCTCTATAGCCTCTCTCTTTCCAAGAGTTATTGTTACAGTCTTTTCCACATAATTGCCGCTTTCATCCAGCCTTTGAACTGTCAAATCCACTGTTTTTCCACTCTCATAATATGTAAGCATATTTTTGAGACTTTCCATGGATCTTACACTTTGTCCGTCAAACTTTGTTATGATATCCTTGGCCTTCAAGTCTGAGGATGCTGCAGCTCCGCCTTCTACAACCTTGTAAACATATATACCCTGTGGCATATCATATGCCTTAGCCATTTCCTCATCTATATCCTTACCCTGTATTCCAAGATATCCCTGATTCTCTGCCGCAACAACCGTTCTGGTTTCTTTGCTTGAAAGTTCAGCTATAAGATCCTTTACTGCAGAAATAGGTATGGCATAGCCCATTCCTTCAACATCGGTATCGGAATATTTAGCTGAATTTATACCGATTACTTCACCCTTCATATTAAGGAGTGCGCCGCCTGAGTTTCCCGGATTTATGGCTGCATCTGTCTGAAGAAGATTTCTTGATGTGCCTCCCTCAGTCTTTACTTCTCTGTTTAATGCCGATATATAACCTACAGTTACAGACTGTCCGTAACCAAGTGCATTACCTATGGCAACCACTCCCTGTCCAACCTTAATATCATTTGAGTCACCTATATTTGCAATACTTATCTTTGACAATGTATCCTCTGAAAGATCTGAAAGCTTAATTGCCACAACAGCAACATCATTGTCGCTGTCTCCTCCCTTTACGGAAGTCATGACCTTTGTTCCGTCATTAAATTCAACTTCAAGACTGTCGGTATCTGCAATAACATGATTGTTTGTGACTACCAAAAGTTCAGTATCTGTTTTTCCGACTATAATACCTGAACCGCTTGACTGTGCTTCATAACTTTGTGTTCCGAAGAAGCTGTTCTGTGTAATCTCGGCTTTACCATAAATAGCTACGACTGAAGGCATAGCCTTGTCTACAATTGTAGACACATCCATATTTGAAAGATTTGTTGCAGGTGCCGCAGTGCTTTCACTGTCACTCTTGATATCTGTTTGATTTCCTATAACAATATTGTCTTTAGTTTCCACATTGCTTGAAATATAGCTGTTGGCAACAGTATTTACACCTACCATTACTCCACCGGCAACAAGTCCGAATACAGCTGCACTTGCGACAAGACCTACGGCCTTACCTACTTTTGATTTCTTTCGCTCCTTACCCTTACTTTGGACTTTTTGAGGCTGTGCGGTAAGAGCCCTTGCTCGTACATCTTCTGACTGAGTTGTTCTATAAGTTTCTCTACTGTTTCCTTCAATGTTTGCATTATTGTTTACCTCCTCATTTGTATCTGTTTTATCTAAACTTACCGTATTAACGCTGCTGCCGGACTCCGCCTCATTTTTGGCTATATTCTCTGCAGCTTTTGCAAGACTGTCCGTATGTCTTTTTATAATACTGTCTATATCCTTTTGCTCGGACTGAGTATCAATACCGATTTCATCTGCAGTATTTGTGTTTGAAATCTCTGTTGTGTTTTCTGTGTTTGTTGTAAGCTCCTGTGTATTGTTTATCTCATTATCAAATTCATCTCTATCAAATCCCATATTCTTATTCGTACGATTACGTGCGCTCCTTTCATATATTAAAAAAGCATTGGTAGCTTTCCTTTATGGTTTATAGTCTACCAATGCTTTGTGTCTTATTTGTGTACGAAATAAGTTTAATTTGTGTTTTTTATTCAGGTTTTGCTTCCACAGTCTGTGAAACAGTACTTCCCGGTCCCACTACATTAGGAGCAGGTGCCACAGTTTCTTCTTTTGCTGTAGTCGTCAAAGGTTCCACTGTAGATTCTTTAGGACTCTTTCCCGACTTTGTCTGAGCCTGAGTTGTTTCACCCGGTCCATTTGATTTTCTGGGCTGAGCCTCACTGCTTGCGGCAGTAGTCTCTCCCGGTCCGTTTACCTTCTTTGTCTGAGTTTCAGCTGTAGTATTTTTCTTATTCTGAGCCTCGGTTGACGAAGTTATAATCTCCACATTTGAACCCTTTGAAGCCTGTGTGGTCTCTCCCGGGCCTACATTTACTCCTGTTTTTGAGCTGCTTGTGGTCTTATCCCTTTCAGCCGCACTTCCCTTCTCGGTAGGCTTTATATAGTACTTATTTCCGTCACCGTCTGTGTAATAATCATTTTCTTCATCTTTATCTATCCAAACGGTTTCACCGTCTTTATCAAGCTGATAATATCTTCCGTTATTATCTATGTAGATATCTACACTCTTTTTAGTCTCGGCTTCAGTAGTCGATTTCTTCTTACTCTTGGTTTCTTTATCATCTTCATCGGTGTTTTTTATTCGACTTATATCCGCCGCTGGTTTTTACTCGCTTTATACTGTCACCGTCTTTATAAACTCCGGTATCTGATGAAATTCTGTCACTGTAGGCTTTTACTTTTGCGGAAACCTCATAATTTTCATCACCGAAAAGATATTTGTGAAGTTCCAATACATTACTCTCAAGGTTTACAGGGAACTACTATAAAATCCCTTTGTACCCAGAGTCATATCATCCAATTCAAACGGAAAACCTGCAGTATCTTTTTAAATTATATTTTTCCGAAATCATTTATTACATCAAGACCGTCCTGCCATGTAAGATTTGTCGCTACCATGGAAAGCATATTTCCAAGAAGATCATTCAAAGTCTTAAGATCGGCCTTCTTTGCCTTCTCAAAGGCAAGTTCAATAACTTTTCTCTGTCTTTCCGTTCTCTGGTAATCTGTGTCCATATATCTAAGTCTTGCATATGCAACAGCCTGAACACCGTCCAAATGCTGCATGCCCGGAGCCTTTAACTGTACGGATCCTATACCTGTTCCCTTTACAGTTTCTGTAATATAAGAGTTTATATATTTAAACTCCGGCTTTGTGATTTCTATATCTACACCGCCCAAAAATATTTATTGCTGTTGCAACCGCCTTCCAGTTGAATGTAACATAGTCTGTAATATTAAGATCCAAACTGTCATTTAACATCTTAACAGCTCTTGCCGGTCCGCCATAGCTATATGCATGTGTGGCCTTCTGGAATGAATTCTTACCTACATCAAGGTATGTATCTCTGTATACAGATACAAAGCTTAATATCTCCTGTAGCCTGATCTATTGAACATATAATTATGACATCGGATCTGTTTCCTTTTTCCGACACTGTTGTCTCTGGAGTCTACACCGAATAATGCAATATTTCTATATCCTCTCATCTCCTGAAGCTTTTTTTCCGACAAGCCGGTATTTGCCACCTCTTCCACATCATACTCCGGTCGTTGGATTTTTAGAATATTGTTTCAGCGCATAGGCATATGCAAATATAACGCCCAGAACCAACATCTCCGCTATAAGCATAGTAATGAAAAAAAGCAACCTTTGACTTTTTTTCTTTTTTTCTGGACTTCTTTTTCTTCGCTCATTATGATCCTCCTGCTAATAAGCATTCTTATTGATAAATCCCTTTAAATATCGTCAAAAACATTATCTTGAAATCAAAACCCTAAAGTCCAGTTTTCAATATAATATAAGTCATGGTCTATCCTCTTTTGTATTGAAGTATCTCCTCTAAACCCGTTAACCTGTGCCCAACCGGTAAGTCCCGGTCTGACTTGATGTTTTATCATATAATGCGGTATTTCTTCTCTGAACTTTTCCACATAAAAAGGTCTCTCAGGTCTCGGACCCACAAGTGACATATCACCCTTTAAGATATTGAAAAACTGAGGCATTTCATCAATACTTGTTTTCCTTATAAATCTACCTATTTTGGTGACTCTCGGGTCATTTGGAGTAGTCCATTTTGACTTTTCCTCTGACGGCTTTTGTACAGCCATTGAGCGGAATTTATACATTTTAAAAGGTTTATTGTGTAAACCGACTCTTTCTTGAGCATATATTATGGGGCCACCGTCTGTCAGCTTTACCAGTATTGCGGTAATTAACATCCATGGTGAGAACAGTATTATACCAAATAATGCCCCGAATATGTCAACAATTCTTTTTATATATGCATTGTGCAATTCTGTAAGTGGCACATGCCTGATATTTATTACCGGCAATCCCTGTAAGTCCTCTATGTATGGAATAGTAGGAATAAAATTATTGTAATCAGGTATAAACTTTGTATGAACACCGGATTTCTCACAGTCATTTACTATGGCTTCCAGATGTTCATATTCTTTTATACTGAGAGTTATCGCTATTTCATCAAGCACATTCATCTCTAATATCATATGAAGATTCGCTATAGTTCCTATCACCTTTACACCGTTATAGCTGAATCCTCGTTCTTTATTATCATCCAAGATACCCCTGATATTATATCCCCACTCAGGATTTTGTTTTACTCTGTCTATATATCCTTCAGCAGCCCTTGAATACCCGATTAATAAAAATATGCTTCTGATTATACCCTTCTGTCTTATGTTCATTAAGAAAAATTCGTATTGAAGTTCTCTCAACTATCATAAGTACATTTGCCAGAATATAGAAGATAATTACCAATCTTCTTGAGAAGTGATGCATATTCATATTTTTACCACCCAAATAGAGTGTCAATGTAAATATCAACCATCCTATGGAATTGGCTTTGAATATATTTGCTATCTCGCTTCTTCTTCCCGAAACTCTCTTAGGTGTATACAGTTCAAAGAATTCATATAATATCAAAAAACCGGGTATAATTATTATCAGAGCACTGAAATACTCCTGTGCCGACAATGCAAGCAAGGCATCATCATTATAATACATTATAAGATAAGCTATTAAATAACTTAAAAAAATATAACCAGAGCATCTAAGAGTATATGCGACCTGTTTAATCTCTTCTGGTTTTCTTTTAATCATATATTGCTCCATATCACAATCTTATGCGATAGACTTCTTTTTCATTATTCGTAAAATCATATATCAATTTTACAACCAAACGCAAAAATCATTTATTACATTTTACTTAATCTTTAGTAACAGTTCTCAACTGCTATGTCTTTTTATAAATCTATACACATATTCAAATGTTCCGGCTATTATCTCGCCCTCCAGCGCCAATATATCCGTTTTTTTCTGATTTCCGAAAAATCAACTCTTTCACATTCTCCAAGATTTTTTTAAAGCCTTCTTTAAGTCCGCTTATATAATCTGTCAGAAATCCTTTTTTTAAAGAAAAAAATGCCGTTTTAATTAAAGTTCCCAGTAAAAAGTGGGAAAAAGTTAAATGCAATCTGCAGGTTTGTCATATTTTTATAAATCAAATAAATATTATTTCTTGTCGCAAGTCTTACCTTAAAGGAATTGTATTTTGATCCTGAAGTTGCACTTCCGAGATGATATACCTTGGCCATTGGCTCAAAAACCGATAATATATCCTCTAAGTCTTGCTCTGAAACTTAAGTCCATATCCTCCAAATATGCAAAAATGCATTTCATCAAAATAACCTATTTCATCCAAGATGCTCTTTCTGTATATACTTGCACCGGCACATGCCGAAAAATACAGCTCTTCTTTTTGTAAAAATCCGCTACCTTTTTCTCCGACACCTATCTGATACCCCCAGCCTAGAGAGAATATCCGTCTCCGGCATCATCCACAAGTTCCTTGTCATGAGCATTTTATCATCAGTGGATTTATTGCAAATATCTTTTTCAGACTTTTTCTATTGCATTAACAAGCATTTCCACATAGTCCGAAATACTTCGGTATCATTGTTCAACAAGATAACATATTTACTGTCACAGGCTGCAAGTCCTACATTTACTCCACCTGCAAACCCAAGGTTTTCATCCAGATAAATCACTTTTATATTCAGATTGCTTTCATAACTTTCAAGATCTCTCAAATAATCTACGGACTCATCCTTTGAACCGTTGTCTACCACCAAAATTTCAAAATTTTTATAAGTTTGAGTTCTAAGCGATTCAATGCAATCCTTCATAAACTTTATACCGTTATAGTTCGGTATTATTATTGTTACTTTACTCATCTTTCTCCCGGATACCTAAAGGTATTTTTTTATCTTCTCGTCAATAAACGGTTCACCTATTTTTTCATTCAACAAATCTCTAAGTGCAAAGTTTGACTTACGTAATGTAAGATTAGGATTATAATACGGGTCTCCCTTTTTCCAGTATTTTGGGGCCATCTTTTTCATAAATATAGCGGTCTCTCTGTTAAATCTTTCGATTTTTTTCAGGGCTGTCCTCAAGTCCTCTTGACTTTGACTCATAATGATAGAAAAGTGCATAAGGATTATAGACTACAAGATAGTTTTTATCCCTTACCTTCATACAAAAATCGATATCATTAAATGCAACCGCCAATTCTTCACTGAATCCGCCAACTTCTTCAAACACCGATTTCTTCGTAATAAGTGCTGCAGCCGTTACGGCGGAATAATCCTGTAATGTAAGTGCTCTGTGGAAATAGCTGTTTTCAACCTCTGAAAGTCCTATAAAGGTATGTCCCGCCACTCCTCCAAATCCGACTACAACACCTGCATGCTGTATTGTATCATCATTGTAGAGAAGTCTTGCACCCACTATACCGACATCCTTTCTCACCGCATACCACATCATCTCTTCTATTGAAGTCGGATTTATAAGTTCTATATCATTGTTTAAAAAGAAAAGATATTCACCGTTTGCAAAGTTTACTCCAAAATTATTGATAAGAGAATAGTTAAATTCTCTCTCCCAACGCACAACCTTTACATTGTCAAACTCCTTTTGAATCTTATCATAGTACTCAAAAGTCTTTTTATCGGTAGAATTATTTTCCACAACAATAAACTCAATATTCTTATAACTGCTCTTTGTCATTATAGAGCGAATCGCCAAATCAAGATCCTCTCTGTGGTCCTTGTTAGGAATAATAATTGAAAGCAAAGGTTTATCTTCCATAATAAAGTATTTGTGATAAATACCGTAATCAACACCCTTTTCTATCTTTTCTAAAGGTAATGAAATCCCTACTCTTTCAATATGTGCCTTTATTGCTCTTGCTCCCGCTTCAAATGCGTATAATTTACTTTGCGGATTTGAAGCTGTTGAATCATATGGCATCTCCAATGGTATAAAACCTTCGGTATATGTACAATCTTTTTTGCATTCTCAGTCACTCTGAATATAAAATCATAGTCCTGTGCTCCGTCAAATGCCGCATCAAACATTCCTGCTACATCCACAAGCTCCTTCTTTACTACAAAGAGATGACAGATATAATTCACACTTTCAAGTAAGTCGATATTAAAATCAGGCTTAAAATGAGGATCGAATAATGAACCTCCGTCCATATCCAGCTTATCCTCATCGGAGTATAAGCAGTCACAGTTTTCTTCATTTATTGCCTTTGCACATTCATACAATGCATTTTCGGTAATAACATCATCATGATCTGCAAGTACTATATAATCACCGCTTGCCATCTTAAGTGCTTCATTTGTATTTCCGGCAATGCCCAAGTTTTTGCCAAGTTTATTATATTTTATCTTGCTTCCCGTGTTTTTTTCTTCAATATATTTTTTTATGAAATCTTCCTTGTCCTTGCCGTTTTCACTTCCGTCCGCAAGGCAAATCTCAAAGTTTGAATAAGTCTGTGCAAGAATTGAGTCAAGCAACTCTCTGAGGAAATTATCAGGAGTCGCATAAAGAGGTATTACTATTGAAAATAAAGGTGAGTAGTCAAATTTAACTTCTCTTTGTGCTGCCAACTCTTCCTTTGTAGGCTTGGTCTTTTCATACCATTCCGTATATTCGTAATCATTGTCCATTCCCTGTATTTTACTCTTTGACTTTCTGATAAGAGCTCTCAGTCCGTTCTTTTTCATGAAGTTAAAAGCAACCCTTACAGTTTCCATATTGCAAAGGTCTTTAAGTTTTTCCATCCTTTTATAGGCCACACTTGAACGCTTATATATAAGCTCCTCATTATATTTGATTTTCTTCTTTTGATTGTCGACTTTTATCTCAAGATAATAGTCTTCACCCCTTTTATAATCAAACTTAATATCAAAACCGTAATCTTCATCATATATTTTACCGAAATATACCTGACATACATCATCTCTTCTGGTCTTTACATATTTGAAGTCAACACTTTCCATTTTACTGTTATATACATGAAAAGAAGGCTGTGAACCGGGTTTTTTACCCACTACCCAACCGTTTAATGTGATATAATTCTCGCGTATGCGAACATAGTCCACCTTATATTTCATAAAGTATTATCCTTTTTATAATATTCTGTGCTTTAGTGCAGCCTTTATTCATCAAAATTGAGTCTTTCCTCTTCAACAACCAAGGGTCTCTTCATCACTCTTTGATTTATTGTAAGTATGTACTCGCCTATAAGTCCTATAAAGAATATCTGTATTGAACCTAGGAAAAGCATCCCTATAAGTATCGGGGCCATACCTGCCGGAAATCTGTCCCAGTATACCAATTTCAAAATCAAATATATTACCGCAATAATCATTGATATACCTGAAAGTATGACTCCCGCAAATGTGGCAAGTCGCAGTCCTACCTTGGTATATGCCGTAACCGAAAGCATTGCCGCATCGTACAATCTGTATAAATTATTGCTTGTAATTCCGGCTCTTCTTTGCGGTTGCTCATATGGAATCTCTTTTCTTCTGAATCCAAGTTCCGCAACTATTCCTCTCAGGAAAGGAACCGGATCGTCAAGATTTCTCATAACATTTATAAACGCCTTATCATACAGTCCGAAACCTGTAAAATGTTCTATCTGCTCAACTTCTGAAAGTTTCTTTATAGTTTTGTAATACAGACTTCTAAGATGATACATTATCTTATTTTCCTGACTGGACTTCTTGATTCCGATAGCTATTTTATAGCCCTCTTCCCAGGCTTTTACATATTTTGGTATCATCTCCACCGGATCTTGAAAATCTGCAGCCATCAGCACTGTGGCATCTCCGGTACTTTGCAGCATTCCGTAATAAGGTGAATTAAACTGTCCGAAATTTTTCGCATTAAATATACCTTTAATACCCTTATCCGATTTGCAGAGTTCTCTTATCAACTCTCTTGTATTATCTTTTTGAATCATTATCAATAAAAATAATTTCATACTCATATGATGAAAGATTTTTTTCTTAAACTCTTCTCTTATGGCATCCGCCATAGGTACCACATT
The DNA here is from genome assembly GCA_916439285.1 of uncultured Lachnoanaerobaculum sp. The sequence continues at coordinate 52,539 of CAKAIM010000003.1, read as the reverse complement.
TTCCTCTTCATTAAAAACATGGTACAACTATACTTATTTTTTCATTCTACCATCCCGTAAGTATCATTGTCTTTATAACAGTATTGCCCTTGTCCCTCATAAGTTCAAGAGCCTGTTCTACATTTTCAAAGCCTTCAAATGTATGTGTAATCAGTTTTTCAGGTGTAAATCTTTTATGCTTTTACCATTGAAAGAAGTCTCTCCATTCTGACTCTGCCGCCTTTTCCAAGCTCCATATATACGGTTTTTCCTGACATACCTCTACCTGAAGAAAACTTCGGTATCTCCATACTTCCGTCACCTGTAAAAAGTTTCAAATTTACAACCTTCCCGACACCATATCTTACCATATCTATGGCATCTGAAAAAGACTTATCATTGCCACCTGCAATTATTACCACATCTGCGCCCTTGCCTTTTGTTGCTTTAAGAACATATTCCGTAACATTGTTATCCTTATATGAAATAACCTCGCTTGCACCGTACTCATATGCCAGTGGAATACTTACACCTCTGCTTCCGACCGCAATGATTTTTCCGGCACCTCGAAGGGCGGCACCGCATATTGCCATAAGCCCTACACCACCGATTCCAAGCACAACAACTGTATCTCCGAAATTTACCGTTTCCGCACCTGTAAAGCCTGTAGTGGCCATATCTGTACACATAAGCCCGTTTCCAAGACTTACACCCTCAGGCAAAATAGCCAAGTTTAAATCCGCATCAGCCACTTCAAATTCTCTTGCAAAAACTCCCGGCGTACTTCTTCCCAAAGTATTTGCACTGAAGTTTGCTCCTGCATGTAAAAAATTTCCGTCCTGTATATCTTTGTCATGAAAATTCGGTGTCATAGACGGAACAACAACTACATCCCCTTCTTTAAAGTCTTTGACTTTTTCACCGACTTTTACAATCCTTGCAACTGCTTCATGTCCCAAAATAAGATTATCCGGTTTCTTTGATCCGGATCCGTATACGGTATTTACATCAGATGTGCAAACCGATATCGCTACCGGTGTCAATATAGCATTATATGGATCTGAAAGTTTCGGGCTTGGCAAATCTATAATTTTTTTGCTTCGTTTCTCCTTATAAGCGCAAATGCCTCCATGATATATCCTTTCAATAATATTTCTTATCTAATTATATATCTTAAATGCAAATGGAACAATAGTGTTAATATAAACAAAAAATGCTTATACCGACATACTAAGAAGAAATCTTTCAATAGCGGCATAAGCATCTTTTTCATTCTTTTAAAATCATCAAAATTCTAATTAATTATCTTTTGTCACCGACAAAAAATACTGCAACTGTTCCGGGACCTGTGTGTGCACCGTTCACATGGCCTATATCTTTTACTTCTACATTTCCCTTTAAATTCGGGAAACGAGCCTCAAGCATACTTGCCAACTTGTTTGCTTCTTTTTCTGAATCTGCATGGCTGATAAAACATTTTCCGGTATATCTCTTTCCATCTACGGCCTGTGTTTCCATTCTTGAAACTATAGCCTCCATGGTCTTTTTCTTGGTCTTTACTTTTTCAATAACTACCAACTTACCCTCTCCGTCAACACACATAAGCGGACAGAAATTCAATGTCTTTCCAATCTTAAAAGTAAAATTGGCAAGACTTTCTTCTCTCAAGTAGGTAGTTAAGTCTGTGGAAAAGAACCAGTGATTGATATACTTCTTGGAATTCTCCGCATAACTTTTCAGCTTGTCAATAGGCATTCCCTCATCTCTTTTGTCTGCCAGGATGTCTACCAGCAGTCCCATACCGGCTGATGCAGACAAAGAGTCTACTACATATAACTGTCTTTCAGGATACTCCCCTTTAAGTTCCTTAACTGCTGCCATCGCTGATAGATACGATTCGGATATACTTGATGATAAGCAAATATGCAATACATCCTTGCCATCTTCCAAGAATTTTTTAAAGTATTCCTTGTATTCTGCCATGTCGATTTGACTTGTTGTCGGACTTTCACCGTTTCTCATTCTTTCGTAGAACTCCGACAAAGGCACGCTCTCTCCCATACTTTCATCATATGTCTTGCCACCTATAGTGTATTTACAGTCTATATGATGAATATCCCTACTAGAGTAATACCCGTTAGTCATATCTGCGGTGGAGCTGCATGATAAAATATAGTCCTCCATGACTATACCTCCTAACGTTTTTTTGTGACCCAACCAAATGGAATTTGATACCAAAACATCATCTACGTCCCATTAAAAATGTTCTGATATAAGGATCGGTCAATCCTTCTTTTCTGTCTTTACATATCAAGTCAATCTAATGTCAATTTGCAAATTCTTCTGCAACTCTATAATAACATACTTTTAGGCTATTTTTTTCAATATTTTATTATTTGATTTATATTTTTTTATGCGTTTTTATTCACAAAATGATTTCAAAAAAAGTAATTTTTACTATATAAACATATATATAAGATATATTTGTTCAATATGGAAAATTATAGTTCAGCTATTAAACAATTATACAATCTGCTGTATCATGTTGAAAGAACATCAATGATAGACTGCAATGCTTCCAAACTTCCGTTATCTCTTATCTTATAAAACAGATGTTCCAAAGTCTTTTTTTCTCCGATTCTTGCCATCTCTTTTTCAAGATTTTCCGTTGCGTCTGAAAAACACTTTTAAATTTTCCTGAAACAATGCCCATTTTAAAAATTTCTCCACACCTTCATCCGTCATTGCATTTGCTTTTTCAATACTTATCTTCTTTTTCTCATTGTTTTCATCTGCAAACTTTTTCATGTCATCCATATTGTAATAATATACATTATCAAGGCTTCTTACTCTTTCATCTATATCACATGGAACCGCCAAATCAATGAATACTTTTTTACTTCCCGGCACAATATTCTCCTGAATATGTTCTTTTGTCAGAGTGAAATGAGGTCCGCTTGTAGCCGAAACAATAACATCCGCATCATTTATATAATCATATCTGTCGTTATATTCTATAATTCTCACCCTGTCCATCACATTTGGAGACATATCTATATTATGCCTTCTTCTTGTAACATATATCTGTGAAAAATCGTAGCTTATCGCATTCTTTAATACGATATCTCCGATTTTTCCGGATGCACCTATCACAAGTATATTTTTTCCTGAAAACGAATTAAGTACATCCTTTGCCGCTCTCAGTGCCAATGTAGCTGTAGATACTCCTGATTTTGAGATTAAAGTTTCTGTTTTTATCTTCTTAGCCTCTGTGACGGCGTCTCTGAACAATGTATTAAGATATAAATGTGCTGTATCGCACTCTCTTGCAAATTCTATAGCATCCTTTACCTGCCCAAGTATCTGGTCTTCACCTATAAGCATTGAATCCAAACCTGCACTGACCTTATACAGATGAGAAACTGCACTCTTTCCGGTATAGAAAAGCAAATAATCTCTGAGGTTTTCTATATTTATACCTATTATCTCTTCACATTTTTCCAAAATAATGTTTATTATACTGCCGGTACTCTTGTCATTTCCCGCACTTACATATATTTCGGTTCTGTTACATGTGATAAGTACTGCGGCTTCATCTATCAGTTCTTCACTGCATAATGATTTTAAAAGTCTCTTTTTGTCCTCAGTTCCGAATGCAAAATACTCTCTTATCTTTTGCGGTGTATTTCGAAAGCTTAAGCTTAGGAGTAAAATCATTCTTTTCCCCCAAACTCGGCTATTACATCCAAAGTATTCTTTATATCCTCAGCTGTATGTGCATTGGATATAAATGCCGCCTCAAATTGACTGGGTGCCACATAAATACCGTTCTCTCTTAAAAAGCTGTAATAACTTGCATATTTGTCAAGATCACAGCTTAATACATCCTCATAGCACTCAACTTTCTTTGATGTGAAAAATACCGATAACAAAGAACCCACTCTGTTTATATGTACTTTTTTTCTCCCTCATTCATTATCTTTTCTATGCCTTCAGCCAAAAGTTTAGCATTTTCATCTATATTTGCATAAATCTCAGGATTTTGAAAAAGTACTTCAAGAGTTGCAATACCGGCTGTTGTCGCTATAGGATTTCCACTCAGAGTACCCGCCTGATACACATCTCCAAGAGGACTGATATGAGCCATTATCTCTTTCTTTCCACCATACGCCGCCAGTGGCATACCTCCACCTACTATCTTGCCTACAGTAACTAAATCAGGCCTTATTTTAAAGTATTCACAGGCTCCTCCCTTTGCCAGTCTGAAACCTGTTATTACTTCATCAAATATCAAAAGAGCATTATTCTTTTTTGTGATTTCTCTAAGAAATTCAAGAAATCCGTCCTTTGGAGGAATAACACCCATATTTGCCGCTACAGGCTCCACAATAACTGCAGACAATCTTGTCATTATATTTATCAAATAATGCTTTGACGCTTTCTTTATCATTAAACTCCGCAACAACAGTATTTTTTTGCATAGTCATTAGGGTACTCCACCGCTTGAAGAAATTGCCTCTGTAAGTACACCGCTTCCGGCTTTTACCAAAAGTCCGTCCGAATGTCCATGATAGCAACCTGTAAATTTTAAAATAAGATCCTTATTTGTATATCCTCTTGCAAGTCTAATGGCGCTCATTGTAGCTTCCGTACCTGAATTTACCAGTCTTACCTGCTCCATAACAGGCATTGCTTCATTTATCATTTCAGCAAGTATATACTCCTTCTTTGTAGGAGCACCGAAGCTGAGGCCTTTTTTTAATGCTTTTTTTACCTTTTCAAGTACATACGGATGAGCATGCCCAAGTATTGCCGGTCCCCATGAGCATACATAATCTATATATTCATTTCCGTCTACATCAAATATCTTTGATCCTAAGCCCGACTTTATAAATACCGGATCCCTGTGTACCGCCCTTGCCGCACGAACCGGTGAGTTTACACCGCCCGGAATATACTTTTGAGATATAACGAAATATTTTTCCGATTTTTTATAATCCCTTGATTGCATCTACTATCCCCTTTACATCATATTGTTTTGCTGTAATCAATTCCTCTATACCAAATTCCCTAAGAGCCTTTGTGGTCACAGGCCCTATAGATACCACTCTGTTTAAAAAGAGCCGATTTATCCTCTATCATCTCACACAAAGCCCTTGCCGCACTGGCACTTGCCACTACCACATAATCAAATTTCTTTATTTCCTTATTGAGCTCGAAACTTCTTCTGTAGTCAATAATTGTGTCATATATTGGAATATCGCTGAATTCTATACCTGCCGTTTTAAGTCCGTTTGGAAGATTGTCATTTCCAAGCTTGGCTCTTAGCATAAGTACTTTACTGCTTTTATCAAGCTTTGGCAAAATTTCTTCCACAAAACTTTTTGAGTCAAACTTGCTCGGAATAAAGTCCGCGTTCACTCCGTACTTTTTCAAAGCTTCACCGCTTCCGCTACCTATAACGCATATTTTTTTATTATATAGGCTTCTGATATCTATATCATATTTTTTTATCTTATCAAAAAAATATCCACACCGTTTGAGCTTGTAAATAAAACATGTGTGGCAAGCTCAAGCTCCGAAACAAATCTTTCCTTATCAATTTCCATCTCTTTTGTAGCGATAAGACTCATCTCACAAGTATTTGCTCCAAGCTTTTTAAATTCAGGTGACATCTTTTCCACCAAACCCTTGGTTGCAGTAAGGAGTATATTTTTACCTGAAAGCGAGTATATTTTTTTGAAAGAAAGCAAGATTCTTTTCACATACATTGCCAACCACTATAAGAGCCGGAGAAATAATATTTTCTCTTTTGCAATCTCTTCTATATTTGAAAAGCTTCCCTCTGAATACTCTTTTGATTATACCTTGTTCCGTTTTTCAATAACAGCGACTCCGATATCATGATTCATTCCGTTTGACAGCAGACCTTGTACTATCAAACTTAAGTTTGATATTCCCATTAAAAATACCAAACTTCCCTCAAGCTTTGCTATATTTGTAAAATTTAAATCAAGTTCTTCTCCCTGTTTTTTTATGGCCGGTAAAGACATGAAACTCTGCGACTTCCCCTCTGAATGTAACAGGTATTCCGGCATAGCCAAGACCTGCATAGAATGAGCTGATTCCATGCACTATTTCAAAAATCAATACCTCTTTCCAAGAGATACTCGGCCTCTTCACCGCCTCGCCCTGAAAAATATAGGGGTCACCCCTTTTAGTCTTACTACATATTCACCTGTAAGAGCATGTTCTGCAATAGTCTCATTTATTTTATCCTGTGTAAGATAATGCTTTCCTGATATCTTACCTGCATATATAAGCTTTGCACTCATCTTTGCCCTGTTTAATATAGTTGGATTCACCAGATTGTCATATACTATAACATCGGCAGTTTCTATACATTCACATGCCCTTAATGTAAGCAGTTTTTCATCTCCGGGTCCAACACCTACCAGTGATACACTATTTATTTTTTTATCAAACATTTTACCTCTTTAATTTGCCCGCCAATTCCTCTATGGCAATCAGCAATTTTTCTAATGTCTTTTCTATATTATCGGCTTCCATATATTTACCGTCAAAGTAAGCTCTTATACTATATTTTTTTCGGTTATCGGATATATAAATACCTGCACTTGTATGGCAATCGGCCTGTAATACACTTAAATACCTTCTCTCTGCAATAAATAAAGACTCACATTCTTTATCCTGTATTTTTTCAAGTATCTCTGCCATATCATCATTTGCATATTCTGCACATAATATTCCTTGTGCAGGTGCCGGCAATATATCACATTCTTTTATAACAAAAATGCTTATCTTATCAAAAATATCGCTATATTCCGCGGCATATTTATTATCTTCAAGAAGTCTGTCAATTCCTGCACCTGCCAAGATAACACCATCCACCTCACCTGAAAATATCTTTCCTATTCTGGTGATTACATTCCCTCTGACAGGCAGTATTTCAATATCCTTGTTTAAAAGCCTCAACTGTTCGGACCTTCTTTTTGAGCTTGTACCTATTCTAAAACCCTTTGTTAAGTTTCTTATATCTGTATTTGAATCTTTATTTACCACAAGAATATCATTGACTGCCGCTCTTTTTAAAACCGGCATAATTTTTAGCCTGTTGTCAAACTCTAAAGGCAAATCCTTCGCTGAATGCACCGCCAGATCTATATCTCCATTTATCAGTGCTTCTTCCAGCTCCTTTGTAAATAAACCTTTTCCGCCTATTTCCTGTAATGAAATATCAAGCCTTTTATCACCTACCGTATTCATAGGAACATACTCTATTTTTATATGGGGGAAGCTATCTATTATAGCATCCCCCACCAATTTGCTCTGCGCCAGTGCCAGAGCACTTTTTCTTGTACCTATTCTTATTGTATCTTTATGAAACATATACCGCCTCATTTGCGTGCTTAAGTATAAGACTTCTTACAAAATCATATTCTCCAAGTCCTTTAAGTTCAAAACTTACATTTTTTCCTCTTTCTTCAAGAATCGTTTTGAAGCTGTCCTCATCACCTGCCATATCATTCTTTGCATGATCTCCTGCCACTATCATAAAAGGTGACAGATGAACGGACTTGTATTCCGAAAGCTGTGGCAGAATATCTTCAATATACGGATAACCCTCTACACAGGCTATATGTATATCATCTCTCCCTGTATCTACAAATCTGTTCCTAAGCTGTTCATATATTTCATTAGCTTCATGGTCTGAACCATGCCCCATCAAAAGATATGCACTGTCAGCTTCTTTATTGTATATCTCATCCAGTTCATCTATTATACACTTAAAGTCAGCATCCTTTTCCAAGAGTGCATCGCCAATCCTTATTTTTTTAAATCTATCCTTATAGCTTAATACTGCATCCTTGACTTTATTATGTTCCACGCCGTTTATAATATGAGTACTTATTACCAATAATTCTTCCACACCTTCTTGTACAGCCTCATCCAGTGCCTCTTTTATGTTGTTGATATGTAAGTTCTCACGACGTTTTAATTTTGCTCTGATAATATCGCTTGTCCAAGCTCTGATAAAGATACTGTCATTAAAGGCTTCTCTTATATCATTTTCTATCACATCTATTGTCTTTTTTCTGGTGTCCTCATGTGTTGTTCCAAAACTTGCAACTATAACTCCCTTTTTCATCCGATTACCCCCTTGTCAATACATTTTGCCAGTTCTTTTGCATAATATGTAATATAAATATCAGCTCCCGCTCTGAATGCCGATACCGCCATCTCACACATTATCTTTTCTTCATCTATAAAGCCGTTCTTTGCCGCGGATTTCACCATGGAATACTCACCGCTTACAGAATATGCGGCTACCGGAACATTCGTAATCTCCTTGACTTTTGTCACTATATCCAAAAAGCTCATAGCCGGTTTTACCATTACAATATCGGCACCTTCTAAAATATCCTCTTCCACTTCCTTTAGTGCTTCTCTTACATTGTGCACATCCATCTGATAGCTCTTCCTGTCACCGAAAGCAGGTGCGGAATCTGCCGCCGCTCTGAACGGACCATAAAATGCAGAAGCATACTTTGCTGAATATGCCATTATAGGAATATTTTTATATCCGTTATCATCTAAAATTGCTCTTATCTCTTCAACCCTGCCATCCATCATATCTGAAGGAGCCACCATGTCGGCTCCGGCTTCTACCTGTGAAAGCGCAATCTTTGCAATATACTTTATAGTTGTGTCGTTATCTACATCACTTCCGTTTAATATTCCGCAATGTCCATGTGAAGTATACTCACACATACATACATCACCTATTACATAAATCCCCGGATATTTTTTCTTTATATATCTGATTGCCTCCTGAATAATACCATGGTTATGGTATGCCTCACTACCTACTTCATCTTTATGCTTCGGTATGCCAAAGAGCATTACGGCACCGACTCCTGCATCTAAAAGTTCTTCTATTACACTGTCACATCGGTCTATACTCATTCTATACTGTCCCGGCATGGACTCTATTTCTTCAAATATATTTTCTCCCTCTTCAAAAAACATAGGATAAATAAGGGCATCCTTGCTTATCCTTGTTTCTCTGACCATATTTCTTATACCCGTATTTGCTCTCAGTCTTCTGGTCCTAAACATATGTCCTCCCTGCTTCAGTCAAAATCTTCCTGCTTCGGATTTTCTTCCTGTTCTTTCCTGCATTCCTCAACTATATCTTTATATTGTATCTGATTGCACTTGCCACCCTTCTTGCCAATTTATGGTTACTTCCGGATGATGTTACTCCTATCACCATCTCTTCCTCTGTAACAATCCCCGGAAAATAGAAATCACAATTCTTATAATTCGAGGCATCATTTACTATAACACCGGCTTTTTTACAATCCCATACTATCTTTTCATTCAGCTCCTTGTCATTGGTAGCGGCTATAACATAGTCAACACCTACAACATCCGAACTGTCATAAGCTCTTTCCTTTAAAATCAGCCTGTCGTCCTGCAAATCCATTATAGTTACCGCTATAGACTTTGCTACTACTATTATCTTGCAACCGAACTCCTTAAGTTTTAGAATTCTTCTTGCAGCTATATTTCCGGCCCCTACCACCAAAAATGTCTTTTTACTTATATCAATAAACAGCGGAAAATACTTTGCCATATCATCCTCCTTCTATATAGAATCATGTCCATATTATAACATATAATAATATAAATATTATCTAAATATCTTGTGACGGTATAAATGTTCATCAAAAAAAGCAGGGATAATTCAAATTCAAATTTTCCACATACCGGACATTTATGTTTAGACAATCACAGTATTGTAATAAGATTTTTTTAATTGGTATAATAAAGATATAAAAAGGATTTTAACAATAATCCTGCATGGCTTTTTTTATAAAAATTTCTATACTTATATTCTTAAGTTTCACCCTAACGTGGATTCTAAAATATTTCTTTGATATAATAAAGGAGCAGATTATGCAAGAGAAAGATATATCACAAAAGATGTTGGAACAATTCAATGATGTCTTTTCCGACATAGTAAATGTACTTTTATTTAATGGCGAAAATGTAGTGGATGAAAATTCTCTACTTGATACACCTACAACCAGCATGCTAAAGATTGACGGTAGCGTCCATTCTCAGGATAGAGATGTTTCCAAGTATTGGCAACACAGCCGTATAAATATTGCTTTATTCGGTTTTGAAAATCAAACTGTACCCGATAAGCTGATGCCTTTAAGAGTAATCAGTTATGACGGTATAGAGTATGGAAGACAAACTAAAAAACGACATATATATAAGACTAAATATCCCGTGATTACCTTGGTATTATATTTAGGATACAAAAAGAGATGGAACTATCCGATTAATATACTCGATATTGTTAAAGTTGATGACAGATTAAAACCTTTTGTCAATGATTATAAAATCAATCTTTTTGAGATAGCATATTTGGATAATGAAAAGACAGCATTATTTAAAAGTGATTTCCGGATACTGGTTGATTATTTGCATCAATTACGAACAAACAACTCATATAATCCAAAAGATTATACAATAAAGCATATAAATGAACTGCTAACCCTTATGTCCGTTATGACAGGGGATAATAGATTTGAAGATTCAATAAATGAAGCTAATGAAAAGGAGGCTAAATATATGTGCGAAGTTCTTGATATTATTGAAAATAGAGGAATAGAAAGAGGTCTGGAGAAGGGCAGGCAGGAAGGTGCCGATATGGTAAGTAAGCTTAATGAGTTACTGTTAAACGAAGGGAATATTGATAAACTTCGCAGAGCCAACACCGACAAAGATTACAGGTATAAGTTGTTAAGGGAATATAATATATTGAAGTAATTTTTTTCAATTTATTATTTCCTTTAAATTTAATATTTTTTTGTCCAACCGATGTGTTTCTATGAAATATTAGAATTAATAAACGGATAATAAAACCAATTTCTTAACGATTTTATTATCCGGTTATTTTTATACTTACTATATGAATTTTTGAACCACGTATAGCTGAATTGTGAATATCTTGTTTATCAATAATAATAAAAATCATTCATATGATACATATAATCATCTTCTGTTTCATAGATTACTGTATACCATATCAAGATCTTTGTCTTCCACCATAATTTCATATTTTCCCCATTTAAAGCCTAATTTCATCTATTTCTCCGGTATATATTCCTATCATTTTTTATTCTCATCATAATATACAATAGTAACTTCTATAAAACTTCTCCAAGTCCAATAAAACTAAATCACCTGCATGCTTGTGGAACACCATATCTTTCAGCAGAAGCAATAGCTTCATTTGGGATCACACCGCCTACGCGGGGAACACTCTGATATCATATCAATATCAAAATCAGGATCACCCCCGCCTACGCGGGGAACACGAAATGTCAAAGTATTATTCAGCGCATCAGGTGGGATCACCCCCGCCTACGCGGGGAACACTGATTAGTTCATCATGTTCGGCCTGCTCCTTCAGGATCACCCACGCATACGCAGGGAACACGCAAACTCCATTAAAATACCAAGTTCATTTTTAGGATCACCCCCGCCTACGCGGAGAACACTCATCTCTACTTGCCTGTCCAATTTTAATCATGGGATCACCCTCGCCTACGCGGGGAACACCTCCAAAGTAATCTTATACTTCTTCAATACCTGGGATCACCCCCCGCCTATGCGGAGAACACGCTAAATCACTTGCAGAATTTATCTCAGATATAGGATCACCCTCGCATACGCAGGGAACACGCATTATCACGGAAAAACTCAAGCTGATTGCCGGGATCACCCCCGCCTACGCGGGGAACACGATTCTCTGTTTAAAAACATCAGTACCAGTCCAGGATCACCCCCGCCTACGCGGGGAACACGAAAGTGCCAAAAACGGCTTAAACGCTTCCATAGGATCACCCCCGCCTACGCGGGGAACACATCACGTGTATGACAATAACTGCAGTCTTGTCAGGATCACCCCCCGCCTACGCGGGGAACACACTGTAGCTGTCTTAGGATCAAACACTTCCATGGGATCACCCCCGCCTACGCGGGGAACACCTTGTGGAGACAATAAGCAGAAGTTTAGCTTGAGGATCACCCCCGCCTACGCGGGGAACACCAAGGTCTATTTACTGCTTTTATATTCCAACCAGGATCACCCCCGCCTACGCGGGGAACACCCCACCTTTATATGGTCATTTGATATTCTGCTGGGATCACCCCCGCCTACGCGGGGAACACAATGGCTACAGCAAAAAAACTGCCGTCAGGTAGGGATCACCCCCGCCTACGCGGGGAACACCAAATATATGCTCTTGCGGAACTTTCTCACCGAGGATCACCCCCGCCTACGCGGGGAACACGAAGTGACTAAAAGCGACCTGCTCTCAAGAGAGGGATCACCCCCGCCTACGCGGGGAACACATGCCCTGCTCTATCATCAAAGAACTTACTTTGGGATCACCCCCGCCTACGCGGGGAACACGTGCTGACGGATTTATGGATATTCCTGACAGTGGGATCACCCCCGCCTACGCGGGGAACACAGTAATAGGATCCCTTAAACACGCTATGTCAGACTATATAAATCCCTGAATTTATTTACTTTTACAGCAAGCTTGTATATTAACCTTGCATCTTCCAATGCCCTATGTGGTACTTCGTTGCCAACCCCATATTCCTTTATTACAGTTTGTAATTTATAATTTGCCAGAAAAAGTTTTTCATTTTTTACAAACTTCATTAGATCATATCTCTTATTTTTTAATTTTTCAAGCTGAAGTTTTGATAGAGCAATATCTATAAACTCGATATCAAAGTTCACATTATACCCTATAATATCTCTATCACCTATAAAATCCAGGAACTCCTTTAATACCGACTTTGAATTCTTCCCATTGTTTTGTAACATATTAGTGGTAATACCTGTCATTGCCACTATATGCTTTGGCAATGTACCTTCATAGCTTATCAAGCTTTGAAACTCACTTATTATTCCACCTACAGACTTTACCACACCTATTTCAATAATATAGTCTTTCTCTTTATCCAAGCCATCAGTTTCTATATCTATTATCACAAAGTCCTTACTGTCCAGCTTGGTCCTATGTGCCATATATCTTTTAGCATTTCTAAACTTTGCCGCATTGCTGAATCCATGTTTTATTTCTATTTGTTCATTTACATTCTCATTTGGAATAAAAACTAAAGGTATACCATCCATATCAATATATGAAAAATTTGTATTATGAGTATCAAACTGATATCCAATTTCATTTCTATATGCAAAACTTAAAGTCGCCTCTCCATCCTTTACATTCTCCTTAACCCTCTTCCAAAGCTTTTCTCTTACTTTTGTGTTGAAATTTCCGATATAAACCCCTGTAGTTATCTCCTGCATCCATTTGGTCAAATCACCTCTAAGAGCCTGTGGTACCTTTTTTAATGTAATTACTGTAAATGGCATATCACATCACCTCAGTATAACTTACACCATAACTTACAAGTTGCTCCTTATTATCCCAAAGTCCCAAAAATTCCCCTTCAAGCTTTTCGTCATCACCTATATCCAATAAATACTGTAAGTCTGATACAATCTGCTTTACAAGCTTTTTTTCTTCAAATATATCCCTTGCCTTTTTTCTGGTAATGCTTCCAATATCATCTTCTTTTCCAAACTCACTTGCTATTTCAAATGCTAATGGAATCGTTGTATCTGCTTTATACAAATCTGCAATATCATATACAAATGACAGATCATGACCTGTGTGTACAAAGCCAAGTCCTGGAGATATTCCAAGTGCTGATACTACACTGTATACAAGTCCATATAATGCTACATTACCTGCAGACAATGCCTGATTCACCACATCTCCATCTGTAAAATCATCAACCTTATAATCTCTACCGGTCCATTCAACATCATATTTTTTTGATAATCCAGTATATAATCTCCTGACTCTTGTACCCTCATGTCCTCTAAGCTGCTGCATAGTATATGATGAAACATCTTCTCCTTGAAATCTCATCATATACATTTTTCTTGCAACATCTACTCTACTTCTCACATTTGTAACCAATCTTGCCTGACTTTCTAAAAATCTGGTAGAATGAGTCAATGCTCTACCATGTGCATAATGTCTTACACCTTTTTCTCCTACCCATATTATGCCTGTACCCATATCTCCTATCAGCTCCATTGCTCTATGGGTAATGTCTGTTCCGGGTCCCAACATCAATGCTCCAATCATTGCTACCGGTATTCTGACAGTACCTCTACTGTCAGATACCACTATAGCTCCATCTTGTATGTTTACTTTGGCATGTTCAATGTAGATAAATGTAACCCTGTCACTTATTCTAGGCAGCTCATTTATTTCGGCTTTTTCCATACTCCCACCTACTATCATATCGGTATAACTGTCATAAGTCCAAATCCATAAGCTTTTTTCTTACCGAATCCATTCTCCAATAGTAATTTGAACTTATCCTCATCAACTACAGTTAGCACCCCTTCAAATGTTGCCTTTACCACTTTTACCGGTTTTGAACCGGATTTTCTTAGTAGCTCAAATCCCCTCTCTACAATATTCACCTCATCTTCATTTACTTCAAAACCGTTTTTTATAGTTCTTTCCATAAAGAATTTCTTTTGAAACTCTGCTGTAATGTGTGGCTTTTCACTGCCTCGCTTACCATCCTCCATCACTGCATGTACGGGATTTGTTACAAGTCTAAAGCGTAGCTTCATATCGTTTTTTATCTTGCTTATATATGCATCATACTCCTTTGTTACTGCACTGCCATCCACACCATATTTTTCCAGCAGATTTAAGTCTGGCTTTTCTTCACTTACCAGCAATAAATAATTCTTATCATTTATCTTATCAAGTCTCCAAAGCTTCCTGCTTCTTACTCCGCTCTCTTCTCTAAAGCTTTGTTCTACCCAATTATGATAAGCTCCCAGATGCGTCAAATCTCTTATCTTCTGCCTATTGTATATATCTAACTCAACTCTTGAAATATACATATCATTCACCTACCAAATCAAAAAAATATTGTGGTTTGTATCTTCATCTTCAAACATACTGTTTTTTACATAAATCTTTGCATGATCTTCGTATCTAAAACTGAATTGTCTATGTTTATTTGAAAAAGATATAACCTTATCCTGCCTTAGTATTTCTCTGTCAGCATTATCAAAAACACCCTTGTCACAATATACATCCAATAATTTCTGACTTTTATTATATCTTTTCTTATAATAATCTTTTGCCTGCCACTCACATTTTTCTAATGCATCCCTTATATCACAGTCAAAATTTCCAAGAATAAAATCTGCCAAAACCGGTATTGATCTTCTTCCTAAGAACATTTGAAAATATGGTCTCTTTAGTGCTTCATATATTTTCTCTATAAAATTATCATCCTCATGTGATATAGCTACTACAAATACCGCATCTTCAAGATAATACCTCTCTGTAACATAAGTTCCTTCAATATCTCCACTAGTCTTATATTTTCTCGCAATATGGTAATCTTTCAAAAGGCCGCCCTCTTGATCAACTCTCACTGCAAATTTTATATCTACCAGTTCTTTGATATCATCATCTCTCCTTATTCCAAGAGCTGCCCCTATTAGTCCTATAGCAGCACTTTTTGACGGATATAAATCTGTATGTCTGGTTTCAAAATGTGAGTCAGTTCCCCAAGACTGCATAGGTCCTGCAAACTTCAATAATATAGTTTTCACATTTTCACCTCTTAGACAAATTGATAATTTTCTATTTCTGCTCCAAGCTTTTCAAGTAATTCATCAAGTGAATCTACTTCCTCACCATCTGCAATATCCACATTATCTATCGCTAAATAAAGTGTCTTTATAGGCTTCTGTACGAACTTTTGTATCTTTTCCATCTCATCCGACATTCTTTTTATAGAACCTGCAACATATCCTTCTTCTGATTTTACAGGAGATTCAAATGCACTTACAAGACTTACCGGTCTATCTTCTCTCAAATTAATCACCAATATACTTGGCAATGTCTGATTGGCAAATGTATTTATCTTACCTGTAGGCAATGACTTAGCAAAAGCTTCTAAAAATAACTTTGTAGCATTTATCATACTACCTTTGTCCTTAAGTTGATGTAAAAACTCATGAAGTGCAACATTTGCATACCTATAAAGTGTTGATGAATTGTACTCAACATTTCCAATCATACCTGCGCCACTTTCATCTTCCGGTAACAAATCATCTGTAGCCGTAAAGTAATCAAACTCTGTCTGCACAGCATGTGTAGAAATCGCATGTGCTACCTGTGAAGAGGCATCTTCATTTAAACCTGAACTTGTTTTATCTGACGCTACCATTCTTCCAAACAAAGCTATATCAATAGGCACTTTATCCTTTAAAACATTCTTCACTTCTTTTTCATCAAGTAGTAATTTACCTTTATTGCCCTCCTCTGCATCTACTGCCATTTTTGCAAGTTCAGTTGCTTGGCTATCTCCAATAAAAAAAAGTGCTTTAGCTTCTTTACCACTTTTATCTTTCTTTTCTTTTAGACCTATTCCGGCAAGTTCTATAACCTGTGCTGCCTTATCTAGTGCTTCTTTCTCAAGAATTGTACTATCTATCTCTAGAATCTTCTTTGCAACATAGCTTACTATATCTTTTGTTCTTATACCTACATTAGCTGCTGCTCCAATTTCCTTGAAGTAATTTCTCATTGCAGCCTTCCATGACTGTGAACTCACTCTTGCTCTTCTTACCCCACCATATAGAGCTGTCTTTGGACTTCCTGTATCATCTCTATTAATATTTGAAGGTGGTAATGTCTGTATAATATGCATATCCAAAAATAATCTACTGTTCATTTGATTCTCCTTTACTATTGAACTTATAATATTCTCTTGCCCAATTTAAAATAATATTGTCTTTATTTTTATTCTTCCTTATCCGATACAAATCTTCTGCAAGTCTGCCATAGTCAATCCTTGCACCTTTTTGCTTTGACTTTAATAACCTTATCAAATGCCTTAAATGTACTGTCAATTCATCAAAATCCGTTGATGTAATCATTGCATTAAATCTTCTGTCCACTGCTGTAGTATCATCACCCACTCTAAGTAACTTTAGACTCGTTCCTACATTACTGTATCCGTCTTCAGCAGTATTGACACAAAGATCTTCACCCTGTTGATGTATTGCATATAACTGTAGACAGTTCAATATACAAATTTCTTCATCAGTCATCTTCTTACTGTTTCCAAGAAAGCTTTCAGGTAATTTCTCAAAAATAATAGGCATTATATCCGCCATATCGGCATAATCTCTTCCAATAGAATTCCTTAGCCTTGAAAGTATTGCCTTTCCTATGGAATATTCCTGCATAGCATACAGCTCTTTAAGAATTCTCCAACAAACACTTTTTACACTCTCCATCTAACCTCCTTAATTTTGATTTAATCTATATAAAAATGAATTATATATCGTTGCAATATTCTTTACACCGGAACCTTTTCCTATTCCTTTATAGTCTCTTAAACCGGCATTTGAGACTAACTCATCCACATACTCTTTCATAGCTTTTTTTAAAATATTCCGCCATTCGATCTCTTTTGTATCCTTGTCATTATCAATATCAATGCTTTCAATCCAATTTCTAAATGATAGGTCTATTCTAAAATAGAACTGTTCAACATATTTTGATACATCTGCCTTCTCCATTTTCCTTATCTCTAACAAATCCTTTATAAATACTTTTAATGCCCTATCAATGGTTACTTTAGTATCTGTAACAGTTTTATTTATTCTAATTATCCAACCTGTATCTTTGGTGTCTACCAATACTCTTTCTTTAAGGTTAAGAGTATCTTTCACCTCATCTATTGGCACCCATGATGCAGAATTCCCATCATCAATCATACTTACTGCACATAATTTAATATTTTCTTTATACAATCCCAACTCTTCCGACTCTGATATATCACCCAGTTTATTTAGCCATTCTATAACTCCAGGCTTTCTTGCACCCTCTCCCACTCCTGTCAATAATCCGAAATTTCTCCACATTGCCTTATTTGCATCATGTTTTCTTGGCCTGTATTTCTCCTTATACTCTCCATCTTTGTTATACCTCCAAACTGTCATTGGCTCCAAAAAAGCATCTGAATGTTCTATCTCAGGCAACTTTGCTATAAAGCATGCAAACTTATCTTCCTTTGTTCTATTAGGATCTATAAATATCTCTCTACACCAAGCAGTATAGAGTGAAGCAATATTGTCAATTCCATTATGAAAATACAACTCTATATTTTTCTCTATTGTCTCTGCTTCCCAACATGGTTTCTGTATTTTCAATAAGTTGTTGTTTTCATTATGAGCAATTACAAAATTTAGCATCAATGTTTCAAACACATTATTTCCTTGAAGATATACTCCTCCCAAATCATATAACCACCCCTTGGAATATGTCTTTGCAGATCCAACCTTTTGTTTATCAGATGTACCTATATAACCCTGTAATGTTATAAGCCATCTTGCCAATTCATCATCATCAATATATTCCTTATAAGACTCATCTTTAGGTGAAAATATTGCATACTTTGTTTTATTATCACTTTCGGATATAAGTCTATTTATATTTTTTCCAAAAAAATTTCCGCCACATTTTTTACCCTCAGGGTCGATACCTGTATTTTCCTTGAATACCTCTTTTTGTTACTTGAAAGAAAGGATATTTGTCATCATATAGGAAAAACCTTTCTCTCCATTTCTCCAAATACTCATACAACACTTTGGGAAACTCTTTTGCATTCCATATATCTATCCAAGTCTGATACAATGCATCTTCATAATCTTCCAAATAATTTTCTTCAAGCTCTCCAATCTGTAAAAAGCTCTCCTTATCCATTTCAAAAAACTCATATGGATCTCCGTTTGAATCAAACCTTGAAAAGACTGTATGAAGGATTGCCAACATAACTCTCATTACTGCGAAATCCTGAGTCTTCATATCTCCGGCTAACTCTTTGTACTTAGCTGCACCGGCAAAAAGTTCTTTTATAGAAATCTTTTCTACAGTATCCTTACTTACGACCTGAATCCATTTTTCATCCAATAAATTATACCTTGGCATCATCTTCCCCCTTTAATATCAAACCATATTTTTTGTCATATACCATATTTACTCCATTTATACTGCACTCGTTATTCTCATCAAACATTGCACATAAAGTTCCCTTTAGCCATGCCGAATTATCCCATTTTTGCAAATTGTTTATGTAAAAATCTTCTAACTCTCGTATAGTCTTGTCTATATTATAGGTCTTTGAGAGTCTGTTTGGAAGTTTTATTGTACAACTTGCAAGTTTTTTTGCTGTTTTTACATCTTCTATACTATTTGATATGTCCTCACTACTGTCAAAAGTAGTATAACCGTCTCTAATCTTCTTTAATGCAATTACTTCTATGGTATCCTGTGTATCTCTGACTTGTGAGTTACCGTCTTCATCACCGTAATTCTTACTGTTATTTTCTAGCCAACCTATCAAATCCATCCCATTGACTCTATGTTTTTTCAGCCTCGGGCTCTTGAGTCTATAGCTTGTTGCTCTGTCCTTTTTGCCTTTTATAACATCCTCATATTCTTTTTTATATTCATAATACTTTGCTCTCAATTCATCAGGTAGATCCGGTTCTATATTCTCATCATAGACTACTTGTACAAATCTTGATATATCACTTGGAAGCCTTATGTTATCTCCAAGAAAGTAACCTGTCCTTGTCAATAAATATCCTCCATATACTGCTTTTGAGCCTGTTTCAAATTCTAGGTTCTTGTCATTACCTACAACATATATCACAGGTTTTTCATGCTTCTTTGGTCTATTATCTCTTGTATGTCTATGGAGTCTTCCCATTCTTTGTATCAATAAGTCTACCGGTGCAATATCACTTATCATTACATCAAAATCAATGTCTAAAGACTGCTCTATAACCTGTGTTCCTACTACAATTAGCTTCTTTGGTCTATCTCCGTATTTACCAAGATATTTCATCAACTTTTCTTCATTTTTCACTCTGTCCGTAGCTATAAACGAAGAATGAAGTAACATAACTTTTTCATCACCAAACTTTTCCGACAGCTCTTTGGCAATATCCTGTGCTTTTTTCACTGTATTTACAATAACACCGGCATTACCTCCCCCGTCAAGCAGGGAGTCCATTAGCTTAGGCAAATTCTCGGTATCCGTATATTTTATCTCGATTCTCTTATCTTCTATCGGTTCAAAGTCCTTTACATTTAATGCTTTATCATTATCAGTGTAAGTAATCAAAGGGTAATCTTCTACCATCAGACTGCTCATATCCTCTTTGCTAAACTTAACCCCCTTACCCGTCAAGTAATGCATTATAAAATCCACTCTACTCTTCTTCGGTAATGTTGCCGATAACAGTATTACCGGTACATTGTAAGCTCCAAGCCATTCAAGTGCCATATTTAAATATTGATCCATATATGCATCATAAGCATGTACCTCATCAATTACTACAACCTTTTTACTGAGTCCAAGATGCCTTAGTGCCAAATGCTTCTGTCTCAGTGCCATCATCAAAAGCTGATCTACAGTACCTACTATAAAATCATCCATTATAGCTGTCTTCTTACCACAAAACCACTGATTTACTACAAACCTTCTCTGCCTTCATTATCTCCATCAACATCTATATTTGAAGCACTCGTAAGATTATTATATTCCTCATTTAAAAAAGCCTTGCCATGTACCAGTCTTAATCCTCTTTTTTCACCTAATTCCACGCTCTGATTTTTTAGCCAACTGATTATTCTTGGAAATATACCATTTGATGTCGCCTGTGTCGGTAATCCGAAAAACAGTCCGCATCTTCCTGACTTTACAGCAAGCTCTTCAGCACCCACAAGTGCTGCTTCTGTTTTCCCAAGTCCCATAGGAGCCTCCAGTATTACAAGCCCCGGATTTTTAGCGTCACTGATTGTCTGTGCAAATATTGATTGCACATCTCTTGGTTCAAAACCGAATCTCTCCTTAAACAAGCCATTACAATCAGCATATATTTCCGGCAACCACATATCACTTTGATTTGAATATCTCCATTTTGTAAAACCATGCTCGCATCTCTTGTCCATATCAATATCAGTATCATCAAAAATCCCAATCAGTGGGAAGAAGTATGTATTACTGGCGATCCAGTCTGCCATTGTCAAAAGCCCAAGAAGCATTGCCTGTGCAGGCTGTGAGAGTACCGGTACATCCTCACATCTTTTAAAACTGCTGCTTTTTAATGCATTGTTTAAAATTTCTGTATGCAGACCTAACCATTTTTTATATATATCACTGTCCTCATTTTCACTTTGGAAGAGATTTTTCTTATATGATGCAAGTGTTTCAGATATAATGCTTTTATTGTCTATAGGTCTGCCATGATGTCCGCCTACAATAGAACCTATGTCATTTTCCTTTTTAAATCTGTCGCTTAATACACTTAGTATCACCTCTCCTGCAAGTCCGTGCGGTGTTTTTTCAGGTGATGAGAGCAAATCAGGTGAGTCAATGCCTATAAACCCTGCCCTTACCAGTTTTTCTGTCAGCTCATTATCTAAGTCTTTAGAATTTGCAAAACCTTTCTTTAGCTGAAAAGCCGGACTTGCCTTGCCGATATCATGAATTGCACCTGTAAATATTGCAATCTGCTTTCCAATATCCGTATCATCCGCAATAGTTATCTTTTGCCCCTCACTCATCCAATGTTCCCACAAAAGTCCCATAATTCTTCCGGTATCTTCTAAATGAACCGTGAGCGGTAACCAATACATTAATCCGTCTTTTTCTTCTTTCTTTGCCCACAAAGCCTCCAGCATATCTCCTCCTCTTATCTTTTTTTCTATAATTTTTATTTTACTACACTAGCTGTCCTTTAAAAAAATACCTGCATTTCTATATTTTTTTATTTATATTTATTCTTGTAATTTATTTACTATATAAAAAAATAACTTTAGTCTTCAATCACAGTATTGTAATAAGATTTTTTTAATTGGTATAATAAGAATATAAATGGATTTAACAATAATCCCACATGGCTTTTTCTAAAAATTTCTATACTTATATTCTTAAGTTTCACCCTAACGTGGATTCTAAAATATTTCTTTGTTATAATAAAGGAGCGAGATATGCAAGAGAAAGATATATCACAAAAGATGTTGGAACAA
This sequence comes from uncultured Lachnoanaerobaculum sp., assembly GCA_916439285.1. Next base: position 30,274 of record CAKAIM010000003.1, on the reverse strand, counting down.
TTCAATGATGTCTTTTCAGACATAGTAAATGTACTTTTATTTAATGGTGAAAATGTAGTGGATGAAAATTCTCTACTTGATACACCTACAACCGGCATGCTAAAGATTGACGGTAGGGTCCATTCTCAGGATAGAGATGTTGCCAAGTATTGGCAACACAGTTGTATAAATATTGCTTTATTCGGTTTTGAAAATCAAACTGTGCCGGATAAGCTGATGCCTTTAAGAGTAATCAGCTATGACGGTACCGAGTATGGACGACAAACAAAAAAACGATACAGATATAAAACCAAATACCCTGTGATTACCTTGGTATTATATTTAGGATACAAAAAAAGATGGAGCTATCCGATTAATATAATCGACATAGTTAAAGTTGATGACAGATTAAAACCTTTTGTCAATGATTATAGGATTAATCTTTTCGAGATAGCATACCTGGATGAAGAGAAGACAGCATTATTTAAAAGTGATTTCAGGATACTGGTGGATTATTTACATCAATTACGGACAAACAACTCCTATAATCCAAAAGATTATACAATAAAGCATATAAATGAATTGCTTACCCTTATGTCCGTTATGACAGGGGATAAAAGATTTGAAAATTCAATAAATGAAGCTAATGAAAAGGAGGCCAAATACATGTGTGAAGTTCTTGATATTATTGAAAATAGAGGAATTGAAAAAGGAATCGAAAAAGGGTTGGAGAAAGGTATGGAAAAAGGTCTTGAAAAAGGCAGGCAGGAAGGTGCCGATATGGTCAGTAAACTTAATGAACTGCTGTTAAATGAAGGTGATATTGATAAGCTTCGCAGAGCCAACACAGACAAAGATTACAGACATAAGTTGTTAAGGGAATATAATATATTACAATAACTTTTATGTGTTATAGTCCGATCAATAATTTTCTATAAAATATTAAAAATGCCTCAAAATCATCTATTATAATGATTTTGTGGCATTCTGCATTCTAAAATTTTTCGCAAACCTCTCTGTAAAAAGGAATACTTGGTGATGCACCTTTTCTGCTTACTGTAATACTTGCAGCCTTTGCGGCCTGTTTGAGTGCTCCTGCAACATCTATACCTGCAACCAGCCCTGCTATAAAATAGCCTGTGAAGGTATCACCTGCTGCCGTAGTGTCAACTACATCAGCCTTGTATATTTCCTGTCTTATCTTCTGAGTCTTGTCCACATATACAGAGCCCTTCTCTCCCAAAGTCAACACTATCTTCATTCCCGGGAATCTTTTTGTCAACTTCTCTATCAGCTCATCTTCACCGGTGTCTGAGGCTCCAAGTATATCCGCAGCCTCTATTTCATTGAGTATAAGATATTCCACCTTTTCCAAATCACATTCAAATATCTTTTCATTTATAGGTGAGGGGTTTAATACAATGCTCATTCCCCTTTTATATCCCTCATCTATAATAAATGAAAGATTACTCACCTCATTTTGAAGTAAAAGTATATCTCCTTTATCAAAATCCTTTAATACCTCTTTGATAAAGTCAATGCCTATATTTTGATTTGTACCACCATATAAAAGTATGCAATTATTACCTACTCTGTTTTTTTGTATAATGGCATGTCCCGATGACATATCATATCGCTTTATATAAGATATATCGGCTCCCACATTAGAAAGTGCCTCCAAAAGCATAGCTCCGTCTGCACTTCCCACCGCTCCTGCATGGTATACTTTTACACCTGCCTTTGCCAATGCCACAGACTGGTTGAGCCCTTTTCCTCCACAAAACACATTCATGTCTGCCGAGGATATGGTCTCTCCCTCTCTCACAAAATGGTCTACATCATATACATAATCCAGATTTAGTGAACCGAAATTAAGTACCTTCATTATCAACTCTTACTTTCTAAAAATAGGCATACTCCTTTTACCATCAGGTATCCCGCTACAGCTCCCTGATCTGCTATGCCCTTTGCTTTGGCAGAAAATACCGCAGCCTTGCCAAACTTAGGCAACATATCTTTTGTAGCTTCAACACCTTCATTTGCACCCTTTAGTGCTGCGCTTGCTACATTAAGTAAGCTTCCATCCGCTGCTTCTTTTGCTCTCTCACCTGCCACTACAAGTGCATCGTATATTGTTCTGTCTCCCGCTTCGCATTTTCCTCTTTTTTTGATTCCTGCTGCAAAGCTTTCAAAATACAATGCCAAATCTTTGGCATCTATTTTATCCTTTTCATTTAATGACTTGCCGGCCTCCATTATACCGCTTGCCATCAATGTGCCCATAGTAGACGGTACCACTGAAGCCATCTTCATGCCTGCCTTAAACAATGTCTTTCCCACATTATTTTCTACCGTATTTTCTCTGATAAGATCAGGCATTGCACTATAGCCCTTACTCATAGTAAGACCAAGATCACCGTCGCCCATATTTGCATCCATTGCACACAGCTCATCTTTTTTTTCGACAAACACCTTAGCTATGAACTCAAATAATTCCGGAAGATCCTCTATTCTAATCTCTGTCATAACTGCTCCTATAATCTGATAAATGGAGTCTTTACTTCCATATCAAGCCAAGCCTTTTCCTTGTCACTGTTTAACTTACAAATAGATATGGATGCACCTGCCATCTCCATACTTGTTGCATACTCGCCTACAAATGTTTTATAGATCTTTATACCCTTTGATGACAATATTTCGCTCACTTCTCCTGAAAGTATATAAAGCTCTTCTATGCTGCTTGCACCAAGTCCGTTTATAAGTACTGCAACTTCATCACCGTTTCCTATTTCTATATCATCAAGGATTTCTCCAACTGCTTCATCTGCAAGTTCTTTGCGCTCTTTATATCCCCGTTCCAAACTCCCGGCTCACCGTGAATTCCCATACCGAAGGCCATTTCATTCTCCGCCAAAGAGAAATTGGCATGTCCAAGCTCAGGAATAACGCATGGTGTCAATGCAAATCCTACAGTTCTTGTATTTTGTTTAGCTGTATTTGCAGCCTCATATACTTCATCAAGATTTCCCATCTCGGCTGCAGCGGCACCTGCATACTTATACATAAAGAATATACCTGCAACACCTCTTCTGGTTTCAGGAAGCTTATTTGAGAGTACATCATCAGCTCCTACAATGCTTCTGGTCTTTATATCATCCATCTCAAGCATTTCTGCCGCCATATCAAAGTTCATAATATCTCCGGTATAATTTCCGTATAGATAGAGTATTCCGCTTCCCGCTTCCACTTCCTTGGATATTTCATATATCTGCTCTGCTGAAGGTGACTGGAAAACACTTCCCACACCACAACCGTCAAGCAAGTTTTCACCTACATATCCGAGGAATAGCGGTAAATGTCCGGTACCTCCACCTGTTACGATTGCCACCTTACCGGGTTTTTTATCTGCTATACAATAGCATCTGAGGTCATCTGCTACATACTTAACCTGCTTATGTGCACTATAAATGCCTTTTAACATATCATCTGTATAATTCTCAGGAACATTGATTATCTTCTTCATATTTTCTCCTATCTGTACTAAAGTCCCAATTCCTTAAATGCCTTATCGAAAGGATATTTACAAATACCTTTTTCGGTAATAATACCTGTTATAAGTGAATGATCGGTAACATCAAATGCCGGATTATATACACCTATATTCTCAGGTGCCATCCTCTCTTTATACCACATATCTGTAATCTCTTCCCCATCTCTTATCTCTATAGGGATGTCCTTATCACTTTCAGCCTTCATATCAATAGTTGATGTAGGTGCACATACATAGAACGGAATGCCGTAATGCTTTGCTATAATAGCGAGTCCGGATGTACCGATCTTGTTTGCCGCATCACCATTTCTTGCCACTCTGTCACAACCTACAAATATAATATCTATTTTACCCGATTTCATTAAAATAGATGCCATATTGTCACATTGCAATGTCGTCTTTATTCCGGCATTACTAAGCTCAAATGCTGTAAGCCTTGCACCCTGCAAGAGAGGTCTGGTCTCATCACAGTAGACATGCATATCATCACCGTTAAATCCGTTTTCAAGTGCCATATACATCGGCGCTGTCGCCGTACCGTACTTTGCTGTTGCCAATGTTCCGGCATTGCAGTGAGTCATTATACCGATCTCTTTACCGTTTCTTTTAAGCTTTTTTAAAAGCTTAAATCCCAAAGCTCCTATTCCACGGCTTATTTCAACATCCTCATTTCTGATATCCTCAGCTTCTTTAAATAAAGCTTCCTTTATCTCATCAATACTTTTTTCTTTATTTGCTTTCAGGGCATCCTCCATTCTGTTAAGTGCCCAAAAAAGATTTACTGCTGTAGGTCTGGAAGAGGCAAAATACTCTTTTAATTCCAAAAACTCTTTTTCAAAATCAGCATAGTTGTCTGCCTCTATCTGTGAAGCCGTCTTTGCAATACCATATGCCGCACATACTCCTATTGCAGGAGCCCCACGTACTCTAAGCTTCTTTATAGCTTCCCAGATTTCTTCCTTTGTATTTAAGTTTATTCTCTTTATCTCTCCCGGCAGAAGCGTTTGGTCAATAATATTCAGCTCCTTATCTTCCGTCATTTTCACAGAGATTATTTTATCAAAAAATTCTTCAATACCCATTTATAACTCCTCTGCCAAAGCTTTGCACTTCAGTATAGTATCTACATAATCTTTACCACTTTTTAAAAGCTGTCCGCTTTCAGTATAAACTCCTTACCTGCCAAAATATTTATTCTTTCAGCCACAAGTCTCTTTTTCTCATCTTCAATTGTAGTTACATCTGTAACATTGGCCATTCCTACAGTTCTTCTGTGAAGCTCTGTTCCGGTAAATCCTGCCGTGTCTCTAAGAATACCGTCAAGATAGTACTCTTTAAAGCCTTCTACCATTGCCATCGGCTCACTTACCCACTCGTCATAATATTTATTATACTTTTCTATGAATAAATCTATGACCTCTTCCACTGATTTAAGAATCCAATCAGTGAACTCTTTCTTTTCGTAAGCAATTCCGTTGTCATAGGCAAAAATAAGATTTGCTATAACATTTCCGATATCATATCCACAAGGTCCAAGTATACCGAACTCCGGATCAAATACTTTTAAGCCGTCTTCTTTTATAAAAATAGAACCTGTATGCAAATCTCCATGAATCAACGCCTGTGCATTTGTCATGAAATTGAATTTAAGCTTTGCAACTTCAAAATGCAATGCCTTATCCTCATAAAGCTCCTTATTTACAAAGTCTGCATTTGGAGGAAAAACATTATTTCTATGATTGAGATCATTGTATGGCTCCATAAAAACAAGCTTTTCCGTAATATCACAAAGATCAGGTGAAACGAGTTTCCCTCCGATTACCTTCTTCTCTTTATGGTCTATTACCACATCACTGCTCTTTAGTAATGTCTCTATCAAAAAGTCCGTTATCTTTTCTGTAAAATGAGGATATATTTTATGCTCAAGCATTGCCTGACGCATTACCAAAAAATCTGAACAGTCCTCCATACCACAGGCACACATCACAGTATCATAAAAATAAATATATGGTACCATTCCGCTTGCAAATTTTTCCTGTAACATTAAAATCTCCGATTCCAGCCTGTTTCTGTCTCTGGAAGGCTTCATATCCTTTGAGATTCTTGTTTCGGTACCTGCCTGCTTTATATAAATCGAATGTCCCTTATTATCCGTTACTCTGTAGACATAGTTTAAATTCCCATGTTCTTTAGGTATAACAGCCTTCATGCTGTCCTTATCCCAGTCTATGGATGTAGCTTTTAATAAAGTATACTCAACTATATCCTTTTCTTCCATCTGAAAATATGTGTCAAATCTACTCATACTGACTCCCTTTTATATTATTCTCTCTTATATGCATATGCCGCTATAAGTGCCAAAGCAAGTACCGCACCCTTTACCGCCGGCAATACAAAGAAAGGTACTGCACAGATAGTAAGTCCGTTTTCAAGTGTAGATACAAGCATTGAGCCAATCATTGTTCCAAGAGCATTAGGTTTTTCAGCACCTCCTACAGTTCTTCCAACGAAAACCGCTGCAAGTGAAGGCATCAAATAGTTGTCACAACACATAACCTGTGCAGAACTTCCTCTTGATGAAACTAAAATACCACCGATAGCTATAAATACAGCAGTTATCATACCTGCTACATATCTGTATTTCTTAATATCAATACCTGAAAGTTTTGCAGCTTCCTTATTTCCACCCATTGCATACAAATATCTGCCAAACTTTGTAAAATCAAGGAAGATATATGCTGCAAGCACACATCCAAGCATAATGATAATGATCCAAGGCGCTCTTCCTATTGCTGAGAAAGAATCTGAAAGAGCTGTTCTAAGAGGTTCTGCATTCCATGGTGTTCTCATACCTGTGGATACTGCACCACCTCCTATATACCACTGTCCGAGTCCCTGATGAACAAACATCAAAGCACAAGTTGCAAGCATATCCGGTATCTTACATACCAGAATAAGAAACATGGTAAGCTGATATAAAATCAAAGTTGTCACTATAGTTATTACTACCGACATAAACAGTGACTGTCCAAACCAAAGGTATGATGATACAAATGCGTAAGCTGAACAGCTTCCCAAAGTACCGGCTGACATATCAAATCCGTCAGGTGCCATGGTAATTGTAGCTGCAATACCGAATACCGTTGTTATTGCCATTGCCCTTAGAATATTTACCATATTGCTCTGTGACATGAACGCAGTGCCTTTAATTGCTGTAAATGCTATAAAACATAGAGCAAGTGCCAGGATAGCAGCCCAATCTATACCAAATTTTATTAATTTTTTGCGTTCCATCAAACTACCTCCTCTTGACTTTGCTTACCACCTACGCTGTAAAACATTATTTCATCTTCATTTGTATTTTTTGTAATAAGTTCTGCACTTATAGCGCCATTGTACATTACATAAATTCTGTCTGTGAGGGCCAAAAGCTCCTGGTTCTCACAGGTTGCATATATAACTGCATTACCTTTTTTTGCTATCTCATGGATAAGATCAAAAATATCCTGCTTTGCACCTACGTCAACTCCCTTTGTAGGTTCATCAAATATATAAAGCTCACAATCTGCTGCCAACCATTTTCCTACAGCAACTTTTTGCTGATTTCCACCTGAAAGTTTCTTGACAAGCTGTCTTGGACTCGGTGTTGATACATTAAGGCTCCGGATATAACTTTTTGCATTATCTGTTACCTTTTTCTTGTCTATGAAAGACAATTTACAAAACTTTTCCAAGGATGCCGCAGATAAATTAAAGCTTACACTCTCTTCTACAAGTACACCTTCTTTTCTTCTCTCCTCAGGTACCAGCGCTATTTTATTTTTAACTGCAAGTGCAGGATTTTTTAGATTCAGTTCTTTACCGTTTAAAATGATTTTTCCGGTACTCTTATATGCTCCGAAAAGAGTTTTACAAAGTTCGGACTTACCCGCTCCGACAAGCCCTGCTATACCCAGTATTTCACCTTTTCTGACATGTAAATTTATATCATTGATTCTTCCGTTGATCTCGCTCAAATTCTCTGTTTTAAAAATAGTATCACCTATCGGAATCTCTTCTCTTTTATATGCTTCTTCAAAGGTTCTTCCAAGCATAAGTTCTACTATTTCCTTTGTAGTAGTTGACTCTTCTATAGGATATGTACCGATCAACTTTCCGTTTCTCATTACTGTATAACTTTCACATATCTCAAGTATCTCGTTTAATCTGTGTGAAATAAACAGTATTGCTATATTCTCCGTTTTGTGTAAATGCTCAACAACTTCAAAGCTCTTTTGTCTCCTGATTGCTAAGTGGAGCCGTAGGCTCATCAAGTATCAGGAAATTACACTTTCTTCTGATTGCCTTTGCTATAAGTACCATCTGCTTATCTGCAAGTGAAAGCTTCGAAACCAGATCCCTTTCATTTATCCTTTCCTTGCTGATATGAAGTCTGTCAAGAGCTTTTCTACCCTCTTTATAGACCTCTCCCCAATTTAAGATGGTATTTCCCTTATCCATTACCAAATCGCCCTGAATGATATTCTCAGCTACTGTAAGGTTTGGAAACAGTGCCGTATCTACTTCCTGATAAACTATCTGAACACCGCATTTTTTTGCATCTACAGGGGTTCTAAGCTCCACATCTTTATCATTTAATAATACTTCTCCGGTATATGTAGGATTGGCACCTGATAATACCTTCATAAGTGTGGACTTTCCGGCACCATTTGCTCCTACAACAGCCCTTATCTCTCCCGTACTTACCTCAAAGTTTATATCCTCTAAGGCCTTTACTCCCGGGAATTCTATCGACACATTTTTTGTGCTTAACTTTATTCTGTCCATAATTATCCAATCTAAAACGGGTGAGTCATCAAAATTTCAATGACTTTTAAAAATAAAAGTAAATGTATCTGATAAACTCACCTCATTCATTAATTTTATAAGTCGCTACTGTTTAGTAGCCTTATATTTATATACCCTTATTATTTGTGTAAAAGATCCTTTGGCATCCAATCTGCTTCCGAGAGATAGTTAAGATTACCATAAGTTTCTCCTGCTACATTTCCAAGATTCTCTACATTTGAATCTGTCTTTAAGTCTGATGCCTTAATAGCTGTACCCGGAACCTCTACAACATCAACTCCCATTTCTCCTGTTGCCGGATCATAGATCTTGTCATACTCTCCTGCCATCTCAAGTAACAGAAGTCTCATAGCGATCTCTCCGTTTAATGTCCAGTCTGTTGTTCCTGCCGCTGTCCATATATCAGGTCTTGTCTGCATATTTGTAATATCAACAGGATCAATATCTACTGATGCCATAGGAAGTGCATCACCGTTCTTACCGTTCATATTGTCGTTTTCAATAAGTGCATTATATACACCCTGTCCGTACATGTCGTAGTATGCAATAACACCGTCAACATCTTCTCTCTTTAAACTCTGAAGATAAGCTGCAGTTACAGTGTTTGCAGAGTCTACAGAATCCTGTAAAGGCTGTACCTCACCTACAGTTACGATTTTTCCCGCCTTCTCATACTCCTGCCAACCTTCTTCTCTTCTGTCAAACGGGCTGTTGTAGTTAGGGCCTCTCCATACCTTTACAAGTCTTACACCTTCACCATACTTAGCTACCATCTCATCAAGAAGAACGGTTACCAAAGATTTATCCTGCTGGAACATCTGAGTAACACCGTCAAGCTTCTTGTATTCACCGTCCGCATAGAACTGTGTATCGAATGTAACAATCTTTAAATCCTTGTACTCATCCAGGATGCCCTTTAAGAATACATATGAACCGTCCTGGTTTCCATGACTTACTATAAGTCCGTCATAGCCTGCAGATGCACATGTTCTTATAGTGTCCTGCCACTTATTAAAATCACCGTCACAGAAGAAGAAATCAAACTGTACTCCAAGCTCATCACAAAGCTTCTTACATGAATCCTTCCACATCTGGAAGATAGTAGCTGAAGGCATAATCATAATATACGCTACCTTCTTGCCCGCTACAGGATTGCTTCCGTCAGTTGTCTTGCTCTCCTCAGCCTTAGAGTCTGCTACAGTTGCAGTAGTACTGTCTGCACTCTTTGCAGCTCCTCCGCCACATCCGATCAGTGGAACACTAACCATTGCACCGATTAACAACGCACTAACTAATTTCTTGACCTTTCTCATATCATCCTCCTTGTTTACTAAATATTTAACAAATCAAGAACTATCGTTTATATAAACAATAATATTATTATGTTTAAATGTCAATACAGTCTGATTATTTCTATTTATTGCATAAATTATTATTTTATTTTTTTATGCATATAGCATATACGATTTTTTTGTATGCTTTATTTATCGTTTAATAAACTTAAATTCAAACTGTTTAACATGTTTTTTTATAAACAAAAAAATAATATTTTTTTATAGTATATAATCACCAAAGACAATCTTCTCGTTCACTATCCTACACATTCAAAGTAAAATATTGTACTTATAATTATTTGACAATATATTTTTTTGAAATAGTATTATGATTACTGAAAACAATTATTGTTTAGTGAACAACATTTCTTTGGAGAATACTATGACCATTAGAGAGTTATCAAAACTGATAAATGTTTCTCCTGCCACTATTTCCATAGTAATAAATGAAAAAAAAGGCGTCAGTGAAGAAACAAGAGAAAAGGTGTTGGCGGCAATGAAGGAATATAATTATTACCCTCAACAAAGAAAAAAAGAATTACAGAAAAATAAAAAAATGTACTGGTTCTCAAATATTACAGAAGCGGTGTTTTTTTGTTGAAGAAAAATCAAGGTTTTATAGCCGGAATACTTGACGCAATAGAGAGCAGACTTCAAAAAGAAAATTTAAATATGGTTTTAAGAGTGCATAAGGAGAGCTTTGAAAAGTTTCTATCAGAAACAGATCTCAGCCAATATGAAGGTATTATACTGATAGGCACAGAGTTTACTCCGGAGTTGTATCCACTATTTGATTCCATATCCATTCCCTATGTTGTGGTGGACAATGTTTGCCCATATACTACTTGCAACAGTGTTTGTATGAATAATGAAGAGAATGTCTATATTGCTGTTGATTATCTAAAAAAATGCGGACATCAAAGCATCGGATACATCGGTGGAAATGTATATTCTGAAAATTTTCAACTAAGGAAAAAAGGATTCACAGAGAGTGTGGAAAGGCTAAAAATGGACTATGTAAAAGAGCATACATATATGATCTCTCCCACTATGATAGGAGCTTATAATGATATGCTAGAACAACTTGGTGATCTAAGTACACTTCCCGACTGTTTCTTTGCGGACAATGATACACTTGCTCTTGGTGCTATAAAGGCTTTAAAAGAAAAGGGAGTTAAAATACCGAAAGATATCTCTATAATCGGTTTTGATGATATACCTTACTCTGCAGTCTCTTCACCTGCTCTTACTACAGTTCATGTACAAAGAAAACAAATAGGAAAACTTGCTGTGGAACAACTCTTAAAAATAAAAAAGGACAAAAAAAATACACCGGTAAAAACTTTAATTACCGGCAATTTAATTATCAGAGACAGTGTAGCAAAAAAGGCTTAAAAAAGCCTTTTTGCTACCTTTTTATTCTATTATGTTTCTATCCGAAACAATAAAATTTAGAATCTCCCTTAACAAAGTTTTCAGGGAATTTTTCATACTTCATTGCATCAAAATCATATATTCCTATCTTGACCGGCTTGTCACCTTTACAAAATGCCACTTTTTTATAACTTGTAACAGTAACAGTAAGATACTCTATATCCCTTATCTCAAGTTGCGCATATGCATCTCCCACAGGTACATATATATTTATTTCATTTTCGCCTACATATTCTACCGTCATATCTGAAAAAAATTCATCAGGCATTCATAGAATGTATTTATTATAAATATATCGCTTACATTCGGTTCATAAGTTTTCTCTTCAAAAATCATACTCTGTAAATGATAATAAATCAAATATCAGATCTATACCGATATCAAAGCTTACAGCAAACTTTTCTTTATTGTAATTCGGCTTCATTCCCCATACGGCAAGCACAATGCCGTCAAAAATCAAAGTAATTCATTCATTTTTTGTTCAAAATATTTAAGTTCAAAACTACTCATATGATAAACCCTCCTAAATTTTTAATATTTTTGTTTAAAAAAATACTATATTCTTATATCGTATTCTAACACAATCTACGCACAGTCTATATACTACTATATTACATGTTATTCCAATATATGTAAATAGGGGAGCCACACTTTCGTGTGACTCCCCTTTATTATTTTCGGAATGAGTAAATCTACAAGTCTTTATAAACTATTGATTATCTCCAAGCTCCGCTTTCATTTACATGATAACCGTCAGGTGTAGTTTCATTCTGATACATTGAACCAAGAGGTCTTGAATTTATATTACCAAAATTCCATCTACCTGTAGCATTATCAAAGAACCATGTCTGTGCAGGTGCTGTAGGATTCAAGAAATAGAATTCTCCATTTATCTTGCTCCAGTTTGTATGCATAGCACCGCTTGAAGGATCAAGGTAATACCATCTTCCGTCCTGGCCGTCATGATGCCATCCCTTAATCATCTCACCAAAGAATCCGTTGTGATTCATTGACAGATAATACCATGTACTTCCATCTAAGAACCATCCTGAATCCATGATGCCGTCCTCAGCAAAGTGATACCACTCAGACTTTGTCTTTCCTTCGTAAGTATAGCTTAAGTATGCCCAACCCTTAGCTCTTCCGCCATTTGCAAGGTTGAATACCCACTTGCTGCTGTCAGGATTTGCTGTAGCTTCTACAGGATTTGTAAGCTCCCAGTTACCGTCGTAGCCTACTCTAAGACCTGATGTATATCCGCTTGATCTTCTGCTCGCGCTTCCTGATCCGCCGCCTGAACCGCCACGGCCGCCACGACCGCCGCTGTTCGGTACTCTTCCGCCTGCATCAACCACTGCATCATTAAGCGCCTGAAGAGCTGCTATAAGCTCAGGTGTAGATGACTTTCTGTTTATTCTGTCAATTACAGCCTGTGCCGCATTGATTGCCGCCTGGAGTGCTGCTCTCTTTACAGGATCGTTGATTCTATTTAACTGATTGTTTGCATTCTTGATAGCCGCCTTTAAATCAGCCTCAGCTTTTCTACGCTCAGCCTTATCATTTGAATAGTAAACATAGATTGTCTCATCAGCTGTTACACGAAGAGTCGGATCATAAGGATCATACATTCCTCTGTCCTTACTTAATCCCTCGTAATGCCATGTAATACCGTCATTGTCTACATAGTCCGACTGTATTGCACTTCTATAAAGTGATTCAAAATCACTAACTGTATTTGTACTGCTAAGAGTAAGTCTTGTTACTATAGAGTTATCTCTTGCATCTTTTACTGTTACCTTAAATGCACCGACTATTGTTGTATAACCGAATACATATGTCTTTCCACTCTCAAGAGTCTTGTTGAACTGGCCTGTATATGAAGCGGCATTTGTTGCTTCTATATCAGATACATTCATATCAGTTGCTACTATTGAACCTGATGCACTTGAAGGTGTTGCAAGTGTACCTACCTCAAAGAACTTATATTCTCTTGAAGCTGTCATCAAAGAACCTGTTACTATATCTGTACTAAGTGGAATCGGATTTCCGCTTGTATCTACATAGTCCTGCCAGTTTCCTGAAGCATCCTTCTTTTGAACTATTATCTTCATCTGGAAGACACCTCTAAAGGTATCATCCGCCAACATCATTGCTATCTCATCTTTTGTTGCTGCAGGAACGCTATCCTTTTCAATAAGAATACGGAAGTCTCCTGTATCTGCAATAGTTGAAGGGAAGCCTGCTGATATCTGCTTTCCTGATCCGATATTATCGTTATACTGTGTTGACCAGTTTTGATTGTTATCATAAAGCGGCTGTATTGTAACAGGTCGGTTCGGCATAGTAAATACTACTCTACCGCTTGCCACTCCTGTAGGATATGTAAAGCTTGAAGTACTTACTCCTGTAATTCCCTGCCACTCCTTAAATAGATTTCCACTTAAATCTGCCGGCTGTGCCAATATCTCAACTGTTGTTCCCGGTGCAAGGTTCTTCAAATCATTCAATGAAGTCTTTGGAGTTCCGTTTACCTTAAATGTTGTCGGATCTGCCACTGTTCCTGCAGGTACATATACTGTAACATCAAATGTATTTACAGATAATCCTGCATTTGATGTATCTACAGGAAGTACCGCACCGTCTGAAATTCTGCTTGCCGGAGTTGCACTTGTTCCTGTTGTACGAGGTACTACACGATAAATTGTATTTGGATCTAAGTTGTTAAATGTTACTGCGGCACCCGGAGCACTTGGTGTAGTGAACGGATAAACCACATTTCCTGAAGGATCTACTAATGCATAGTCTGTATTAGGAGATGTAGGATTTATTGTAATACTTGTTCTACCCGGGTTTGCGCTGTCCTCAGCCACCTGTGGTGTCAAAGCTACAGGAATCTGTGCACTTCCCGGTGTTCCCGCTCCGGCACTTGAAGGAATAGGACTTCCTACCGCAATACCTGTTGCACTTGCAGGTGCAACCGATACATTATATGTATTTCCCGGCTCAAGAGCAGGATCTGTAATCTCCCCTCCGTTTGCCATCAGCTGACTTCCTGATACTACTGCTACCACATTTCCTGTTGCAGGATCTGTAACTATATACTGAAGTGTAGGATCTATAGCTGCAGGTGCATTTGGATCCACTCTAAGTACAGGCTTTGCTGTTAGAGGATCAAGAGTTCCTGTTACATTTGGCTGATAAACACTTGCAGGTGTTGAGTTAACACCGACTACTGTCAATGTAGTATTAACAAGTCCTGTAATATCATCTCCATATGAAATTTCATTCCAGTTCTCATCATACCACTTTGCTGTAAATCCAGGATCTACCGCTACACCACTTCCAAGTGCTGCGTTAGTAAGATCTGCTAAAGTAATTGTTCTTGGATTTCCTAAGCTGTCAATGTTTAATACATCCTCTATTGTACCTAAAAGAAGCTGTACATTACCATTTCCCGCTGCAAGATTATATCTGTTCCAGTTTGATGTATTCTTTGTAAATTCTGCCTTAAGAGCTACCGTACTGCTTACACTACCACCTGAAGCCGCTACATGAATAGTTGCAGGGAAAGATGTAATAGCTGTTGTTCCATAATACCATGTTGCATTATTATAACCTTGATTCGGTACCGCATCAGGCATCTTTGTCGGATCTGTAGCACTATTTGGATCGATTACTATATCATAGCTACCGTCAGGTTGTACATTCTGCTTTGTAACACTTGGTATAGACTGACCGGGTGCTGTAGGATCCCAATCAACTGTATTTCCTGCTACAACTGTCTTTAAATCTCCACCTGTACCTGCACTGTATGCCAAATAAGCAATGCTTCCCGGATCCTGCTCATATGTTACATAAACTGTTTGACTTGCAACCGGTCCTGTTGTTGAAACTGTAAACTTAGGACTTGACTGTGACCATGTTGACTGGAACGCATTATCAAGTGCAGTTGTATAAGAGTTACCCCATCTTGTAGAATCGTCTGTTGTAATCTTTGGATTAGACAAACTTGTAGGTGCTGACGGGCTACCTCCATATGTATTCAATACAGGTGCAGGTATCTCTAAGTTATAAGATGTTTCACCTGTCTGAAGTGCATTAGCCTTTGCATAAAGATATGTAGGTACCGCCACATTTCCTTATAGAAGGTTCTTACAGCTCCTGCACCTGCAGGCTCTGCTGTAGCAGCTATAGCTGTAGCTACCTTATCGGTTATGTTATTACCAAGCTGATCAACATAGATTACTTTCACATTTGTTGAGAAAGCAGGGTTTGGAACATAATTGTATGTAATAGTTACATTCTGGTTTGGAAGCTGTCCTTTAATCTTATATGTATTTCTAGGATGAGCTCCTCCTGTTGTTGCAGTAGTATCAGCCTTCAATGCTGTATACACTGTATTTCCGCCTGCATCTTGTACGTCAGCTGCAGGTATAATTGTTGTTACAACCTTACCTGTTCCTCCGGCAGCTGCTGTTTTTCCTGTTCCGTCAGTTGTAAACTGACCAACTTTGATAGTATTATTTGCAATATCCGTTCCTGCCGCTGTTGCAGGCTCACCCTTTGTATATGTGATAGTTACAGGAGTTGTAGCATCAAGTATATACATTGTCTGATCCGCACTTGATCCGTCACCTATAATAGCGGTATTTGCAGATATATTGAACGGAGCGCTTGCTACATCGGTAAGTACCGGCTGTGAAATATTTGCAGCTGTTCTTTGCTGTGTTGTCTCAGCAGCATTTCCGTTTGCAAGGTCTGTAGAACTCTTATACTTTGCATCAAATACTCTTATATTGAACTTCTTAGTATCATCTTTTTCATAAGAATATTCTACTGAAAAAGGTTTATTTGTTGTTGCACCGGTGACACGATTGTCACTTGTGATATATATATTTGACTTTTTGTTTGCATTGATGGTTGTAGTAAGTATATCTCCATCCAACTTTGCACTGTTTGTACCGTTTGTACCCGTCAAAGGCAATGCCTTATATCCCGGTATTGTCTTAGGTATAGCATTGGTGATAGGACTAAGTACAGGCTTTGCATTATTATCCGTTATTTCACCGTCTTCCAAGCCCGGTATATAACTTGTGCCGGCTTTATATTTATGCTTAACAGAATAATCAAATGTCTTAGTTGTATCCGCTCCCAATGTCGCATAGTATGTCATACCTGTGGTTGGGAATCTTGAAGGATTAACAGTTAGTGTATTTCTACCGTTGCTTGCCGCATCTGTATATCCTGTGATGATATATCCGTCCATTCCAAGTGAACCTGCACCACTCCATACTTGTGTACTCTCAGTTCCTGTATTAGTGTCAACAGTTGCAGTTGGAGCCTGTGCGGCATCAAAAACTATATCAGTACCCGGCTTATTAAAATATGGCAGTATAAGTCCAAGATTGCTATCCAGTTGCATTCCCTTATAGTCAGTTGTAATAGCACTTCCTGCTGTTCCACCTTCCACATACAAATCTTTTACAAAAGGCACCTTTGACTCATTTTTTGTTCTAAAATCAAACTTAAAACCGTTAGGTTTTGGAGCAGGTGTTGCTGCATATGCCGGCGTTGCCGGTGCGAGCATGGCAAGAGCCATACTCGCAGACAATGCGGCAGTCAATTTTGCTTTTATTGTCTTTCTTTTCATTTTTTCTCCTACGTCACTTAGTTCCAAGCACCGTTTGCATCTACATTATATCCGTCAGGAGTCTTCTCTCCTGCATACATTGATCCAAATGGTCTTCCACTATTGCTTAAGTAGTTCCACTTGAAAGCATTAGCATCCCATGTATAAGTATTTTGCGGAGTATTGGTATTAAAATAATACCACTTTCCGTCAATCTTTTGCCATCCGACAAGCATCTCACCGTTTGAATTCAGATAGTACCATCTTCCGTCCTGCGGATCTTTATGCCATCCTGTCTTAAGGATACCTGTATTATCATTCATGTAATACCACTTATTTGTCTTTTCATCCTTTACCCAACCTAATACCATCTGGCCAAGCTCAGGTCCCGGTGTTGTGTTCATATAATACCAGTTGCCGTTCTTTGAGTCATATACCCAACCTGTTGCCATTGTTGAGCGTCCGTCAAAGTAATACCAACGTGATACCTTCTTACCTGTATTGTCGTTGAATGTAATCATTCCCCACATATCGTTAAGTGGTGTTCCACCGTTAAGTACGAATGACCATCCGCCTGTTACAGGGTTTGTCTCCCAAGCACCGTCTACACCAAGTACGAATGCTCTTACATTACTGTTTCATTGATAGCTGTATTTTGTTGTGACTTCTCTCCCGGTGTCAAAAGTCTACTTCCTCTACCACTTGAAGAGTTACCTCCACCGCTGGCACCACCGGTTCTTCTGTTTCTGTCTCCGGCTCTGTCGGCTGCTATCTTTGAATACTTGTCAATAAGTCTTCTAAGTGCATCTATTGCCTGCTGAAGCTCTGCATAGTTTGCCTGTCTGAGATATGTAGTTCCGTCAGGAGATACAAGATCTCTTGCCTGTCTAAGTGTCTCAAGTGCATGTGCTATAGCCTCATTTATTTCAGCTACCTCTGCTACCTTAAGGTATGGGTCTCCTGTGAGGATCTTTGCTTCTTCTACAGTACCACCAAGATCTACTCTTGCCTTTGCAACTTCTTTTCTGTTGTCTGAATAGTATGCATAAACAATTGTTCTCTTTGTTACAGGACTTGTTGTGTCATATACTGAAAGCTTATCTTCCTTCTTTGACCAGTTAACATAGTCATACTGTACACCATAGATATCCTCAAACGGTGTTACAAGTCCGTTTGCTACATCATTTTGTGCATATGCCGTAACTACCGCATAATCACTTGAGTAGTAAGCATCCTCTACATTCTCTTTTCTTCTTACCTTAAACTTCTTATAGAAGTTTCTGCTTGTATCATTTAAGTGTAAATGATCAAGTACAGGCTTATTATCTACAAATGTTACCTTAAATGTCTTTGAATAAACAAGTACATATGAATGCTGCAAGTTACCTGTGAACTTAAGAAGTCCCGCATTGTTTGCTACATCTGTCGTAATTGTTATATCTACAGGATTGATATTACCTAAGCTGTCAGGTGTCACATCAAATAACTGGTAATCAAGCTGATCAACGTCTTCTGCAGGAAGCTGTGCTATAACATCTACTGTCGCATTTGATGCTGTTGCAAGTATTCCGTTATTTACAAGTCTTCCGTTTACATATCTTTCAAGCTGGATATCAAGTCCGTATGCTGTTGTATGTGCATCCGGATGATCCACTCCCGATACAGAAACAGGCTTTACAGCTGTCTTCTCATTCGGTTTTGCATCTCTTTTGTTAAATACTACCTTGTATTCTACTGTTGCACCGTTTACTCCGATAAGTGATCTGTCAAGTGGTGTTGTAAGATCATGTGCAAGTCCCGGTATCTGACCCGGTGTAAGTCCGAACTCTCCTACACTACCGCCTCTTATTGTCTCTGTAAGATCCGCATCATCTCCCGCTACCTTGGTAGGTTCGTATACAGCCTTAAGTACAATATTTGAATTTGAAAGAGTAAATGAGTAGTCAGCCTGTGTTATATTTCCGCTAACTCCTACAGCTCTTCCTGCAAGTACCTTCCAGTAAAGGAAGTTCTTGCCGTTTGCATCTACAGGATCTGCATGGATTACCACTTCTTCTCCTGCTTTTGCCTGATCATATGTGTCATTTCCTACACTTGTTGTTCCTACAGTTACTACGTTTCCGCCCTTTGTCTCTACTACATACTTAGGTGCGTCCGCCATATCTCCCGGATTTGCTATTATCTGATTTCCGTCAGGTAACTTTGTAAGTGGATTTGGAATTGAGCTGTCGCCCTTCTTTCTTGCCACTACTGTGTAGGTCTCATTTGGATTTAAGTTGTTGAAAGTAACTGTTGAAGGATTGTTTCCTACAGGAGTCATCCATCCGTTGTCACTTCCCGGATACTGCACTACGTTTCCGTTCTCATCTATTAGCGCATAATCTGCGTCAGGATCTGCCGGATTGATAACGATCTGTGCCATACCGTCATTTTCAGGATCATATCCTATGTTGTAGTTATTATCTACTGTCGGAACATATACATCCTGTGGTGTTGATACCGATGTACCTGTTATAGAAGAAATCGGCTGACCTACAGTTGCTTGTGTATCAGGGCTTCCTTCCTGTACATTGTAGTGTGCTCCCGGTATAAGGTTTGGAACAACCGTTCTGTTTCCTGTTGAATCTCCCGGTACCACCGCTACGATATTTCCGTTAGGATCACTTATTACATATACATTTCCCGGTGTTGTACCGTCTATTACTATCTCACCGCTTCCGTCATTTCCTATACGACCTGTTGGTGTGATAGATCCGATAGTACCGAATACGTTTGGATCCTGGCTGAAGAATGCTGTATATGTTGCATGATTTGTAAGTGTGCTTGTTCCCTGCATGAAGGCACCGTTTGGATCCTTCCAGCCTTTAAACAAGTAGTTGCTACAGGTGTAGCTGTAGGTAACTGTGCTGTCGGCAATAATGCTGACGGTAATGCGGCTACCTGGCTCCATGTGTAATCATATGGTACATGAAGTGTTGCAGGAGCTGATATTGAACCGTTGCTTCCTGCCGCAAAGTTGATATCAAACCACTCATTAGGGTTCTCACCAAATTTTGCATAAAGTGTTATAGGATTTGAATCTGTTGTATGCCAGAATCTTGTTGCATTTACAGGAACTGTACATGCATCATCTTCAAACCATCCGTCAAACTGATAGTAACGGTTTGCCGTTGTATTCGGTACATAATTAAGTGCCTTTAATCTGTTAAAGGTATATGCCGCCGCATCTCCTGCTGCAGTTGTATCACTTACAAGTATCTCATGTGTTGCAGGTGATACCAATGTACCGTTGCTATAAACTGTTGAAACTGCGAAGTTTACATTTTTCCACTTGCCTGCATCATGATCAAGTTTCCAGTCTACTCTGGTTGGTGATGATGGTGGCAGTGTAGGCATTGTTCCTGTAACATTACCGTTTGCGGCATTTACAGTTACAAGTCCTGCCGGGTTCATATCTATTGTAGATGAACCGCTTACCCATGTATATCCGTAGAGCTTATCACCTGTTGTTGTTCCTAATGCCGGTACACTTGCTGATATAGCTGCACTTGGTGACAACTGCTCTATCTCACTTGCCAAGATTGTATCTGTGATTCTGTCATAATATCTCTTTATAAGATTTGATCCCGAATCGGCATTATATACATATGTGATGATAACATCCTGGTTTGGCATATATGCGGAGAATACTCCGTCTGTTGTAGCATTATTAATTAATGTAAATCCGGGTGATGACAATCCCAAAACATATGTTGCAGGGTTTGGTGTATCACCTGTTGTAATATCAAAGTGATCAAATGTATATCCTGTGATATTCTTCGGTGCGGCATTTATTTGTTGCTCCGCTCTCTTTGGAGCTGCTGTAATTCCTGCCGCCAAAGGATTACCCATTGCATCCTGATGACGCACTGTGTAATTAAATGTTGTATTAACATCAACTTTGTAACGATAATTTACGCTTATTCCCATTGCAGGCATACTTGGAAGATCATAATGACCTGTAGCAAGATTTAAAGTACCCTGACTTGCAGGTAATCTTGTTGCCGTGTCATAAATATATCCCGGAATACCCGGTGTAGGTACAAGCGGATCCGCTGTTACAGGTTGTGTTATTGTATAGTTTTGTACATTTGTCGCAAATGTAACAGGAAGTGAAGGATTTGCATTCTTATGTGTAATAGTTACAGCATAAGGTGTTGTCCCCGGTGTCCATGTTGCATAAAGCTTTGTTACTCCTGCCGTTGCAGGTGCAGGGAATGCTGTAAATGCCCCAAGATCAGGCTCGCCTGTATCATGAACTCCGTTATTGTTTGTATCTGTGTATTTATGCCATGCGTCAAATACATATCCGCTCTTTACCGGAGTAGGCATTGTAAGTACAGAAGTTCCGCCGGGATTTACAGACTCTATCAAGTCGGTAACTACATTTCCACCCTGTGTATCAAATGAGTAACGAACTTCATTTCTCTTTAGCTTAATAGTGATATTTAAATCTTCATTCGGTACGGTAGCAGTAAGCTTACCTGTATTATCAACTGCCACTCCTGCCGGAAGCGCTCCTCCTGAAGTATCAACCTCATCAAATGTATATCCTGCAGGTGCTGATAGAGGGAACTCAATCTGTGAACCTACCGCATATGACTTCTGATATGGGTTCGCATCTATAATAGGTACTGTTGATCCCGCTGTAGGTCCCGGTATTGTAGGAACCACCAGCTTGTTGTATGCAATACTTGAACCGTTCTCATCTACATATGTAAGAACCAAGTCATGCATATCTGTTGTGATATAAACAACGTTTTGATTCTGTACATCTGTTGTTGCCGCACCTGTTACCTGACTTGCCTCATCACCCATTACTATATGCTGTCCACTTGCATCTGCTGCAAAGTTTGATACAGAATACGGATAATTTGCCAAGCCTGTAGTCGGTCTGTCTTCAAAGTCGATAAGTGCTGTTCCCATTCCTGTAGCTGTAGGAAGGTTTTCACTTAATGTAACTCCAATAGTTGTTGCCGAATCTACTTCATTGTTCTTCTTTACCAAAAACGGCTTTTTACCAAGAGTCACATTTGAAGCTTTAGTATTTGCCGGGTCATCTACCAGCACACTGTTATTTGTAATATTTACATTACCGTTAAGTCTTGGATTTGCACTTGATGAAATCTTAATAGCAGGACCGTTCTTAATAGATTCGTTTCCTGTAACTGTGGCTACACCACCCGGAGAGTTCAAATCAAGAACAGCTGTATCTTTAACCTCTATTACAGATGGTGTATTGCTGCCTACAGCCGCATCATCAACATAGGCATTTGTAAATGTAGAACCCGCCTTTAATGCTACCGTACCTGCGCTTGCTTCTATAATAGGTGCGGTAGGCTTTGCTGTAACACTTGGCTGTGAGAAATAAGCCTTATTACCGTCTACAGTAACATCACGGAAACTAAGTGCAGAATCTGCATCCTCTACCTTAAAGAGAGGACCTGTAAAGTTATCAGCTCTCTTTATAGTAGCAATATCTGTCTTTATAGGCGGTGTATTATCGTGATTATAACCTACACCATAGCTCTGACCTGCCGGTAATGCAGAAAAGTCTGCAGTTTGAATAGTTATATCGGTACCTGCCGGAATAGTCACTGTACCATTCATAGTAGTATCCGACTGAAGGTAAATATATGCCTTCTTGGCACCATTTGCCCTAATCCTTGCTACAGCATCAGCAATACTTCCTACAGGGTTACCCATGAATCCGGCCGTACCTGCTGAAGTAGCGCTACCGTCAGCACCATTATTTACATAGTAAACCGAAGGTTTGATAGATGCTACAAATGTAGCAATCTTTGTCTCTCCGGGAAGCAAGTTAAAGTAGGTTGAAAAAGCACCTGCTGAATCTCCCGGATTTATAAATCCTGATCTACTCTGTGAGAAAACCCAGTTGGTATGACCAACACCGGCTGTTGATGACCAATGTCCTGCCCATACACGGTTTTCTGAAGGGTCATTTGCATCTCTTTTTACAACACCTGCGTCCTTACCTGATGTATAAATATCAAATATAGTAAGTCCATACTGTCCACTTGTAGAGTTTTGGAAATGAACCCCCTCAAACGCTCCACCTGCACCATGAGGTGTAACAAAAATAGGAACCGCATCCTGAGATGTAACCATGGTATCTGTCTCATTACCCACCATAAAATCCACAGTACTTGAACCCGGATTATATGCAGTGTATTGAACAATAATATATTGGTCATCGTCTGAAGGTTTTATCTCCTGACGTAGCTGAACAGTATTTGTTCCGTCTGTCAAAGTAAGAACTTCACCATCATAATGATTAGCACCTGTATGTAATGCCTTTTTTGAACTTGTATAACTAGCTGAATTCGGCTCATCATTTGATGTTCCTGTCCAAGTATTCACTATTGGATCAAGAGGATTTGTCGCATCATATGGTGTACCGCCCGTTTTATTCTGTACATCAGTGCCTATACGATACGGCTTACCGAAAGCATAGTATCCATGCCACCAGTTATTCGAATACGCAGAACGAATAGTAGGTGCTATATCAGCACTATCACCATGTGATGTCACCTGATTATCATCATAATATCCACGAGATTTATTTTCTCTTGCTGCAGAATCTGTAATACCGGCAAAGTTAAATGTGAAAGTATCTCCACCCGCTGCTGATCCATATGTATTTGTACCAACATGGTTAGTGCTTGAACCTGCCGGTCCAAAAACAAATGCAGTTGAATCTGAAGATCCGTATGTCAAGTTTGCATTAACTCTTGAAACATACTTATTACTCGCCTCTGTAGCCGGCGCTGTTATTTCCGGATGTAAATCCTCATTCGGCAACAGTCCCGCCGCCTGCGCAGTCATATTGCCCAGCGGAGCCCCTGTAAGGACCATGGCTCCTGCAAGCAATCCGGCAGTCGTCTGCTTGATTGTCCTTATTAAATTATTTTTCTTCATATCTCTCCTCTAACTATCTGTCAAAGAGAACAAAATCACTGTCCAAGTTGTTCAATCCGTCTGTGGCATATGTGATTTCCGCTCCCCATCTGTCATGTCTGTCGGCACTTGAATCGTAGTGATAGAATCTTCCGTTCTTCTTTCTCGGTCTGTCACTATCACTTACTCTTGCTACGAACTTTGAGTTTGAAACTACTATCCAGTTGCCCTCTCCGTCCTTAAGAATCTTTGTGCCTTTGACTACTTTACCGTTTGAGTCTACGACTACATACTCGCCGTGACCTGTTCTTGTATCCTTAAGAATACCGTACTTAAGGCTTGCATCAGCATCCAGTCTTAATCCGTTGAAGTAGAACTTACCGTCGTTCTTTGCAAGTGTGCATCTTGCTCCGATAGCCTTACCGTTGTCTTTGAAACCGAATACCGCATTTTGATCTCTAAGAGATACTGTAACCTCACCGGTAATCATTGAACCGTCATTAAGCTCATCTGTACCGAAGAGATATAAGCTTCCTCTGTCGATTGCAGCTATAGGTGAGTTGATAGCGTCTGTAAGGAAGTCTTCCTTTGTCCACTCATCTACATCATATTTGATACCGAATGTATCATCTTCCAACATAATTACAAAACCTGTCTGCATACGTCCGATCTCATCGAAAGCGTATCTTCTTCCAAGTACTGTAGCTATTTATCTTTAATTACACTACCGTCTTTCTTTGTTCTGAACCAGCTGTGCTCTTCTGTATCATAATCATGCTGACTCATTACTTCATTAGGTACTGTAAATGTCCAGTAATCGTCTTTAAGCTCACCGTCAACATCAAGTGAACCGTATTTTACTTTAGCGTTACTTGCTGTAGCTCTTATGTTTGCGTTAGTTACGGAAAGCTGAGGTATCATTACACCGTTCTCATCAAACAGGTATGCCTTACCGTTTATCTCTCTCTGCTTTGACTGATCTGTACTGCTTGCAGCGTACTTTCTTCCGTTAGCCCCGAAGTACAGCCACATCTCATCATACTCACTGTAGTTTCTCTGTCCAAGCTCTGAATATCCCGGGTTCTCGCCTACCTGTGAATAAAGCAACCACTGATCCGCATACATTGCTCCGTCATCACCGAAGTAGTATTTCGCACTCTTAAACGGATTGTCTTCTTCTACCGCATTGCCCTCTGCATCGAAGAATCCGGTAAGCATTACTCCTTCTTCATCAAAAAGATATCTCTTTCCGTTGATTTCACGAGTGTATACTCTTCCGTCTTTGCCCTTGTACGCTTTCCATCGGCACCGAAGTAATACCATGCATCATTATCGTCGATATCTTTTGCAAGAACCCAACGATTAGCTGCCATTACACCGTCGGCATTCAAATAATAAATGCCGTCTCCTACGGTGACAATTGAATCTTTTACCATGTTGCCGTCATCACCCAGATAATACCATGCGTCACCCGACTTTCTCCAAGCCTCAGACACTGCGTTATTGGCATTGTCCAGATATCTCCACTCACCGTTTGAGTTATCCCATCCTTCTGCATGTGCAGTAGAAGGGTTTGCCCAAAGGAACA
Organism: uncultured Lachnoanaerobaculum sp.; assembly: GCA_916439285.1. The sequence goes on along the minus strand of CAKAIM010000003.1, from coordinate 4,955 downwards.
GAGCGGAAACCGCCAGCAAGCCTGCTTGACTTACTATGCTCTTTTTGTTCATCAAACTACCTCCTTGATTGTTTGTCTGCCGGAATATAAGGTCCTATACTGTGTTCAACATGCATACTCCCATATCACTGCTTAATGTATCGTCATTAAATCAGTCACTCTATTATATCCAGTCAGAATATTTATATATATATTTCTTCAATGCAAACAAAATAACCCACAAAAAAATATTTGCCCATTATATTTTCGTAAGTCTCTTATTATCATTAAAGAAATTTATATCGTATTTAATATGTAAAAACTCGTATCAACTTCTCGTCTTATGTCGTATTATATGCGATTTTGTTTTGTAATAAAAACAAGTCCCTACACTTAAGCGTTAATTATACTATTTTTAATTGGTATAATATAACAATATAATATTATTGAATGGTGTCTTTGTCAAATAAGTCAATACGATGAAAGGAAGATTTTTTTATTATTTTTTTATATGAGCCCGAACCAAGCAGTCATAGATTAGTAGTTATATTATATATATTTATTAATATTTTATCATATTTTTTTATTATTTATCAATAATAAAAATTCATTTATACTCATTGTATTTTTTTGAGTTTTTTTGCTTTTATTACTTTTTTTGCAACAAAAAAAGCCGAAAGAATATACGATACTTCTCTGACATATCCTGTAATATTCCTTCAACTTTTTGTTTGCTTTTTATATTTTTCTTGAAAATAAATTATTTCTTTGCCGCTGTTGTTTCAGGTGTCTTGATTTCTGAAGGTGCCTTTGTTGTCTCACCTGCGGTATCAACTCCCGCTCTGTCCTCTGTTACTATTGCTGCGGCGCTGTCCTTTGAAACAACATTGTCCTTGCCCACAGATATTATGAAGTAATATCCTTCCGACTGGAATACGATATTGCTGTCTCCCTTTACACCTACTGTAAGGTATGCATCATTTGACTCAAGCCCTGTGGCTTTCTCGCCTTCCATCTGTTCCAAAATATCATCAAGCTTAACGCTGTCTGCAGTAAAGCTTAAAAGGTCACCGGCCTTTGCACTTACAGCTTCAAGTACATATCCGCCCGACTTGTCATCATAGTAATGTAAAACTCTCTCAGGATCTGCATACTTTACAATTCTCTCACCGGCTTCGGCCTTCTCATCGGATGCGGCTGTTCCGAATGCACTTCCGACATCATCAAATGACTCATCAAGGTGATTTGCTATATCATAATTTATATCTACTTTTACACTTGCAGCTGTTGTTGTCTCTGCAGTGGTGCTTTCCTCAGCCTTTGTAGTAGTCTCTGCAACTGACTGTGTTGTTTGTGCAGTTTCTTTTTTTGAACCGCATGCGCTGAATAATAACGCACTTCCCATTGTCAATCCTAAAACTGTTATAAAAAATCTTTTCTTCATATTTAATTCCTCCTAAGTCAAATGACTTTATGCTATTTAAACATCATTTTGATATCTGACACTATATCACTTGAACCTTATAAAAAAACAAGTTTTTTTAATATGAAAGTATTTTTTTTAAGAAATGATTTATATTCTTTTTATCCTAATACCAACTTTGCCGCACCGTATATTCCGGCATCGTTTCCAAGCTTTGCAAGAACTATATCCGCCTTATTCTTTGTTATAGGAGTATAATATTCAAATTTTTCTCTTATTTTATCTATAAGGAAATCTCCGGCTTTTGATACTCCACCACCTATAACAAATATTTCCGGATCTACAGTCATTGCCAAGTGTGAAAGCGCTATTCCCAGATATTTTGAAACTGTATCCACAACTTCAAGCGCTATAGCATCACCTGCCTTGGCCGCATCAAGTACGTCCTTTGCAGTTATATCCTCCAGCAGGGCAAGTCTTGATGCAACTTTCTTTGTTGCAAGAAGTCTTTTTGCCTCTCTTACTATTCCTGTAGCGCTTGATATCTGTTCAAGACAACCCTTTCCACCGCAATTGCATTTTTCAGTCTCAGACTCTCTGACATGCATATGCCCTATCTCTCCGCCAAGACCGTGCTTTCCCGGAACAATTTTCCCGTCTATTATAATTCCTCCACCTACTCCGGTTCCAAGAGTTACCATTACGGAATCCTGCTGATGCTTTGCGCCTCCCATCCATGCTTCTCCAAGTGCCGCCACATTTGCATCGTTACCAAGTGCCACAGGCATACCTGCAAGTAAATCTGACAGTATTCTGGCAGGAAAAACTTCTCTCCATCCTATATTTACCACTACCTCTATAAATCCGTTCGGCATTACAGGTCCCGGAACCCCCATTCCTACACCTACACAATCTGTAAGAGTAAGTCTTGCCTCTTTCAATGTTTCTTTTATAGACTTTCCTATTTTTTCGATAAGTGCCTTAGGATCGTTTTTAGGCTCCGTAGGTATTTCCCACTTTTTTAAAAGATTTCCGTTAAGTGTGAATATACCCAGCTTTACACTTGTTCCTCCAATGTCAACTCCTACGCATACCTGTTCCATATTTTCTCCTTTATATTACTTAAGTACTATTCCTCTAAAGTCATTATCTCCAAGTATTGTAAATCCTGATAATAACCCTCTTTTTACGATCTTATGTATATTTGAATCAAGGCTGCCGCTGTATTTTATTACACCTGCCGTGTTCATTATTATAGCCTTATCATCCTTTGTCAGATAAATATACCCTTTTTGCATATCAAGATTTGAAAAATCTCCCAAAAACTCTTTTTTCAAAATAACATCGCCGGTTTTCGAGTATATATATAATGTGTGATTAAATTTTTTTCCGATGTGTTTTTATATACTACACAAAGTTTATTTCCCTCAAAGTCCACAGCTTCAATATCTTCTTCGACCTTTATTGTTTTAATAAGCTTCGGAGAAGCAACATTCTTTGACGAGAAGAAATAAAGTCCGTCAGATGCAATTGCTACCGAATTTATTTTTATCAAAATACCTTACTCTTGCCACCATTGAAGAAACAAACTCTTCATCAAAACCGCCTACAACTCTATTCGGCATATTTTGTCCGATCTCCGAGAAATCATAAAAAACGACTCTTCCCATCATTGAACTGCCCTTTAAATACTGGAATGTTGCCATAAGTGCGGTTCCGTCAGGTGACAATGCTATATCTGTAGGAAAGCCGTCTCCGGCAAGCTTTGACTTTATACTTATATTAAGCTGTTCGCCCTCTTTATTGTAGAAAAATATATATGTGGAATTTGAATCTTCTACCAATATGGTAATTATACCGGTTTTTGATACAACGGCCTTAAGTATCGGTAAATCAGTACCTATAGCCGCCACCCTGCCGTCTTTTTGTATAGCTTTCAAGATCATTTCCTCCGACATCAAATATTATCACATATTTTCCGTTATTATCGGTCTTTGGATTTGACATCTCATAGCTTTCTATCCACACTTCTTTTCCGCCGGGCTTTAAATACAATGCACCGTCTTTTGAGTACTTTAAAAAACCGTTACCAAGCTTTTCATAACCTACAAGACTGCCCTCACTGAGTTCATGAATCCATTTCAGTTTAAATTTATCATAACTCTTATACCGCTTTATTAATGTAAATACAACTGTAAAAGCAGTTATTAAAGCAAGCAGGAGGAGGATAAACCTCCCCCTTTCTACAAAAAAGTTGACATTTTGTCTTCTTCTGGATCTTGGAGCATTTTTCTCGTCAAGATCGGCAGTTACTATTATTCTGTCTTTAAGCTCCCGCTTCTTTATTTCCTTATCTTCTATCATCTCTTATCCGTTTTGTCTTCTTTTGTACAGATCTATAGCCTCAATCAGATTGGACGCTTCCTTGTCACTTATAAGTTTTTGTAAAGCCTCTATCTTTGACGGCTGTAAAAAGTCTCTTCCAAGATATGATTCATACTTATCGGATATATCTAAGTTTATCTCCGATCTTCTTGAAGCTATACTTCCGAGGCTTTGCTTTGTCACCTCCAGTTCATCGTTCAGACTATCAAGTTTTTCTCTTGAATTATCCGTTATCTCATCTGCAATAATTTTCTTTGTACTGTTTTCAAACTCGCTTACAGCTGCAGTTTTCTTATCCTTTATACTCTGTACATTAATCTTTGCTTCTTCTATCTCGGCATCAAAAGCTCCCAAATCATACTTTTCCTCTGACGAGTCGTTATTTATCTCTTTTGTTATCAGTTTGATTCTCTTAAAATCATTGTCAATAGTATCTCTCATAGCTCTTATCTTAAGCAGGCTGTCTCTATGTCTTGCTTTTGTAAGATTTCCTATCAATACATACAATCCGCCTATCAAAATAATAACCGCAAAGCAAATAAAAGGTAAATATATAGTTCTGTGATTCGGTATCAATTTATAAATCACCATAGGTATTGCAAGGAATGTTACAAGTACCGCTAAAACTATTTTTACAAAATCAAAGAATTTGTGTGGAAAATAAAATGTGTGATACAATCTTCCTCCGCAAAATCCCGGCAATTTTTCTTTTTTTATCTCGCTTTTTATTTCAGATTTTGTATTCGCTATATGATTGTGCAGTTCTTTGGTTTCGTCGGCAATTCTTTCACTTACCTTTTTACTCTTTGCCTTACCCTTCTTTGCCTCCAAAGATTTTCGGATATCTTCAGCCTTTTTAATCTCGGCATCATATGTGGATGTTATCTCTTTTAATCTTTTAGATGTGGTCTCGGCTATTCTGCCTTCCACGGCTTTCTTTTCAGCTTCTATAGCTTTGGTTACTCTGTCGCCTTCAGCTCTGAGTCTTTCCTCTTCTGTACTCAATGTGTCAAGCTCCAGCAGGGCACTTTTTGCACCTTCAAAAAAACTGTCATAGTCTAAAAATAGGTTCTGCCATAATACACTCTCCATTTTATTATTCTTCTATTATTTGTATTTCCAGATAGTCAAAAATCTATTTGTTCTATAAAGTTGTCAGCATTAAATC
>CAKAIM010000002.1 GCA_916439285.1 uncultured Lachnoanaerobaculum sp. | reverse complement strand
TTTTTAAAAAGAGGGATGTCATTGCGACAATCCCTTATTTATTTCCTAGTTTGTTTCCTGTCTGAACTCTTCCCAGAGCTTGTTGTGAAGCTCATTTGCCTCATCACTGATATTCTCTATCAGCTCTCCGCCCTCAATAAGTGAAATCTTATCCTCAGGGAATACTATAAGGTCCTTCCAATCATCTGATACATAGCTTTCAGCAGCCTTGTTTGTTACAAAGTATCCGATGTACTCAAAGCACTTTGCAGCTACTTCAGGCTCATTGATATACTCAAGGAATTTGTATGCAGCCTCTGCATTCGGTGCATTTGACGGAATAAAGCTTCCCATTACTCCGAATCCAAGTCCTTCTTTAGGATATACCACTTTTAAATCAGGATTTGCTTTGATTGCCTGAGTTACCTGTGATGTGTACATAAATGCCGCACCTACTTCACCGCTTAAGAGATAATCCTGAAGATTATTGTCATTTATAAGACGTATATTCGGCGCTAAAGTCTTTAACTTATCTCCTGCTTCCTGTATCTGAGTAAGATCATTCGTATTGAATGAATATCCGAGTGATTTCAAAGTAATACCGTCTATTACTCTGTAGTTTCCGATAATACCTACGTTACCTGCAAGCTCAGGATTCCAAAGATCGTTATAGCCTTGAATATCCACTTTCACTGTCTCAGGATTATATACTATCAAAGGTATACCTGCACCGTAAGGCATTGTGTACTTATTGTCAGGATCATAGAACTTACTTTGGAATAAAGGATTTATATTGTCATATGTAGATATCTTTGACTTATCAAGCTCCTTAACAAGTCCTTCTCCTATTGCAAGCTGGATAATATAATCGTCTGCAACAACAATATCATAATCACCGCCCTTAGTCTCTTCAAGCTTTGCCAGCATTGTCTCATCAAGGTCGAAGTTTGAATAATTTACCTTAACTCCGGTCTTTTCCGTAAAGCCGTCCAATACCTCCTGTGGGAACATTCCGTCCCATGTATACAGATTTAAAGTGGTCCCCTTAAGAGAGCTGTCTGTGGCAGCTCCTGTGCTTTGCTGTGTGGCATCTTTAGAACCGCCTCCACATGCTGTAAGAGCAACAGCCGCTCCCAAACCAAGTAAACCTAATACTTTAGATTTCATTTAATTTACCTCCAAATCAATCTTTCCTTGTTTTTTCCGAAATAAATATTACAAGCACCGTAATCACAAGTATAACGGTTGCGAGTGCATTTATTTCAGGAGTAATACCTGTCTTCATCTTTGTATATATCTTTATTGCAAGAGTATTTACTGAAGGACCGGTCGTAAATATAGATATTACCACATCATCAAAGGACATTGCAAATGATAATAATAATCCTGATGCAATTCCCGGCAAAATATATGGTAATGTTACATCTCTGAATGTTTCAAACTCACTTGCCCCAAGGTCTCTTGCCGCCTCCTCAAGCGAAAGATCCATTCCCATAAGTCTCGCCCTTACAATCAAAAATATATAAGGTACACAGAATGAACTGTGTGCAATCGTCATGGTTACAAAGCCGAAAGGCAGGTTCATATATGAAAATATAGCCATAAAGACCATTCCGAGAATAATCTCGGGAATCATTATAGGCAGAGATGCAAAACCGCTGATGAAATCATCAAAAATAAGCTTTTTTCCTCTCATGGCAAGAGCCGCACTGACACCAATTACAAGTGAAAGCATACATGTCAACACCGCCAGTATTATACTGTTTAACAATGCTTTCTTTATATCACCGTCATTAAGAAGCATCTTATACCAGTCGAGAGAAAATCCTTCCCATACGCTTGTAAGCTTGGATTTATTAAAGGAATAAACTACAGTGAGTATAATGGGAAGATAGTTTAAAACAGTTACCAGCCCCAAAAATATAACGGCCGCTTTTGATACCTTTTTCAAAATAATCCCTCCAATTCTCCTGTACCCGAAACCTTCTTATAAAGTCTTAAGAATACTATGGTAAGTAACATAAGTATTACACTCAGTGCCGCAGCAAAAGGTATATTTCTAAGCTTTGTAAGCTGCTCCACTATAACACTTCCGATAAGAACTATTTTATTTCCTCCGAGTATATCTGAGATATAGAAAAGTCCCATACTCGGTACAAATGTAAGTACCACACCGCTTAGAAGTCCCGGCATAGTAAGTCTGAGTGTTATTGTGAGGAATGATTCAAGTCTGCTTGCCCCCAAATCTCTGGAAGCTTCTATTAAGCTCCAATCCATTTTTTCTACACTTGAATACACTGAAAGTATCATAAACGGCAGTAAAAAATATACCATACCTACAAGTACGGCAGGATATGTATACAACAGTTTAAGCGGAGTCTTTGTAATGCCCAAAAACATTAAAAGTTTATCAAGCACTCCGTTACTTCTAAATATTATTATCCAACCGTTCAGTCTGATAAGACCGCTGGTCCAAAAGGGAATCATAAGAAGCATCATCATTCTTCTCTTCCATCTCTCACTGAGTCTTCCCATAAAATATCCGAAGGGATATCCTATCAAAGTAACCAAAACGGTTGATGCTAAAGCCAGTTTTATGGATTCCAAAAAAATATTTAAGTAAAAAGGATCAAATACTTTTTTATAGTTTTCCAAAGTAAATGTAAAATCAAATCCCCAGGTCTTTGCCTTTGTCAAAAAGCTGATCAGAACCATATAGGCCAGAGGCAATATTACAAAAAGTATTGTAAAAAGATATATAGGTATTCTAAGCAGATATTTGTTAAGTTTCTTATTTTTCACCTTGAACCTCCACCATATCTTTTTTATCCCAGCCTATACTTATAGCATCGCCCGGATTCAGATTGATATTCATGCCCATATGTGAAGAAGTAATCTCCTGATTATCTTTCAATCTAACCTTTACTTTTGAAAGACCTGCGGTAAAACTGTTCTCAATTACTATGCCGTCATAGTCACCTGCTCCAAGCCTTACATGTTCCGAACGTATTGCATATGTCTTACCTTCGTTTTTATAGAGATTTGCACCTCCCACAAACTCGGCTACAAAAGCGGTTGCAGGAGTATCATATACCTCACTTGGAGTACCTATCTGTTCTATATTACCGTCTCTCATAACAACTATTCTTGAGGACATATTTAAAGCCTCTTCCTGGTCATGAGTTATATATATAAATGTAATACCGAGTGCCTTTTGAAGCTTCTTTAACTCCATCTGCATCTGTCTTCTAAGCATCAGATCAAGTGCACCAAGAGGCTCATCAAGTAACAATACACTAGGCTTATTTACAATAGCTCTCGCTATTGCAACTCTTTGCCTTTGACCTCCTGAAAGCTGTGTCGGATTCCTTTTCTCAAAGCCTTCAAGCTGTACCAAAGACAGCGCTTTCTCCACCTCTTTTTTTATCTCATCGGCAGGCATCTTTTTAAGTCTTAATCCATAGCCTATATTTTTTTCAACATTCATATGAGGGAAGAGAGCATAATTTTGAAATACCGTATTTACATCTCTCTTTTCCGGTGCCAGTCCTGTGATATCCTTTCCGTTAAGTATCACCTTGCCGCTGTCAGGACTCTCAAGCCCTGCAATTATTCTTATTGTGGTAGTCTTTCCGCAACCACTTGAACCCAAAAGAGTGATAAACTCTCCTCTACCTATATCAAGAGAGATGTTCTTTAAAACATTCTCACCGTCAAAACTCTTCTTTATATTTCCAGACTTAGTATAGTATCTGTCATCTAAATTCCCTCCTAGGGTTATTTGGCTTTATACAATAGAATATAATACCATCTTTTTTAATATAATTCACTAAAAATATTATTTTATCTCGACTTTACTTTTACAAGTTAAAATGCTAAAATGTAATTACTATTTGAATGGAGCAATTTGTATGAATAATAAGATCAGGACTGACGCGGTAGACCATCTATTTGACGCCATCCTTACACTAAAAGATAAAGAGGAATTTTATATTTTCTTTGAGGATGTTTGCACTGTAAATGAGTTGCTCTCCATCTCTCAAAGATATGAAGTGGCTAAAATGCTGCGTGAAAAGAAAACATATTTGGAGATTGCCGAGGAAACCGGCGCTTCTACAGCTACCATCTCCAGAGTAAACCGTTCATTAAACTATGGAAATGACGGCTATGACCTTGTTTTTAACAGACTCGGTTTATTTGAAAATAATAAGGAAAAATAATTTTGCCGGAGTTTATACTCCGGCAAAATTATATAAGTCCAAGTGCTTTTTTGGCAAGTTCATCCGCCATATCATTATACTTATCTCCCGAATGTCCTTTTACCTTTATAAAATCCACATCCACATGCTTTGAAGCATTTTTATAAAATTCAACATAATGCATGGTACCGGGCTTTTTGGCTTTCCAATCTCCGTTGCACCACTTCTCTATACCCTCATAGTCATAAAAAATACTGATACTCTTTATATCATGATCCAGACAATATTGCATGGCCGCCATAGAACCCTGTATCTCACCTGCAACATTTCTCATATCACTCATATCATCCTTTTCAAACTTTTTTGAAAAATAAAGTTCATCATCCTTATGCATTATAACCATGCCATATGAATATGACTTGGTAGTGTCGTCATAACTTCCGTCCACATATGCAAAAAGCTTCAGATTGTTTCTCTTCGCCTTCCTCTTTATCCTCAACACTCTTTGTTCCGTTTACAAAAATCCAAAGCCTCTTCCCTGCTTGTAAAACTTTTATAAGCGGCTCCCGAAAATCCGCTAACCGACTTTTTACATTCATCCCATGTCTCAAAGACTCCTGTATTTCTTCCTTTTTTTACCGCGTAATATTTCTTTGCCATATATTTACCTGTTCCAAAAATATATTTTTCTCTTCTTCACTCAAATTTGCGGCAAACTCCCTTTTTATTTCAAGGAACTGCTCAAAATTTACTACCATTGAATGAAGTATTGCTCTGTCTTCAAATTCCTCTCGGCTCTTTGGAAGCTGTGAGTTTTTCATCTTTTCTTTTACAAAAATATAAGTCCATCAGGGCATTTACCGCATTATTTGACTCATGCAGTTTGGGCACAAGATTAAAAATAAGTTCAGCCACATCTCTTGCCTGACTTGGTCTTGTCTTCATGCCCTTACCCTGATCAAAAATATATCTCAGGGTCATGATTTGAGACTTTCTCATTTCCATATAGTTTATAAAATATTTCAAATCATAGCTTAGTATATTGTCTTTATCAATATATGCCTTTGAGATTGCACTGTCTATCAGCTTATCAAGCGCATCAAAATCATATTCAAGTTTTACCCTGTTATTCTCATCTCTTAGAAAGCCTACCAAAGTATCCAGCATGTACTTTATTTCATTTTCTATTTTTGCCCTGATATTCCCTTATATGTTTCAAGTTTCTCGGCATATACATATTTAAAAATATTCCGACGGATGTTCCTATAAGCATCAAAAGTCGCTTCATTTTTTACAACATCAAAACTCATATACTTCGTTGCCAAAATATGTGTTACCAAGACGGTACATGGTGAAAGTCCTTCATTCAAATCAAAGACCATACATACTGCTACAAATATGAGCAAGTAGCAAACCAGCGCCCATATATCATATCCGAATACACTAAATACGACAAAGGAAATCAACATAGCCAGAACAAATGCCGCAATTCTTTTTAATGCAATCTTTATTGTGGACTTTTTTTGTATCCTGTATACTCAGTAAGGTAATAATACCTGCTGATGCACTGTAGTTTAACCCGAAAATTCCGGCAATAAATATTGCAAGTCCTGTTCCGACAGCAATTTTTTTATTACTTTTATCAGATTTATATTTTTAAAAATATGTCATAGTCCTCCGTTATCTTTTAAAATATAATGCTGTATTCCTCACAAACTTATATAATGCAGGTAAGAAATATTCAAACTTTATAAAAAATCTTTCTCTAAAATCCAGCTCATTATATTCTTTTTTAAAGTCCTTTGACAATATGTTTTTAAAATCTCTTGTATTTACATATGTAAGGAAACGAAGTCTCTTTACGGCACTTAGCACTTCTTCATGAAATCTGTATCCGGAGTCTTCATCATATGCCTTATACATGGCCTCCATATTTTGATAGTACTCTTCCTGTTTTCTTTTGTAATCACCGCTAAACTGTGAGGCTGTCCATGAAGTCGGTACTCCCATTCTGTACACACTCATAACCCTGTCGATATAATAGGCATCGCCGTATTTTACAGATATTATCTGCATGGGTATATCTCCCACCTTACAGTCAAAATAATACTTAGGCAAACTCTTCATATACTCTGTTCGTAATAAAAGTGAGGCCGTGGGATAATGTGCTCTTTTATTTATAACTTCTTTTGCACCTACTACACAGTTTCCGGTATAAGGTCTAATAAGATTTGGAGAAAATGTGGCATCCAGATTTTCAACCTTCGCAGCATGAAAGCAAAAGCTTATTTCGGGATGTGCATCCATATAATCCACCTGCATTTGAAGTTTATTATCATCACACCAGTAGTCATCTCCCTCACACATGGCTATATATTCTCCGCTTGCTCTTGGAAAGTTGTATTTTCCGCTTGGATTTGTAACCCCTTGCGAGTACATATTTTCCTCATGAAATAAAGGTTTTATAATATCCGGATATTGTTTTTCATATTCTCTTATAATATCTGCCGTATCATCTGTTGATGCATCATCATTTATCAGAATTTCTATATCAAAGTTTCTTTTCTGCGTCAAAAAGGAATCTATTGCCTTTCTAATGTATTTACCGTGATTATAGGTAATGCAAGCATATACTTACTTTCATATTTATACTCTCTTTTTATATTATTTGCAGGTAAAACCGCATAGGTTTTAAATACGCTTACTTCAATATCATACTATAACATAAAAGTTGATATAAAGTGAGTTTTTATTATCTTTATAAAACTTCAAAACTTGTGGATAATGTACTACTGTGGTATTATTGTTCTCATTGGAGGTGATTATGACCAAGTACACCATATTGCAATGGATTGCATTTTTTTATATATATTGTTTTTTCGGATGGTGTTTTGAATCCGGATATGCAAGTATCAAGGAGAGAAAACTTACAAACAGAGGTTTCCTTCGTGGGCCTTATATTCCTATATATGCCTTCGGCGCTATATTTGTTCTGATTATAACAGATAAATTCCAAGGAAATATACTGAAAGTTTATTTTTCAGGAATGATTGCTGCAACAATACTTGAATATATCACCGGATATATAATGGAAAAACTTTTTAAAGTAAAATACTGGGACTATAGCGATCACAAGTTCAATTTAAGCGGATATATATCGCTCTCCACCTCTATAGCATGGGGATTTTTATCACTACTGCTTACCGATTTTTTACAGGTAAATGTCTATAGATTTGTATCTAAGATAAATGAATCAAATTTGAAGACTTCTGTAATAGTTGTGAGTATTATCTTTTTCTCGGATTTGATTATTTCAATAAAGGCCGCATTCAATCTTGCCAAAGCATATACAGCACTTGAAAGGGCTAAGGTTGAATTCCTTGAAGTCAAAGAAAAGCTTTCATTGATTGCAGACGACCTTGTAAGTGAGACTCAAAATAAGCTTGTAGGTATCAAAGACAGTGTGGCAGGACGTGTGAGCCAGGCAAATGAATATATCTCAAACGGAAGAGTGAGTTTCTCATCTTTAAAATCCGATATAGAAAATGCTCTTTCGTCACTTTCAAATACGGTTGCTTCAAAGAGTCCGGCTTATCTTGAGCTTAAAATAAAATATGAAGTTGCTAGAGAAAAGGTATCCTTAAGCTTACCGAAAACCGGAAAAATCATGTCATTCTTTATTAGAAATATGATAAAAGGAAATCCGGGACTTAATAAAAAGTACATCTCTCAGATGAAGGAACTTAGCGAAATAAGAAAAAGAAATAAATAAAGTTAAAAGCTACAGGTTTGTACCTACTGTACCGACCCGTAGCTTTTTATTACTCATTTTTTTGCTATATCAAGAAGCAGTTCTTTATTATTCAGTTTGGGATCTTCAATTACTCTTTTTAATAACTCTTCCAGAATTTCACCGATTTTAGGTCCTTTCGGTATTCCAAGTTCCATCAGATCTTTCCCGGTAATATCAAGCATGGAGATATCAAAAGCATGATTTTCTTCTTTAATCTTCTCATATCTCTTTTCAATATCATTTATTTCTTCCAAGATATTCACATTTTTTCTGTCCGACTTACAGATTTTTATATAGTCCTCAAAGAGTTTTGTACCGAGTCTGTGCAATGACAGTCTTATATCCGAATCCTTCTTCGGTAAAGGTAATTTAAGTTCCTCTATAAGCAGACAGGTATTTATTTTTGTTGCATTATCCGACTTCAATTCTGAGAGTATCTTCTTTACCGAATTTATATTTTCTACATTTTGCAAAAATACAGTCCAGTACATATGTTTTTCATCACCGAGATCTCTTTTGTAAAACTCATAAAAACTTTCATCAAGCTTTGCAAACTCTTTACCGATATATTTATAAAGCCTGCTGCTGTATATATACTTTACATTTTCTGCAAAATTTCCTGAAAGTGTCTTATTCAGCTCTACAAATATTCTCTCCTTGCTGACATTTGATAATAATGAAGCCTTGTCTTTTATTGCATCAAATGTGGCTTTTTCTATTTCAAACCCTAGTTGTGCAGAAAACCTGATTGCCCTAAGCATTCTCAGAGCATCCTCATCAAATCTCTTATTTGGATCTCCTACAGCTCTTATAATACCGCTGTTTAAATCCTCCTGACCTTTATAAAGATCCACTATACCCTTTTTATGTGAATAAGCCATTGCATTAATTGTAAAATCCCTTCTGCAAAGATCTTCAGAAAGACTTTTACTGAATGAAACACTGTCAGGATGTCTTCCGTCCGAGTAGTTTCCGTCTATTCTGTATGTAGTCAGCTCATAGCCTTCTCCGTCCATAAGTACTGTAATAGTTCCGTGTGCAATACCCGTATCAAAGGTCTTTTTAAATATCCTCTTCATTTCTTCAGGAAGAGCGTTTGTAGTGATATCCCAGTCCTTAGGTTTCCTGTAAAGCAGGGAATCCCTGACACAGCCACCTACTGCAAATCCTTCAAAACCGTTCTCCTCCAACTTTTCTATAATATTTTCAACGTTTTTTGGCAAATCTATTCTCATTCTTATCTCCTTAACAAAAGCTGATACCGGGGACATAAGTATATGAATGCTTGAAAACTTAATATTAAAACCGCAGCCTTCTGACTGCGGTCTCTTTATTATTTTAATATGCTTTTCCCCAGTAAACCATCTTTGTAGCCTTCTTACCGCAACAAACGCATACATCGCTAAGCTGCTCCTGTGCCTCAGGCATACATCTTGATGTGGCTCCTGCCTCTTCCTTTATCTTGTCCTCACAAGCTCTGTCACCACACCACATAGCCTTGATAAATCCCGGCTTGTTATCTGCAATATCCTTGAACTCTTCCATAGTTCTTGCCTCATAAGTATGAGCTTCTCTATGCGCAAGGGCTGTTTCATACATATTTGTCTGAATCTTTTCAAGGCATTCCTTAGCTTCACTTTCAACATTTTCAAGTGATACGAAGATCTTTTCACCTGTATCTCTTCTGACAAATACGCATTGATTATTTTCAATATCCTTCGGTCCGATTTCAATTCTAAGAGGTATACCTCTCATCTCAGACTCGGCAAACTTAAATCCCGGACTCTTCTCGCTGTCATCAAGCTTTACTCTTACACCTGCAGCATACAGTCTGTCTTTAAGCGCATTAGCCGCCTCAAGTACACCTTCCTTATGTGCGGCTACAGGTATGATATTTACTTGAACCGGTGCTATATGAGGTGGTAACTTAAGACCTGAGTCATCACCATGTACCATTATAACAGCGCCTATTATTCTTGTAGTCATACCGAATGAGGTCTCAAAACAGGCTTGATTTGATTGTCCTTATCTGTAAACGTTACATCGAATGCCTTTGCAAAGCCGTCTCCGAAGTAGTGACTGGTACCTGACTGTAAAGCTTTACCGTCATGCATAAGTGCCTCTATGGTATAGGTTGCCTCAGCTCCGGCAAACTTTTCCTTATCGGTCTTTATACCTCTTATAACAGGGATAGCCAAGTCCTTTTCAAAGAAGTCCGCATATACTTCAAGCATCTGTACAGTTCTGTCATGAGCTTCCTTGGCTGTGGCATGAACCGTATGTCCCTCCTGCCATAAAAACTCTCTTGAACGAAGGAAAGGTCTGGTTGTCTTTTCCCATCTTACTACGGAACACCACTGATTTAAAAGCTGCGGAAGATCTCTATAACTCTTTACAACCTTTGAGTAGTAGTCACAGAATAATGTTTCCGATGTAGGTCTGACACAGAGTCTCTCCTCAAGCTCCTCCATTCCACCATGAGTTACCCATGCAACCTCAGGTGCAAAGCCTTCAACATGGTCCGCCTCTTTTTGTAAAAGGCTCTCAGGTATGAACATAGGCAGATAACAGTTTTGAATGCCTGTCTCTTTAAATCTTCTGTCTATCTCATTTTTCATGTTTTCCCATATCGCATAACCGGCAGGTCTTATTACAAGACAACCCTTTACACTTGTATAGTCAACAAGCTCCGCCTTAAGCACAATATCTGTATACCATTGCGCAAAGTCTTTCTCCATGGAAGTAATTTCTTCTACAAGCTTTTTTTCTTTAGCCATTTTTATTTAATCCTCTGTATCTTCTTTTATTTCTTTTTTCTTTCTGATTACCAAATCAGATTCGGCATCATTTATCCTTCTTTTTAAATACAAATATACCACGATGCCTACAATGAATAATATAATAATTAATGCAATCTCAATTATATTTCTTATTAACATTGCCCCTCGATTTTTCTCTTCTCTTTTTATTTATCCATTTAACCGCATTTATCATCGGTAATAATACAATTGCAATCCACCATGCATACGCACCTGCAGCCAAAAGTGTAGCACCGTCATATCTGTTAAAGCTTTTTATCAGTTGAACTGTTTTTCCTCTATACTTTCATCCGCATTTGTTGAAGCTTCAACAGTTTCATTAATAACTTCATTGTTGTTTATTTCAGTCGAAGTTTCAGTAATATCGGGAAGGCTTGTGAACGTATTGTTTTCAGTTGCATTATCTGTAATTGTACTGTCGGTATTTACCTCAGTCTTAACATTTTTGTCAACTTCAGATTTACTCACACTGTCATTATCATTTCTTTTATGTTTATGACCTGATTTATTTTCCGGCTGCTTTGCAGTTTCAACCTTTTGCGTGGAGCTTTCGGTCGGTTCTACATTATTTGCCGAGTTCTTGGAGTCCGAATTGTCATTGCCGCTCTGAGAGGCTTTTTGTACCTTTTTTTGAACTTTCCGAACTTTCAATTCTTTTTCTTTTTTTCCCGATGAATGTCCAAAAGATTTATTTGCATTGGATTTTGTGGAAATATTTTTATCCGGTATTGAAGGCCTTGTTCCCTCTCCCGAATCTGAAGGCCTTGTAGGCTCCGGTCTCGGATCTGAGGGCACCGGCGGCACAGTCAGCTTTGGAATAGTCTCATACTGTACATAAAATGTACCGTCCGAAGCGACATATTCTCTTTTTCTTAACCCGTCCTGCTCATATGTAGGCTCTCTTTCAATTATCCACTCTCCATAGTTGCTTTCATCTATTCCGACTGAGGTTTCAACATACCCTGCGTTTGAGCCATGTAAACCTCCGTTATTTTGAATACCTGTCATGTCTACATATGCAGCTCCGACAGTTGTCGCATTGCCTTTTAGAACACCTACACCGTTTACCGATATAAAGGCGGTCGTCAGTGCCAATGACATAGCACACATTGCTTTATATTTTTTCTTCATTTAATCACCCTATTGCATTTTCTTTCATCGCTTCCTTAAGTCCACTGTAGTACTTTCTTCCCACCGGAATTTCCGTGTTGTCTATCAACGTGATTTCCTCATAAGTGAAATTCTTTATATGTTGCAATGAAACTAAAAATGATCTATGCACTCTTAAAAAACCTTTTGTAAACAGCAGGTTTTCAAGTTTTCCTATTGTTGAAATAAACTCAAAACTTTTACTGCCGTAGTACACGGTTATTATTTTTCCTCTAACTTCAAAATATTTTATATCATTTATCGCGATATTCCTATATTCACCGATGCCGGTAAAGAGCATATACTCTTTTGATTTTTCTGACGCCGTTTTAAAAACATCCTTTATTATCTTTACCGTCTTTGCACCGTCAGTCTCACCTTTCACAATATAGTTGAAGGCTCTGACATCAAAAGCTCCCAACATATGATTCTTTGAAACTGTGGTGAATACTATCTCTCCGATATATCCGTTTGAACGAAGTTTTGATGCCGCCTCCATACCGTCAATTCCCGGCATATTTATATCCAGAAACATTACATCAATAAGCTCAAGTTTATCTTCCACTTCAAATAACATCTGCTTGGCGCTCTCAAACACCTCAAATTCCGTATCAAGGTCCTCCGACTTTGATATGTGTGTAGTGATTTCTAACAAATTCTTCGTTCTATTGGATTATCATCACATATAACTACTCTCATAACCCAAACCTTATATCCTATTTGTTATTCTTTACCTTCTCAAGTAAATTGTTGATTCTGTTTGTAGGTGTCAAAAGACCGCTTATAGTAGAATCATGGTTCAAATTGTCGATAATAAGAGCCACATACTTACTCATCTCAACGTTGTAGTAATAAGGTTTGCTTAAAAGATTAGGTGACTGGTACACTAAGTTTGTTGTAAATATACCGTCGATAATACCGTTCTCATAATATTTATCAAATTTTGCAAAGCCGTTGGTGAACAGTCCGAAAGTGGCACATACAAAGACTCTTTTTGCCTTTCTCTTTTTAAGTTCCTTAGCAACTTCCTGAACGCTCTCACCTGAAGATATCATATCGTCAATAATTACAAGATCTTTACCTTCAACATCCGAACCCAAAAATTCATGTGCTATAATCGGATTTCTTCCGTCAACCACCTTTGTATAATCTCTTCTTTTGTAGAACATACCTACATCAAGCTTAAGCATATTTGCAAAATATATCGCTCTTCTCATTCCGCCTTCATCAGGAGAAATAATCATCATATGATCCGAATCAACCTGTAAATCCGGGAAATGTCTTAGAAGTCCCTTTGTATACTGATAAATCGGCTGCACAGTCTCAAATCCCTTTAAAGGAATGGCATTTTGTACTCTCGGATCATGCGCATCAAATGTAATGATGTTGTCGACACCCATATTTGTGAGTTCCTGTAATGCCAGTGCACAGTCCAAAGACTCTCTTCCGGTCTTTTTATGCTGACGGCTCTCATATAAGAAAGGCATTATAACAGTTATTCTTCTTGCCTTTCCCGCTATTGCCGCAATAATTCTTTTAAGATCCTGGAAATGATCATCCGGTGACATATGATTTATTTTTCCTGACAGTGAATAGGTCATGGAATAATTACATACATCCACAAGCAAATATAAATCATCACCTCTTACAGATTCCTCTATGGTTCCCTTAGCCTCACCCGAGCCGAATCTTGAGATGGTTGATTTTATAATATAATCTTCTTTCTCATACTCTGAGAATAAAAGTGTATCCTTATGCTCACTTTCTCTCTCTTTACGCCACTCTACAAGGTAATTATTTACTTTTTTTGTAAAATCCTCCATTCCTTTAAGAGGTATAAGTCCCAAAGGACCTACAGGAATAGAATCAATTTTTTTATCTTCGTACAGCATTTTCCCTCCATTACAGCTTTGCTCTAATATCATTTCCAAACAATCTTATATACATGAAACTCTTTCTTATTCTTGAAGTAACTCTCTCACTGTATATATCTCTCATTTCATCCAGACTGAGATTAGTCGATATTATAGTAGATTTTTCGGTGTTAACCCTACGGTTTATTATATGGAAAAATTCGGTAGTTGTAAAGTGATTGGAAAGTTCCGTGCCCAGATCGTCAATTATCAGCATATCACTTTCATACACCTCTTCAATGAGAAGCAAATATTTTTGATCCTCACTTTTTTCTATCTTAACCTTTACCAATGCTTCAAAAAGTTCTTTTTGCACTGAGGGTATATTACGGAATAATATCTGTCAAGTAATACCTTGGCTATACAATTGCTTAAATATGTCTTTCCTACACCGGTATTACCGCTGAATATGATATTTCTTCTGTCATTTTCGTCAGAAGCCGTATCAACCGCATTTTTGCTTCCGTTTATTTTAAAATATTTGTCTGCAAATTTCTCACAAAAATCTTTTTACACCCTCCATATAAGCGAGCATTTGTCATATTCTGCCCCGGAAGTATCGTTTTATTATCATAATAATCAAATGAGAAATTTTCAAAAATTTTTCTTTACTTAATATATTTTCAAGATTTGATTGAGCATACAGAAGTTTCCTTATCTTTAACTGAAGGCAATGACATTTTTTTCCGTCAATATACCCTGTATCCTTACAGTCTTTGCAATCATATGTTATTTCCATATAATCCTTCGGAAAGCCGGCAGCGCACAAAAGTTCTTCTTTTTTGTTTTTTATACTGTCAATATCTGTTTTTAAATCATTTATTGACAATATTCCCGATTTCAAGCTTTCTTTATATCTTGAAACAGCCACACTTCCTGTGGAATTGTTTAATTCCTTCATTTCAGGTATCTTTTCATATACCTCTTCAATTCTTCTGACCTGTGCGGCTCTGTTATTTGCTCTTATATTTTCATATTCTCTCATTATTGCGTTATATGAGGAATTATCTATAGCCATACATCTCCTTTAAGCCAAACTATAAATTGTTCAGCTCATTTAAAAACTTGTCCTGCATATCGGAATCAATATTGTCATTCCTCTGCTCAAAATTATTGAACTTTGAACCGGAAGCGGTATTTGAAGTTTTCGGAGCCGCCTTTACCTTCTCATCATGTTTTTCATCCTGAGTTTTTATGTCTGAAAGTGTGCGTACATTCTCATTATGCCATCTTGTAAGTATACCGTCGGCATATGAAAAACTCTGTGATGATGTGTTAAGTACTGTTCTGCTGATGGCTTCAACAACTATCTCCGTGCTGAATCCATACTCATCAAACCACTTTTTAACGAATCTTAATTCAACCGGTGCCAAAACTCTGTCATATATTCCAAATGCCTTTAACACTGCTTTATTTTCATTGAAATATTTTACATTGTCTTCTTTGGCTTCCTCAACTGTAGTAATGCCTTTTTCATGGAATGAAAGTGCCACTCTTTCGATATAATTTATACTCTTTTTACCTTTTTGTACCGAAACTTCCGCTATGTACTCAAGTAAGTCCTTTGACATACCCACAACATCATAAAGATATGCCAGCTTTTCGGTATCTGTAGGTGTAAATATCTTTTCCGTATATGTCTGCACGCAGAATACAAGTTCCTGAAAATCTTCATCGCCTTTTAGCTTGGTCAAATCCACCAGACTTCTGTCAGGAAGCTTTGGCGGCTCTGTTTTTACCTCAGGTATCTCTGCCTCGGCCTTTACTTCGCTCTCTGAATTATTCTCTACATCGGTATCTTTGGCCGGATCAAGCGTTTCATTATCGCTTTCTTTTGGATTCTTTGCTTCATCAAGGCTTTCCGATTTAACATTATTCTCTTTTAAAGCTTCCGCTCCCATACCTGCTTCAAGCATTTCTCGTCTTTTATATACTTCTTTTGCCGCCGTCAGAATACGTCTTGCTTCCTCAAGTTCTTCTTTGGAAGGCATACCCTTTGTAATAAGAACTTCTTCAAAGTCGTCGCCGTTTCCAAGCTTACCTATATTCTCAGCCTTTTCTATCAATGCTCCGCTCTTGCACCAGTATGCTATAGCTCTTTCAACATCCTTTATAGTAAGTTCAAGGGCATCAGCTATGATTTCGGGATTTATCAGTCTGTCAGCATTTCTCAGCATAAAAAGGTACACCTTTATATAATCACCGTTTGCCTTTAGCATATATTTATCTATAAATTCTGACGGCAAACTTACAATGCTTGTTATATCTGCCTTTAAAAATTCGTACTTCATAGCTCTCCCTTTGTCTTAAAAATATATCTCTATAAATTATTTTCCGAGTAAAAACTCACCCACTCTTAAGATATCTCCGGCACCCATGGTAATCAGTAAATCACCCTTTCTCAAATCCTCCAACAGATAATTTTCTATCTCATCAAAAGTCTCAAAACTTGTGGAATTTCCACCAAGTTCATTTATTCTTTTTGATAGAAGATTTGAACTCATTCCAAGATTGTCTGTCTCTCTTGCAGGATAAATTTTTGCAATTATAACCTCGTCCACATTCTTTAATACATTGGCAAAATCATCAAAAAATGCTTTCGTTCTGGTATATGTATGTGGCTGAAATACCACTACAAGTCTGTCATGAGGATATCTCTTTGCAATATTTAATGTAGCCGATATCTCACTTGGGTGATGTGCATAGTCATCAACTATTGTGATACCGTCAAGTTTTCCCTTAACCTCAAATCTTCTGTCTACACCCTTAAACTCCGAAAGTCCTTTTCTTATATCTTCGATACTTACTCCAAGTTCAAAGGCAACACAAATAGCAGCCAAGGCATTGTATATATTGTGGTTTCCTCCTACATAAAGTTTTACATTCTCATATGTCTCTTCTTTATGTACAAGATCAAATGTCGGATACCCCAAAGCGTCATATCTTATATTTGTAGCATAGCAGTCACTGTTCTCTGTTCCGTATCTTACTATATTACCTTCATACCCCTGTGTAATCTCTCTGTTATTTGTAATCTTATCGTTTATTATTATACAAC
This sequence comes from uncultured Lachnoanaerobaculum sp., assembly GCA_916439285.1. The sequence continues at coordinate 38,512 of CAKAIM010000002.1, read as the reverse complement.
CCTTAGGGCTTGTATTTTTACGAAATTCTTAAAAGAGTCTCTGATCTCATCCAAATCCTTAAAGAAATCCAGATGATCCTCTTCGATATTCAATATAACGCCTACTGTAGGATATAACTCAAGGAAACTGTTGGTATATTCGCAGGCTTCTGTAACGAATGTGTCTCCCTTGCCTATATAAATATTTCCTTTTATCTTCTTTACGATACCTCCTACAGATATTGTAGGGTCAAGCTTTGTATCCAATAATATATATGACAACATGGAAGTTGTTGTGGTCTTTCCATGTGTACCGCTTATTGCTATACTCTCTTTAAATTTTGACATTACATAGCCGAGAAGCTCAGCTCTGGTCATCATTTTTATATTCTTTTCTTTAGCCGCAATAAACTCAGGGTTGTCCTTATGTATGGCGGCAGTATATACAAACAAATCTATATCATCACTGATATTCTCTTTTTTTTGCCCTACAAATATCTTTACACCTCTGTCTTCAAGATCCTTTGTTCTGTTATTCGCCTTTGTATCCGAGCCGCTCACTTCAAAGTTCTTTTCAAAGAGTACTCTTGCAAGTCCGCTCATACTTATACCGCCTATACCGCAAAAATATATGTGCTTTATATCGTTAAATTTAATATTATTCAAAAGATGCCTCCCGAGTTTACCTTATTTTCTTCTTTTATTCTTTCTTACACTATAACCGAAGGTACCAAGTACCTTTGAAAGTCCAATATACTCTCCATGATTATATACTACCATGTCAGCTTTTGTCAGGTCAAATTTGTTTTTTTCATCCATATATTTTGCGTCTACATTTACAGCAACAACTTTTGCTATAAACATATGATGTGAACCAAGCTCAATGATATCTTCAACTTTACATTCAATGCAAACCGGACTTTCTTTAATAGATGAAGCAGCTACCACCTTTGATGGCAACTGCTCTATCTTTAATACTTTCCATTTATCAATATCTCTGCCTGATTTTACACCGCATTCATCCGCTGTTTTTTTGCCAGTTTTTTTCATTTGTAAGATTTATAACAAATTCTCCGGACTTTTTTATTATATCATATGAATATCTGCTTGGTCTAAGAGAAATATAAACCATGGGAGGATTGGTACATATTGTACCTGTCCACGCCACAGTAACTATATCGCTTCTTCCTTCAGAGTCTGCACAACTTACCATTACCACCGGTACGGGGTATAGCATATTTCGGGTTTAAAATCAATTCTCATTTTTTTCTTAAAGTGTTTCTTTATATTTTTTTTCTTTTGAATATTGTTTTGCTTTTAGCTTTTATTGTTATTCGCTATATCGGATTTTTCTCTACTGAATCTGTCTTTAAAGTTCTTATCTTTAAAGTTCTTGTCTTTAGAGTTCTTGTCTTTGATAATTTTATCTTTGATACTCTTAGCCGTACCGCTCTTATGTGACGGATTTTTTTCCTGCTTATCTTTAGTAGCAAAAGGAACTCTCTTACTCTTGAAGTTTCTTCTCTTTTTCGGCTTCTCACCCAATCTCTCACAGATTTCATCAATAGTCTTTGCCAATGATTTTTTCATCTCATTGACAGTAATATCCGCATACTTTTCATAAAGCGGAACTCTTTCAAGGTAAAGATCCTTTAAACTTTGTCCTTCTTTTAAAGTAATTCCTCGCTCTCTTAAGTCGCCAAGTCTTGACTTTATTGCAGTGTATGAAAGTTCCAGATATATAATTACACTGATTTCTTTTAAATGCCGCATGGCATTTTCACCATATACCACACTGCCTCCCGGCGATATGATACAATTGTCTAAATCCAGTCCGGCATTTACCTCATCCTCAATTTCTCTGAAACCTTCATCACCATGCTCTTCTATAAGTTCTTTTAAGAGCTTTCCGTATTTTTCCTGAATAACAATATCGGTGTCTACAAACTTTTTACCCAGTCGCTTGGCCAAAACCACGCCGACTGAAGACTTACCTGATGCAGGCATACCGATTAATGTAATATTAGTTTTTTTCCCCATATCTCTCCTACATCTGTATTCCTATTACAAGACTCGGTACAAGCTGTTTTTTCCTTGATACCACCGAAGCAAGCTCTATTACACCTGAATCATTTATCTCGTAAACACCTTCTTCGATTCTGAATGACTTCATTACAAGAGCCATCGCACCCGGACCGACACATATAAGTCTTGTTGACTGCTCCAATATATTGGTAAGCATAAAGAACATCATATCCTCTGTGCTGCTTTCATGAAGCTTTACAAGGAAGGGCAGGAGTCTGTTTTCAATATCTCTTAACTCTTCCTCATTCAAGGAACTGATCTGTCCTATTCCTATATTAATTTTTCCAAGTGCAAATGTCTTATAATCCTGATGGAAAATCTGCTCATCGGTCTTACCTGTAAGATTGCTTGCCGATGCAAACATCTGATTTGCATACTTTTCTATATCAATACCTGCAATTCTTGCAAGGTCAAGGCCTGCAGCCTTATCAACTTCCGTACATGTAGGTGATCTGAAAAGCAAAGTATCGGATATAATAGCGGAACAAAGAAGCCCTGCAATCTGTTTTGGAATCTCCACTCCCTTTTCATGGTACATCTGATAAATAATTGTAGATGTACATCCGAGAGGCTGATTTCTGAAATAAACAGGCCCTATAGTTTCCACGGTACCCAGTCTGTGATGGTCTATTATTTCAAGTACATTTGCATGTTCTATACCGTCCACCGCCTGACTCTTTTCATTATGATCCACCATAATTACTCTCTTACCCTTGGCACCGAGAAGGTTTCTTCTTGAAAACATTCCGAGATATTTTCCGTTTTTATCAAGTATAGGGAAGTCTCTATGTCTTACAGTCGCCATTACTTCCTTTATTTCATCCAGATAATCCTCATTTTCAAATGTTATAAGATTCTCGGTTTTCATAAAGTAATTTATAGGCATGGACTGATTTATAAGTCTTGCTACGGTAAATGTATCATAGGCCGTAGTAATTATAGTGGTTCCATGATCCTTTGCAAGCTTCTTTATAGTCATGGATGCACCGGCACCCTCACAAACTATAATACAGGCCGCACCCATCTCAATGGCGCAAAGCTGCATCTCATATCTGTTTCCAAGTATTACAAGATCATCCTTTTCTATATAGTATTCCATCATATCCGGATTTGCGGCGGCAACAACTACTTTACCTGAATTAAAATAGGCCTTGTCATCACCCACTACCAAAGTTCCTTCAATTGTTTCAATAATATTTGAATACCTTGTATTTGCTTTTGCAAGTATTCTGCTGTCATATATATTCATATATGAATTTGCAATATCACTGACCGATATTATTCCTTCAAGATCACCCTCACTGTTTACAGCAGGTAAAGTCACTACATCAAGTTCCTGCATAAGTCCCCAGGCTTTTTTAAATGATATATTCTTATCAACGCCCTTTGTATGCTTTATCTCAACATCTTTTACTTGAGTTTTTACACTTTCAGTAAGCTTAGGCGGTTTAACCTTGAAGTAATTAAGTACAAATTTGGTTTCCTCATTGATTTCGCCGGCACGCCTTGGTAAAAACTCCCCCTCTTCAGTTTTTGACTTTAGATCGGCATAACCTATAGCCGCACAGATTGAATCCGTATCCGGGTTCTTATGTCCCATTATCAATGTTCTAAGCTTTGTCATAAATTCCTCTTAATCAAAAATTTTATCAGGGTAAACTCCCTTGTCTACTAAGGCTCTTATTGAATTAACAACAATCTCCTTATCTTCCTTATATGTTACTCCGAACCACTTGTCATGGCTCTTTAATACTTCCACACTTATTCTGTCAGCCTTGATAGCCTCATCTATTACTGAAGGCAATAAGTACTCATTTTTCAACTCATTTGTCATGCTGCCAAGGAACTTCGGAAAACCTTCTTTCAAAATATCAAGAAATTCAGGTGTAAGTCCCCACATATTCATGGAAACGATATCATCAAGATTTACATCTCTTTTATTACCATTTTCATCAACAGCATTTAATACCCCGTCTTTTACTTCAATCTCAAAAGTCTCGGTCACATCGGCGAGCTTATTGTTTGCATCGGCCTTACATACTCCTCTTGTAACTCCTCCATTGTCTGAAAGAGTATTCTTAAGTACAAAGCCTGCCATACACAGATCGAGCTTTTTGCTGTTTTTGTCCATCTTATTTGCCATATAGTCATATATTACTTTAAAACCTTCTTTTCCGTAATAATCATCCGCATTTATTACTACAAACGGTTCATTTACAATGCCTTTTACAGAAAGCAAAGCCTGTCCTGTTCCCCATGGCTTGCTTCTTTCTTTCGGGCATTCAAATCCTTCCGGCAAATCGTTAAGATCCTGAAAAGCATAATCCACATCTATATATTTCTTTACTCTGTCCCCGATGATTTCTTTAAAATCCTTCTCCAAATCGTGACGGATTATAAATACAACTCTATTAAATCCGGCTTCCTTTGCATCATATATGGAATAATCCATAATAATCTCACCGTTTGGTCCTACCGGTGCCAATTGCTTTATACCTCCGCCAAATCTCGAGCCGATTCCGGCCGCCATAACTACCAATGTTGCATTCATCTTCTATCCCCCTTATGTTTATTTTTTAGTTATCTTCCGATGAATAGTTCGGTGCTTCTTTTGTTATATGTATATCATGAGGATGACTCTCTTTTAAGGATGCGGCACTTATTTTTATAAATTCCGAAGTCTCCTGAAGAGTCTTTATATCCTTCGCCCCACAATATCCCATACCCGATCTGAGTCCTCCAAGCAGCTGGAATACGGTGTCTTCCACCAGTCCCTTATATGCCACTCTTCCTTCTACTCCCTCAGGTACAAGTTTTTTTGCATCTGTCTGGAAATATCTGTCCTTACTGCCTTTTTCCATAGCCGCAAGAGAACCCATACCACGGTATACTTTATATTTTCTGCCTTGATATAATTCAAAGTCTCCCGGTGATTCATCACATCCTGCAAAGAGTGAGCCCATCATACATACATTTCCGCCTGCTGCCAATGCCTTTGTAATATCACCTGAAAATTTGATTCCTCCATCTGCAATTATAGGTATATTATACTCCTTTGCCACAGCATAGCAATTCATTATTGCACTGATTTGCGGTACACCTATACCTGCAACAACTCTGGTGGTACATATAGACCCCGGTCCTATACCTACCTTTACACAGTCAGCACCCGCTTCAATAAGCGTTTTTGTTGCCTCACCCGTTGCCACATTTCCGGCTATAACCGGAAGTTTCGGATATTTTTCCTTAATTGCCTTTATACAGTCAATTACGTTTTTGGAATGTCCATGTGCGGAATCAAGCACCACAACATCAACCTTTGCATTTACAAGGGCTTCACATCTTTCAAGTACATTTCCTGTGATTCCGAGTGCCGCTCCGCAAAGCAGTCTTCCTTGAGAATCCTTGGCTGAATTAGGGTACTTTATCTGCTTTTCTATATCTTTTATTGTAATAAGCCCTTTAAGATTGCCGTCCTTATCCACTATAGGAAGCTTCTCTACACGGGCATGTGCCAATATCTTCTTGGCCTCATCCAAAGTAGTACCTTCAAGTGCCGTAACCAGATTCTCTCTTGTCATGCACTCGGATATTTTCTTTGTATAATCTTCTTCAAATTTCAAATCTCGATTTGTAATAATACCTACAAGCTTTCCCTTCCGTTACCGGAACTCCTGAGATTCTATACTTTGCCATCAGCTCATTGGCATCTGAAAGTGTATGCTCAGGCGAAAGATAAAAAGGATCCGTAATAACTCCGTTTTCCGATCTCTTTACCTTATCAACTTCCTGTGCCTGCTCCTCAATACTCATATTCTTATGAATAATTCCGATTCCGCCCTGTCTGGCCATAGCTATAGCCATTCTATGTTCTGTAACAGTATCCATTCCTGCACTCATCAAAGGAATATTTAATTTAATATTCTTTGTTAAATATGTAGAAATATCGATTTGATTTCCTATAACTTCTGAATATGCCGGTTGCAATAGTACATCATCAAATGTGATGCCTTCACCTATGATCCTTGCCATGGTTTTTCTCCTTTTTTGCCGGATATACATTGACCGTCCACACGGCTCAATGCATTTTCTATTACTTTTTTCTCATTAGTCTAACAAATACAAACTACTGTGTCAATCGTTGTCAAGTATACTTATACCGATATCATTTCTCATATACTTGTTTTCAAAATCCACAAGTTTTGTGGCTTCATAAGCCTTTTTTCTTGCATCTTTTAGTGTGGCAGCCTTGGCGGTAATTCCAAGAACTCTACCTCCGTTTGTAACTATATCGGCTCCGTCCCTTTTTGTACCTGCATGGAAGCAGTATAAATCATCTCTACCGTTAAAATTTTCAAATCCGGTTATCTTCTTTCCCTTTTCATACTCAAGCGGATAGCCTTCACTTGCAAGTACTACGCATACTGCGGCATTGTTCTCAAATTTAAGCTCGATTTTATCCAAAGTTTTGTCAATACAGGCTTCAAAAACATCTATAATATCATTTTCCATTCTTGGAAGTACTACCTGAGTTTCAGGATCTCCGAATCTTGCATTGTACTCAAGTACCTTCACTCCTTTATCTGTAAGCATCAGTCCATAGAAAATTATACCTATAAACTCTCTGCCCTCGGCTCTCATAGCATCCACGGTTTTTTGATAAATATGCTCCTTACAATACTTATCTATTTCTTCGGTATAAAAAGGACTCGGACTGAAAGTTCCCATACCACCGGTATTTAAACCCTCATCACCGTCTTTGGCTCTTTTATGATCCTGTGCCGAAGTCATAAGTGCATAGTGCTTTCCGTCTACAAATGACAGTACACTGACTTCTCTTCCCTCTAAGAATTCCTCAATAACTATAGTATTTCCGGCATCTCCAAATGATTTTTTGGTCATCAGCTCTTCTATTCCGGATATTGCCTCACTCTTGTCCTTACAAATCAAAACACCCTTTCCAAGTGCCAACCCGTCAGCTTTAAGTACTACAGGGTATTTGACATTTTCAAGATACTTCAAAGCCTCTTTCGGATCACTGAAGTTTTCATATCCCGCTGTAGGTATATCATACTTTTTCATAAGATCTTTTGCGAAAGCCTTTGAACCTTCCAGTATTGCGGCATTTTTCCTCGGCCCGAATACCCTAAGTCCCTCAGCTTCAAAGCAATCAACTATACCTTTTACAAGGGGATCATCCATTCCTACTATCGTTAAATCTATCTTTTCTTTCTTTGCAAAGTCTGTCAGAGCTTTAAAATCCATAACAGATATTGCCACATTTGTTGCAATATCTTCAGTGCCTGCATTACCCGGAGCCACATATATTTCGGGGGTTTTTTACTCTCTGATAATTTCTTTACTATGGCATGCTCTCTGCCACCTCCACCTATTACTAAAATTTTCATAAGCTCTCTCCATTTGCAATTTTTTCAATAGCCTTAGGTAAAATAATCCATTCAGCCTCTTCCATTACTCTTTTTTGCAAGGACTTTGCATCATCTCCCGGGTGAATATCCACAGCTTTTTGAAGTATTATCCTGCCGGTATCTATTCCGGCATCTACAAAATGTACTGTGGCTCCTGTTACCTTAACCCCTCTTTTTAATGCAGCCTCATGAACTTTCAAACCATAGTAACCCTTACCGCAAAAGCTTGGAATCAAGGAAGGATGGATATTTATTATTTTATTTTCAAAAGCTTTTACTATATCCTCCGATATATTTACCAAAAAGCCTGCCAGTACTATCAAATCGGGATTAAGCCTTTTCAGTTCATCAAGTAATGCCTTATTAAACTCATCTCTGTTTAAAAAGTTTTTAGGTGATATACATTTTGCATCTATTCCTGCATTTTTTGCTCTTTCCAAGGCATAGGCATCACTGTTATTTGATATAACGGCTTTTATTCTCACATTTTTTATCTGTTTTTCTTCTATTGCTTTTATAATTGCGGCAAGATTGGTGCCACCTCCCGAAACCAGACATACAATATCAAACATTATCGCTCCTTTATATAAGCTCTATCCCCTTTGTTCCTTTTTCTATATATCCGATTTCATATGCCGACTCTCCCAAAGCCTTTATAGCTTCAAGTGTTTTTGAAACATCAGACTTATCAACGGCTATCACCATTCCGAGTCCCATATTGAAGGTATTGTACATCATCTCTTCTTTGATATCACCTGTCTTTGCCATAAGTTTGAATATAGACGGTATTTCGTAGGAGTCTTTTCTGACCACAGCTTTAGTATCTTCAATAAGCATTCTGGGTATGTTTTCATAGAATCCTCCACCTGTAATATGTGAGCAGGCTTTTATCTTTATGTTTTTATCTCTTACAGCTTTAAGTGCCTTCACATATATTTTTGTAGGTGCCAAAAGTGATTCTCCCAAAGTTCTCCCAAGTTCATCATAGTAGGTATCCAGGGCTTCCTTTGTCATATCAAAAACTTTTCTTACCAAAGAAAATCCGTTTGAATGTACACCGCTTGAAGCAATACCTATCAAAACATCTCCTGCCTTTAAATCTTTTCCGTCTATAAGATCGCATTTGTCGGCAACACCCACACAAAAGCCTGCCAAATCGTATTCGTCTACAGGGTAAAATCCCGGCATTTCTGCAGTTTCACCACCTATAAGTGCTGCTCCCGACTGTATACATCCGTCCGCCACACCTTTTACAATAGTTGCTATTTTTTCGGGATCGTTTTTTCCACAGGCTATATAATCAAGGAAAAACAGCGGTTCACCGCCTGCACAGGCCACATCATTCACACACATAGCTACACAGTCAATACCTATACTGTCATGCTTATCCGTTAAAAAGGCCAGTTTAAGCTTTGTTCCGACTCCGTCAGTTCCGGATAAAAGAACAGGTTCTTGCATATTCTTTATCTTACTTAAAGAAAACGCTCCGGAAAAACCTCCAAGTCCTCCAAGGACTTCCGGTCTCATAGTAGCCTTTACATGCTGCTTCATCAACTCAACCGCCTTATAACCTGCTTCAATATCCACGCCGGCACTCTTGTAATCCATATTACCTCCAATATACAAAACAAAAACAACTATACAAAGAAGAAAGAACTGAAATTATAGGAATCAGCCTTTCAAAAAAGTATCAACTCCCACATCTTTTAATCTTTTATCCTTGGCTTCCACCTCTTTAGCCATACTGTCACTGAATTTTTCAAGTTTATCAAAGAGCTCTTCATTGCTTAAGGCAAGTATCTTTGTTGCAAGTATTCCCGCATTTTTTGCACCGTTTATAGCCACGGTCGCTACCGGAATTCCACCCGGCATCTGAACTATAGAATATAAAGAATCCACACCGCCAAGATCCGAAGTCTTTATCGGTACTCCTATTACAGGGAGAGGTGTGAGTGCCGCACACATTCCCGGAAGATGTGCCGCCTTCCCTGCCCCTGCTATTACTGTCTTTATTCCCCTTTTCTTTAAATCTCTTGCCCATGCGAAGAAATATCGGGCTCTCTGTGTGCTGAAATGATGTTATATTCATATTCAACACCCATCTCTCTTAGGAAATCTCCGGCGGCTCTCATAACATTTAAATCCGAATCGCTCCCCATAACTATAGCAACCTCAACCATACTTACCTCCATTGTGAAAAATAATATTATTGTATAACCAACCATAGGCTTTGTTTTACAAAATAATTTGTAAAACAAAGCCTATGTATTTCTTTATTCGTTCAATATTTCACTGCCTTCAAGCACAAATCTGCCATCTTTGATGATATAAGTATTTGTACCGTCAGGTTCATTTGTATAGATATCCCCAAGCTCAACCAAAGGGATAGTAATGTCTGTATGACAATTAAAATATGCGCTCTTGATATCTGTCTTTCTCTTTATAGAGCATTCATTATCTCTGGCGATAATTGCTTTACCGTCAGGATTGTAAGAAACATTTTCTTCATCATGTGAATAGCATGTATCTCCGAATGCAAAATGAGGTCCCATTTTTTCAGCAATCAAAATAGGCATTTTTTCAAAAATGTCATACTTCTTTGCAACATTATAAGCCACCACATTTGTACCTATGGCAAACTCGCCCATAGGTAAAGACTTATGTCCCTTTAAGATGGAATCTTCAACCATTCTTCTGTTGTCATCCCTTGTCTCAAAGTTCTCACAGATATAATCCTCTATCATACCGTTTTTTACAGTTATGCAAAGATTCTTTAAATGATATCCCGCCAAAAAAACATCCTTAACAAAAAGTGTACCGTTTGTTCCTTCAAGTACAGGAGATGTAAAAACCTCACCAACCGGAATATTTACATCGGCTACACAATTTTCAAAATTAGTTTCCTTGGAAGGATCATTTAACTCATGAAGTTTTATGGTAAGATCCGTCTTATTATCCTTACCTCCGATGACTCTTACAGTGTCGGCCTTATCAAGGGCATCTATAATCTTTTGCTGCGCTTTTTTGTATTTGCCGGCATCCAAAGTATTTATTCTGATAATATCATCAAATATATTTGAATAAATCTCCGGCTCCTTTGCAATACTTGGAAGAGGCCATGCAATAATACAGAATGCGGTACCTGAAGTATCTATATACTCATCCTGTAAAAGCATCATATCATTTCTGTAATTGTTCATCAAATTATTCTGCTTTTCAACAAATGAATTTGCAGAAGTTTTCTTTACAGGCAAAAATTCAGTGTCACCGAATGCATCCATCAATGCAGGACCACCGTATCGAGCCATATTTTCCTTTATCTCTTCAAATGTCTGCTTGCTTATTTCATATTTTCTGTCAAGATATGCCTTCTTTGTAAAGATATTCATATCATACTTATGATCGTACTCAAACTGTCTGTTTACACCGCCACTGCAGATGCCTCGATTTCTGATATGTGACATATCGGCAAGTCTGTAAGGCTTTCTGTCAAGCACCACCTCAAAGCCCATATCTTCAAACAGAATAACAGCTTCTTTTACTATTCTCTCAAATCCGATGCGATATATCAAAGATACAATGCTTCTCTTTGAGATATCCTTTTGCATTGCAATAAAACCGTCCCTATATCCGTCCACAAAAGTCTTTGCACACAGTCTGACAGTATCCGTATCAAGTGAATTAAGGTATTTTGCGGTTTATCTCATTCTCACCGATGTATTCTCCGAATTTAAAAAGATATCTAAGATCGGACAGATCATCATTCATAATTATATTATAAAAAAATCTGTTGGAAGTAGTGAAGCTTTCTATTATCTTTTTTCTTGCTGTAATATCAAGATAGTCTGAAGCGTACCAATAAACAGCCTCGGAGACTTCCTTGGCATCTCCTCCCTCAAGGCATATACCGTATACCTGTAAAAACAGCTCCAAAATATTGACAAATCCTTCAAGGTCTCCCTCAAATACTGTTATAAGCGCAGCTCTTACCTCAAAAGAAAGGCTTAAAAGCGGTGACACAAACTCCTTGTCACACAGCTTCTCCAATACATCCGGATTGTATACGGATGTATCATAGTTTTCCTCTTTTAAATCATAAAAAAGTTCATTTTGAGATATATTAAGTTCTTCAAAGCTTTGCTTTTCAAACTCTCCCGTATCTCTTTTTATTCTTAAATCATTTACCTGTTCCAAAAAAAGCTTGAGAGTTTCAAGAAAAAAATCACCAAATCTGATATCTTTCTCAGATTTTTATCTGAGAAAATTCTCTCCATTGCCAAATTTATTCTCTCTACTATCAGCCTGCTATCCCAAGAATAAATATCATAAACCATAGTAAAAATAAAACTCCTCCAATTATTGTAGTAATCACCGAAAGTGATTTCCTGGCCGTTCCCTGTTTAAAAGATTTCAGCGAATAATAAAATCCGGCCGCCGCAAACAGAAATGAACAAAGTGCAAAAGCGGATACCTGGGTACTTGGTGCACCCTGATTTTCTATCACTTTTCTTACCGCAAAAACAAGCAGTACCACAGCAACTATATCCATAAACAATGCAAATTTTGCATCCTTTGCAAATGGTCGCCTCATATAGTCAACCATATCTTTTTCTACTGGTGGCAAACTTTGATCTTGTCCTCTGCCGATAAAAAAATGTCAGAGTCCAAAATATTTTCTTCTCTTCTAAAAGGAATTCCTATTCTCTTTTTTAAAAAAACTCATTCCCGTCTCCATATGATAAGTTTAAACAGAATAAAAAAATAATATAGCCCAGAAAAACTCCCAATGTATTCAAGTATAATATCGTCCACATCAAAGCTTCCAACATTGGTCAAAAAGCTGTATAACCTCCACCACAGTGAAAAACAAACAGCCCTGAATCAAAGTTCTGAAATAATGCATTTTTTTCTTCTGCCGATTATCGGTCTGAAAAAAATCCGAAGGGCATGAAAAGCAAGTACATTGCCCCCAGATTCATCACCGTTATCATACCAAGCTTTATCAAAATTATCAATATATCTTCTTATCTCGAAAAAAATGGTATTGTATTGTAACCATGTGCTTCAAAGAGATATTCCTCTTCCAAATGCTTCTGCAAAAAAAGAGAAAAATAGCATAATACCAAAAGATATATTATAAATAAAACTATCCCTGTGAATCTAAACTTCGTTCCAAGTTTATTCATATCAAAACTCTATATTATTCTTACCTACAAGCAGTCTTGCTCCCGTTTACAATGGACATAACACCTGTAGCAACTCCTACAGTTATCATTACTACACCGATAACGATTCCTGCTCATCCCACAGAATTTCATAAGTTTATATGCCTTTTTCCATCTTTCCTCCGTCGGATTTTTATTTTCGCCCCGTAAATCTTGTAGTAATCATCGATAGCAGCCTTTAATTTATCATCGATAATAACTCTGCCACCTACTTCTTTATTATAAAGATACTCTACCACTTCATTCATTGTAACAATGGCTGTAGTCTTTATACCGTACTTTTCACTTATCTCTACAAGTGCCGACTTCTCGCCTTGACCTCTTTCACATCTGTCCACACTTACTACAAGACCGAGTACATCTACATTTCCCTGCGCTTTTATAATAGGCAGAGTCTCCTCAATAGATGTTCCTGCTGTAGTAACATCCTCTATTATAACGATCTTATCTCCGTCCTTAATAGGTGAACCAAGTAAAATACCTGTATCTCCATGATCTTTTTACTTCTTTTCTGTTTGAACAATATTTTACATCCACACCATCTTCACTAAGAGCCATTGATGTTGCAACACTAAGAGGAATACCCTTGTACGCAGGTCCGAAAAGGATATCGAATTTATCACCGAAAGTGCCTCTTATAGCCTTTGCATAGTACTTTCCAAGCTTACTAAGCTGTGCTCCGCTTCTGTAAAATCCTGTATTAACAAAGAACGGAGTCTTTCTTCCGCTCTTTGTCACAAAGTCACCGAACTTTAAAACTTCACACTCTATCATAAAATCAATAAATTCTTTTTTGTAGTTTTCCATAAATTCTCCATTCAAAGGTTTATTTTACCAAAGCCTATAATCTCGTTTACATCTTTGAATCCGTTGTTTTCAAGATACTTTTCAATACCATTTGCTACTTCTATGCTTGCACCTGGATTTATAAAATTTGCGGTTCCCACACTTACCATTGTCGCACCTGCAAGCATAAATTCTACCGCATCCTCAAAAGTGGCTATACCTCCCATACCTATTATAGGTATATTAACAGCATTTGCCACCTGATACACCATTCTTAAAGCAATCGGCTTAATGGCAGGACCTGACATTCCGCCTGTCCTATTTGCTATTGCAAAACATCTCTTATTGATATCTATCTTCATACCGGTGATGGTATTTATAAGTGAAAGCGCATCGCTTCCTGCGGCCTCGGCGGCCCTTGCAATCTCGGTTATATCCGTAACATTCGGTGAAAGCTTCATGATAATAGGCTTCTTTGAATGAGCCTTCATCTGCTTTGTGATCTCACTTACACTATCAACATTTGTACCGAAAGCAATACCTCCATGTGATACATTCGGGCAGGATATATTGATTTCAAACATATCCACATCCTCGTCTGATAGTCTTTCAACGGTTTCAATATAGTCCTCAACACTTCTTCCGCAGACATTTACTATTATCTTTGTATCCTTTTCTTTAAGGAATTTCAAATCCCTTTCAATAAATGGTATCAACTCCCGGGTTTTGAAGTCCTATAGCATTTAACATACCGCCATAGACTTCCGCAATTCTGGGTGTGGGATTTCCTTCCCACGGAATATTTGCAACACCCTTTGTAGTTACCGCACCAAGCCTGTTGATATCTACAAGGTCTGCAAATTCTTCACCATGTCCGAAGGTTCCGCTTGCAACCGTCACAGGATTTTTAAACTCTACTCCTGCAATCTTTACTTTTGTATTTATCATAGTTCCACCTCCGAAGCATTAAATACCGGTCCTTCAGTACAAACTCTTTTGTTTTTTACCTTGGAGTGGCTGTCAATATCACTTGATTTACATGTACAAGCTAAGCATGCGCCTATTCCGCATGCCATCTTCTCTTCCAATGACAGGAAACATTCTATATTATTTTCAGCCGCATAATTTTTTATAGCTCTAAGCATTGGAGTAGGACCGCAAGCAAGAATTCTTTCGGCACTTAATTTGTTTTCTCTTATTGCGTCCAATACATTACCCTTTGTGCCTATGCTTCCGTCTTCACTGGCAATATACACTTTTCCCATAACTCTCAAGTTCTTCGGCAAGGAAGGTATTACTGTCTCTAAATCCAAGCACTATGATCTTCTCACCGTCTGATTGCTTTGCGGTTTCAAGCATCGGAGGTATTCCTATACCTCCTCCTATAAGGATAGTAGACTTGGAATCCGTAGGAAAGCCGTTTCCAAGAGGTCCCAAAACTTTGATATCATCTCCGGTTTTTAAGTTTGAAAATTCCTTTGTTCCGGCATTTTCACCCGTAACTCTGTACACAAGCCTTATAGAGTCTTTGCCTACCTCACATATACTTATAGGTCTTGGCAAAAGCTTTGAAGGGTCTTTTGTGTATACATTTACAAATTGTCCCGGCTTTGTGGTCTTTGCTATATCTGTCTTTATCCAAATCGAATATATATCTTTACTCAGTTCGTCCTGGGAAAGTACCTTCCCGTTATCCATTATCTTTGTCATTTCACTTCTCTTTATAAAACTCTGTTTATATCTACTATCATATCCTTTACAGCCGCTCTTGCCGCATCTCCAAACTCAAGTGAAGAATACTTTTCCTGCTTATATGCGGCTATAATTCCTCTTGAGGAGTTGACTACGGCACCAAGTCCGTCTTTATTAAAGCATGGCTTTAAATCCTCGGCTGTTGCACCCTGTGCACCATAGCCCGGTACAAGGAAGAAAGTATTCGGCATCTTTTCTCTGAGTATTGCACTCATCTTAGGATATGTAGCACCGACTACGGCACCTACATTTGAATAGTTTCCATCCATGCTCATAGCACCCCATTCACAGGTCTTCTTAGCTACAAGCTCATAAAGAGGTGTTCCGTCTATAAGCTGATCCTGGAATTCACCGCTTGAAGGATTTGAAGTCTTTACAAGTACAAATATACCCTTATTCTCACTGTTACATACATCTATAAAAGGCTTCACACCGTCTGTACCGAGATATGGATTTACAGTCACAAAATCCGTATCAAATCCTACTATTTTTTCGCCCAACACATCACTTACTCCGATATGTGCCTTTGCATAAGCAAGTGAAGTTGAACCTATATCTCCTCTTTTTGCATCACCGATTACCAGCAACCCCTTTTCCTTGGCATACTCGACACTTTTTGGTAAGCAATCATTCCCTCTATTCCAAACTCCTCATACATAGCTATCTGAGGTTTTACGGACGGAATAAGATCATAGGTCTTGTCAATTATCTCTTTGTTGAACTCAAAGAAAGCCTCTCCTATAGCCTTTGTGGTTTTTCCGTATTTCTTTATCTTCTCATCTAGTATATAATCCGGTATATGTGAAATAAGCGGATCTAAACCTACACATATAGGGGCATTTGTTTGCTTGATTTTTTCAATAAGTTTTGCAATCATATTTTCTCCTAAGAGCCCTTTGGGCATAATTATGTTTTTAAAAGTATAACACATATACCCGTATTATTTCAATAAATGAGAGGCTGGAGATTGCCATGAATATAATAAAAAAACAAGAGATTTATCCGAAGATATGATAAATCAAATAAATTCCATAGTTGAAGCCCAGGATAGGGAGTATCATCTTCCGCTTTATTTTGATTTTAATGATGAGAGATGTGTATATTATCTCTGTTATAAAGGTGAAAATCTAATGTCCGTTTTGGCTTTATTTGAAATAGATGATAATATTTACGAGATAATAGCTTTTACAGATACAGCTAACAGAAAAAAAGGTTATTTCAAAGCTCTCCTAGACTACCTATATACTGATTTGAAAACCGGTACAGAGCTTTCTTTTATATGTGAAAAAAACTTTTCACCTGCAATTGAATGTGCAAAAAGACTTTCATTTGACTATGAGTGCACGGAAACTATGATGGAACTTGACTTGTCCACATATTCGGGCAATGAGTTACCTGATATCGACATTTATGAGGAAGATAATGACATTTTCTATATCTATTATAAAGACGAAGAGATAGGATCATTCAGTTTTTATACTTTCAGCTTTGATGTCTGTGATATCTATTTCCACAGTTTTAATATATATGAAGAGTTTCGGTATAAAGGACTTGGAAAAACTGTCTATGAAAGCAATACTTTTTATTTTTTTAAAGGACATGGGAAAAAAACCAAGATTCATTTGCAACTGCTTTTTGGAAAAATACACCTGCATATAAAAATATACAAAGACTTGGGATTTAGTATTTCAAGTGAGATAAGCTATTACAAAAAAATTTATACAGTAATACATTCTTTAGGTTTATATATTGCCATTTGTATTTATAAATGTTATCATATGGATATATTAATAGCGTACAATCAAATTTATATAAATCTAATATAGGAGGTGAATTTATGTTATATAAAGCAATACAAGGAATATTTATTCCTTTTGTAGGTACATCATTAGGTCGCTGCAGGTGTACTTTTTTTATGAAAAAAACGGACTGAGCAGAAGTGTTCAAAGAGCACTGACAGGCTTTGCCGCAGGTGTTATGGTGGCTGCATCCGTCTGGAGTCTTATAATTCCTGCTATTGAACAGATGGAAGAATCCGGTGCAGGCAGGCTCAGCTTTCTTCCGGCATTTATTGGCTTTTGGCTCGGAACCTTATTCTTACTTAGTCTTGACCATATAATTCCTCATTTACATATGTATGCAAATAAAGCTGAGGGTAGAAAAAGCAAGCTTGCAAGAACAACTATGATGGTACTTGCAGTTACTCTTCACAACATACCTGAGGGAATGGCAGTCGGTATAGTATATGCAGGATTTTTAAACGGTAACCTCGGTATATCTGCAGGAGCCGCTCTCGCACTCTCTCTCGGTATCGCTATTCAAAACTTCCCTGAGGGAGCCATTATATCAATGCCTCTTCATGCGGAAGGACAGAGCAAAATGAAAGCACTATTCTACGGTGTACTCTCAGGTGCGGTAGAACCTATTGCAGCACTGATAATGCTTTGGGCATCAAATATTTTTATCCCCGTGATGCCATATCTTCTAAGCTTTGCAGCAGGAGCTATGATGTATGTTGTAGTAGAGGAACTTATCCCTGAAATGAGTGAAGGGGAACATTCAAATATAGGAGTTATATTATTTGCCTTCGGATTTACAGTGATGATGGCACTGGATGTGGCTCTAAGCTAAATACAATAAAACACCGGACATACCGGTGTCTTTATCGTATAATTACGAACTCAATAAACACTAAATCAACTTCAACTACATTCAACTTTTTTCAATAATAGTATTCACTATTATGGCTATAGCAAAAGCTACGCTGATTAAAATAGTCATGGCCGAGTATTTATCATGGATATATCCACTGTTAGTTATAACTATATTGGCTGTAACTATAGCTGCCAAAACACCTCTGTATAAAGTATGTCTTTTTGTCATCTTTATTCTTAATACTCTGCGTATCATTCACAAAAAAATGAAAAACAATAAAAAAACCAAAAAAATGAAAAAAATGCTACATAATCAAATACAAATCCTAAAAAAATCCTAAAAAAACCCTAACAAGCCCAAGAATCCTAAACTTTTTTTAAATTTGTATATTTTTTTATTCTCCAAATTTTCCACCAAAATTCTCCCTAATTAAATTACATATTTTCTAATATAAGCTTTTATATGTTCAGATAAATGAACTTGTCAATTTTACGTATGTTAGCTTGTTATACATTTCTTAATTTTTCTACAATGTAGTCTTTTCATTTGTTTAAAAGTACGAACTAAAGCTCTACTTTACCTTACTGCAAGGTCACCCTTTAATACAGTCATAAGCATATAGATTCCCTGTTCAGTAAAGGTGTAATGAAGGTATCTTGTACCCCCATCTTGAGGTGAAAAATTTTTGCACCTCAAGTCATGCTTTTCTTCTTCTGTGAGTCTGAACATAAACTCTTCGCCTTCAAATATTGTCCTTATTTTACATAATATTTTATAGCAGCAACTATTGCAGATACACCGAACCATATTCCGAAAAACGTAAACTGCACTTTTTGCCTATTCTATACAAGTCTAATTTCTTATATAACCACATATTCATCGGAATAGCAATTGTAACAAAAGCAATGATATTAATAAGTGTCTTTATAAGAAACATTTTATGCCTTTTTTTATAAACTCCATACTGCCTCCTTATTCCCGACAAACAACATATATAATATTAAGTATATTATATATCAAACCGATAACAAAAAAACATAGTCTTCATATATTAAAAAAATCCATATACTTTTAAAATAGCAAAAAAATTATACTATAATAATCAGATATAGTATACACATTTATTATAGATTGGAGAATTTATGAAACTTATAGATAATTTAAAACAAAGAAGAACTTACTATAATCTAAACAAAACACTTCCGGTATCAAATGCAGAAGTTAAAAAGCTTATTGAAGAGATTACCGAACTGATACCTGATGCCTTTAATATGAAGAGTGCTCGTGTACTTGTAGTTACAGATGAGAAACAGGATGAGCTTTGGGATAGAATATTTGATACTTTTAAAAGCAAGGTTCCTCGTGAAAAAATCGACGGATTTAAAAGGGTCTGCAGCAGGTACAATACTTTATTTTTATGATGAAGAAGTTGTAGCAACACTGCAAGAAAAGTTCCCGACATATGCAGATAACTTTCCTGTTTGGGCAAATCAAGCAAACGGTATGTTGCAAATAAATATCTGGACAGGTCTTAGAGAGCTTGGAATCGGTGCAAACTTACAGCACTATAATCCTGTAATTGACAGCCTTGTTCAAGAAATGTTTGAAATTCCCAAGTCATGGAAATTAATCGCACAAATGCCTTTTGGCGGAATTGTAACAGAACCTGATTCTAAAGAGAAAGAGAATATCGCTGACAGAGTAAGATTTGTTTAAAACCAAATGAAACTTTACATTTATAAAATATCCCACAGACTACACTAAGCCTGTGGGATGTTTTCTATCATTTTAACAAGTTATCCTGATTTTGCAAAGAATGTCCTATTCTTACTACTACTATCATGTTCTTTCTTTTTTCAACAAAAATAATACACTATATAATTTTTTTAACCGTTACCTTACATATATCATTTCTTTTCAAATATATATTGTTTAATCTTGAACCTATGTTTGGAAATTTACATAAATTTTCCATTTCTTTTTTTCAAAATGCTGAATAAATGAGATTGCGAGCATCTCTATTACATAATTCTCTATCAATATATTCAACTATATTAGCTAAATCATTTTTGTGCACAATTAGTAAGATAATATGAAAAAAATTACTGTATTCCATATTTATCCTTCAATTTTTTTATTACTTCTTTTCCATCATTTATTTTCTCATTTGCAAAATCCACAATACCTTCATTAATAAAAATCAGCCTCTGCAATTTTAGCAATCTTAGACTCATAGTATTCCATATTCATAACTACAAGCTTTCCGTAACCGTTTTTAGTCACAAAAACCGGGCCGTTTTGACATTTCTTCTCAATCTGCACAGTATCTTTCAAATCCCTCATAGGCACAATCTGCATAATATCACCTCCAAATTATGACTAAATTATATACTAAATTTGGTTATAAGTAAACACAACAAAAAACTGCCATGGACTAAGTCCACGGCAGTACTTTCTAGTTTCCCTTCACTTCTTTCCAAAGGTCATTGTAAAGGCTGTCGCCCTCATCTCCGAGATATTTAAATACTTCGCTGTTCTTTAACATATCATCTGTCGGGAAGAGTGCTGTATTTTCCTGAAGCTCCTTATCCAAAAGCTCGAAAGCCGCTTTATTTGGAGTAGGATATGTAATGTATTCAAAGTTCTTCTTTGCAATCTCAGGTCTGTTTAAGAAGTCTATCCACTTCTCCGCATTCTCCTTGTTCTTTGCATTCTTTGGAATTACCCATGCATCAATCCAAAGGTTTGTACCCTCTTTCGGTATTACATACTTAAGTTCAAAATCTTCTCCTGAATTTGCAACTTCATTTTGAACATAGAGCATCTCGCCTGAGTAAATAACACCTATAGCGGCCTCTCCACCAATCATCTTATCTCTTACCTGATCTATTACATAGGCCTGCACGAGCGGCTTTTGTTCTATAAGTTTTTCTTTTACCTTCTCAAGCTCAGCCTTATCTGTTGTATTCATAGAGTATCCAAGCATCTTCTCACCAACCATAAAGGCATCTCTTACAGAATCCTGCATAAGGATATTTCCCTGATACTTAGGATTCCAAAGATCGCTCCAGCTTGTGATTTCATCATTCACCATTGAAGTATTATAAAGAATACCTACAGTACCCCAAGTATATGGTACAGCATATTTATTCTCAGGATCAAATGACTTTGCCATATCCATATACTTTGTATCAATATTCTTGATATTAGGAACATTATCAAAGTTAATCTCCGCAAGCATATCATTTTGTATCATCTTCTCGATCATATAATCTGAAGGGCATACTACATCATATACCACACCGCCGGCCTCAAGTACCGGATACATTTCCTCATTGGTCTCAAACATATCATAAACGACCTTGATACCTGTTTCTTTTTCAAACTCCTCCACAACACTCTCGTCAATATACTCACCCCAGTTATATACATAAAGCTCGCCTGCACTGCCTGCCTTGGCACCTGCATCACTTTTTCCGCATCCTGATAATACAGCCACGGAAAGCATACTCATCAATGTCATTATACTTACAAATTTCTTTTTCACGCTTATTTCCTCTTATCTTCTATTTATTTTTTCTTTATTTTATTTTGTGCAATATTTGATACTATAAGCAGTATCAAAAACGGTAGCAAAAAAATAATTGTAGAAAAGGGCATACAGACTAGGGCTTTATACCTCTTCTAACTTCTGAATATACCAAAGTTGATATAGTGTTTATACCTGCTCCCTTTGTAAAAATGTGTTATTATAAAATCATCCAGCGACATTGTAAATGCCAGTAAAAAAATCCCTGATATTACTCCCGGAAATATATCCGGAAATACTACCTTAAAAAAAGGCTACAATCGGTGTGGCTCCAAGATCCAGCGTGCCTCATATGTAACTCTCTCAGTCTGCTTAAGCTTAGGCATTACAGAAAGTATGACATATGGAATATTGAAGGTTATATGGCTTATGAGAATAGTCTTAAATCCAAGGCTTATTCCAAAAGCTATAAATCCAAGCATCAAAGAGATACCTGTTACAATATCCGCATTCAGCATAGGAATATTGTTGACTGCCATTACCACAGTTTTAGGTACCTTTCTCATATTGTTGATACCTAGTGCCGCTACGGTTCCTATCAGCGTGGCGATAAGTGCTGACAAAAACGCTATCACCAATGTGTTTCTAAAGGCGGACATTATTGTGGCACTTTTAAAAAGCTCGCCATACCAGTCAAAAGTAAATCCACCCCACCTGTTCCTTGACTTTGAAGCATTAAAGCTTAGTATCATAAGGGTTGCTATAGGGGCATATAAAAAAATCAATATAAATACCAGGTAAAAATCTCCCAGTACTTTTCTTATCTTTGAATAGATCAAACGCTCATGCCCTCCCCGTCTTTATCATACTTGGCAATAAATGCCATACTGATAAGTATAAAGATCATCATTACCAGTGAAAGTCCGGAACCCAGATTCCAATTGCTTCCCTTTGTAAACTCCTGCTCTATTACATTTCCTATCAAAAGCACCTTGCTTCCGCCAAGGATATTGCTGATAACAAATGTTGTCAGTGCCGGCACAAATACCATAGTTATACCGCTAACAATACCCGGAATGCTAAGAGGTATTATTACCCTAGTAAGTGTTTGCATTGTATTTGCACCAAGATCTCTTGCGGCATTTATTGTATTGTCATCTATCTTTTCAAGTACATTGTATATAGGAAGTACCATAAAAGGCAGATAGTTGTAAACCATACCTAGGATAATAGCTGCCGGTGTATTGATGATATTTAAATTCGGCAGATGCAAGAAGTTTAAAATCGTATTTATAATTCCGTTTTTCTCCAAAAGTGAAAGCCATGCAAGAGTTCTAAGCAAGAAATTCATCCACATAGGCAAAAATAAATATAAATACTATAAGGCTTCCCTTGTTAAGCTTTTTGCTTTTAAGAGTAAGTGCCAGCGGAAATGCCATTACAAGGCAAATAGCCGTACTTACAATTGATAATATTATTGACAATAAAAGTGCCTTAAAATGATCTTTTGCAAATATTGAAAGCACATTTGCCACTGTAAAGCTTCCGCTCCTATCAGTCAGTCCATATATAAAAATCAGCGACAGGGGTATTATTGTAAAACCTATCATCCAAAGAATATATGGGAATGCAAGTACTTTTCTTAAATCCTTATTCATTTACACCCACAGCCTCCTCATCCTCAGACTCAGGCTTGTTCATTATCTGTATATCAAAAGGATCCACACTGATGCCGACTTCCTTGCCTACCGGGAACATATCTGTAGAATGTACCAGCCACTCATATCCGTTCGGAGTTGTGACTTCCATCTCATAATGCACTCCCTTAAATATCAAATGAGTAACCCTGCCTACCAAGGTTCCCTTATCAGGCTCTACAAGATCAATATCCTCAGGTCTTATTACAACGTCAACAGGCTTATTTGTTCCAAATCCCACATCCACACAGGCAAATTTTGCTCCGAAGATATCTACAAGCTTATCCTGTATCATGGTTCCGCCGATTATATTTGATTCACCTATAAAGTCCGCTACAAAGGCATTTTCAGGCTCATTATATATCTGCTCCGGTGTACCCATCTGCTGTATATATCCCTGATTCATAACCACGATGGTATCGGACATTGTAAGCGCCTCTTCCTGATCATGTGTAACATAAACGAAAGTGATACCCAGCTCATTTTTAAGTCTGATAAGCTCATATTGCATATCCTGACGCAGCTTAAGATCAAGTGCTCCAAGCGGCTCATCAAGTAAGAGTACCTTCGGCTCATTTACTATAGCTCTGGCAATTGCAATTCTTTGCTGCTGTCCGCCTGAGAGCAGGTTTATATTTCTATTTTCATATCCGGAAAGGTTTACCAGCTTAAGCGCATATTTTATCTTGTCGTCAATATATGCCTTGGATTTATTCTTTATCTTCAAACCGAAGGCTATATTTTCCGCAATGTTCATATGAGGAAATAATGCATACTTTTGAAATACAGTATTTAAATTTCTTTTATTCGGCGGCAGATTAGATATATCCTTACCGTCAAAAATTACTCTTCCGGTATCCGCCTGTGCAAATCCCCCTATTATTCTAAGGGTGGTAGTCTTACCGCAACCCGAAGGACCGAGTAAAGTTACAAATGAGTTTTCTTTAATTGATAAATTTAAATCATCTAAAACAATCTCTCCGTCAAAACTCTTTGAGATATGTTCCAAATCAATAAGGGATGTCGACATACTTCCTCCAATTTTTTTAAAAAAATTAGGCGGTGTGCTGACCCAAATAAGTCTTGCACCTCGCTTTGAGCTGATATAATGCTTTTTTTATCGGATGTAAAAATAAAAAGCCTCACCTTTTTTTGCCGAATACACATCATTTCCCCTATGTATCTCCACAGTTCCGGAAAGAATATATCCGAACTCCTCACCGTCATGAGGATTGTCAGGATATGTCTGTCCTCCCGGCTCGATAATTTGAAGTATAGGCTCCATCATATTTTTTTTGTGCATTCGGTATTATCCATTTGATGGTATTATTTAGTTCTTTGTCCTCTTTAATAAAGTAATCTTCTTCTGTAAAAACCACCTGCGTTTCGGTTTCCTCATCAAAGAAGTCCTTTATTTCCACTCCAAGGCATTGCAAAATATCAAGAAGAGTTGCTATAGACGGTGAAGTAATATCATTCTCCAGCTGCGAAATAAATCCTTTGGACAATTCCGCTCTATCAGCAAGCTCTTCTTGTGTAAGCCCTGCAAGCACTCTGAGTCTTTTTAGTTTTGAACCGATCTCCATAAAAAGCCTTTCTTTGTGTTGCACACTATTTCTAAGTAAAAAGTTTAGTGTTATTAAACAAAAAAACATTATACATCATCTGGAACTGCTGTCAAGGACTTTATTTTTTTATTTATTATTTTCAGCTTTTTACTATCATAATATTTTTGTAAATTGTATTTTTGATACTTGCTATGATATATTGAAGTCAGTAATGCATAATTTATTTTATATCATTGTAAAGGGGGATTTATATTATATGAATAATACTGATAATTTTAACCTTAATTTAAGCCTGTCTGTAAAAGTCGTTGCACTGATATTATTGGTTATATGTATACTTAACGGAAGTAAAATCTCCGATTTTATTTATTCCCTAAATACCGAAGGCTTTTAGTGAATTCGAGGGAATGAGAACATATATATCGGTACAAATCATCCTAAGTATTTTTATCAATCCTTGATGCATTGTTGATAGCTGTGGATTATTACAAAAATTTCAAAAAACTTCATAGATTATGTATTTATAAATATAACGGGTGTATATAGACTGTATGGGGTGATATTTTTTTGGAATGGAACTAATAATGTACAACCTATTAAATCTTCTATGACAGAGATTTTTTTGGATTAATACCGGAGAACTTTATGGACCAATACATTTGTAATTATCGTACTATCAGAGATATATCTACTACAGATAGCAGTTTTTTTGCCATCGGTTTATAACTTTTATAAAAAAATGATATCATTATACCAAAAAAATCACAGGATGATATAATTTTTACTGCTTGGCAAAAGAATATGGACTGAATAAAGTATTATATAGTGAACTTGACAGGATGACAGCAGACTCAGCTATCTCATTGATTAATTATAACAAACCTGAAAAATACCCGGAATATTCATACTCATGATATTTGGCAACTTCCACAAAAATTTAGCGACTTCCCGCTTTTTATAAGGATTTTTTTATGAGATTTGTAAAAAAATCGGAGATTCTCCTAAGATTATATTGGTTTATATACCGGATAAAAGATTATTTTATGTCTAATTCATCCTTTTTTTGAAATTGCAATTTATGTTTATAGAGGAATAAACGAAGATGACTTTAATAAAAAAAGGGCCGGAGTATAAACATTATCTCAACAGTATGTTTTTTTATTAAGTGAAGCTCTAAAAACTAAAAATCAGAAGGGCTGTCGGGAAATACTGATTTTTTTATCCACACAGAATAAAATAGAAATATCCTGACAAGCTACAAAGCTAATGCCTTGTACTTATCAGGATGTTTTTTTAATCTCAAAAAAATCTTTATTTAAAAATCTATATTGTCTAAAAAAATTACTTATTATGCTTCTGTACTCAGCTTCACCCAAAAACTTCTCTGGACCTTGCATGTGCGGCATCAGGTACCAAATGAAGCTCTGAATACCCTGCTGTAGCGGCCTTATTTACCTGCGAATTCTCAGGCAAAATAAAGGTATCCGCCTCACCGTGTATAAAGCATATAGGTACTTCATTTCCGACAAGAGCATCCTTTGGCGATGTCTTTTTCATATCATAGCCATATCTTAATTTCATTGCTATATTTACGCTCGGAAGTACTGTGCCTACCTTTGCCACATCATAGGCTGCATGAAGCAGATCATACAAGTTTGAAAATCCGCAATCTGCCACAACAAAATCTACCTTCGGCTTTTTTGCAAGTACCATCAAAGAAGTGGCTGCACCCATAGATTCACCGTGAAGTCCAAGCTTAATATTGCCGTATCTACTATAACTGTCTTCGATAAGCTTTTCAAGATCTTCAGACTCAAACTGTCCGAGGCTTAAGGCTGTTTTTGCATTCTCACCATGATCCCTTAAATCATAAATAATGCAGTTAAATCCAAGGTCCATATATGTATCCACATATTTTACAGCACCATATCTGTTTGACTTAAAACCGTGGCTTATAATCACATATTTATCGGTCTCTACAGGATTTTTTACAAGAGTCACATGGAGCTCATAGTCTTTATACCCCTTTACTGTATATTCTTCCTTTTCATAGGAGTCATAATTTCCCCAAAGTCCATGTTCCTTTTCCCAAGATATCTCTTTATCAAGTGTGGATACCTCAGGTGTTGCTATTTGAGATGCAAGCCCCAGAATAAATCTGCAATACCATCCGATTGCAACCAGTACAATTATTATTGCAATCGCAATTATTATTTTTTTTCATCTAATTTATATCACCTTTCTATAAATACAAAAACTAAAAAAATCAATCGCTAACAGTATAAACATTTCAATTGTATCTATCAAGTTTTTTTATTCTGTTTTTCAATATAAAAATATATGCTTATAAATATGGCTTATAATAAACTGTTTATCATTATTACAATGTATTGACATTGCACGAATTTTAAACTATATTTTAGATATTGGAGGTAGATGTATGACTACAAATCTAAATATAAGAACAGATAAAAAAATATAAAGGATCAGGCTGAAGAAATTTTCAACCAACTTGGTCTCAATATGACAACAGCTATAAATATGTTTTTTTGAGAACGGCAGTCAGAGAAAACGGCATCCCGTTTGAGCTGAAGCTTGACACACCTAACAATAATACAAAGGCTGCTATTGAAGAAGGACGTAAGCTCTTTAATGACGATTCTATCAAGGGATATAAAAGCATTAAAGAACTAAGAGATGCTTTGGATGTATGAAGTACACTATAAAATTTACTACTCAGTTTAAAAAGAGATTTGAAACTTGCAAAAAAGCAAAATAAGAATATCGATAAACTGTTTGAGATAATTGAGATTTTGGCAAACGGAAACCAGTTGCCGGCAAAGTATAGAGATCACGAACTTACAGGTAATTATAAAGATACCAGAGAATGTCATGTAGAACCGGATTGGTTACTTATATATGAAATTCGTGAAGATATACTTGTACTGATGTTAAATAGAGTGGGAAGTCATTCGGAATTGTTCTGAGGACAGATATATAATAGGAGGAGTATGGAAATGGAAAAAAATTTATCTAATAAAAAAATTTAAATAATAAAGAGAACTCAGACAATTCAAATACTGATAATAATTTGAATCAGCCTACTGATAATGTAGATAATAACAACGACAATAATACGACAAAGCTTAGAACAATATCAGACCTTTTTTTAGATTATTTTGGTCTTTTTACCTATTGTTAGTGCTATAATATGTATATAATATATGTACTATTGAACTTTAACTTCAAATAATATATATTTATGTTAGTAATACCTACTTAACTGCACACTACAGGAGGTAATTTATGAATAAAAAAATGATGATAACAGCATAACCTATATAGCTTACAAGGTTGCAATACTGCTTGTACTGTTGATATTAATATTTAATGCAGATAAAAATTTCACCACATATATTCCTTTTATAATTATGAATATAACAACTACAGCGAATTGTCATTTATGCAGGCATATATTACAACACAGTTAATACTTTCTCTTTTTGTCTATTTTTGGATATAGGATTGATAGTGGTTGATTATCTGAAATTAAAGAAATAGGATAGGTTTTACCCTATCCATACCTGTCCGGAATTTCCGGGGATATTTACATGCATATTCCCGTCGAAATTCCTTTTTTCGCCTGAAAATATTTCTGTAAATTCACCACCGATATTTAAATGAATATCTGCATTATTGTCATCATTATTTACTATGGCAACAAGTCTTTTATCTCCATATTCTCTTAAAAATGCATACTGTCTGTTTGTAAGCAAAAGCTCTCTATAACCTGCCTCTCCAACCCATGGATTTGAAATTCTCATATTTCCCAAGGCTGCAATCAGTTTGGTATTTTCATTTGATTCTAAGGCAGTCTTATAATCCTCAAAATTTAACTCAGGTCTAAGTATTTCATCCGCATAAGGTTTCTTCTCGCCCTCAATAGCAAACTCCGAGCCGTAGTATATGGAAGGCTTTCCCGGCAATGTATATAAAAGAACATGTACAGGTGCAAAATGATTTTTGTTATTCAGCTTTGTATAGATTCTCGCCACATCATGGTTGTCAACAAAGTTATAAAAAGCATTGGCGATATGCATTCCCATATCTGTGCAGCGCTTTACGGTATGTGCTATCTCAAAGTAGTTGTGATCATTGTGTCCTGAATAAAGAGCCTTGTGCAACCAATAATTGGTTACCGACTGAAGCATATTTTCATTTACCCATCTGGTGTAATCTCCGTGAATCACTTCACCCATAAGCCAAAAATTCTGCTTGCAAGAATCCGTCACAGACCTCAGCTCACTCATAAAGGTAAAGTCAAGTACGTCTGCAGCATCAAGTCTTATACCGTCTATATTAAATTCACTTATCCAAAATCTTACCACATCCAGCATATACTCTCTTACTGCCGGATTTTGATGATTGAGATTTACAAGAGTACCGTGCCCGTCCCAGCTGTCATAATATAATCCGTCATTATAATCATTATTCCAATCAAAATGCAGATTTTTAAACCAGTCCTTGTATGCACTGTTTTCTCTTTTCTCTTTTACATCTTTAAATGCAAAGAATTCTCTGCCCACATGATTGAAAACACCGTCCACTATAACTTTTATATCATTTTCATGGCAGGTATTTATAAAAGCTTTTAAGTCCTCATTGTCTCCAAGTCTTGAATCAAGCTTTTTATAATCAACAGTCTCATAACCATGTCCTACAGACTCAAACAGCGGACCGATATATATCGCATTACAGCCAAGCTTTTTTATATGCCCTATCCAAGGCATAAGCTTATTTAATCTGTGCTCGCTTATTTCAAATGAGTTTGTTCTCGGTGCTCCTGTCATTCCGATAGGATAAATATGATAAAACACCGCACTGTCATACCACTTCATAGTATCTCCTTAAAAACAAGGCTTTTAACTCCACAATTCCATCGTGAATTAAAAGCCCCTATACTTAACCTTATATTTTAATTTTTGTAAACCTTCAAAACATTATCCATTTGGATTTCATATTCTCAAGTACCATATCAAACAAGGTAATTGCAACCATGCTCTCTACCACCACTACAGCTCTTGGAACTATAACGGGGTCATGTCTGCCTTTTATCTCAAGTTCCACCTCTTCATTTATCGCATTCACAGTTTCCTGTTCTCTTGCAATGGAAGGTGTAGGCTTTACTGCCGCATTGATAATAATAGGTGAACCGTCACTGATTCCCCCAAGTATACCGCCTGACATATTTGTCTTTTTTCTGATATGAAGTCCGGTATCATCCTCATCTACAAAGAAAGGATCATTATTTTGTGAGCCTTTCATAGTGCTTACATGAAAACCTGCACCAAACTCCACGCCCTTTATAGCACCGATACTCATGACAGCTGCTGAAAGCCTTGCATCAAGCTTATCAAATACCGGTTCTCCAAGTCCCGGCATTACACCTGTTGCTATACATCCTATGATACCGCCCAAAGAATCTTTCTCTTCCTTGGCTCTTTTTATAAGCTCTATCGCCTGACTGGCGCTTCATTATCCGGCATATATACATCATTTTCACTGCACTCTTCAAGATTAAAGTTTTCGGCATATATATTTCCGATACTTTGAGTGAACGCCT
The DNA here is from genome assembly GCA_916439285.1 of uncultured Lachnoanaerobaculum sp. Next base: position 8,184 of record CAKAIM010000002.1, on the reverse strand, counting down.
GTACCTTGATACCCAGCATTTCAAGTGCCTTTATAGCTATGGCCCCACCTATTACTCTGCCAATTGTTTCTCTGCCCGAACTTCTTCCTCCACCGCGGTAATCTCTGAATCCGAACTTTGAATCGAAAGAGAAATCAGCATGTCCGGGTCTGTAAGTAATGGCCAGTTCATCGTAGTCCTGTGACCTTTGAGACTGATTTTCAAGCATTACCATAATAGGTGTACCTGTTGTTTTACCGCCAAACACTCCGGAATAAATACGACATTTGTCGTTTTCATTTCTCGATGTGGTAACGCTGCTCTGTCCCGGTTTTCTTCTGTCCAGAAACTTTTGGATATCCTCTTCACTTAGTTCTATACCTGCAGGTACTCCGTCCACAATAGCACCCAAGGCTACTCCATGAGACTCTCCGAAAGTTGTAACTACAAAGCTTTTTCCAAAACTTGAACCTGCCATTATACCTCCACTATGACACAGCAATTAGGCTGATTAACTCTTATTGTATTTGAGCACATCACAATCAAACCTGTTGAATAATCTATCTTAAAGAATGTAATACTTCCGCTCTCATGATTTATGGATGCAATGTGATGATTGTCAGGGAAAATCGCCACATCCTTCGGATACTCACCGCTTATTGGAAGACACATCTTTTCTTTTAAAAGCCCGGTCTCGGCATCTCTTTCATATAAACATACCGAATTGTCACCGGCATTTGTTGTAAACAGGAATTTCTCATCAGCATTAAGTGTCAATGTAGTTGCGGCTGTAAGTTCCGAGAGCTTATCGCTTCCCGTTGTAGGTACTGTTTGAATCTTCTCAATCTGAGGCATCCTACACCCCGGCTTGGCTTCATATGTAAATACATCCACCACATTTTTCATCTCATACATCAGATATAAGAACTTTCCATCCCTCGAAAATTCAAAAAATCTCGGTGCGGAATTTATATCACATGGAATCATATCGACAAGTGAGAGTCTCTCATCTTTATTGTCAAAATGATATATTTTCACCTGATCTATTCCAAGGTCGGCTGCCATAACAAAATGTCCGTCAGGAGTTGTTCTTGTACAGCTTACATGAGGTCTGAAATTTCTCTCTGCTATGGAACCAAGTCCTTTGTGATAAACTTCATCTACAATCTCTCCCACACTTCCGTCTTTATTCAACCTCAATACTGTAATTTCCGTCATGATATCCGGATACAAATATAAATTTATCTTTTACATCTGTTGAAAGATGACAACCTCTCATTCCGTTTATCTTTACAGAGTTTAATCTTTCAAGCCCTCCGTCAGGCAAAATTCTGAATGAAACGATTCCTTCATCGGCAATTGAATACAATGTCTTCTGGTCTCTTGACTTGATGACATAGGAAGAGTTGTCTACATCCACTTCATCTTTTTTTGACAAAACAGCCCTTCTCGGTATCCACATCATATATTGTGATTCCCTTTTGCTTTTCCTGTATATGAATAAGATCCCACATAGGCAACATATTTTTCCGCTCATAAACATACTCCTTTAAACTTATATAGCTCAATTCTATCATAAAATCCGTATTTTTTTGAACTTATTTACTCAAAAATAATGTTGTATTCAAAAAAATATTTTTGACACCTTTTGAGTTTTAAATTACCCAATCAAAATTATTGGAAAGCTCATATGGTGTATTCTGATATACATAGAAGTTTAACCAGTTTCCGTATAATGTATTGGAAAAAAATTTCTCCAGCTTAAAAACAGGTCTTGAAAAAGGATCATTATCACTAAAATAATTCTTTGGCAATGCAGGATTCAAACCCTTTGCAACGTCTCTGTGGTACTCATTGCTTAGAGTCATTCTGTCATATTCAGGATGTCCCTGTATAAATACTTGAGAACCGCTGCCATACTCATTAAGCACAAGGAGTACTCCCGCTTCGTCAGACTTGGCCAAAACCTGAAGTTCAGGATATTTTAATACATCTTCCAATTTAACTTCCGTATTTCTTGAATGTGGGCAGTTTACAAAATCATCCATACTTCTGACCAATGGAACTTTTTTCTTTAAAATCTCGTGCACAAACACTCCTGCCAGCTTTTCTTTTCTCTCATATTTGGGTATTCCGAAATGATAGTAAAGCCCTGCCTGTGCAGCCCAACATATATGAAGAGTGGATGTGACATGAGTCTTTGACCATTCCATTATCTCACACAGTTCATCCCAGTAATTGACCTTGTCATAGTCCATACATTCCACCGGAGCACCTGTAATTATCATTCCGTCATATTTATCATTTTTTATATCTTCAAAGAATGTATAAAAATTTATTCAGATGACTTTGGCTTGTATTCTTTGACTGATGACTCTTCATCATCAAAAAAATGAACAGTCCACCTGCAATGGAGTATTTGACAAAGCTCTAAGAATCTGTGTCTCCGTATCCTCCTTTATAGGCATCAGATTTAATATCAATATCTGCAATGGACGAATATCCTGGGCTACAGCCCTTTCCTCATCCATCACAAATATATTCTCAGATTCAAGTATTGCTTTTGCAGGTAGTCCCTTTTTGTATTTTTTTTATTGGCATAATACCTCTTTTCCTGTAGACAAAGCTGTCTACAAATAAACATATTATTTATTCTTCTAAAAAGTTTTTAAAAAAATCCTCCTCCGAGATTATCTCAACTCCAAGTTCTTTAGCTTTTTTTATTTTTTTAGAAGAATTTGATGTGGTATCATTATTTATCAAGAAATTTGTCTTGCTTGATACACTTCCTGATACCTTTCCTCCATTCTTTTTCTATAAGTTCTTTCAACTCATTTCTATTTGTAAAAATGTTCCAGCGAGCCTGTGATAACAAATACTTTTCCGGCAAATGAATCACTTCCCGCAGACTCTTCCGCTTCAAATATAAGGACTTCTCTAAGGCTCTTTACATTTTCTATATTCTTAGAATCCTTAAAAAAATCAACTATGGAATTTGCCAGCACTTCACCGATTCCCTCTATTTCAAGCAGTTCATCTTTCCCGGCGGTAATAATTTTGTCAATATCATTGTCAAAATACTTTGCAATCATCTTGGCATTGGCACTTCCTATTCCGTTTATTCCTAGTGAATATAAAAATCTTGCCACATTTGTATGTTTTGCTTCTTCAAGTGCCGCCATAAGCTTCTCATAGCTTCTCTTTCCAAAGCCCTCCATATTTACAATCTCATCTTTATATCTGTCCAGCTTAAATATATCACTGTCATTTTTTATAAAGCCTTTTGAGAGAAATTTCTCCAATGTAGACTCTGAAAGACCGTCAATATTTAACGCATCTCTGGATGCCATAAGAGCATACTGTTTTATATGCTTTATCTGACAGTCAGGGTTTGTACATAAAAGTACCTTGGACTCATTATCCTGCTTTATACTCGCATGACTTCCACATGCCGGACAGGTATCCGGAACTTTTTCAGTATTTGATTTTGTGAGATTCTCATATACCTGCGGAATTATCATATTGGCCTTGTATACAGAAATTTCATCACCGACTCCAAGCATCAAATCTTCAAAAATGCTTACATTGTGAAGGCTGGCTCTTGAAACTGTAGTTCCCTCAAGTTCCACAGGCTCAAATACAGCCACCGGATTTATAAGTCCTGTTCTTGACGGACTCCACTCTATATATTTAAGTTTTGTTACCTGCCTTTCATCACTCCATTTAAACGCCATAGCATTTCTTGGGAATTTTGAAGTACTTCCAAGTCTTTCTCCAAGTGCTATATCATCAAGTAAAAGTACCAATCCGTCTGAAGGAATATCATTGCTCTCTATCTTTGACTCAAACTCTGCTATATCATCTGCAATACTTTTGCTGTCCGTAAATTTATATTCCACTACATCAAAGCCTTCATTTTTAGCCCATTCAAACTGCTTTGCCTTTGAATTTTCAAAGTCTACACCGTCGGCTTTTACCACATTGAAAATATTGCAATATACCATCCTTGCCTTTGTAATTGCAGGATTAAGCTGTCTTACAGAACCTGAGCAAAGATTTCTCGGATTCTTGTACTTGGCAGCTGCATCTTCTATAGCATCATTAATTCTCTTAAAGTCGGAATATTTTATAATTGCCTCACCTCTAAGTATCAGCTCACCCTTAAACTCTATCTTTAGAGGTATATTTTGGAAGTTTTTGGCATTATTTGTAATAACCTCTCCTATAGTTCCGTTACCTCTTGTGACGGCTTCAACCAGCTCACCGTCTCTGTAGGTAAGTACTACAGTCAGTCCGTCCATCTTCCAAGAAAGTAATGCCTTATTATCACCAAGCCATTCTCTAAGATCTTCCACACTTTTAGTCTTATCCAGTGAAAGCATAGGGCTTTCATGGGCTTTCTTTGGGAGTTCACCGGCTATTTCGTATCCTACATTCTGAGTGGGTGAATTAGATAAAACCACATTTGTTTCTTTTTCTAATTCTAAAAGCTCATCATAGAGTTTGTCATATTCTATATTCGGCATTATCTCAACCGCATCCACATAGTAGCTTTTTGCGGCCTTATTAAGTATTTCAACCAGTTCCTTAATTCTCTTTTTCTTATCCATTTTCCCTTATCCCAAGTTCTTTGTATAATTTCTTTACTTCCTCATCACTTAGGTTTCTGTAATCACCTAGGGCGAGTCCGTCAAGCTTTATATTTACTATTCTTACTCTGTTCAGCTTTTGAACCTTCATACCGCAGGCAAGACACATTCGTCTTATCTGTCTGTTTAACCCCTGCGTCAAAACAATGCTGAAAGTATTTTTATTCAACTTTTTAACCTTGCATTTTCTTGTCTTGGTCTTTAACTCATACAGATATATACCGTTTGCCATTTTATTGATAAAGGCATCGTCTATATCCTTATTAACTTTTACTATATATTCTTTTTCATGATAGTTTGCGGCTCTCAGCAGAGAGTTTGTAAGACTTCCCTGATTTGTCAAAAGCAATAATCCGCTTGAATCCTTATCAAGTCTTCCTACCGGATATATCCTCTCCTTCATTCCTATATAGTCCACCACATTCATTGCACCGTCATTATCGGATGTGGTACATACCAGGCCCTCAGGCTTGTTAAACGCTATTATTATAGGCTTTATCTTCTCTACATCCTTGCCCATACCTATATATCTGCCGTCAAAGCTTACAAGGTCCTCATCACCCACTGTAGCTCCAAGCTCTACCACCTGCCCGTTTATCATAACTCTGCCGGCTTCTATAGCTTTGTCCGCTTCTCTTCTGGAGCAGATACCTATACTTGCCAGAAATTTATTTAGTCGCATTCTTTACTCTCTTTCTTCCAACTGCTATACATACTATAGAAACTACAAAACAAAGTCCTGCCAATAATTGTGATACGGCAATATTGGTGTTTGGTAAAAGCAGGCTGTCTGTTCTTAGGCTTTCTATTATCATTCTTCCAAGACCGTATCCTCCAAGATAAATAAAGAATACCTCTCCGTCAAATTTCTTTCTCTTTCTGTACCACAACATGAAAGCAAGTACCATCAAGTTCCAACAACTCTCATAAAGAAATGTAGGGTGAACCTGAATATACTTCACTCCGTCAATCTCCATAGCATGACTTAATACATCCTCATTTAACATTCCGGCACCTACTAAATCCAGTTTATACCTCAGTGCAAAAAGTGAATCCGTATATCCTCCAAAAGCCTCGGCATTGAAGAAATTCCCCCATCTTCCTATAGCCTGTCCCAGTATCAGTCCCAAAACTCCGGTATCAGCCATTGAAAAAAACGACTGTTTTTTTACTTTGCAGTATACTGTAAGTGTGATTACTGCGGCTATTACACCGCCGTATATTGCCAGACCGCCACCACGCAAATTGAATATCTGAAGCAGGTCGTCTTTATACATATCCCATTCAAATACTACATAGTAGATTCTTGCACCTATTATTGAAAGTACTATTGCATACATGGCAAAATCCAGATACAGATCAGGATTTTGTCCTCTTCTTTTTGCATCCGCACAGGCAATATTTATTCCTGCAAGCATTCCAAGCCCTATTATTATTCCATAAAATGCAATCCTAAATCCGAATACATCAATATGATTTACCAAATGTTTTATATATATCCCTAAATGTGGAAAAGCTGCATCCATAATAACCTCCTAAGTGTTTTTACATCTTCATAGTATAGCATATTAGAGGGGATATGGCACTGCGAAAAATTAGTATAAAAATTTGTTAATGAAATTAACACGAAAAACTTTTGCAAAGAAAAAAACACCCTATGTTTTTACATAGAGTGCCTCTTTGCTGTAATTCTAATAGATATTAGAATTACTGATCTTTCTTATTCTTACCATATTTTTATTATTACTATATTAACAAATATTCTACATACCACATGTATTATCCAAAAACATTTTAAATGCATCTCCAGTTACAAGTTCTTTTTAGAGTCCATCCCTGCTTTATTAAATACATAAAAAAACAACATTTGTACAACCAAAAATTACAAATACAAGCAATAACTCTCTTATAATTATCTTCATAGAATGATTTCCTTCTCTGATATTAAGATTTTTTTACAACACCTTAATACCATTATACTGAAACATTATTTTTTTAGAAATAAATTGTATCCTAAGCTCCATTCCCATCACTTCCGCCAATCTTTTTTTAAAAAGATTTACCGTTGGATTCCTTGTACCGTTTTTCTAATCTGCTTATGTCAGCCTGATTTATTCCTGTTCTTTTTGACAATTCCTTTTTATATATGAAGCACTTTTTACCGGTTCAGTATATCTAAAAAAACTTCAGGTAATTATTTTAACATCTCAAATCCCGGAAAAATATCTGAATATTACTTTTTGCAATTATTTTTTTCTTTGTATACATATGAATGAACCCATCTTCTGGAGTCTTCGGAGGAGTTCCGGTTATCACCTAAACAAAAAAATAGGCTCCCTCAGGAACTTCAAAATGCATATCTGCTTCCGGAATCATAGGCTCTTTTATATAATTTTTCTTCAAGAGGAGTTTCGGAATTGTTCAAATACACTCCTCCGTTCTTAATATCCACAATATCTCCCGGCTCACCGATAATTCTTTTTTTACGTAGTACTTCTTCTCATTATCAGGAAACTTAAAGATTATAATATCTCCACGCTTTGGCTCATTAAAAAAGATAAGTGAGTCTGGACCCGATAATTCTGTCACCTGACATTATAGTATTCTCCATGGATGGAGTCGGCACTCTTGAATTTGCTATAATAAAAAAATTTAAGACAGTTGCTATTACAGCGACCACAACCAGTACAGATGCCCAACTGAAAATCTCTTTTTATAACACCAAATTTTTAATTTTCTATTTATCATATTCTCCCCCAACATAAGTTTCTAATATTCGCTAAGGTCAATTTTGATTTTTTTGTATTTGGAGCATTTCTCTTTAGCTCAAACGGTATTTCGTCATGACTGACAGCACTTTTTTTAAAAAAACATCGTAATAGCTGATGGCATATTTAAACCTAAATCATTAAACAACTCTTCAGCTAATTGCTTCAATTCTAAATCTACTCTTATATTAATATTTGTTGTAGCAATATTTATTACCTCTTTATATGTAGCATAGTATTATGAATTTTTATATATGTCAATACATTGTAAATCATATATCCTTCAATGTGAAAATTAGTATAAAAATATGTTAAAGGAATAGTTTCGATTCAAGGCTTTTACAAAAAAAGCACCCTATGTTTTTACATAGAGTGTTTGCTTATATATGATGTGATTTTTAATAGCTATTATACTTTCTTATCCTTCTTATTTTTTTACCATATTTTATTTTTTTATTATATGAACAAATATCCTGCATACCACATAAGCTCTCCAAAAATATTATAAAGGCATCGCTAGATACAAGTTCTTTTAGAGTCCAACCATGTTTTATAAAAATACATAAAAACCAACATTTGAATAACTAAAATCAAAAAAACAAGTACAATAACTCTTTTATAATTGTCTTCATAGAACGATTTCCTTTTTCTGATATTAAGATTTTACAATACCTTAATACTACCCCTGAAATATTATTTTTAGGAATAAATTGTATCCTAAGTTCCATTCCCATTCCTTCAGCCAGCCTTTTTAAAAAGGCTTACAGTTGGATTCCTTGTACCGTTTT
>CAKAIM010000001.1 GCA_916439285.1 uncultured Lachnoanaerobaculum sp. | reverse complement strand
AGGTTCATCAAGAATAAGAAGTTCAGGATTTGTGAGCGACCATCTTGCAAGAATTACCTTTTTGCTGATTTCCACCGGAAAGCTGTTTTTATAGGTGTTTCTCTCCCGGCTGTTTTTTTATCTGTAATATTTCGATATACTTATCTACAAATTCTTCCTGCTTTTTTCTCGGTATAAGTTTAAATATTCCTTGTTTTGCCTGCATGGCTATTATTATATTTTCTCTTACAGACAGATCCGCTATAATTCCTTCATCTTTTCTGTTTTCAGGAAGATATGCCATCCCAAGTTTCATGGCATCAATCGGAGCAGTTATTTTTAACTTCTTTGTTTTTTTAAATACCATTTTGACCGGTATCCGTTTTGTCAGCACCGTATATAGCTCTGACAAGTTCAGAACGCCCTGATCCCAAAAGACCGGTTATTCCTATAACCTCTCCTTTATTTAACTTAAGATCGAACGGTTTTATATTACCGTTTGATCCGAGTGACTTTGTGCTAAGAAGTACTTCTTTATCGGTAGTCTGTGTGCTTTCACTCTTAATATTTTCAAGGTCGTTAAAATCTTTACCCATCATTTTTGCTACAAGCTGTACTCTCGGGAGATTATTCACTTCAAACTCCCCTACAAGAGCTCCGTTTCTTAAAACAGTTATCTTATCACATACCGCATATACCTGCTCCAAAAAATGGGTAACAAATATTATTCCTATTCCGTCATTTTTTTCAATTTTTTTTCATTAAAAGAAAAAAAGTTTTTTTCAACCTCTCCGTCATCAAGTGATGAAGTGGGCTCATCAAGTATCAATACTTTTGCCGACATATCAACCGCTCTTGCTATAGCAATCATTTGCTGTATTGCAATAGAATAGCTTTTCTGTAGGTTTAGTTACATCTATTTTGATATCCAATTTATCCAAAAGTTCCTTGGACATTCTATTCATTTTTTTGCCAGTCAATAAGTCCGAATTTTTCTTGGCTCACGATCCAAAAATAAATTTTCAGCCACTGAGATATTCGGGCAAAGATTTACTTCCTGATACACGGTACTTATTCCATTTTTCCTGTGCTTCTTTTTGGACTTTTTATTTATTATACTTTTTTTATCTTCAAGAATTATCTGTCCGCTTTTCAAACTCTTCCACTCCTGTAAGTACCTTTATAAGTGTGGACTTACCCTGCACCGTTTTTCTCCCATTAAAGCATGTATTTCACCCTTGTTTAAACTAAAAATCCACATTATCAAGTGCTTTTTACTCCCGGAAAATTTTTTTACAGATTCCTCTCATTTTTCAATAGATTATCCATAATCACTCAAAAGGAGTGAGGAGCAAATAACTCCTCACTCCCGGTATTTTCTTTTATGCAAAAATATAAAATTATGCCTTATTAATAAGCTCTTCCTGCCTTAATTTTCTCAAGATCCATACTTGTATCGAAATATGATTCATCTACATACTGAATTTTATCTACCTTTTCACCCTTTTCAAGCTTTTGAATGATTTCAGCTACTCTAGGTCCATGAAGCGGACTGCACTCAATACTTGCATTTAAATCACCTGCAATCATTGCATCAAATGCGGCCTTTACAGCATCAAATGATATAACTGTTATATCGCCTTCCGGTCCGCATGTTTTTCCTGCAGCCTTTATCGCATCAATAGCTCCGAAAGCCATATTGTCATTTTCGGCAACCACTACATCAATATCATCAAACTGCTTTAAGAATGACTCCATAACTTCCTGACCCTTTGATTGTGTAAACTCACCTGTTTGCTTTGCAAGCATATTCCAATTTGCGTTCTGTCCTAAAATATTTGCAAATCCGTCTGTTCTGCCAACCTGTGCAGATGCACCGATTGTACCTTGAAGAGTAACAATGTTTGTCTTCTCGTCAGCAGCTATATTCTTTGACTTCAAATAATCTTCAAGCCAATGTCCTGCAGTCTCACCTTCTTTTATAAAGTCACCGCATACAAGTGCTGTATAAAGAGAATCATCTGAAGTCTTTATCATACGGTCTGAAAGTATTACAGGAATTCCTGCATCCTTCGCTTCCTGTAAAACCGTATCCCATCCTGTTTCTACAACAGGTGCAAGTACGATATAATCAACTTCCTGCTGAATAAAATCTCTGATAGCCTTAATCTGATTTTCCTGTTTTTGCTGAGCATCGTTAAATATAAGCTCATATCCGTTTTCAGGAACAAATGTAGATTTGAATGACTCTGTATTTGCAGTTCTCCAATCAGACTCTGCTCCAACCTGTGCATAACCCACTACAATAAGCTTTGAAGAATCCTTGGACTCTTCACTCTTTGCTTCCTCGCTCTTGCTCTCACCTGCGGTTTCTGATGATTCAACCGCCTTGCTCTCCTCAGGTGCTTTTGTACCTCCACCGCAACCTGTAAGTGCAAACATTGTCAGCATAACTGCAGATACAAATAAACTTAAACCTCTTTTACTCATAAACTCCTCCTTAAAATTATTTACGAAACATTTATTTGTTTACTATATTGTAATACAAAAAAATCTATGTAAACATAGATTTTTTTACGCTTTTTTATATTATTTTCATTATAAGAAATTTATTTATATTATTTTATGATATTTGTTTAATATATTCAGATTAGATTAAATCACTTTCTACAGGCAGTATTATACTTACAGTCGTACCTATATTCTCGGTACTGTCTATATTAAGTCCATATTCATTACCATAATAAAGCCTTATCCTTTCCGCCACATTATAAAGTCCGAAGCTCTCTTTTGATGACTTTACCATATCAATTTCATCTATATATTCATTTTTTTATAATATTTTTTTCAAGCTTTCAAGCTTTTTAGTCTCCATTCCGATCCCGTTATCTGTTACCTGTAAAATTATATACTCATCTTTTCTATAGCCTTTTACCGAAATCTTACCGCCGCTTCTTTTTATACTTTATACCATGGTAAAGTGCATTTTCTACAATCGGTTGTAATAAAAAGTTTCAAAAATTCTTATATCAAACAGATTATCTTCTATATCAATACTGTATTCCAAAAATATCCTCATACCTGAATTTTTTTGTATCTTTAAATAATTTTCTATATGCCTTATTTCTTCTCTTATCTGTATAAATCTTTTTCCGTTATTTAATCCTATCCTTAAAAAAATCCCTGACAATGCGGTTATCATATCAACCACTTTTTTTGAATCACCTGCTTCAGCCATCCATACAACAGTATCAAGTGTGTTATAAAAAAATGTGGATTTATCTGAGATTGTAAAAAGCCAAAGTTCCGTGTTTTTTTCTTATTCTTTTGCTCTGTCTTTATATTCTCGATAAGCTCTTTTTATTCTGATTATTTTATCATTAAAATTTTCCGACAGTTCATCGATTTCTAAAATACTGCTCTCCGGATTATTCTCCAATAAATCATTTTTCACTTCTTTTTGTATAATTACAAAGATTTATAATAGGAGCGACAATATGTCTTGATACCTTTTTATACATATATAAAGTAAAGTACAAAAATAAGAAATACGCTGATAATACTAAGCATAAATATAACAGCCATCTGATTTCTTATCTTTATACTTACTATGTTAAGCTCTTTGGTCTCCTCATATATATAGTCATTTACAGTATCTTCTATCAGCTCGGTTGTAACCCTGATATCATATTCCAAACTGTCTATATTTTTTTTATTATAGTCTTTATATATATCACTTTTTACCGATATTATCTATTTGTTTCTTGAGCAAATTTAAAAAGTATTATAAGGCCTTTCGGTCTGTTTATTCCTTCATCTTTATTGTTTCGTTTCAAGCAACTTTTCAAATATTTTATTTGCATATTCAAGGTCTTCATACGGATTTTTGATTTTCTATAGTATCCGCACCTATTACCACCCTGTACATCTTATGGTCTACATTCTCTTTAAATTTAAAAATTAAATTCTGTTGCAATACTTATATTTTTTTACTATACTCCCATACTTATCATTCTGCCATTTCATCACGAATAACAGGTAAATAATAATAAATGCAATGGGTATAAAGGTTACAAACAACCTTTTCATAATATAATTTTGTATACTATTCTTCATTTTTATTTTCTCTGTACGACTTAGGTGTGTCTCCTTGATATTTTTTAAAAGCCGAACTGAAATAATGTTGATCACGATATCCGACTTCCATTGCTATATCAGATATCCTTTTATCCGTGCTTCTAAGAAGTCTTTTAGCTTCATCAATTCTGGTTTTTGTCAGATAGTCTATAAAGTTCATCCCCGCTTCCTGCTTAAAAACAGTACTGAAATATGTTGGACTCAGCCCGATATATTCCGCAACACTGTTTAAAGAAATCTCAGGTTCCATATTTTTTTCTCCACAAAGTCTTTTTGCCTTTATTAAGCAAAAAAAGCTGTACTGCCTTCCTGTAATCTGATCTCTTTTTATCGATCATATATTCCAGTAACTTTAAAAAATATTGCTTCATAGTATAAATATCTGTAACAGCTTCATCAAATACTTCCATACTTCCGAATTTATTTCCAAGCTCCTCCTTATCATCAACATTACTGAGGAATTTTTCAGATTCTATAAAAGCATCCATTATTACATACTGTCTGAATATTAAAGATTTTAACTGTCCGTCCATATTGTCAGTATATTCTTCAACATAACTTTTAATATCCTGACTCTTTCCATTTATAATAAATTCCTTTGAAGCTTCCTTTATTAAATCCTGATGTATCGAATTTCTTTATATTAAACTCGATATTGTCTGCCTTTATATTTCGCAAGATACTGTGTCGTTTTGCATCTACAATCGGCTTTTATTTTCTTTAAAACCGATATGAGCTTTTTCTTTTTGAAACCGGCTTTAAAAAGATATTCGGATGCACCTATATGTATAGCTTTCTGGGCATAGTCAAAATCATCATAACCGCTTAAAAAAATATAATAACGGTCTCCGGAAACCTTTCCTTTACTATTCTTCCAAGTTCCAATCCGTCCATAAAAAGGCATCTTTATATCTGTTATCAATATATCCGGTTTTGAAATCTCAATTAGGGGAAGTGCCAATTCACCGTCGGCAGCTTCCCCTACAAAATCAAATCCATATGAATTCCAATCTATTTCTTTTTTTATACCTTCTCTTACAAACTTTTCATCCTCAACTAAAAAGACTTTTACCATCCCCTACATTATCTCCACCGGATTTGTATTTTTTTGAATTCAAAAAAACATTCAATTCACTATATTTTTTTAAATCATTTACAATTTTTTTTCTGTAAATACATGCTCTAAGCCATAATGTGTAGCATCTATGATACAAATGCCTTCATTTATAGCATCAAGTCCTTCATGATGTGTAATATCACCTGTTATCAGTACATCCGCCTCACCCAGAGCATACTTATACATTCCTCTTCCTGAGCCCGGGCTTATAGCAATTCTTTTAATATTCCCCTTTATATTCTCTCTTCCAAATACAGTTAATTTTTTTAAATCGAATGTCTCCTTTATTAAAGTAAGCAATTCATCAAATGAAAGCGCTTTTTTTAAATCTCCTATCTTTCCGACTCCAAGCTCTTTACCGTCCGCATTTGCCGTAACTTCAAGCGGTTTTGTATTTGAAAGTGAAAGTTTTTCCTCTGCAATATCTGCCATACCGCCTATTGCAATATCAAAATTTGTATGCATTGCAATCACGGAAATATCATTTTTAAGTATCCTTAAAATATAGTTTCCAAGGAGTGTGTCATCTGTAACTCTCTTTATATCTGAAAAAAATAATAGGGTGATGTGACACAATCAAATCAATACTCTTTTGCGCCGGCGTAGTCAAGTACTTCATTTGTAATATCAAGTACTACCAAGACATTTCTTACCTCTTTATCACTTCTTCCCAGTAAAAAACCTGAATTGTCCCAGTCCATAGCAAGCTCAAGCGGATATAATCTTTTTAAGTATTCAAAAATCTCACTGCATTTCATTCATTGTCTCCTTAATTATATCAAGTCTATGTCTAAGTTCTTTTTTTCTGTCCTCATTTAATCCGGTATTTGATAGAATACTTTAGGTACTTTTTCTTCTTCTTTTTTTAGAAATCTAAGTAATACCGGATGTTTATTTTCTATAAGATATTTACCGTATAAGAGCTCAGCCTCCGAATACATCACTGTATTTTCTGTATTTTCTGTATTTTCTGTATACCTTACTTCCATTACTGTATAAAACTTGCCCTCATCTATACACATATCTTCTTTTAATATTTTAAATCCTTTTCTTATCAGATAATCTCTCACTTCATCTGTTTTTTTGTATGAGGCGACAATATAAAAGGTATTTTTTTCTTATCAAAAAAATGCTTTTCCTCTATTTAAAAATATCTATAATGAGTTCTCCACCCATTCCGGCTATTATTATTGTATCCACCTCTTTACTTGACATTTTATCAAGACCGTTGGAAAGTCTCAGAACAATATTTTCACTTACACCGAAGTTTTCTATGTTTTCTTTTGCTTTTTCCAATGGTCCTTTATTTATATCACAGGCATAAGCCTTATCTATTATATTATTTTCTATAAGATAGATAGGTATATGTGCGTGATCCGTTCCTATATCCGCTACCACTGAATTTTTTTCTTCACAAAATCAGCAATAGTTTGCAATCTTTTTGACAATTTCATTTTTTTTCTATTCCAAAAAAATCTTTTAATCTTTTTTTGTTTCTTTGACGGATTTCTAAGCTTTCTTAGAGCTTTTGCTTCAATTTGCCTTATTCTCTCTCTTGTGATTCCAAAGACCTTTCCTACCTCTTCAAGTGTTCTGGGTTTTCCGTCCTCAAGTCCGAATCTAAGGAGGATTACCTTTTGTTCTCTTTCGGTAAGTGATTTTATTACTTCAATCAATTGGTCATGTAAGAGCACATCCATTGCGAAGTTGACAGGAACTTTAGCATTAAAAATCCTGTAAAAAAATCTCCAAGATGTGAATCGTCTTCATCACCTATAGGTGTTTCCATAGATACAGGTTCCAATGCAAAGTTCATTATCTCCCTCACTTTTTGATACAGGCAGACTCATTATCTTTGCAACTTCTTCAGGTTTCGGCTCTCTTCCAAGCTCCTGAACAAGTTTTCTCTGTGTCTTGATAAGCCTGTTTATTGTCTCAACCATATGCACCGGAATCCTTATGGTTCTGGCCTGGTCTGCAATAGATCTGGTTATAGCCTGTCTTATCCACCATGTTGCATAAGTTGAAAATTTAAATCCCTTTTTGATAATCAAATTTTTTTCAACAGCACGCAAAAAGTCCAAGATTTCCTTCCTGTATAAGATCCAAAAAGTTGCATTCCTCTGCCCATATATCTTTTGGCAATACTTACAACAAGCCTTAGATTGGATTCCGCCATTTTTTTTGCAGCTTCCTTTCTTATATTTGCGTCATGGTCGGAAATTTTCTGAGCAAGTACCATCTCTTCTTCCACACTAAGTAGAGGAATTTTGCCTATTTCCTTCAGATACATCTTTATAGGATCTTCTACGGAAATGTAATCGTCCAAATCATCAAGTATATTTAAATTTATATTTTTCAAGATCCTTTATATCCTCTTCATTGAACTCATCTTCAAACTCATTTTCTTTTTAGAATAATGAATTCTTCCGGATCTGCATCGCTGTCAAATTCAGTAGGCTCTTTCTCATAATCCTCATCAATAAAAAAATATCTCTTTTTCAAGAAATTCAATAAAATCAGGAAGATATTCCTTCGGTATATCATTATCAGAGAAAAATCTTTTGGATATTTGAAGCATTGATTTTTTTCCGTTAAAAATCTTTCTTTAATATCTTTTTCAAACTCATTATTTAAATTCTTCCCCTCATACTTCCTCCACTAACCTAAATCAACATGAAGTTTTCGCAATATCGCCTGTTCCTCGATAATTTTTTTGAAACTCTTCTATACCTTTTTGCATTTCTTTACTTTTCTCGTCTAAACTCGCCTGTCTGATTTTTAAGTATACTTTCAGTGACAGCTTTTTTTCTTTTTCGTCGTCACTGAGGTTAGTCCCCAAAGTTGTATTAAGTATTTTTGGAAAGCAGTCTCTGTTTTTTTCCATGTCATCCGCATAGTCATCACATATATTTGAAAAATCTCAAATCTCCGGTTCTAAGCTTTTTTTCAAATATCTTTACAGCTACATCCCTATAGAAACCTTCGCTGAAATTTTTCCGGAGAAATATACTCACTTATCTTATCAAAAAGTGACACTTCCTCAACCATCCATGTAAGCAAAAGTCCCTGTGCTTTTGTATATCCGTCATCAATTTTTTTATTTTCTTTACTCGAATTTTTATTTTCGGAAACTGTAGTATTTCCGAAGGAATTAACCATATCAAAGAGTGCATTATATTCAATCATCAATCTCTTTGCTACAGCATGAGTGTAATTTTCTCTTTCAAGCTTTTCATGAAATCCGCTTAGCATTCTTGCAACTTCCCTGTAAAAGTTTGTCCTTTCATCAGGCTCGTTTAAATTATAATCTTTCTTCAGTATTTCAACTTCCCAAAGAAAGGCATTATCTGCAGAATCTATCCTCTTTTGAAATTCCTCACTTCCGAGATTTTTTATAAATTCATCCGGATCTTTGTACGGAGCCATAGATAATACTTTTACATTTAAGTTTTCTTCTTTTAAAAGAGGAATAGCTCTCTTTGCCGCATTTATACCTGCACCGTCAGAATCATATGTAAGTATAACCTTTTTTGTATATCTACTTATAAGTTTTACATGCAGAGGTGTGAGTGCGGTTCCAAGACTTGCCACAGAGTTCTCAAATCCTGCATTGTGTAAAGCTATGACATCCATATATCCTTCACACACCAAAAAAAGTCTCTTCTTGTTCTCTTTGCAAAAATTTCAATCCGTAAAGATTTCCTACTCTTATCAAAAAGCAAGGGTCTCAGGTGAATTTACATATTTTGGAAGTCCGTCGCCCAAGACTCTTCCACCAAACCCTATAACTCTTGAATTGACGTCTATTATCGGAAACATAACTCTGTTCCAGAATCTGTCTCTTGCACCCTTTTCATCAATATTTATAAGACCGCTTTTTCTTCAATATATCATCACTGTATCCCATACCTTTTAAGATATTGATACAGATCATTTGATGTTTTTTTGCAAATCCAAGTCCGAAAATGAGTAATATGTCTGCTCTCAAGCCCTCTGTCTTTGAAGTATTTCAATCCGATCTCACCGTCTTTTTGAAAGCAAGTTTTTCATAGAAATACTTTTCAGCAGTCTTATTTATTTCAAGAATAATGTTTTTTTCATCATTTTTTGCTCTGTCATTGTCACTTACCTGTGGCAATTCTATATTGGCTCTTTTGGCCAGCAGTGTTAATGCTTCTGTAAAAGAATAATTTTCATACTGCCTTATAAAAGCTATTACATCTCCCCCGACACCACAACCGAAACAATGGAATAGTTGCTTGCTCTGTGATACTGAAAATGAAGGAGATTTTTCTGCATGAAAGGGACAGAGTCCCATATAGTTAGCACCCTTTTTTTGTATTTTCACATAGCTTGAAACAACATCCACTATATCATTTGCAGATCTTACCTCATCTATTATTTCATTTGAATAATACAATTATTTCTCCTTAATATACATCCCAGGACTTTGGAACAAATATATCTTTGAATTTTTCTATTGCATATAAATCCGTCATTCCGGCAATATAATCACAAACTACCAGTTCTCTGTCCTGATTCAACTCTTTTATAAAATATATATATTCATCCGGAAGCTTATCGGTATGGCACATATAATAGTCAAATAATGACTTTATCATAGTCTTGGCCTTTCCCTCCTGTGATTTTGGAACTTCATTGTAATATACCTTTTTAAACATCCATGTTCTAAGTCCCATCATTGCCTTATATATCTCTCTATTCATAGAAATTTCAGGCTTATCAATGCTTCCTTCTATCACACCATGTACCAAATTGTTAAGTCTTTCTCTCACTGAATGGCCAAGTATATCACTGTATTCTTTTGGAATATCATCTTCTTCCATAATACGTGCTCTTATAGAATCGTCTATATCATGATTTATATAGGCAATCTTATCTGAAAGTCTTACAACATGACCCTCCAAGGTGGAAGGATTACCTGATGTACGATGATTTAATATACCGTCTCTGACTTCTTTTTGTGAGATTAAGTCCACGTCCGGATTTTTTTCTATGAACTCAACAATTCTAACACTCTGCTCATAATGTGCAAAAACCGAATGAACATACATCATTTAAAAACATCCTCCCCGAATGTCCGAAAGGCGTATGTCCAAGGTCATGCCCCAAAGCTATCGCTTCCGTCAAATCTTCATTTAATCTTAGAGACTTGGCTATAGTTCTTGCAATCTGCGCCACCTCAAGTGTATGAGTAAGTCTTGTTCTGTAATGATCTCCTTCAGGCGCCAGGAAAAACTTGAGTCTTATGTTTCAGTCTTCTAAACGCCTTTGAGTGAAGTATTCTGTCTCTGTCTCTTTGATATACAGTCCTTATATCACAAGGCTTCTTCATACCTGTCTCTTCCTAAAGAATTTTTTTACTTAAAAGTGACGTATTTACTTAGAGTCAATTCCTCTCTAAGTTCTATATCTTCTCTTATATTCATAATTATTTTTAGTTTAAATAATGTTGAGAGTACTCCTCTTCCAAGGCTTGCTCCCAGATTTCCTCCCAGGCTTGAACCGAATTTTTCCGCCTGATTTTCCTAAAGTCTTACCAATCTGCCTTCCGATAGTTCCTGCGACTGTACCTGCCACAGCAGCTACACCCCTTCTTTATGGCATCCTTTTTCTTTTTTTCTTCCTTTTCAGCTTCTTTAGCCTGCCTCTCAGCTTCCTTTTGTGCCGCCTTTTCCTGCTTTTCGGCCTCTTTTCTTTCTATTTCAGCCTGTTTTTCAGCTTCTTTTCTTGCTGTCTCAGCCTGTTTTTCCTCTTCCTGCTTTTGTGAAATTTCCACTTGCAATCTCTGTAAGAATTCATATGCCGAGTCTCTATCCACCATATCTTTATATTTCTCTGCCAAATCCGACATTGAAATAACTGCGGCTCTCATCATATCATCAATTGCTCCGAGATATGACTGTGGCGGAAGTACATTAGCCTTTCTTACCATAGCAGGTGCACCGTCATCCTCAATAAATGATACAACAGCTTCACCTATACCCAAATTTGTTATAATCTCAGCCGTATCAAAATCAGGATTTGCTCTGTAACTCTGTGTCATGCACCTTTTATACCTTTTTGTTCTGCAGGTGTATAAGCTCTGAGTGCATGTTGAACCTTGTTACCAAGCTGTGCCAATACCTCATCCGGTATATCACTTGGGTTCTGTGTTATAAAGTACACTCCGATACCCTTTGATCTTATAAGTTTTACTACCTGCTCTATCTTTTGAAGCAGAGCCTTTGGAGTATCTTTAAATAAAAGATGTGCTTCATCAAAGAAGAATACCATCTTAGGCTTGTCGAGATCTCCGACCTCAGGCATTATCTCAAAGAGTTCAGCCAGCATCCAAAGCATAAAAGTGGCATATATTCCCGGATCGTTTATGATAGTTGTTGCATCAAGAACATTTATCATACCTTTGCCGTCCTTTGTAACAAACCAATCATTTATATCAAGTGCAGGCTCACCGAAGAATACATCTCCGCCCTTATCTCCAAGAGCTACAAGACCTCTCATTATGGCATTGACACTTTGAGGTGCTATATTTCCATACTCCGCCTTTATAGCCTGCAGATTTTCGCTGACATAGTTGAGCATACTCTTTAAATCTTTTAAATCGATAAGAAGTAATCCCTCATCATCAGCTATCTTAAATATAATATTCAGTATATCTGTCTGAATCTGATTGAGGTCAAGAAGCTTTGCCAAAGAGCATCGGTCCGAACTCCGAAATTGTAGTTCTGAGAGGTAATCCCTTCTTCCCGAATATATCCCAGAAAACTGTAGGATATGCCTTAAAATGAAAAAAATCTTCTCCCATACCAAGCTCAGCAACTCTTTTTAGTTATACTTTCTTTTTTTCCTCACCCGGCTTTACACATACCTGATAAAGTCACCCTTTATATCGGATAAAAAAACACCGGCACTCCCGGCATCTGAAAAATGATTCAGCCATTACCTTTAGAGTAACTGTTTTACCTGTTCCTGTAGCTCCTGCAGATCAGTCCGTGTCTGTTTGCATATTTTGATTTTTATACATAATTTGGCATCACCGTCGCTTGCCACCCATATTTCATTCTCTTTATACATAGTATCTCCTAAAAATTTCACTTTATACTTCTATTCTATCCCAACTTTCATATTATAACAAGTGAATATAATATTTTAATACAAAAAAAGAGCCGATACTTAAAGTATCGACTCTCTTTGACCGCAAAAAGCTACTTCCGTCTGTACACTAAATAAACTTTCGTCTATTAATTCTATTTATATTAAATCTAAGATTATATTATTTTTGAATATAATGTTACAAGCTTCTCAAGATATGAGAATCTTTCCTTAGCATCTTCCTCATTCTTCTCGAAGAGTTTAGTCGCTCTCTCAGGATCCTTGAGTGCAAGAGATGAGTAACGAACCTCACCCTTAAGGAACTCTTGGTAATCTCCTGTAGGTGTCTTTGAATCAAGAGTGAACTTGTTTTCTGCATCAGGGTTAAATCTGAAGTTATTCCAGTAACCTGCCTCAACAGCAAGCTTTCTCCTCTGTCATAGCCTTGCTCATACCCTTCTTGATACCGTGAGCGATACATGGAGCATATGCAATAACAAGTGATGGACCCGGATAAGCCTCTGCCTCAGCTCAATGCCTTAACAGTATGGTTGTAATCTGCACCCATAGCGATCTGTGCTACATATACATAACCGTAGCTCATTGCAATACTTGCAAGATCCTTCTTCTTAACATCCTTTACCGCCGGCGACGAACTGTGCTACAGCACCTGTCTTTGTTGACTTTGAGCTCTGTCCACCTGTATTTGAGTAAACCTCTGTATCAAATACCATGATGTTTACATCCTTACCGCTTGCGATTACATGATCAAGACCGCCGAAACCGATATCGTAAGCCCAACCGTCACCACCGAAGATCCACTGACTCTTCTTTTGATAAGAATTCCTTGTTATCTAAGATTTCCTTAGCTTCAGCTGTATTTAACTTCTCAAGTTCAGCTACAAGATTATCTGTTGCTGTACCGTTTAATGCACCTACAGTGAATGTATCAAGGTATTCTTTAGTCTGCGCCTTTAAGTTCTTCTGAACCGTTCTCAGCAACAGCCTCTACCTTTGATCTAAGTCCCTTTCTGATAGCCTCATTTGCAAGGAACATACCGTAACCGAACTCCGCATTATCCTCAAACAATGAGTTAGACCAAGCAGGACCATGTCCCTTATCATTTACTGTATAAGGTGTTGAAGGTGAAGAGTTACCCCAGATTGATGAACATCCTGTAGCATTTGAAATGTACATTCTGTCACCGAAGAGCTGTGTAATAAGTCTTGCATAAGGTGTCTCACCACAACCTGCACAAGCGCCTGAGAACTCAAGTAAAGGCTTCTTGTACTGTGATCCCTTAACTGTTGTCTCCTTGAACTTAGCTATAACCTCAGCCTTCTCAGGTGTAGCTGCAGCGTAGTCGAACCAAGCCTGTCTATGTACATTCTCAGGCATACTCTCCATTACAAGAGCCTTCTCGCCCTTCTTTCCAGGACATACGTTAGCACAAGAACCGCAACCTGTACAGTCAAGAGCTGATACGGCTACTGTAAACTTGTAGTTCGGCATACCTGTCATCGGAAGTACGCTCATTCCCTCAGGAGCATTATTTGCCTCATCCTCTGTAAGAGCAACTGTTCTGATAACTGCATGAGGACATACATATGAACAGAATCCACACTGAATACAGTTATCACTGTTCCAGATAGGCATATTTACAGCGATACCACGCTTCTCGTATGCTGATGTACCTACAGGTGTTGTACCGTCAACATAGTCAACGAATGCAGATACAGGAAGGTTGTTACCCTCTTGTGCACTTACAGCTGTCTGAATAGTGTTGGCAAACTTGATTGCATCCTCTCTACCCTCTGTATGTACTGCATAGTCAAGTCCCTCATCCTCTGCATTTGCCCAACTTGCAGGAACCTCTACCTTATGAACATTCTTAGCGCCTTCTTCGATAGCCGCCCAGTTCTTCTTAACTACATCCTCACCTTTTCTTCCGTAAGTCTTCTCAGCAGCCTTCTTCATAAGGTCAATAGCCTGCTCCTCAGGAATAATTGCTGAAAGCTTAAAGAATGCTGACTGAAGAATTGTGTTAATTCTTGTAGGTCCCATACCTGTAGCAATACCGATCTTTACACCGTCGATTGTGTAGAAGTTGATCTTGTGATCATGGATATACTTCTTAACCTGTCCCGGGATATGCTCCTCAAGCTCAGCATCTGACCATGTACAGTTAAGAAGGAATGTACCTCCGTCAACAAGTTCCTGTACCATGTTGTACTTTCTCATATATGCAGGGATTATGACATGCTACAAAGTTTGCCTTACGAATAAGGTATGTTGACTTAATAGGCTTCTTACCGAAACGCAGGTGGCTCATTGTAACACCACCTGACTTCTTTGAGTCATAGTCAAAAATATGCCTGAGCATAAAAGGTCTGTGTTATCACCGATAATCTTGATTGAGTTCTTATTTGCACCTACAGTACCGTCCGCACCAAGACCCCAGAACTTACAGTTTGTAGTTCCCTCAGGTGTTGTAATAAGAGCAGGACCCGGATCAAGTGAAAGATGTGTAACATCATCATTGATACCGATAGTAAATCTCTTCTTCTCTGTGTTGTGGAATGTTGCAACTATCTGAGCAGGTGTTGTATCCTTTGAACCGAGACCGTAACGACCGCTGAATACAGGAACAGCGTCAAACTTTGTTCCCTTAAGTCGTCGCAACAACATCAAGCCAAAGCTACTCACCAAGTGATCCCGGCTCTTTTGTTCTGTCAAGAACTTCGATTCTCTTAACGCTGTCAGGGATAGCATCTACAAGTGCCTGTGCACTGAAAGGTCTGTAAAGTCTTACCTTAACAACACCGACTTTCTCACCCCTGCTTTTAAAAGATAATCAATTGTCTCTTCTATTGTATCGTTAACTGAACCCATAGCGATGATGATTGTCTCGGCATCAGCAGAGCACCATAGTAGTTAAATAATTTATAATCTGTACCGATCTTAGCATTAACCTTATTCATGTACTCCTGAACGATTGCAGGTAATGCATCGTAATAAGGATTGCTTGCTTCTCTTGCCTGGAAGAAGATATCAGGGTTCTGTGCTGAACCTCTCTCTACAGGACGATTAGGATTAAGTGCATTCTTTCTGAAAGCTGCTATAGCATCCATATCTGCCATATCCTTAAGATCTTCATAATCCCAAGTTTCAATCTTCTGAATCTCATGTGATGTTCTGAATCCGTCAAAGAAGTTGATGAAAGGAACTTTACCCTTAAGCGCTGATAAATGTGCAAACAGGTGTTAAAGTCCATAACCTCCTGAACTGATGATGAACAGAGCATTGCAGAGACCTGTCTGACGACAAGCGTAAACATCTGAATGATCACCGAAAATACTAAGTGCATGTGTTGCAATAGCACGTGCAGAAACGTTAATAACTGCCGGAAGTCGCTCACCTGCTATCTTATAGATGTTTGGGATCATAAGAAGAAGGCCCTGTGAAGCTGTATATGTTGTAGTTAAAGCTCCAGCTGAAAGAGAACCATGAACTGCACCTGCAAAGACCTGCCTCTGATTGCATTTCTGTAACTTGTACAGTCTGGCCGAAAAATATTCTTTTCTACCCTCTGTTGCCCACTCATCGGTGTGCTCCGCCATGACAGATGATGGTGTTATCGGATAAATTGCGAAAGAACATCAGTATACGCATATGATGCATGAGCAATGCCTGATTACCATCCATGGTCTTCATTTGTCTCTTAGCCATTTAATTCCTCCTACTAAGTAATTCTTTATAATATTTATAATAATAAAATATTAGTTTTTTTCGTATCTCATTATACCAATTTAAAAAAATATTTGCAAATAATTATGTATGTATTTTGTGTACTATTCTTAGTACAATAACTTTTGTTTCTGTTTTAAAACAATAAAACCTTCAATATCTTATTTTCAGGCCTATTATTCATGTTCGTAGTGCTTACCGCCCCAATACATTGTCTTTGCAACTTCCGCCTTTGGTCCGAGAGTAACGTCTTCCATAATCCATTTATAAAACTCTTCAAAGCCGGTTCTGTCAACTATATATCCGACATGCTCTTTACCGTCAGGTGCATTAGGATCGATGTATTTTTCAACATATGAATATGCATTTTTCACAATTTTAAGAATACTGTCTTCATCCACCCATTTGATAAAGTCCTCAGCCATTCTCGGATTCTTCTTTCCGGTTCTTCCAAGCAATACAAGTCTGTAGTACTTCTCCTTACTTCTTGTCCATGCTCTTGTAGGGCAGACTGTAATACATACACCGCATCCGATACATTTTTCCGTGTTTCTTACTATCTTACCGTTAACAACCTTAAGGGCATCCACACTTTTAGACTTACATCCCTTTACACACGCCTCACAGGTAACACAGCGGTCGGGGTCATACTGCGGCTCCGTCATACCCATAATTCCGAAATCATTCATACGAACCTTGGCGCAATCGTTTGAACAACCTGTAAACGCAACCTTAAAATGCAGATTATTCGGGAAAAATCTGCTTTTCCATTTTTCTTGCAAACTCTGTAGTGTCATAATTTCCATAAGGACAAAGTCTTTTACCCGGACAGGCAACTACATTTCTTGTTCCTGAAGCCGCATATCCCGTATCTCTCTTTTCCTGATTTGTTCCTTCATTATCGATAATAAGCTGTATTTCTTTATTTACGGCATCCATATCCGATATTTTGATACCCGGAATCTCAACACCCTGTCGATTTGTAAGAAAAATGCTTCCGTTTCCGTACTTTATCCGCAACTTCTGCAATTCTCTTTAAACTCTCCGCATCGATATATCCGCCCGGCATTCTTATTCTTGAAGCTGTCTCACCGCGTACCTTAGAAACACGAAAGGCATTTTTTTTAAGCTTTTTTACATTAATATCCATCTTTACCTCACTAATCAATCAAAGCCTTACTGTCAACATAGTTAAATACCGGTCCGTCAAGACAAATATAAGTATCATTAACCTTACAATGTCCGCATTTACCGATACCGCAGCACATCTTTCTCTCATATGAAACCCAGATGTTCTCCTCCTTAAAGCCAAGCTTTAAAAGTTCTATTACGGAAAACTTCATCATCGCAGGAGGTCCTACTACCACAGCCTGTGCGGTTTCAATATCCTTAAGCTTAAGCTCAGGAATAAACTTTGTTACAAGACCGACATTTCCGGTATAGCCTTGTGCTTCCTTATCCATGGTCAAAATCAAATCCATTTGAGATTCCCATCTGATAATATCGTCTCTAAACAACATATCATCAGGGCTTCTGAATCCGAGTATTACATGTTTATCCTTTGAATCTTTACTTTCACCAAGTGCATTGATAACTCCGCGCACAGGAGAAACTCCGGTACCTCCGGCTACAACCACACATTCTCCGTTAATATATTTATCAACATCAAATCCGTTACCGTACGGCCCTCTTAGAAGCAAAGTATCACCTATGTAATTTTCAAACACCTCATCAGTAACTCTTCCCACCTTACGGATAGTCAAATCGATGCTGTTTTCCGTTATTCCGCTTACGGAAATAGGTGCCTCACCGAATTTTGGAATTGAAACTTCAAAGAACTGTCCCGGCTTTACATCACCTTTAAACTCAAGCCTGAATGTGTATTCTTTCTCTGTATGTTTAATAACATCTAAAATCTTTGACGGAAAAGGAATATAAGGATTAGTTCTCATTCTGCACCTCCTCTACTTTAGCTGTTACCTTGTTAATAATATTTGAGAATGAAATATACTCAGGACATACGGTGTCACATCTTCCGCATCCCACACACATATTGTAGCCGAATCTCTTTTTAAAATCATATATCTTATGCATGGTTTTAAATCTCATACGCTCACCATGCTTCTTTCTGTATTCTCCACCGCCTGCAACATTTGTATATCCGTCTACCATACATGAAGCATTAACTCTTCTTCTTTCTCCGACTTTACCGTTATCTGTATAATAAACATCCTGCATTGTGTAACAGGTACATGTAGGACACACATAGTTACATCTTCCGCATCCTATACATCTTGTGTTATATTCATCCCACATATTGGATGTAAATATTGAAAGAGGTACGCTGTCGGGCAACTTTACTCTTGTTTCATTTTCAGTTACAAATCTTGGAGTAATATCCTGCTCTTTTAAGGCGTTATTTGTAAATATCTCTTCAAGAACACTATCTTTTAACTGACAATGAAACTGATTGTCTATATAATCCACTGAAAAACTGTAATCCAAATCATCTGCACGGTTTGTACCCATATCCACACAGAAACAGTCCTCATATGAATGAGCACAACCTATAAGAACAAATTTCACTTTATCTCTGATCCTTGCATAAAAATAATCTTCTTCTCTTCCATTGTGAAGATATATCTGATCAAGCCTTTTTAACGCATTAAGATCACAGCTTCTTAAAAAGACCAAAACCTCTCTCTCATCTATTTCAGACTCCTTTACATCATTTTCCGTAAAGAAAAACAATGTCTGTGACAGAGGTGTCAAAAATCTCCTTAAATGAATAATCGGATTTTTTATCAAGCTCGATTTCTGAAGCCTCTTTTACAAAATCATATCTTACTACGTCGGTATCTGTAAATCTTCCTTCTCCCACCTTGAGCACAGGTGCATAAATTCGGTAGCTCTTTGACAATTCCTCAATTACTTTATTGAATCCACCGGGTAAAAATATATAACCCCTTTTCCCCATACTTTCTCCTTTATTTGCTGCACTATCTTCATCGATATAGTAAAAGCTTAATTATATTTAAACTTTAAATACCGATACATGGCCAAACATCAATACATATTGATAAAACTTTATCACTGTATACAAGAAAATTATAACACGAAACTTTGAAAATATCAATTCTAATACTACAATAATTTTGCATGAATTATTGCATATTTTTACATACAAAAAGACTCATACCCTGAAAACAGTTTTCAATAAGTATGAGCCTTCTATTATTTAAATCTGCAAAAATCTGTTTGCCTTATCATTGCCTAATATCATACATGTCAAAAAAGAGATTGTCAAAAGTATAATCAATATAGTTATTTTACCAAATACAGGCCATATAAAATTATCGAGTAATAAATGTAAAAAGGCATCTCTTATAATTCTGTGAAAGGCATATATCGGCAAGCTATATACACCGAAATCTTTTTAATATATTTGTCAAGAAATTCTTCTTTAATGATGTTATTGCAAATATAAAATAAGAAACACTCAAGGGCATAAGGCATATATATAATTCTAAGCGAATTTAATACACCTTTAAATATAGGCAATATATTTCCTTCAGCTATGCGATATCCCCCAGGGTCCGTAGAAAATCAAAGTATAAAATCTGACATATTTAAAGAAAACAAAAATCCCAATACACAAAAAAAGCTCCCATTGCAAAAGAGGCGCACATTTGTTTCTTCAAAAAAATTGAAGTCTTACTTACAGATGAGTACTTTTTTTATACAATACACCGATATAAAAATACGGAGCAAAAGATACTACCCTGTCTAAAGATAAAAAATCATCTATTTTCACCTGCCAATTCATATTCAGCATTGAAAAAAATGTAAAAAATATTATCAATACCGTTACATACATTGTAACAGCATCGAAGTAAATTGTTCTTTTTAACCCGACTTATTTTTTTTCTTATTCAGCTTCAAAAAAACAACTCCAAAGGATATAGTGACAATCTGAAAAAAATAAGCGCCGATATATACCAAGGTGTAGATGATTCATGTAAAGAAAATCGGGAATTATATTCCTGTCTCCATAGAATAACATATCACTTATATGCAATAATATCTTCATCATAAAAAAACAGCATTATAAGAGAAATAACAGATTTTAATTTTAGTCCCTTCCTTTTCCATGAATCATAATAAAGATATCCGGATAAAAAAATATAAAAGCAGGCATATGAAAACTGTAAATAAAGAAAAAAAGTTTATTAAAAAAAGCGTATATTCTCTTTCCTTTTACAGGCAAAAGAAAATGTCCGAATACCACAAGAAAAAAATCAACACACCTTTAAATATATCAAGGCTGTAATTCCTTTTTCTGTGATTACCCGTATCAGAACTCATATCTCACCATCTTTCCGTTAAATTTATTTACAATTTCCTGTAATTATCCAATAACATTTTTAAATCGGCAATATCTTCAAGTAATTTCTTACCTATATCCGTATCTTTTACAAACATTCGATATACATCCTTTTTCAACTATCTCCGATTCCGATTTAATATCGGTATTGTTTATCAGGGCATCTTCTACCGAAGTAAAAGGTGTATGTGCTTTCAGTCTCAGCCCGTGGGAATTAAATATCAAAGTATATCCTGCAATTCCCGTAGTTTTATTCATAGAGCTGCAAAATCCTCCGTCTATTACAAACAGTCTTTCATTTGCACGTACAGGATGTTCACCGTCAAGCGCATGCACAGGTGTATGTCCGTTTATAATATGTGAATGCGTATCATAAAGACCGAACTCGTGTAAAATCTGAATACAAAAGCTTTCATCATAGTACTTGCTGTAATATGGATTTGATTTTTCCTTCCAAAAGCTCTTATCTTCAATATAATCTCGCTCAAAAGTCTTTTACTTTTCTACCGCATAAAGGCGATTTCTCACCACCCCATAAAAACCACATAAAATCAACATCATCCTGACTCGGATTGTCAATGTAGGCTGCTCTGGCTTTTTCATCACATATATCAAACAATGCTTTTCCATGATAGCATTTGCCGTTTATACAAAGCATATCAAATATTCCGTTTTCATCCACAGGAACACAACCGTGATATATAAGATTCCTGTTATAAACATTATACATACCGCCTTTATCATATAAAAACTTTATATGTTTATTTAATCTCTGACCTGATACAAAACTTCTATGCAGCTTCAGCATGATTTCATTTTCCTCGGCAGTAAGTTCATAAGGATTTTCCTTATTTAATGTCGGGAATATATTTGTTTTCAGTTTTGTCTTCACTCCGTCAACAGTTACATATCCTTCATCAAGGTCTATATGCTCTAAAAAGCAGTCTGTCATCCATACCGTATTCAGGATGCCTTTTTATTAGCTGACCCTCAAGCTTAAAAAGTATCACTTTTATTGCGGCAAGTGCAGCCTGTATTCCGTCTTCAATACCGTACTTTGACATTCCGAAAAGCATAAGATGTCTTAAGCTGATACCGTAAGCGTTCTCAAGAATTTCTACATTTCCATACTTTAAATTATTTCTGATAACATTACAAATACATGCATCATTTCCACATGCGGCTCCCATCCAAAGAATATCATGATTTCCCCACTCAATATCAAGAGAATGATAATTCATAAGTAAGTCTATTATCTTGTCCGCATTACCGCCACGGTCAAAAATATCACCTACTATATGAAGATGATCGACTGCAAGCCTTTTTATAAGTGCAGAAAGTGCAATTATAAATTCATCGGCATCATCAAGATCTATAATGGTCTGCAATATATGTCTGTGATAGCTTACTTTATTTGTGTCTTCATTTTTTTGCGCATGCAAAAGCTCATCAATGATATATGCATAATCTTCAGGCAAAGCCTTTCTCACTTTTGATCTTGTATATTTGGATGATAATAACTTTGCAAGCATAATAAGATAATTCAGTGTCATCGAATACCAGTCATTATCTATCCTGTCAATTTCTGCAAGCATAGTCATTTTCTCTCTTGGATAATATATGAGAGTACACAGCTCCTGCCTGTCAAACTCGGACAATGTTTCTCCGAATATAATATCGACTTTTTCTTTTATTACTCCGGAGCAATTGTTCATTATATGCAAAAAAGCTTCATATTCGCCATGTATATCACTTAAAAAGAACTCTGTACCCTTAGGCAGATTTGTTATTGCAGACAGATTTATAATCTCTCTTATAACAGCCTGACTTGACGAATAATTTTGTTTCAGAAGTTTTAAATACTTTACATTTTCCTTGTCCCTATTCATAAATTATCCCCCCGTATTATATTAATTCTCCAGTTTCTCCACGGTCTCTTCAGGTTTTGTGGCCTCAGTTGTAGTCAGCTTCTCAACTGTAGGTTCAGCGGTGGTTTCCTTCGCCTTTGTACTTTCTTTTGCTTTGGTACTTTCCTTTGCTTTTGTGCTTTCTTTAGGCTTAGCCGAAGTCTCCGCCGGCTTAGCACTCTCCTTGGTTTCCTTTGCCTTAGTAGACTTTTCTTCGGTACTTAACTTTTCTACGGTACTTTCACTACTTACTGAATCCTTTTTCTTTGTTGTACTCTCTGCAGTCTTTTCCCCGGTGCTTTCAGCCTGAGTCGAAGCTGCGCTTGTACTTTGACTTACATGAGCACTTGATGTACTTTCAGTACTTGATACGCTGCTTTCATTACTCTTTGAAGCGGTGGTTTCCTCACTCTCGGAGTTTACCTTTATTTTGGCAGGTTTTCCCTTATATGTTGAATTGTGGAAAGGCTCTTCCTTTACCAACACACCGTCTTTTTTTACAATATATGTAGTTGCCCATCTTGAGCCTTTTTTTGCCTCGGTTACAACGACCTGCTTTCCCTTTTTCAAACTCTTATCTTCAATATACTCAGGAACCGGAGGATTTAAATCCGATATCTTCTTTGACGACATTTCAACGGTAACACCTTCTTCCAAAATAGGAATTCCTATAATTGAACATGTAAGTGTCTGTCCGGTAAGTACCGCTCGAATAGCAATAGCGGTGTCGGATGTATTTATGAATTTCATATCCGGACCTGCATATCCGTCATAGCTTACCATAGCATCTTCACCGGGAGTTACATAACTTGGCTCAAATGAATGTGCATGCCTCTCGGTTGTCTTTAGCCCCGAGAAAATAACCGCATTGTAAAGAGTTGATGAAACCTGACATACACCGCCACCCGGCTCTTCCGATAAAACACCGTTTACATAGGCTCCTGCAGGCTTATATCCTCTCTCAAGCGTTCTGTTACCTGTAGTATTGTTGAAAGAAAATTCCTCTCCGGGCTTTATTATAAGTCCGTCAAGCGCTTCGGATGCAAGTGAAATATTTGTATTTCTGTCCTTATTATCTGTAGTCTTTGTAGTAAATGTACCTATTACCTTGTACATCTCTTTTGCTTTTGCAGCCGAAATAGTTGCCTTTACTTCATTTCTTACAACGGAAATATCAGCCTCAAAATTCTTACGACTCACATATGACTTAAGATCCGACTTAAGTCTGCCTTCATCAATAAGATACCCGTCACTTTCATCAGCATATGTAAAGCTCTTTGTTTCCTTGTTAAATCCTGATATAGATCCGTTTACAGGGTTTATATTCCATTTTTCCTTTGATTTTTCCACCATTGAATCTATGTCGGCATCATCAAAGTTTATCTCATAATGTGATGCTGCATTGTCAACATCAGCATATATCTCATTTAAAAGTTTTGTTACCTTTGTATCCAAAACATTGTCAAGTACCATACTGTCACTTAAATCATCACCGATATGTAAAGTTAATTTCCACGGATATACTTTGTCTATGGCCGCTTTTGCCTCCGACATTTTCATTCCGGTAATATCTATCTCATCAATAGTTATCTGTTTTTTTAATTTTTCATCTGCAATTTCAGTAGTCACCTCAGTACCGTCAGCTTTTGATGACTTCAAAAACTTTCCGACTTTTTGTAATCCCGATATGGCAATCAATACCAGTATAATAAATGTCAGAACAAGAACAGCTACCGCTCTCATATTTATATCTGCTGTAAAGCCCCTTTTTATGATCTCTTTCTTGCTTCTCTTACTCTCTCCGAGCCTGTTTTTTTACTGCTGTTTTGTTTATTTAACATTTCAATTCCTTATAAGATCAATTAATAAAATGCCCTTATGCTATTTTTTTGATAAAAAAACATACCTTGGGATTAAATTATACCAATAATATGATTTTTAAAACAATTAAAATTACTTATCAATATTTGCTTTTACAAAAATTTATTGTGCTAGACTTATTAATACAAATATTTAATATATGTAAAAAAAGTATTTTTTTAAGGTGATTTATGAAAGAAAAATTTTAAATATATAGACCTTCATACACATTCTACCGCTTCAGACGGTACATGCTCTCCCGCAGAAGTTGCCATATCGGCAAAGAAAGCTTCTCTTAGCCTTATTGCACTTACAGACCATGACACTATGGCAGGTGTGGAAGAATGTTTTAAAAAAGGATTGGAACTTGATTTATCCGTAATAGCCGGAGTTGAAATGAGCTGTGTATATAAAGATAAAGAAATACATATTCTGGGATATCTGCCGCCTTCTTCAATTTCTAAGAGAGAACTGAATATTCCCAAAGAAATATTTGAGGATTTGAGCTTTTTTGCAAAGGAAAGAGCTGAAAGAAACGCTGAAATAATCAGGAGATTTAAAAATGACGGAATAATAATTCTCGAAAATGATTTAAACAACTCAAATCCGAACGCCCAGATAACAAGAGCACATTTTGCAAATGCTCTTATAAAGCTTGGTCTTGTTAAAAATAAGGCCGAGGCTTTTGATAAGTATCTTGAATATGGCGGTAAATATATACCGGTTAAGAATATCACGACAATAAGATGTATGGATTTTTTAAAAAAACATAATTTCTTTATTTCACTTGCACATCCTTTTCAATATAAATTCTCCGATGAGGATTTGAATGCTCTAATATCACATTTGATTGAACTCGGATTAAACGGTATCGAGGTATATCATTCCACTCACTCGGCTTCAGATATTGAAAGTCTCCGTTTATTGGCGTATAAATACAAGCTTTTTCCTACAGGAGGCAGCGATTTTCATGGAGAAAACAAGCCGGGACTTGAAATAGGTAGAGGATACGGCGATTTAAAGATTCCGTTTGAACTTTTAGAAAATATATTAAAAACCAAATCCGACTAGATAAAAAATGCGTATGGGAAAACCCATACGCATAAATTTTATAATTTTGCAACTGCCGGCTTTTTCTTTGCCTTTGTTACAATATCGTCAGCACTCTTATAAATAGATGACTTACCGATACAACCTCTTACACTTGAAAGCGGATATATTGTAGTGTTCTTTCCTATAACGGTTCCCGGATTCAAAATCGATCCGCAACCTACTTCAGCTTCATCACCTACTATAGCTCCAAGCTTTCTGAGTCCTGTCTCAAGCTCCGCATCCTCTAAATGAAGTACAACATCGGACTTATCACTCTTAAGATTTGATGTAATTGCGGAAGCGCCGAGATGTGCCTTATAACCGATGATAGAATCTCCAACATAGCTGAAATGAGGTACCTGTGCCTTTGTTAAAAAGTATAGCATTCTTAAACTCACAAGAGTTTCCTGCTACTGCACCTTCACCTATAATTACATTACCTCTGAAGAATGCACATGAACGAATACTTGCATCTTTTCCGATAATAAGCGGACCTGCAAGCGCAATTGTAGGCATTATCTTTACTGAACGATGAACCCAGATATTCTTTCCGATTTTTAAATACTCCGTATCAGGTAATGTAGCACCGATTTCTTCTATAAAACTTCCAAGTTCCTTAAATACTTCCCAAGGATATGTGTATTTTTCGAAGAGAGACTTTGCTATAGTTTCTTCCAAATCAAAAAGTTTTTTTGTTTTTACATCGATTTTTTTCATTTTCTATCCTTTCATGCCCTTATATTCTTTTGAAACCTCTTCAAATACGGCATTTAAACTATATTGGTTATTAAGTTGCTTCACATTAAGACATCGAATACCTACAAATCTTTCAAGCTTTGTCATATATTCTTCAGATGTAATATCACCGTTTGACACCATCGTAAGTCCCTTTTCCCAGCTGGCAGTCAGCTCCGGGTT
This sequence comes from uncultured Lachnoanaerobaculum sp., assembly GCA_916439285.1. The sequence continues at coordinate 77,865 of CAKAIM010000001.1, read as the reverse complement.
TAAAAGTTGTGAAATAGAGCAATTTACTACTTCATATACAATTTCACCAAAAAGTGTAGGGGTAATTATTTGAGTCTTTTTATTTAAAGCCAGGTACTTTATCGAAAATAATTTTTTCAAAATATCGGCTCTTGTAGCGGAAGTACCTATCCCGCTTCCCTTTATTTGACTTCTAAGCTCCTCATCCTCTATGAGCTGTCCTGCATTCTCCATTGCAAGTATAATAGAGCCTGACGAATATCTCTTTGGAGGTACCGTCTCACCCTCTTTAATACTCAAAGAGTCAATTGTAAGCTTTGAACCCTTTCTGAGTGATGAAATCATCTTTATATACTCAGGATTTTGATCGTCACCGGTTTCGTCATCTTCGCCCTCTGTTTTTTTACCGGGCTTAATATATCTAAAAATCCTCTTTCAACACATACTTTTGTATTTGCAATAAATATCTCATCTCCTATACCGAAACGTATGGCAAACTTTTGATATATTGCCGGAGGATAAAATATACTAAGAAATCTTCTGCATATAAGTTCATATACAGACAATGACAATTTACTCAGTGAATTCATATTTCCAAACCCGGTAGGTATTATAGCATAATGGTCGGTGATTTGACTATCATTAACATACTTTGTTTTTGAAATATTTTTATATGCACCCTTTTCAAGAATATTATTTGCAAAATCCGCAAGTGCCGAAAACTTACAAAGTCCCTTTATATTCTTGTCTATTTCCTTTGCTACTGCGCTGGAAAGCACTCTTGCATCCGTTCTCGGATAAGTAACAAGCTTTTTTCATACAATTCCTGAATTATTTTTTTAATGTTTCATCAGGGCTTATTTTTAAATCTCTTTGAACATTCATTTTGTATCTCTGCCAGATTGAAAAAGTAAAGGAGGATTTTTTTGTTTCTTTCTTTTTTTCTCGTTTGAAACTACAACTACCTCCCTATTGTTTTCATCGGCAATCTTTTCTATATGTGATATAAGTTCTTCGGCATATATCTTTTCTCTAAAACCGTTATCCTTGTATAGAACAGGAGAATTAAAGTATTTTGACTTCTCATTTACCTTCCACTCTCCGTCTATACTCAATCCCTGATTTTCAAATTTACCCAAAACTTTAAAGAAGGGGTCTTTACAAAGTTTCTTATTTCTCTTTCTCTGTTTACCACCATTCCCACAACACAGGTCATTACTCTTCCCACACTGAGTACAGCTCTGTCAAGCTTTAAAAAACTTGCAACATTTCTGCTGTATTTTAAAGTTAGTATTCTGGAGAAGTTGATTCCCATAAGATAATCTTCTTTTGCACGAAGAAATGCGGCTGCAGAAAGATTGTCATACTCAGACCAATCTTTTGCTTCTCTTATTCCTCTTAGTATCTCATCTTCGGTTTGAGAGTCTATCCATACCCTTTTTCTAATCTTTCCCTGCACATTCGCCATCATATCTACAAGTCTGTATATATATTCTCCCTCTCTTCCCGAGTCGGTACAAATATATATCGTATCAACATCTTCCCTGTTTAAAAGATTTGAGACTATGGTAAACTGATTTTTAACACCGTCAATTATCTCATATTTAAACTCTTTAGGTAAAAAAGGCAAAGTATCAAGTGACCATCTTTTCAGCCTCTCATCATACTTTTCAGGGTAGCTCATAGTTACAAGATGTCCTACACACCATGTAACTATAATATCATCGCCTTCCAGATATCCGTTTTTTCTTCCTGTAGGTACTTTCAGAGCCTTTGCAAACTCGGTCGCTACACTTGGCTTTTCCGCTATAAAAAGTTTCTTCATTAATCTCTTTCTACACTGAACTTATATACCGTTTCACTGATAAACTCTTCAAGTTCATCTACTACCGGCTGTATAAACTCCGGCATATTTACCGCATTAGGGAAAAACTGTGTTTCAAAACAATATCCGCTTCTCTTCGGATATGTTACACCTCTTTTTCCGACTATTTCTTCTGTCAGGTAATTACCTGTATAAAACTGCACACCCGGTAAATCGGTGTAAACTTCCATAACTCTCTTACTGTTCTCATCTTTTGCTTTTGCAGCAAGTCTAAGTTCACCGTTGTAGTCTTTTATTACCCAGTTATGGTCATATCCACCGCCCTGTATTACAGCATCATAATCAGAGTCGATTTCCTTACCTATCTTTTTGTATTTTCTAAAGTCCATTGCAGTATTTTCTACTTTTCTAATCTCACCTGTAGGTACGGAGTTTTCATCACATGGCAGGAAACTGTCTGCTAAAATCATAACTTCCTGATCATATATATTCTTACTGTCCTGTCCGGCAAGATTAAAATATGCATGATTTGTTAAATTAACAGCCGTTTTTTTATCACAAACAAAGCTGTAACCTATTGTAAGTGAATTATCATCAGACAAAACATAACTTACATTTACCCTTGCTTCTCCGCCAAATCCCTGATCACCGTCAGGACTTATAAGCATAAATGTTATCATATCTCTGTCTTCGTCTTCAAATGTACCCACTTCCCAGATTCTGTCATGCCAATAGTCAGGTCCTGAGTGCAGTGCATTGTTTCCGTTATTTAGAGCAAGTTGAAATTCCTTGCCGTCAATTGTAAACTTTCCTTCCGGTATACGGTTTGCATATCTGCCTATAATAGAACCGAAATGCGGAATATTATTCTCATATCCGGCTACAGTATCATATCCAAGACATACATCTTCAAACTTTCCGTCCTTATCAGGTACCATCATACTTACCCAAGTACCTCCAAGATCGATAAAAGATGCGCTTACTCCGTTTTTATTTGTCAGAGTATATAAATTTACAATCTTACCGTCTTTTGTTTTCCCAAATTCAGTTGTCTTAATACCCATGTTTTTCCTCACTTTACAAAGAAAAAGCCATCACAGCTCTACGTGACAGCTATTATACTATATTATACAAATTTTTCCATTCCCTTGCAAGACTTAGTGTAAATATTACCATAGCATGATAATTGCTTCAATATATGAAATTTAAAAAGGCATCTGCAATGCAAATGCCTCATTAATAATTATTTTGCTGTTATAAAATTCTTTGCTGTAAGGTACTCCGCACAAAGAAGTGCACCGCCTGCGGCACCTCTTAAAGTATTATGTGAAAGTCCGATAAACTTATAGTCATACATTGAATCTTCTCTAAGTCTACCTACTGAAACACCCATACCGTTCTCAAAATTAACATCAAGATTTACCTGTGGTCTGTTATCCTCTGTGAGATACTGTATAAACTGCTTCGGTGCTGAAGGAAGGTTAAGTTCCTGAGGCTCTCCCTTGTACTCTACAAGCTTCTTTATAAGCTCTTCCTTGGAAGCCTTATTCTTAAACTTTACAAATACCGCGGCTGTATGTCCGTTAAGTACCGGTACTCTTACACATTGGCAAGTAATCTTCGGCGAAGTTGCAGGAACAATCTCATCACCTTCAATATGTCCCCAGATTCTGAGAGGCTCTTTCTCACTCTTTTCTTCCTCACCGCCGATAAACGGAATAATGTTTTCAACCATCTCAGGCCAATCCTTGAAAGTCTTTCCTGCACCTGATATAGCCTGATATGTTGTAACTACAACTTCATACGGCTCGTATTCTTTCCATGCATTAAGCACAGGAGCATAGCTTTGTATAGAACAGTTAGGCTTTACCGCAATAAATCCTCTCTTTGTTCCCAGTCTCTTCTTCTGTGACTCAATAATTGCAAAATGCTCAGGATTTATCTCAGGAACTACCATAGGTACATCCTTTGTCCAACGATGTGCCGAATTGTTTGAAACCACAGGAGTCTCTGTTTTTGCATAAGCCTCCTCAATAGCCTTTATCTCTTCCTTTGTCATATCCACAGCTGAGAATACAAAGTCAACCTTTGAGGCAACCGCATCAACATCATTTACATTCATTACAATAAGGTCTTTGTAAGCCTCAGGCATAGGAGTTGTCATTTTCCAACGACTTCCTACAGCATCCTCATATCTTTTTCCCGCACTGCTTGGACTTGCTGCTACAACTACAACTTCATACCAAGGATGATTTTCAAGTAATGACAAAAATCTCTGTCCTACCATGCCTGTTGCACCGAGGACACCAACTTTTAATTTCTTATCCATATTATCTCTCCATATCTGTTTATTTTGAATAACAGTTCATAAATCTTGTGGACTATTATTTTTAACTGGTTGCAATCATAGTACACTATGAATAATATTGCAAGTCTTTTTTCGCATCAGGCGCACATTTGTACGTCTGTCAGAGACATTTCATTTTGCTTGTCTGTTTTCACAAAATATTATTTGATTTTTTGCCCCTTATAACCTCTATGACTAAGTTTAACTTTACTTAAATTAACTTCTTTTCCGGATACACTTGCAAGTCCAACCTCGTTTGTAAGATACAAATTCTCAACAAATTCATTATATCCAAGTGTAATTGCCTTCTCTCCTCTGGTACTCTTTTTAAATTCATTTACCTCTGAAACATTAAATCTTAAAATATATCCTGCATCACTTACAATACATAAATCTGTATTTGATGCCGCACCAAGCATTTTTACACCTATAAGCACATCATCATTATTCAGCTTTGTAGAGGCTACCTGTTTATTGTTGGTCTTAAATTCCTCTCCGGAAACTCTCTTTATATAACCGTTCTTTGTAAGCATCAATATAAAGCCGCCATTCATGCCGTCTTCACTTACAGCCAAAAGGATTTCTTCATTACTGCTGTCAAACTTTGTAAGATTGTCAACAGGTGTGCCCTTATCTCTAAGTTTTGAAATACCCAGATCCATAACTTTGAATTTGTATAAAATACCGGCATTTGAGAAAATACATATTTTGTCGGTATTCATCACAGGAAATACATAGATATTTTCACTTTCCACTGTTTCCGCATTCTTATCAAAAGTATTTCTGTCAAGTATCTTGCAATATCCGAATTTGTCCATAACAAATATAACCTCTTCACTTGCCATTGGTTCCTCAACATATACGGCTTCCTTTGCATCCTCTATCAAAGTTTTTCTTGGAAGGGCAAAATCTCTTTTAATCTTTTCCAGATCTTTTATAAAGAGCTTATCCATATTTTTATGATCTTTTAGGATATTTTCGTATTCCTCTATATTTTTTTAAGAGTGGTTGCATTGTCCTTTAAAAGAGCCTCTATCTCAAGACCTATAAGCTTATACAGTCTCATATCAAGAATCGCCTGCGCCTGCTTCTCGGTAAACGAAAGCTTCTTAGCATCCTTTTCAAGTGCCTTAACTTTGAAGTTTATACCTGTAGTATCACCTGAAGTAAGACATTTTTTTGCCTGAGTCAGATTTTTTTAGAACCTCGAAGTATGGCAATAATCAAATCGATAACGTCTACAGCCTTTATAAGTCCTTCCTGTATTTCCTTCTTTTCAAGTTCTTTATTTAAGAGTATATTGTATTTTTTTTTGTAGTGATTTCATACTGAAACTCAAGGTAGTTTTTTTAAAAATATCTCTTAATGAAAGTATCTCAGGCCTTCCGTCTACAATCGCAAGCATATTTACTCCGAATGTATCTTCAAGTTTTGTCTTTTTGTACAGGATATTCTTTATCTTTTCAATATCTGCGTCTTTTCTAAGCTCCAGAACTATTCTTGTACCGTTTTTATCGGATTGATTGCTTATATCCACCACATCCGAAAGTTTTTTACTCTCTACAAGATTTGCCACATCCACTAAAAACTTGTTTATTCCCGCACCGATCATAGTATACGGGATTTCAGAAATTATCAGCTTGTCCTTGTCGGCTTTTTTTCCTTCCAAGTTCTACTTCTATCTTTCCTCGCAGCTTTAACTTTCCGTTACCTGTTTCATAGATATCGAGCAAATCCTTTTTATTTGCAATAATTCCGCCTGTAGGAAAATCCGGACCGTGCAGTACTTCCAAAAGTCCTTTAGTATCTATATTTCTGTTTTTAATATAGGCAATACAGGTATTACATACTTCAAGCAGATTATGTGTAGGAATTGAGGTTGACATACCTACTGCAATACCCTCCGCACCGTTTATCAAAAGATTAGGTACTCTAACAGGTAAAACCGCAGGTTCTTTTTCGGTCTCATCATAATTTGAAATAAATTCAACAGTCTTATCAAGATCCTTTAAATACACTTCTTCCGCAAATTTTGCAAGTTTGGCTTCCGTGTATCTCATAGCGGCCGCTCCGTCACCTTCTATAGATCCGAAGTTTCCGTGCCCGTCTATTAAAGGCATTCCTTTTTTAAAGTCCTGACTCAAAACAACCAAAGTTTCATATATAGAACTGTCACCATGCGGGTGATATTTACCCATGGTATCACCGACTATTCTTGCAGACTTACGATGTGGTCTGTCACTGAATATTCTCAGTTCACTCATATCATATAAAACTCTTCTTTGTACAGGCTTTAGACCGTCTCTCGCATCAGGTATAGCCCTTGCGGTTATAACACTCATAGAATAATCCAGATAGGATTTTTGCATTTCCTCCGAATATTCCGTTCGCAATATCTTCTCAGCCATATACCCTCCTATGCATCAATTACCGCTTCTCTTGCATGCTCATGTATAAAGTTTCTTCTCGGAGCCACATCGGACCCCATTAAAAGCTCAGTTACTTCACTTGCAAGTCTTGCATCTTCTATTTCAACTTTTTTGAGCACTCTTCTTTCAGGGTCAAGAGTTGTCTCCCAAAGCTGTTCGGCATCCATCTCTCCAAGTCCCTTATATCTTTGCAGAGTGAAATTGTCCTTATGTTTCTTTTTATAATCTTCCAATGCTTTTTCATCATATAGATAAATGCCCTCACCTCTTTTAGGTACCACTTTAAAAAGTGGCGGCATTGCAATATATACATGTCCGTCATATATAAGCTCAGGCATAAATCTGTAGAGGAAGGTCAAAAGCAAAGTATCTATATGACTTCCGTCCACGTCCGCATCGGTCATAAGTATTATCTTGTCATAACGAAGTTTTGAAATATCAAAATCATTGCCATAGCCTTCAGAAAATCCGCAACCGAAAGTATTTATCATTGTTTTTATCTCGGCATTTGCAAGTACCTTATCTATAGAAGCCTTCTCAACATTCAAAATCTTACCTCTTATAGGTAAAATAGCCTGAAAATTTCTGTTTCTTGCAGTCTTTGCTGAACCGCCGGCAGAATCTCCCTCTACTATAAATATCTCACATTTGCTTGGATCTTTTGACTCACAGTTTGCAAGTTTTCCGTTTGACTCAAATGAAAACTTTGATTTTGTGAGCATATTTGTCTTGGCTCTTTCCTCAGCCTTTCTTATCTTGGCGGATTTTTCCGCACAGGAAATTATAGCTTTTACCACATCTACATTCCTGTCAAAAAACCTTGTAAGCTCATCCCCTGTAACCGTAAGCACAGCCCTTGTGGCATCGGCCGATGCAAGTTTTGTCTTTGTCTGTCCTTCAAACATAGGATTCGGATGCTTTACACTGATAATGGCGGTCATACCGTTTCTGGTATCCGCACCGGTAAAATTGCTGTCCTTATCCTTTAATATACCGAGATCTCTTGCATAGGTATTTATAAGACCTGTAAACTTTGTCTTGAATCCGGCTATATGTGTACCGCCTTCTTGAGTAAATATATTATTACAAAATCCCAGTATATTCTCCTCAAATGCATCCACGAACTGTATGGCTATTTCCACATCTATATTGTCACATACTCCTTTGTAAAGTATAGGAGCATGCATTACTTCCTTGCCCTTATTTAGCTCTTTTACATATGCAACGATGCCTTCGGGTTCATGGAAAACTGTTTCTTCATGTTCATTATCTCTTAAGTTTTTGAAATGCAACATAAGGCCGGGATTTAAGTATGCACTTTCATGCATTCTGGATTTCAACCAGTCAGCCTTAAACTTAGTAACTTCAAAGATAGTATCATCAGGTAGAAATGTAATTTCAGTACCTGTATTTCTTGTTTTTCCTATAGTTGGCAAAAGTCCGTTTTTTAATTCTACTGTAGGTATACCCTTTTCATATCTGTCATGATGTATAAATCCGTCTCTTGATATTTTTATATCAAGGAAATTGGACAAAGCATTAACCACTGATGAACCTACACCATGCAATCCACCACTGGTTTTATATGATTCATTATCAAATTTTCCGCCTGCATGCAAGGTGGACAATACAACTCTTTCCGCTGAAATACCTTTTTGATGCATCTCAACCGGTATTCCTCTACCGTCATCCTTCACGGTACATGAGCCGTCCGCATTTAAAGTCACCCATATATTTTTACAAAATCCGGCCAAATGTTCATCGATAGAGTTATCCATTATCTCATAAATAAGATGGTTTAATCCCTTTACACCGACTCCACCGATATACATACCCGGTCTTACTCTAACAGCCTCAAGTCCTTCAAGTACTGTAATACTGCCTGCATTATAGTCCTGCATAAAACCTCACTTTTACAAAAATGTAACAGTCCGGCAAAACCAAACTGTTACATTCATACTTTATTTTACATCAATTGGCCGTTCGCCAATATTTTTTCAACAAGTTCTTCATTGTTTTTTGTTGAATTGAATTCTTCGATAATTCTTTCGGCCACTTCATCAGGCTTTGCCAAATCTGTGGACTTTCTGATTATACTTACCACTTCGGCCTCTTCCTTGCTCAATAATAAATCATCTCTTCTTGTAGAGCTCTTTAAAACATCTATAGCAGGGAAAATTCTCTTTTCAGAGAGCTTTCTGTTAAGTACAAGTTCCATATTTCCTGTACCCTTAAACTCCTCAAATACAACATCGTCCATTCTGCTTCCGGTATCTACCAAAGCTGTTGCAAGTATTGTGAGACTTCCGCCCTCTCTTATATTTCTTGCCGTTCCGAAGAAACGCTTAGGCATATGAAGTGCCGCAGGGTCAAGTCCTCCTGAAAGTGTCCTTCCGCTTGGTGCTATTGTAAGATTGTAAGCTCTTGCAAGTCTTGTAATGGAATCCAGCAATATCATTACATCCTTTCCGTGCTCCACAAGTCTTTTTGCTCTCTCAATAACCATCTCGGAAACTCTCTTATGTCTGTCAGGAAGTTCATCAAATGTGGAATATATAACTTCCACATTTTCTCCTACTATTGCCTCTTTGATATCTGTAACCTCTTCAGGTCTCTCATCTATAAGCAGAATAATAAGATGCATATCCTTTTGATTTGTTGTAATAGACTTTGCTATTTCCTTTAAAAGCGTAGTCTTACCTGCCTTTGGCTGTGAAACTATCATACCTCTTTGTCCTCTGCCTATTGGTGAGAGCAAATCAACTATTCTCATAGCTTTTGATGCGGAATCATCATTTGCCAAATGTATTCTGCTGTTTGGGAAAATAGGTGTCAAATCCTCAAAATTAGGTCTTGTTTCCAAAGTCTCAGGAGGGAAAGGAGTTTACAGTATTTATATATAAAAGTGCCGCAAACTTTTCTGTAGCTGTTTTTATCTTTTTTATTCCTGATACCACATCACCCGTTTTCATTCTGAACTTTTTAATCTGTGCAGGAGAAACATACACATCATTATCACCCGGTAAGAAATTTTCACATCTTATAAATCCGAAACCGTCAGGCATTACCTCAAGTATACCCTCCGCAATCTCACCTGAATCCAGATCTCTTATGTCTGTAGGATAATCTCTTGAAAAACCCGCTCCGAAGCGATTATCATAGTATTCATTTCTATATCCCGGTTGATTTTGTAAAGGATATTGATTCGGATACTGGTTAGGATACTGATTTACATATTGATTTGAATTTACATACTGGTTTTGATTATTGTACTGGCCTTGGTAGTAATTAGGCATATTGCCTTGAGCACTTACCTGACTATACCTTTGTCCGTTTTGATATGTATTATTATATCCGTTATTTCTGCTTTGATTTGAAGTGCTTCTTTGTGCACTGTTATATGTACTTCTGCTTTGACCTGTATAATTACTCTGACCGGAATAGTTTTGTCCGGCATATCCGTCTCTTTGATATGAATTATCTTTTCCGGTCATATCAGGCGAGCCTCCTTCACTGTTTGAAACCTCTTTACTTCGGTTCTCGGAAAACTCCACTAACAACTCTATTATATTTGCCTTATTTAAATTGCTGACTCCTTTAAAGCCCTGCTCTTTTGCAATCTCTTTCAACTGTACCAATGATAAAGTTTGTAACTTTTCTCGCATATATTATCTGTCCTTTTTTATTTTATTAAAATAGTCCTTGATTGATTTTTCAAATCCCATATCTGTAAGATTAAAAAAACACCTTATCTTTTATCTCATCAGGCAGGTATTGTTGTTTAACATAATGATTTTCATAGTCATGAGCATACTTATAGCCCACACCTATTCCTATATCTTTTTCCCCCGTAAAATTTGCGTTTCTGATATGCTTTGGCACTTCAAAATCACTGTTTTCCTTCACAAATCTTAATGCTTCATTTATAGCAAGATATGATGCATTTGACTTAGGCGCACAAGCAATATAATTTGCCGCTTGAGCCAAAATTATCCTTGCCTCAGGCATACCGACTCTTTCAATTGCCAAAAAGGCATTGGTCGCAATGCTTAAAGCATTCGGATCTGCAAGGCCTACATCCTCGGCCGCACATATTATGATTCTTCTGGCTATAAACTTTATATCTTCACCTGCATAGAGCATTTTTGCCAGATAATACATAACCGCATCGGGATCCGAGCCTCTCATACTTTTTATAAATGCCGATATGGTATCATAATGATTTGTTCCGTCCTTATCATACTTCACTATCTTTTTTTGAATACATTCACTTACGATATTTGTATCAATATGAATTTTTCCGTCTTCTGAAATATCTGTTGTAAGAATTGCCAGTTCTAAAGCATTCAATGCACTTCTTGCATCACCGTCCGCGCTTTTAGAAAGGAATTCTACAGCCTCTTTAGAAATTTCTACTTCATACCTTCCCATCCCTCTTTCTTTGTCTTTAATTGCTCTATCTAAAATGGTCTCTATATCCTGATATGAAAGCGGTTTTCAATTCCAAAAGTCTTGATCTTGAAATCAAAGCCTTATTTACCTCAAAGAAAGGATTTTCCGTTGTTGCTCCGATTAAAATTACAGTACCGTCTTCTACAAAAGGCAGCAGGTAGTCTTGTTGAGATTTATTAAATCTATGAATTTCATCGATAAATAAAATAGTTTTTTTCTTATACATTGAAAAGGATATTTTAGCTTCAGATATTGCCTCTTCCATCTCTTTTTTTCCGGCCGTAGTGGCATTAATTTGCTTAAAATTTGATTTGGTGGTATTTGCAATGATCTTTGCAATAGTTGTTTTTCCACATCCCGGAGGACCAAAGAATATAATCGAACTCAGTTTATCAGCCTTTATAGCCCTGTATAAGAATTTGTCTTTACTCAAAATATGTTCCTGCCCTACTATCGAATCTAAAGAATCGGGTCTTAATCTTGAAGCTAACGGGGCATCCTCTTTTTCATTAACTTCTTTCATATAATCAAATAAGTCCATTTTTTCTCCATGTAGGTTGTTACCACTACTTTACCACATTTTTTTTCCAAAATGTCAAATATCGAGTTATTAATTTATAAAAGTAATATGATAGAATATAGTATTATATTTAATTTATTGAGGATAATTTATGGAAAAGAATCGTGAACAGATTTTTTTAAGATGTTGCCTTGGCTATTTTTTCAGCGGCATGGCAACTCTTATCATCGGAGCAACTTTGCCCCATCTTATGAGCGAAATAGGACTTGACTACATAGGTGCAGGCAGTATACTGACTTTCTTTTATATCGGAAATTTTTTTCGGAAGTTTCTTATATACCGCACTGTCTGCAAAACTTGGTGATAAATTCAGTATAACACTTATGACCTGTTTGTCATTCCTTAGTTTTGTTATTTTAATAAATACACCTCCCTGATAATCATTAATATATTAATGCTTATCCTCGGGACTTACAAAGGGATCAATTACACTTTTTTTAATAATTACTATGTAAATAATATGTATGAAAAATCCCGCTCCCAAGGGTGCAATACTTAACGCCATGTTCGCAATAGGTGCGTTTATATCACCTTTCCTGCTGTCATTTATTCTTTATCTGGGATTTAATTGGCGATATATTCTGGGACTTATAGCAATTATTGCGACTTTTGGTCGTAGCCGGATTTTTTTACAACCGATAATGAGACTCTTCTTTTTTTATAAAAAAATAATGCCAAAGGCTCGGTTGCAAACGGAACAAATAAAGATACTGAATTTTTTTAAAGATAAAAAAAGTTTTATATAAATACCGTACTTTTATTTTTCTACCTGGGATTTGAATACAGTGTAAACGGATGGTTTATCACTTATCTGAAGGATACAGGTATTATGAGCGTTTCACTTGCAACCACCCTTGTTTCGATTACCTGGATTGCCATTTTGATTTCAAGACTTTTTATAGCCAAAATAAGTCAAAATATATCTTCGAAAAAAATAATGATATTTGACTCACTTGGACTTTTGATAGGGTTTTATTATGCTTATCTCAACCAAAAAAATGTTTTCATTATTGTAATATCATTATTTATTTTAGGACTTTTTATGGCACCGGTATTTCCGCTAAGTTATGCTGTTTCAAAGGAATCACTGCACGGCTCAGCATTTGCAATGACAATGTTTACAGCACTTACAGCAATCGGCGGAATCATAACACCATATATCTTGGGCGTTATTTCCAATACCTTTAATATGAGTACTGCAGTATTTATGCTGATTGTAAATGCAATACTGATATTTATATTATCATGTATAAATTATAAATTTGAAAAATAGACATATAAAAAGGGCATCACAAATGTGACGCCCTAAAATTTTATCTTAATAAATCAAGCCTTATTTGCTGAACCGAAAAGCTCTATCTTCTCTCTTACAGTTGCCTTGATAGCCTCAGCACCCGGAGCTAAAAGCTTTCTCGGGTCAAATCCCTTACCTTCAAGGTCCTTACCTGCTTCAATATACTTTCTTGTAGCATCTGCAAATGAAAGCTGACATTCTGTATTAACATTGATTTTTGATACACCAAGGTTAATTGCCTTTTGAATCATCTCTGCAGGAATACCTGTACCACCGTGAAGAACCAATGGAAGGTTTCCTGTTTTCTCCTGTACCTTTGCCAAAACGTCAAAGTTAAGACCCGGCCAGTTTGCAGGATACTTACCGTGAATATTTCCGATACCTGCTGCAAGGAAATCTACTCCGAGATCTGCAATCATCTTGCACTCATTAGGATCTGCAAACTCACCTGCACCTACAACACCGTCTTCCTCGCCACCGATTGATCCTACCTCGGCCTCAAGTGACATTCCGTTTGCATGTGCCAAAGCTACAAGCTCCTTTGTCTTTTCAATATTTTCTTCGATTGAGAAATGAGAACCGTCAAACATTATTGAAGAAAATCCTGCTTCAATACACTTCTTACATCCCTCATATGAACCGTGGTCAAGGTGAAGTGCTACAGGAACTGTAATTCCCATCTCCTCTATCATTGCCTTTACCATTGCAGCTACTGTCTTATAGCCTGTCATATACTTTCCCGCACCCTCTGAAACTCCAAGGATTACAGGTGAATTCATCTCCTGAGCTACCGACAAAATAGACTTTGTCCACTCTAAGTTGTTGATATTAAAATGTCCTACCGCATAATGTCCGGCTTTTGCCTTATCAAGCATTTCTTTTGCTGATACTAACATATCTACCTCCTGTTGTTGAATAGAATATCTTCTACTTCTTTTTGCATATCTGCACTGTCACATTCTCTTGTATGTCGAATCTTTGCATCTTTTATCTCCAATATTGCCTTCGGAATTTCAGGTGCTCCAATCTCATGCAATTTGTCAATGACTTCAAAATCTCCCATATCCTGCTTTTGTCTAAAGATTGCTTCAAGTACACTGTCAGCAAACTTATATGGACTTGCTGTGGATGCTATGACCGTCTTTGTCATATCCTTTGTGGCGTTTTTATAATCCTCATATACTGAGAATGCCACTCCGGTATGTGTATCTATAATATAACCTGTACTGTCATACAGAGATTTTATACCTTCAAAATTTTTCTTTTCATCAGCAAATCCGGCGATGAAGTCTTTCATAAAATCCTTCATAGCTTCGGTAACTTCATATTTACCGCCTGCCGATAAATCTTTCATAAGCTTTGAAACATACTCTCCGTCACTTCCACAGCTTAAATAAATCAATCTTTCAAGATTGCTTGAAATAAGTATGTCCATAGACGGTGAAGATGTTAAAACAAACTTACGATTTCTATCATAAACCCCATTCTCAAAGAAATCAAATAAAACTTTATTTTCATTTGAAGCACATATGAGTTTATCCACAGGTAATCCCATCTGTTTTCCGATGTATGCCGCAAGTATATTGCCGAAATTCCCTGTAGGAACACATACATTTATCTTTTCGCCTGCAGCTATATCACCACTTTCCAACAGCTTTACATATGCATATACATAGTAAGCTATCTGTGGTACCAGACGTCCTATATTTATAGAGTTTGCACTGGAAAGTTGTATTCCGTTTTCTGAAAGTTTTTTCGCAAACTCTTTATCGGAAAATATCTTTTTACTCCGCTTTGTGCATCATCAAAATTTCCGTGTATTGCTACTACATCCGTATTGTCACCCTTTTGTGTCACCATTTGCAATCTCTGTACATTGCTGACACCGTCCTTAGGATAGAATACTATAATGCCTGTACCCTCAACATCACAAAATCCCGACATTGCGGCCTTACCGGTATCACCGCTTGTAGCTGTAAGAATAACTATTTTATTCTTTATACCGTTTTTCTTGGCGGCTGTTGTGAGCAGATGAGGCAATATTGAAAGAGCCATATCCTTAAATGCTATAGTATCACCGTGGAAAAGTTCCAGAAAATACGCCCCTCCCGCCTTTACAAGCGGTGCAATCTCTTCCGTATCAAACTTTTCGTCGTATGCTTTTTCTATACAATCCGTCAATTCTTCCTTTGTATAATCACTCAAAAGAAGCTTCATTACCTCATAGGCAACTTCCTGATATCTTTTCCCCTTTAAATCTTCCAAAGAAAAATCGAACTTCGGAAATTTTTCAGGCATAAACAGTCCGCCGTCATCCGCCAATCCTTTAAGAATAGCTTCCGACGCATTTACTCCGGTCTCTTTGCCTCTGGTACTTTTATACTTTATGAATTCCATTCTAAACTCCTATTTCTAGATTGTCTAAACTATAACATATATATTAAAAAAATAATAAAGTTTATTTTTCTGCTTTCTATTCTCGACCTTCCGATTATTCTTGTACCCAGGTCTATATCCTTACAATACTCAATCTTCTCAGAATAATTATTATTGAAATCTATCTGGTTTATACCACGGTTTTTTACACTTGCGGAAGTCATATTGTAGTCAGCCGCAACTTTGGATATATAGAGAAAATATCCCACTATACTTCCCACCAAGGTAAACCAAAAAATATTGCTCTGTAAATTATTTGTAAAATAAAGTATTGCCATGATTATTGCAAATATCGGTAAAACATACATAAGTCCGGACAGATAAAGTTTTCCCATATCAAGAGGCAATTTACCCACTACCTTTCCGGTCTGTCCGTTTACACTGAAGAAAAAGTGCTTATCACTGTCTTTATCATTATACGATATTGCCCAAACCGGCAACATGGCATATTTAAAGCTTCCCTGACCTATGGTGAAATCATTGTTTACCACATTTACACTTTCTCCCGTCATAGAATCTCTTACAACCTTTGCAGAGTATCTATATACATCATCTTCTATCGATGACATAAGGGCTTCTTTTTCTATATCCTTTTTTTCCGCTACAAATCCGCTTAAATATGAAGAATCAAAATCTATCGCACCGTTAAAATCAAAAGGATATACAGACTCTACAAGAACTTTGTTTGACTTGGCAAGTGCAAGCTTCGGGAGATTTTTAATATCCACATCTCCTTTTCTTATAATTCTGAAATGCTTTTCATAAGTCACCCTGTAATTTCCTTCAGTTCTTGAATATGTCCTGCTTCCCTCTCTGTCAAGATCTACAATTACATTTGTGTCATACAGCCAGTATGGGAAATATACTCCGTTTATTTCTTCGATTTCTTTTTTGTCATTGAAAAAACTCTTCGGCACAAATTTCTTTGTCTTCATCCAGTTTTCAAAAGATTCAAGGGCTCTTGTTCTGTCCACCTTAAAAGGTATAACTTTTGTAGGCATCTGTGATTTCTCAAGTTTTCCGGACATCACTATAGGATTTTTACAATAATAGCATGTGGTTGCTACGGTAGTCTCATCCGTTACAATATTTGCGCCGCAACTTGGACAGTGATATTCAAGATACTCACCATTGTCTCCGTCTTCCACCACATCTTCATCTTGAGACATAAGGCTTAAGTTTTTTACCTCTTCCTCCGTATAAACCGTATTACAATATTCACAATTAAACTTCCCAAGTGTCGCAGAATACTTTACCGGACCGCCACAATTTTTACATTTATAAATTACTGTTGCCATGCTTCCTCCAAGTCTTACCATGCGGTTTAATTTTCAATACAGACAATGCCAAAAATACAATTGACAATACCGAATCCAAAAACATATTTATGTAAAACCAATTATTATACCAAAAAAGGCTTACCAATATATCCAAACTGTCTTCTCCCATAATCTTCGATAACAAAAAATCTATGCTGACTAAAGGATTAAACAACAAAACAAACTTACTGAATCTGATAAAAACAATTCCGAAAAATCCGCTCTCATCCGTTACAAATGAATTTGCAGATAAAAAATATAATATCAATGTTCCTATAAACAGCCCTAAAACTCCCGAATACAGGAGAGCTGTTGCAACACTTGTCCTCATAGATATACTTGAGCAAAATATCCCCATTGAAATAATAAGTACTACAAACACAACAAAGTTTATAACAAGTTTTATAATATCGGGAACAGTTATTCCGCCATATAAAAATAAAATTGCCATAATCGGTAATTGTGATATCAGTATAAGCATAATCGAGGAAAATAAACTCAAAAACTTACCGAAGACTATATTTTCTGCGGTCATCTTTGTAGTCAGTAATATTTCAAGTGTTCCTCTTTGTCTCTCATCACTTATTGCACCTGCTATAAAAACTTGGTGCCACAAATATAAGTAAAAGCGCAGGAACAAATATAACTATTCTGAATATTTGTAAAAAAAGAAGTATAGTCTATAAACGATGTTTTCCTTGCAAAGTCTACAACATCATTCATCTCTATCAGAGTAACTGCCGCCACAATAAAGTTAAATACAAGAATAGCAATTGAGAGTTTCATACTTCTTGTACTTACTCTGTGTTCCCTTTCATAAATCGGATTAATATTCATTGCTAAAAAAATCACGCTTTCATTTGAATGGTTTGTAACCTTAATAAAAATATGATTCCAGACTTCCCGGTTCTCTTATAAATTCACTTACTAAAAACATTGTTTCTTATAAGTTCCGCCAACAATCCGGCTTCATCTATCTTTTTACCCTCAAAGTATACCATAAAATAGCTGTTATCTACAGATAAAAATCTGACATTTTTATTATTTTTTAATATTTCAAGTGCTAAATTTTCATTATTTAATACCTTTATTTTTATAGGGTTTGCCCCCTCAACTTTTGCCAGTATTTCTTCAACACTTCCGGATATTATCATCTTTCCGCCTTCTATAATTCCTATGTCCGTACAGATTTCTGAAATCTCCGATAAAATATGTGAGCTTAAAATCACCATTTTACCTGCGTCGTTTAACTCCTGTAAAAGTTCCTTAAGCTCGTATCTGGCTCTCGGATCAAGTCCGCTTGCAGGCTCATCCATAATGATAAGTGCGGGATCATGTATTAATGCTCTTGCTATACAAAGTTTTTGCTTCGATTCCTCTTGAAAGCTCGTTCAAATAAAACTCTCTCTTATCAGTCATACCGACCTGCTCCAAAAGAATTTCCGACTTCTTTCTTGCAAGATACCCGGTCAGACCGTATGTAGAAGCAAAAGAACATCATATATTCAAATACCGTCATATCATCATAAATTCCAAGCACATCCGGAACGTAACCTACCGTTTCCTTTGAATTTTTCCGATCGTCACATAGATTTATATCATCAAAAAATATACTCCCTTTATCAGGATATATAATTCCCGAAATAATCTTTATAGCGGTTGTCTTACCTGCACCGTTTGGACCGACAAGTCCGTAAAGTGCTCCATCCGGTATTCTTAGGCAAAGATTTGATAATGCCGGATGTCTTCCATATGATTTACTTATATTTTTTATTTCTAACATCTATTTTTTTCCACACCTAAAACACTTACCATCGGCAAAAGCGGTTTCCAAATTTCCCGTTTTCTATATTTGAATATCTTACTCTGATAGTATTTGTATCCGACAGATATGTCAATAACTCCAATATAGAGAAATTGTTCTTTGAAATATAATCAAAGTTTCCGGTTTTAAAGTTATACAAAGCAATATTTCCCTTAAAGACCTTCACACTGTCACTGTATCTTGCATCTGAAAATATATCTGATATCTGCTCAAATTTTACTTGTGCGATGTTTATATTTTCCCCAAGAAAATACTCAAGTACCGTAGCTTCATTGCTCTTTAGTGCATTGTCTATATAAGAATAATCTCCGCTAAGCACTATAGGCATCTTTAAAAGCGACTGTCTGTAAAGTTTTCCGTCTTCAATAGAATTTACAGGTATAACAGATGTAAGTAATGTCAGTCCGCTACCCTCCATGGTATTATTAAAAAATATAGGATTTGAGAGCGCCGTATCCGAAAATGCGATAATTCTTGCATCTGCAGTATATCCGTTGGAATTTTCTCCAAGATAAAATGAAAGGAAATTTGAGACATTTAAAAGCTGCATATATTTCTCGGTGTCCATACCGTTCACACTGACGTTTTGATTTATCGTAGTTTCTCCAACCATTCCTGTAATAATTCTTGAAGTAATATCAAAGTCTGTCAAAGGTATATTTATAAACTGACAATTATCTATCTGCTTTGTCTCTCCCTTATCAAAATCTCCAAGCAGCGCAATTTTCCCATACAGAATAAGGGTGGCATTTTTTACCTTATAATCATAATTATTTGTAATTTCAACACTTAAACTTCCGTTAAAGAAATTTATTTCACCTGTAAATCCTTCGTTGTTCAAATTCTCTATTGTTTTATCCAGCTTCCAGATATTTGAAGCAAATGCACCTACATGATTTAGAGAAATATTTTTTGTGTACTCCTCATTATCAATATTTACAGATGTAGACTTATTTAAAACTCTTCTGTCGTCCACATCCGACCTGTCTCTTATTACCGGTATAACAGAGTAATTTGAATCTATAACCACATTGTAAGGCTTATTATAAGGGTTTCTAAGATTTACATATGTGGATTCCGATACATCCAGATCTCCGGCTTCATAAACCGTAACGTAGTTGTAGAATGTTGTGGTAAACCTTGTCCTGTCGTTATATATAATAATTACCGCAAGTAATAATAAGGACATAAGCACTACTATCTTCCTGTAATATATTGCAAGTCCATAGTCTTTTAAATATATAAAAGAAATAGGTCCTATTAAAAGTACATAAGCAATAAATATCAAGGTATAGACAGTCATAGGCGGCAACTTATTGGTTTCCGACGAATTTAATATAGGCTCAATATTTTGGAATGTATCATCTGACACTTCACTTTGCTTTGAAAAAGTCTCTATCCTCTCATCTCCCAGAACGGTCGAAATAATATATCTTGCAAACTGAGTGTTCTCTGCCGCAAAATCATTTAAATCACAAAAGTCAAAAACCTGCAACCGCTATCAATCCTTTTTGCTTATTTACAGAAGTTATAAGAGGAAAATCTCCGTCTGAGAGAAGAACATTTCCTCCATGCATATTTATTGATGTAGTGTAGAGGTCGATACTTTTACTTTCATTGTTAAATGTAAAGTTCAAAGTATTCATCTTCGGAGAATCATATATGTCCTCCAAAAGCTCAGGAGCATATCTTCCGATCGTATCATCAGCTCTTTGACCTGTACCCATTACAAGGACTCCTCCCTGTTTTACCCAATTCATCAATGCTCTGGACTGTTCCGTTGACAAATCTCTTATTCTAAAGTTACTGATTATAATCATATCCAGCTGTTCAAGCCCTGAACTTGACTTCGGAAATGATCCTGCAGCCAAATTTACCGTATTCAAATTTAAAAGGCCGAAATTTATTGCCACATCGTCAAAGTAATCCAGCTTATTTTTGACTGTCACTAAGTAAGCCAACCATTATTTTTGAACGGTTGGCTTCCATATTCAAAGATACTTCTTTTTCTATTATTGTTTTTTTATTTTCATCTTTCAGTACAACTACAATTTTATTCACTTCATTGCTGATTCTTACGTAATAATCAGCCAAATAACTCTTCTTTTGCTCAAGATTTACATTGTACTCATAAGCATATTTTTTATTATCCGCCTCATTAAATTCAATAGATACTTTTCCGGTAAAATTATCATTTGTGAAAATTTTTTTATAATATACATGAATAGGGAGGTATCTCCCTCCCTTTGCTATATTCCCGTAACCGTAGCTTATATCTATAGTTATTTCCTTTATTTTTGTTCAGTTGCAGATAATGTGTTTATAGGAAATTGTACTGCAGACAGTAAAAATAATACCAATGATAATAAAAGTATTTTATTCAGTCCTCTTAAAATTTTCCCTTTCAACATCTAACTCCTTTGGTAATGTTACGCTGAATATTGTTCCGCTCAAATCACTGCTTACATCAATAATTCCATGGTGAAGCTCTGTGATATTTTTTGCTATGGCAAGTCCAAGTCCGGTTCCTCCCGTATTAGAATTTCTGGCCTGATCCACTCTGTAGAATTTGCCGAAAATAAGAGGTAACTCGTTTGCCGGAATAACTTTACCATAGTTAATTACCGCAATCTTTACTATTTTCTTTTCAACAGAAATTTTTATATCTATTCTTTTTCCGTCAGCACCGTATTTGATGGCATTATTAATAAGATTATCAAACAATCTTGCCAATAAAGTACCGTCTCCGTCTATTACACATGAATCCTCATTTGTATTTACACTGCAAGTAATACCTTTATTTTCAAAATTAGGATAAAATTCCTCCATAAGCTGACATAAAAGCTTTATAATATCTATTTTATCTATTTTCAATACAAGTTTTGATGAATTTGTCTTTGTGAAGCTGAAAAGACTCTCAATAAGATCCTGCGACTTCTTTTGACTTTTCATAAACTATTTTTCAAATACTCTTTTTTTGGTCTCCTCAGACAAATCTCTTTTATTTATCAAATCAAGATATCCGAGTATTGATGTCAACGGAGTTCTAAGATCGTGAGCAATATTTGTAATCATCTCATTTTTTTGACTTTTCATTATGTCTCTCACTCTCCATCAAAACTCTGATCTCCTCAGCCATCTTATTAATGCTTGCGGCTATCTCTGAAAACTCGTTATCGCCTTTTACATCAATATTTGTATTCAAATCTCCGGCCGAAATCTTCTTTATTGCCAGAAGTATGTCATCTATATACTCAAATGACTTTCTTTGCAAAATCCAAAATGAAAGTGCAAATACTCCTATGCCGAATACAAGTAAAATCAGAATAACAACCAGGTCGCTTCCGTTACCCCTTATCAAAAGAGTATCATTTTCACGATTTATTATATGCAATCCTGAGAACATCGAAATATTGCTGAGCAAAAGAGTTTCTACCAAAATAGAAATCACCAGACTGAATAGTATGTTAATTATTACTTTAGTCTGAAATTTCTTTTCCAAATCATCTCTCAATTTTATATCCAACACCCCATACAGTAGTTATAATCTTGTTTTCTCTTTCATCTTCATTCATTTTTTTCCACGAAGTCTTCTTATATGAACCATTACTGTGTTATTGGCCTCATATACCTTTTCATTCCATACTTTTTCAAAGATTTCATCTGTTGAGAATACTCTTCCGGCATTACTTGCAAGCAAATATAAGATATCGAACTCTATAGGTGTAAGTTTAACTTCTTTTCCCTCTATGACTACCTTATGATTATCTTTGTTTATAGACATTCCCTTAAGTCTTATCTCATTAGGATCGTCCTTTTCCAAAACTGTACTGTTCGGATTAAGCTGAGTATATCTGCGAAGCTGTGATTTAACTCTTGCCGTCAGCTCTAAAGTATTAAAAGGCTTTGTAACATAGTCATCAGCACCTGTTCCAAGTCCAAGTATCTTATCAAGATCCGCACTCTTTGCACTTAGAAGTATTATAGGGAAATTATGTGTTTCTCTTATCCTCTTACACATCTCCAGTCCGTCCATACCGGGCATCATTATGTCAAGTATTGCAAGATGTATATCTTCGTTCTCTATTATCTTCAATCCGTCTTCCGCACTGTTTGCTTTAAAAACTTTATATCCGTCACTGACCAGATAAATTTCAACAAGGTCAGCAATCTCCTTTTCATCATCTACTACTAAAATATTTGTATCCGCCATTATATTCTCCTTTTATTCACTGCTTGTTTCACTTTCACCTTCAATTGCAGCTTCAGTTATATTCTCTTCAGGTTGTGTATCTTCATGTGATTCTTCATGTGACTCATGTTCCTGTGTCTCATCAGGATGCTCACCCTCATTATTTTCATGATGCTCCTCACCTTCACTCTTATGAGGACTTATTCCTATGGCACCGTCCAAATTTGGAATCCAGAGTTATATCGGTATTCTCTTTATCGGCTCCCATACCTGTATCCTTGATAATTCTATTGCTTATCTTGTTCAGCATTTCACTCGGGGTATAGCTGTATCCCGGTATCTTACCGTAAAGCATCTCATGAAGAGCTATAACATTTGATTTCAATGTTATCGGAATAACATAATCTCTCTTATGCATTTTCTTTGTATCTTTATCAAAAGGGAATCCTGTTGTTTCACTCAAATGATATTTTGATATATCCTTTGCAAAAGGTATAAGATTATCTATTCCTACATTAGTAGAGGTCTGAGGCAGAACAGCCACCAAAATACTGTACAAAGTAGAGAAATTCGCGTTCTTAGCCTTATCAAAAGCAAGGCTTACAACCTTTCTCTGTCTCTCCGTTCTGTTAAAATCGGTATCCATAAGTCGCAGCCTCGCATATGCTACAGCCTGAACTCCGTCAAGGTGATTCATTCCCGCATGCTCAAGCTCATATGATCCCACGCCTGTAGCCTCTACAGTCTTTGCAATAAATGAATTCATATATTTAAACTCTGCATCCGTTATTTCAAGGTCTACTCCACCGAGTATATTTATGGCGTCAATTACCGCCTTCCAGTTCACCGTTATATAATCCTTTATATCAAGGTCAAGATTTCTGTTTAGAGTCTCCAGCGCCTGCTCAGGTCCGCCTTCTACATAGGCCTGATTGAACTTATGGAATTTTCCGTCCTCATCTATCATTGAATACATATCTCTATAGATTGATATAAGCTGTATATCTCCGCTTTCTCTGTCTACATTGACAATCATATTCACATCACTTAATGCACCCTTTTCCACATTTCCGTCTCTTGAGTCCACACCGAAAACTGCCACGGTATAGTAACCCTTTTGATTTTTAACATAGTGGAATGCAAAATAAGTTCCTCCTCCGACTATTGTAAACAGTAATACCAAAAGGAAAAGCCTTGTCAAAAAACCTCTTTTCTTTTTAGGTTTTTTAACTTTTTCTTTTTCGACTTTTTTTCACAGTCCTTGGATTCACATTTTTCGTAACTTTTTTAGTTTTAACGATCTTTTTGGTAACAGGCTTTGTAACCTTCTTTTTAACCACCTTTTTAGGTGTCTCTTCTCTTTGAACGGTCTGAGTTCTGTATACATCATCCCTTCTTACTACAGCTTTTTGACTGCTTTTTGGCAAAGGAATTTTTATTCCGCCGGTTTCCTCATCATCGTTAGTATTACTTTTTATATTTCTTCCGTTCTTTATCTTTGAAGATTTCTTTGAACCTATGATATTTATCTTATCCGGTTTCTTTTCCACTTTTTCTTATATTCTGTCCGATTTCTTCAAGTTTTCTTATTGTTTTTCACTTAATGTTTTTAAGCAGTTTTTTTATTTTCTTCTTTAAGTTTTTCTTCTTCTCTAATTTTTTTAAGCTTAGCTAAATCTTTTAAGTATTTTTCAAGATCTTCACTGTCAGCTTCACTAAGTTCTCTGTAAAAATCATCATCTCTCATTTTGGAGTAATGCTCCTTTCAAGAAGTACTTCTATATATTCTATCATAGATGAAAACAATATACACTAAGAAAAATAGAATAATAAGTGATATTTCTATAAAAAAGGTGGGCAAAAGCCCACCTTAAAGTATTAAACGCTATCTCTTAATATTTTATTTAGAAAGTGATACTCCTTTTGATTCCGTATCATCTGATGCCATCTCTCTTGCAAGCTTTGCAGCCTCATCTACATAGGAAGATGTTGCTTCTTTAGCCTTTTTCGCATCTTCAAGGCTGTGCCCGCATTTAGTGCAAAAACTTGAAGTTTCAGGACACTCATTGCCGCAACTGTCACATACAACAGTATTTAATTTAACCTCATCCTTTGTTTCATTCACAACTTCCGTATCCTGTGTATTTTCAGGAGTTTTATCCGCTACTACAGCTTCCTTAACATCATCCTTTTTAATACTTACCGTATTGCTTGTTGTATTAACGGGTGCATCTGCAACCTTTACATCATTCTTATTCTTCTTGGATTTATTAAACAAAATCAGAAGAAGTATAGCTATTATCAAAATAAATACAAATGCAACAGCTGCAAAGATAATATATATAGTAAAGTTTGTACGAACGCTCACAAAGAATGGAGAACTGTAATTTGACATCATAACATTCTCACCCTTTACAATGAAGTTATTGCCCTTAAACTTTGCTTCTGCGTTTTCAAAACTTCCTGCCAAGTATAAATCCTTATCTACAGGCTTACCGGCATTTTTAACTATGTATTCATATGAATCAACATTTCCGGATGTGAAAATCTCAGGATTAAAGTCATCCATAAATGAAATTCTCTGCTTTGTTACAAAAAGGCCCTTCTTATCTACGTCCAAGCTGCTGATTGATCCGGTATATCCTGTAGTTTCTTCCCACATCTTGGCATCTTCTTCAATAGTACCGGAAGAAGATATCTTAACTTCAAGATCCTTACCGTTTAAAGACACTTTATCAAGCTTTATCTTGCTGTCAGAAAGAACATTCTTAAGTTTTTCCTCAAGAGACTTTGCATCATCCTCGTTGAAAGACTCACTGAAAACCACGGTAATATCTCTTTTTATCTTACCTGTAGGAGTAATCTCAACGATATGCTTGTATTTGCTTACATTTGGCAAAATATTCACATCCAGCTTTATATCAAAAGTTGAACTGTAACCGCTGTAAAGCAAAGTATTTGCGTCACCGCTTATTGCAGAACGTAAAACTGTAGATGAGTATCCTGTACCGTCTGTTATAGTTCCTTCATAATTATTCTCAGGATTTACATAATAATCAAAGCTTACGGCATTATTGTAATTACTGATATAGTCTTCCAAATTTATATACTCATTAAGAGTATAATTTTTAGAAAATAAATGTCTTTTATCTACAGCATCCGATGTATCGGATGTGGCTTCAGTGCTCTCCTCGGTACTTTCTTTACTCTCAGACTCCACCTGAGTCTCCTCTGAGACTTGAGTATCCTTTGCAACTGAACCGGTCGTACTGTCAAGACTTTTTCCGGTAAACTTTTCAGTCATCTTTTTACAGTCATCTGCACTTAAAGCCTTACCCTCAACAGTGAAAATATGTGAATTATTTGCTTCCGACCATGTTCCTGTTCCGACTTCACCCGATCTTTCAGCCATAAATTTATCTATATCATCTTTAGCCTGATCATAGCTGGTATTCGGAATATCTATAGCAATACTTCTGTCAATACTTCCGTCTTTGTTTATAACTGTATTGAACTCGATACCGTTAATAGGCAAATACTTTGTAGTATTTACATCTATTATGCTCATATTGGCATCTTTTTCATATTCCTCACCTGATATACTAAGGCTGACCTGACTTGTAGAGAATATATAAATCTCATATGAAGATGTAATATATTCATTATTCATCATTCCGTCACGCATCCATTTTAGAAGGTCTTCAGTGCCGAAATTTTCCTGAAATGCAACTCCCTTTGCAAATGCGGTATTTGATCTTAAAAGTGTTACCTTCGGTTCTATGTCGCTTCCGACAGCTTTTAATATATTTCCAACCTTTTTCTCATAGTCATCTTTTGATGAGAAATTTATAGTAAATACAGCAACAATATTTGAATCATCCTGTGTAACGGAAGTGATTTCAATATCTTCAGGACAAAGCGCCTTCAATGTTGCCGCTACGGTTGCAAAATCTTTTTGAACATATGATGTATAGTCCGAATTTGATATTGTATATGTCATAACTCTGCTTCCGGCAAAGGAATCATCAAAATTCATATCTGTTTTAACAACACCGCCACATGCTGTAAGAAGCAAAAATGCCAATATACATATAAGATATTTTAATTTATTTTTCATAATACTCCCTAAATTTTTGCTTGATTTTATCTTCCGAAATAACTGTCAATACCGTCAGCAAGTCCCTTTGACAGTTTTTTCAGTTCATCTTTTCCGTGATCCGATGTTTTATCTCCCAATTCAATATCAATCGACGGAACAGTTGAATAAGATGTCTGTGTAAGATCCATCTCCATTCTTCCCTTACTGAAAATCTTTGTTCCGTTTGAAGACAATCCGTTTATCAAAGACTTACCGAGGGCTTCATGCTTTTTCCAGTTTGAAGCTACAGGTTCCATACTTCTGTATGAGTCCACTTCAGGAACACCCATATAAAACGCCCCTTTATCTGCATTTGTGGAATCCCAATGCAATGCTATATGCGCAGAGGCAACATTATTTGCTATTACCGTTCTTGCAATATTGTCAAGCTGAACATCACTGCCGTCACGAATCATCAACACATTATATCCTCTGGATAAAAGCTCGTCTTTCAGTATCTTTGCCATCTCAAATGTTACGGTACTTTCAGGTGTGCCGTCTGCGAATGTCATACCCTCGGAAACGGCAATAGCTGTGGTGGCTCCGGCTTTTGTGGTACCGCTTGTTACCTTTGGGGTTCCGTCAGGATGACATTGTGTTTTTTGTGAAGAGCCTCCCTTTGTACCATGTCCGGCATTTACGGCTATAGTGATGCCGTTACCGTTTTCACTCGGCTTATAGAGCACGCTCTTTACCTGAATTTATCTTTTGAAAATGATGCATACTGCCAACTTGGATCAAGTCCTATTTCTCCAGCTTCTTTTACCTCAGACTTTTGTGCTTTAGTTTCAGCTTGAGCTTCCTTGACTGTTGTAGTTTCTTCTACAGCGGAGGTCTCCGACACGGTAGTATTTGAGGCAGCTGTCGAAGTAACTTCAGTACTGCTCTCAGGCTCTTTAGAGCTCTGTGCAGTTGTTGAATCCTTGTTGCTCCTTGTCACCTTTCTTACGACATCTGTCTGCACTACCTTTCCGTCCGCACTGCTTTCCACACTTACAGCGGATGAAGTTTCAACCGTATTCTTAGTACTTGAATTATTACCGCCACACGCCGTCAAAACTCCTGCTATAAGCATAGCCTGACAAATAAACTTTAATCTCATAATAAACCTTTTATCTTTGCAAATGTTTTAATAAGTTCTACACTTCCTTCAAGTCCGAGTGTTGAACTGTTTACAGTCAAATCATAACTTCTTGAGTCTGCCCATCTCTTACTTGAGTAATAGTTATAATAGCTTGACCTCTTCTTGTCTGTCTTTACCATAATATCCTTTGCTTTATTGGCTTCAATATTGTTGGTTTCCATAATTCTCTTAATCTTGTCCTCATCATTTCCTGTAATAAATACTGAAAATGCATTCGGATCGTCAGCCAAAGCATAATCTGCGCATCTTCCGACTATAATGCATGACTCCTCGGATGCAAGCTTTTTAATAGTGTCAAACTGTGCCAAAAAAATCTTATGATTTATAGGAATATCCATATAGGATGAAGATGTATATCCTAAAGAATAAGTATCCATCACAAGAGAGTATAAAAATGAACTTGTCGGCTTCTCATCATGAGTCTCAAACAACTCTGCAGCCAGTCCGCTCTCTTTAGCAGCCCTGTTGAGTATTTCTTTATCATAGCATTTTATACCCAATTGCTCAGCCAGCATCTGACCGATCCTTCTTCCACCGCTTCCGCACTGTCTACCTATGGTAATAACCAATCTATTGTCCATACCTACCTCCTAAATAATCAATTTCCGTCTACATATTTTTCACAATACTAAAAATGTAAACACAGATAATTTATATGTATTATTATATAACAAAAAAAGCAGAATGTATATATATCTGTCTTTCAATTGTCACTTTTTAGCTAATGTTTATGCTGTTTTATATTTAATTCTTTCTAAATTTTCTTAATATTTCATTAAAGTAATCCGGAACAGGCGCTTCAAATTCCATATATTCATTTGTTCGAGGATGTATAAAACCAAGTACCATTGCATGAAGGCATTGTCCCTCCAGCTTCATATTTTCTTTTTTTCCGGAATACACTTCATCACCAAGCAGAGGATGATGTATATATGACATATGTACTCTTATCTGATGAGTTCTTCCGGTTTCAAGTACACATTCAATATATGTATAGTTATTCAATCTTTCAAGGACTTTATAATGAGTCACCGCTCTCTTTCCGTCTTTGTCCACAGCCATCTTCATCCTGTCATTTTTCGATCTGGCTATCGGAGCGTCCACAGTCCCCTCATCATCTTTAATATTGCCTGTAACTATAGCAACATATTTTCTGGTAATACTGTGTTCGGCCAATTGTTTTGCAATATGCTGATGTGCATTATCATTTTTACATGCAATTATTATACCTGTGGTATCCATATCTATCCTATGCACTATTCCGGGTCTTAGCACTCCGTTTATTCCTGAGAGATTATCCTTGCAATGATATAAAAGAGCATTTACCAAAGTTCCACTGTAATGCCCTGCAGCCGGATGTACAACCATACCCTTCGGCTTATTTATAAGTATTACATCGTCATCTTCATATACTATATCAAGCGGTATATTTTCAGGGAGAATTTCAAGCGGCTCGGGCTTGGGTATGGCAAGATCTACAATATCACCGTCTCTAAGCCTGTAATTTGCCTTTACGGCTTTTTTGTTTACACAAGCCTTACCCTTCTTGATTAAATCCTGAATATACGATCTTGAAAAACTCTCAAGATTCATCGCAAGAAATACATCTATTCTTCTGTTAATATCAGATTCTTCCACTTTTTATTTCAAAGTTATCCATTTATCTCCAAACTAAAAATTATTTTTTTATAAAAATTCCAATTCGTTTTTCTTTATATACAAATACGAGGCAAAGAAAAAAAGTACAAATGTACCCACTGTTACGCAGATATCCGCAAAAATTAAATATAGGGAAAATTAATAGGTTTAAAAATAAATAAAGTCGACCACATAACTTCTTATTATTCTGTCAATAAAATTACCGATTGCACCTGCAAAAAAATCAAGTCTCCACAAAAACAGCAAAGGATAATAACGCTTATCTGAAGGGCAACTTAAAAAAAGCAGATAGATTATACCCAGTAAAACCGCTACGGTAATTATATAAAAGAAAATATGCATTCCCTGCAATATACCGAAAGCCGCACCGGAGTTTTCCGAATACCAGAAATACAATACATTATCTATAAGAGGATAAGCAGGAGCATCTTTTAATTTCATCATAACTTCATATTTACTCCACTGGTCAACTCCCACCAATATTGCAACCATAATAAAAAAATGATGCAAACTTATAAACTATATTTCTTTGCATATGCTCTTCAACGCCTCCACCATATCTTCTTTATTAACACTTCTGTCTATATATGCATCTCCTATTTTTATTTAATAGAATAAACTTTATTTGTCCGGCTTCCATCTTTTTATCATTAAATGTAGCTTCAAAAACTTTATCTACATCTATATCCGTTCCGGTTTCAAGCGAATAAATTTCCATCAAATCACTAAGAAACTTTCTGTCATCTACACCGAGTTTATTCTTTTTTATACAGATATCAAAAGCAGCAAGCATTCCAAGCCCCACACATGCTCCATGTGAAAGGCTGAAGTTCTTTTTCTTTTTCAATAGCGTGACCCAAAGTATGTCCGAAGTTTAATATAGCTCTTTGACCTTTTTCATAAGGGTCGTTTTCCACAACCTCTTTTTTAATCTTCTGACTTGTAAGTACCATATCGGCCAAGGCTTTTATATCACCCGACAATATTTTTTTATGATTTTCAAAAAGACTGTAATAATAATCTTTGTCAAATATCAAACCATGTTTTATAACTTCGCCCATACCTGAAGAAAATTCCGCTTCAGGCAAAGTATTTAAAGTATTTATATTTACGTATACAAGCTTCGGCATATAAAACGCTCCAACCATGTTTTTGAAATGCTTGAAGTCAACTCCGGTTTTACCTCCGATACTTGAATCCACCTGCGAAACTAAAGTTGTCGGAATTTGCACAAAATCAATTCCTCTAAGGTATGTGGCTGCAGCAAATCCGCAGATATCACCTACCACACCTCCACCCAGAGCAAGTAAGATATCTTTTCTGTCAAACTTATTAAAAATCAAAGTATCATATATTCCTGAAACAGTTTCAAGATGTTTATTCTGTTCTCCGGCTTCGAATATATGCGTAAATACTTTTCAGTCCGTCAAGTTCTTCTTTTACCTTATCAAGATATATTTCAGCCACATTTGAGTCTGTGACAATACAAATTTTTTTCTGTTTTCTATATCAAATTTACTTAATTCATTTTTTAAGTCAGAAAAGTCATCATAAATAACAATGTCATAACATGGCTTATTTTCAAATTTAACTTCTAATCTGTTTAAATACATTTGTTAATCCTTATTTAAAAATTTCCGTTTCCGCAAACAGTCTGCCTTTTTTGGATAAAGCACTTATGCCCAAAAATTTTGCTCTACCAAGCCCTCGTACCGTTATAATATCCCCTGATTTTATTTTTGATGAATGTGAAAAACATTGTCTTGAATTTATAAACACCTTACCGGCATCAATATACAAATTAACCTTACTTCGTGAAATATTGTATATCGAACCTATTATTGAGTCCAATCTCTCGGAAGGAATATTTATCTTTTTATATTCCACTCTGTTTACCGCCTTCAATTCATCCGCACTTTCTCTCTCCAATACGACTTTTGTGCGTTTAACCGTAGTAAGCTCGCTTATTATAGTTTCCGACATACTCTTAAACGTAATTATATGTGCTGTATTGTCTACTATACATATATCACCCACCATATGCCTTTCAATGCCCAGATTCATCAATGCACCCAAAAAGTCACGATGAGTAAGATCGTCTGCAAACTTTTTATTAACAGGAGAAATCTTAATATATTCCAGCATATCAAATTCAGGAATATTATCACAATAAAAGCAGACAATTTTTCTTTCCGCTTCAGAATAACCGCCAAACATAACATATCTTATATTCGGGAGCTCCTTCTGAATTGTTTCAAAAATTGTCTGCTCATTTAAATTCAAGAACATGGAATACGTAACAATGTTCTTAAAATATGCGTTTCTTGCTAAATCTAAAAACTTATTTCTTAGAAATAGTTCTTCTTTTTCCAAAATTATAACCTCATACCATATCCTGAAGCGTCTGCACTGCTGCGTTCTATACTTCCTGAGCCACCAAGTAAATCGACAAACTCACCTGACAAGCTTATATTTGAAGGTGTAACGATAAAAATACTGTCAGAGATGCTCTGAAGATTTCCTTCCATATCGTAAGCAGCACCGCAAATAAAATCTACTATTCTCTGTGCAACAGCGATTCTTACATCTTCAAGGTTAAGAACAACCGTCTTACCTTCTTTAAGGCTGTCAACCACATTTCTTGACTCTTCTACAGATGTAGGTCTGAACATAGTAACTTCCATATCTTTTCTGATAGGAATAACTTTGTTAACCTTAGTATTTCTGCTCGCAACTTTAGGCCTCATAGGCTCTTCTTCTTCTACCTGCTCGCTTGCGTTTTTGATGTCTGTATCATCTTCATCATCTTCATACTCATCGACTTCGATAATATCATCATCATAAGATTCATCATCGCTATCATTCACTCGTAAATACCTTTTGATCTTATCAAAAAATTCCATCTTCACGTGTTCTCTCCAATCTTTTTTATCTTTTCCCAAATATTCCTGTACCAACTCTTACCAAATTTGCACCCTCTTCAAGCGCTACAGTATAATCGCCAGACATTCCCATTGATAAAAATTCTACTTCTATATTATCATAGTTTTTCTCAATTATGTCAACAGATATTTTCTTTATTTTCTTGAAATTTTTTTCTATTTTCCTCCGATTTTTTTCTACATTTGGGGCAATTGTCATCAATCCTTTGATATGTAGGTTCTTATATCTTGCAAATATAGGTAAAATCTCATCAAGTTCTTCTTCCAGGAAAACCGTATTTTGAGGCCTCTTTTGCAATATTAATTTCAAGCAATCCGTCAACATGAATACCTTTTTTTCTTGCCTCAGTATCTATCGTATCCGCAAGTCTTATACTGTCTATAGAATGTATAAGTACGGTATTACCTAAAAGTTGTCTGACTTTATTTGTCTGCAAATGTCCGATCATATGCCATCTGATATCTTTCGGCAGTTCCTCTTTTTTTCTTAAAAGCTCCTGCACCTTATTTTCTCCGAAATCTCTTACTCCGCTTTCATAAGCTTCCATAATAAGTTCATTCGGTTTTGTTTTGCTTACAGCAATAAGAGTTACATCATTTATATTTCTACCGCTTTTTTCACAGGCGATTTTCATATCGTCTATAACATTTTGTAAGTTTTCCTTAACCATAGTTTCTCCTATTGATAAATAAAATCTCCTTCTTTAAAAACCGTCAGGATTCAATAAAATATGATCATATACCTTTAAACCGTATTTGGTACCCTTATCTACAATATAAAATTCCTTATTCGATCCGAGTATATCTATATTCTTAAATACCGTATATCCTTTATTTATATTGTATACTCCCAACAATTTTTCCTTATTTGAAACCTCACATATCTCATTTGAATCAGGTTTTATCAATTTATCACCGGATACTATATCCTTATTCTCTGTACTGATATAGCAATTTGTATCCGTAATCTTGATTATATCTTCCGGCACAAAAACCGTTGAAGTCGTACCGTCTTTATCCACCTGCTTATAAAATCCGTCGCTTACACCATCTCCACCCTTTGCCATATATTCAACAGGTATAGTATAGAAGTCTTTTTCAAGCACACATTTGGACGGAATCTTTAAGCCGTTTACAACTGATGATTGTATATCAAACTCCGCATATCTGTTTGAAATAAATTGTACCATATATTTATCAAATGTCAATTTTCCCAGACTATATCCGTCTTTTGTTTCTACAACAGAGTAATCTCCTGTAAGTGTCAGACCATTTGATTTAAATTTTACAGTCAAAGCCTTCTTTTCTGCATATAGCTCTTCCTCACCTTTTTCAAATTCAAAATATATACTCCATGATTCACTGTTTACAATCCTATAAACCTTTGTTTCCGCCTCTATAAGCTGTTCATTCTTTATATAACTTATAGGATGTTTTGATGTATCAAAATCGCTTTTAGTCAGATCTTCCTCTTTTTTCTCGGCAATATCATCCATAGCATATGATATTTCTCCGGAATAAGGTGAGGTAACCACATTAAGGCTCAAACCGTTTGCATTTGAAATATTATCAATATTTTCTATGTTTATTAAATTCGAATATTCACTTGCGGCATTGTCCAATAAATATTTTGTATCATAGACATACTCAAAATCAGAATCCGAATAGTTGGAAGTAAAATTTGAAAGCTTCTTTTTCATTTCAATAACACTCGAATCCGATATGGTATCTTCTTTTCCTGCCGACGCCTCCATAAGCTTCTTTAAATCTCCGGTAGCATCAAGGGAATATACTCTGCTTCCTACAGCCGCTCTTTTACCGTCTCTCATATATATATTTATATATCCTCCATCCGGTGAAACTTGAACACTCTCATCTCTTAGTATAAGTCCGGTGTGCGTCTTATTCTCGGACATACTTCCCTCAACCACTTCATTATATCTTATCTGTTTTCTTGTAGCAAATTTAACAAGAATTGAATATCAGATAAAAAGAATACAAGACAGGAATATTATAACACCCACATTAATAATTCTTTTTTTTCTATAGGGAATAATTTTTTTAGAATCAGCCAATTTTATTCTCCTTAAAAAAGCAAGCCATTATTGCCTGCATAAATACAATTCTCTACATTATACTGCACAAGAGTGTTTTTTTCAATTAAATTTAAAAAAGGCAGACCTCAAAATCGAGTCTGCCTTTATCTGTTAAATCAGATAATTCACGTACAAAATTATATGATATTATTTTCTTTATTATAATGCTACAGAAACATTCTTCTTTGCATTTTCAGGTAGATTTGATGCATCCGTTGAAACACTTAAAAACGAATGTGATTCCATATTTCTCTCCCAATGTCTCTATACGATCGATTGTTGAAGTAATATCTGCTCCTTCAAGTACCGCCAGTTTTAAAAAGCTGTCCAGGAATATAGCTTCAATATCATGATCGGATGAAATGAGTCCTGCCAGGAATCCTACAAAACCGTCTGCTGACATGATAGGAAATTCACTAACATTAATAAGTCTTATCTTGTTATTAAGTTCATACATATGCTTTGAACTCTTGTCAAGATAAATGACTGAGCCGTTTGCCTTTGAAACAGTTTCATTGGCTCTTTCAAGTAAAATCTTTGTTTTTCCCTTACCCTTCTCTCCTGCAATAATAGAAACCATGGTAACGTCCTCCTTAAACTTACTGTTATCAAATATAAAATAATATAATGATATTATAAAATATTAATAGGAATAGTGCAATGCTATTTATTGATTTTTGAAAGAAGTTTAGACATATTGTCGTACAAGTCCGCTCTGTTCTTAGACTTCAATACAACAGAAATATATCTTTTTCCCTCAGCATTCTCACTGCAAATCACAAGACAACTACCTGCCGCCAGGGTGGTTCCGGTTTTTCCGGCATCAACCACTATACCTCTCGGTGCGGCCGCTTGACCTGTTATATATCTGTTTCCGTTTTTCCAACTTTTTGTAACCTGACTTCCGTCAGCTGCCGTATATGATACATTATAAGACGGGGCTCCCGCGTAATTCATAAATCTGCTGTCTTTCATAGCTTCATTAAATATTAAATAAAGATCATATGCCGTTGTATAATGATTGCTGTCGGAAAGGCCGCTGGGATTAACGAAATTGGTATCCACAGCTCCAATTCTCTTTGCCTCATCATTCATCATCTTTACAAAATTATCTACACTGCCTCCGATATGTACGGCGATGGCATTTGCCGCATCATTTCCCGAAGGCAACATAAGTCCGTATAGAAGTTGATCAAGTGTCAACTTATCTCCGGGTTTGATTCCTGCCAGACTTGCTCCAGCCTCGGTTATAACACTGTCGTCGGTCACAGTTACCTCATCTGAAAGATTTCCGTATTTGAGTGCCAACAATGCGGTCATTACTTTGGTTGTACTTGCAGGATACATCTGCTTTGTAGCGTCTTTCGATGCCAAAAGGCTTCCATCACCCCCTGCCAATATGACACTTTCCGAAGAAATATCATCTACGTCAACATTGTCCTCAACAGGCAATGCAAGATTTGCTGCAAGCGGTGAAATTTTTGTGTCAATATCAAGACTTGAAAGCCTTCCGGAGAAGTCGTACTCGGTCATCATAAACTGAGAATAGTATACTCCTCCCAGGAAAAGTGCTGTCAGTATAATAACGGGAATAATTAAGTATATTTTATTTACCGGCTTTTTCCCTCTTTTAGTATAATCCGCCATCAGACTATCTATATGCCTCTCTAAACTCAAAGTCACCTCTGTCAAGTGCCATTATAAGAAGCTCTGCTGTAGCAAGATTTGTTGCCAAAGGTATATTATGTGTATCACAAAGTCTCATAACCTTATCGGCATCCGGTTCATGGCTCTTCTTTGTGAGGGGATCTCTTAAGAAGATTACCAGATCTATATCATTATTTTCTATCTGAGCACCAAGCTGCTGTTCGCCTCCAAGATGCCCTGCCAAATATCTATGTATATTAAGATTGGTAACTTCTTCCACCAATCTTCCTGTGGTTCCTGTCGCTGATAAATTATGTTTTGATAAAATACCTCTATATGCAATACAAAAATTCTGCATGAGCTTCTTCTTAGCATCATGTGCGATCAAACCTATATTCATCTTTACCTCCAAATATTAGTTCTTACCCTGTCTTACAGCCACACTTGCAACCAGTCCTACACCTAAAAATAAGCTTAAAAGCGAGCTCACTCCATAACTTATAAATGGAAGCGGCAATCCGGTATTAGGAAAAAGTCCTGTTGCAACCGATATATTTGTGAAGCTCTGAAATCCGACCAATGCGGCAAAGCCTACACAAACCAACTTACCTTCTAAATCTTTTGCTTTAGAAGCAAGGTGAAAACATTCAACAACTATAAGCGCAAAAAGCGCTATTACCACCATACTGCCTACAAATCCCAGTTCCTCTCCAATAACCGCAAATATAAAATCCGTCTGCTCCTGGGATAAAAAGTTTCCGTTCTTAACCGAAGCAAAAGTGTTATTATTCAGTCCCTTACCCATCAACTGACCTGATGAAATAGCCATAATCGAGTTGTCCTGCTGTACATTTATGTCTGCATACTTATCCGGATATATCCATCCAAGTATTCTATTTGCTTGATATCCCCTTAAAAAGGGAACTGTGTTACTTTGTAATAAAAATATAAATATTACTGCTGATGGTATTAAAAATGCAAGACTGCCAAGTACCCATTTATAGCTGATTCCTGAGATAAACAGCATACTTATTATCATAACAAATACTACAATTGTAGTTGATAAATCAGGCTCTTTCAGTATTAAAATACATGGTATAGCAGCAACTACGGCAAATACAAGTAAAAATGAAATTCTGTCGATATCCTCCTGATGTTTACCCAAAAAAGCGGCAATAAATAAAATCATACCTATTTTGACTATCTCAGAAGGCTGTAACTGTCCAATAACCGGTACCTTAATCCATCTCACCGCTCCTGCCCCCTCCGGCTCATAACCGAAAAGTAACACCGCAAGCAGCAAGATAATACATATTCCATACACTATCCACATCAGTTCCATCAATTTTCTGTAGTGTATAAGTGATATCAATACCACAAGTACAAGTCCGAGGACAACGCCAAATATCTGCTTGGCCACCATCCCTTTATCTCCGCCTGTAGCACTGGAAATAACCAATACACCTATAGTATTTAAAACTATAATATAAACCAACAGCCTGAACGGATAATATCTAAGCTTAAAACCGTCTAACATTCTCTACTCTCCAAATTCTACACGAATTTAGCAAAAAAATCCAGTGTTTTTTGAAAATTAACATATTTTCTTCTAAAATCAGTCACCAATTCTTACATCACTTACATCAAGTGCACTATTATTCAATATATAATCCAAACTAATTTGATTATAATAGTATTTATAAATATTCTTAGCGATAACTGCCGCATTTGTAGAGGAATATCCGTAAGGGATATTTACCGTAACAGCTATCTCAGGACTTTCATAAGGTGCAAAAGAGATAAAGAAAGCGTGATTTCCTCTAGTCTTTGACTCCTGTGCGGTACCTGTTTTTCCCGCAATATTAATATTAAGATCTGTAAATACTTTCCTTGCGGAACCTTCTTTTATAACCCTGTACATACCCTCTCGAACATTATTCCATGTATCCTGACTGATATCCACATGATAATTTGAAACAGGGGTGTAATCCTGTAAAACATTTCCGTATTGATCACAAACCTTATCCAAAAGACTCAGTTCAAAAACAGTTCCCTGATTTGCAATAGTCGCTACATATCTTGCAAGCTGAATATTTGCAAATGAGTGATTACCCTGACCGATAGATGACTGTTCAGGGTTGATATCTGAAATCTGTGGTTCATTTTCCACTATTTCAACTCCGGATTTATGATCGAGTCCGAACATTGTGGCATATTTTTTAAGTCTCTCTATACCAAGTTCTGATGAATACTCACCGTTACCGTCTGTAGAAAGTCTGTGTCCCGTTTCGGCAAAATATACATTGCATGAATCCTGTATAGCTTTTACTACAGACTCGGGGCCGTGACTTCCCGGATAAATCCAGCATTTTATAGCAGGATTTATAGTATCGTAAATACCTGTACACACTACCGTGTCAGTTGCGTTTATAACATGCTCTTCAAGACCTGCAATTGCTGTAATAGGCTTGAATGTTGAACCCGGTGCCTTCTTTGTTTGGGTCGCATTATTATATAGCGGCAAACTTTCGTCCTCCAGCAATTTGTTAAAATATGTAACGTCCATAGAGTTTGCCAATCTGTTGTTGTCATAACCCGGATACGATACCAATGCTCTCACTTCACCGGTATTTACATCTGTAACCACCGCTCCGGCAGAACAAGGATCAAGCGCAAGCTGTGCCGGTGTTATCTCTATCCTTGAAATCTTATCAATAAAGAAAGGGAAAGCAAAGCCTTCATTTCCGGCAGCCAATTGAGCATATGCGGCTTCATCCATATTAAGTATTCCCTGATCGAAAAGCGCCAGACAAAGTTCTCTTCCTGTGACCACATTGTTTCTGATCAAATATTTATAAACAAGCTTATCAAAATCGGCATCATCCTTAAGCATATCTTGAATATACTCTACAAGCTTGCTGTATATATCCTCAGCACTTGAATAATTACTGTCGTTAAAGAATATCGTAGTATCGATATACCCGCTTGATATTCCTATAAACAAATAATCTCTAAGTGAAGTGGTCTCATTTTTCCATGCCTGATAAACCTCGGATTTTGTATCTATATTATCCTTCTTTATTATACTCTTCTTTGTAAGTGCGGAATGAATATAGTTTAAATATGCATTTGTATCTTCAGGCAATCCGCCCATTACCGTAGGGGTACTTGAAGTCAACTCGTTATTTATTGATACTAAAATATTTTCCTTTTGTGCTGTAAGCTTTGCATTCAAACTTTGCTCCGTTGCAGACGCATCCGCTTTTGCAAAGTGAGTCGTATCAAGTACATTGTTTCCTATAAGCTGATAGTAAGCATCTTTTACTGGTATAAGTCTATGTGTTGAATCTGTTGAATCTGTATTCGGATTGTCCTCATTTACAATCTTACTTGCCAAAACACCTGCCAGCTGCTGCTCAACCAAACGATAAGTAGCTATTTGCAAATTTTTATCAATAGTCAGATATACATCATTTCCGGCACTTGATTCAACTTCGCTTATGGTCTCTATAATCCTTCCCACATTATCAACTATCATAGTCTTTGAGCCCTTTGTACCCTGTAATGTGGTCTCCATGCTCTCTTCTATACCGATTCTTCCTACAATATCATTTAATGTATAATCAGGTCTTTCCTTTAAAAGTTCATCAAGCTTGTCATCCGGAACTTTTCCGGTATATCCGATTATATCTGAAAAATAAACCGCATCATTGTAGACTCTTAGGGTGTCATTTTCCACATCGACACCTATTAAAGATGCCGTATTTTCCATAATGTCAATCTTTGCTTCTTCAGATATATTTGTAGATATAATAGTAGGCTCATACCTTCTGTAAAGTTTTTTGCCCATCTCATATCTTATATTTATCAAATCGATTTTGTCCTGACCGGACAGATTGTAGATATTACCTTCACTGTCAGTCATTTTATCAAGTCCGTAGGTTTTAAGCTTTTTATCAACCATCTCCTGCGCACTGATATTTGAAGGATACTTTCCGGCCTTATCATCAAGTTCATCCAATGATTTCAAGCCGTACATATCTGCAATAAATCTCAGTCTGGCTGTGTCGGATTTTGTGGTATAGTAGAAATCACCGTTTTCATCTACCGCCACCAAAAAATCTCCCTCGATATTTTCGTCATGTTTTCTTAAAATCTGTACCAGCCTGTAGTACATATTGTTTTTGTCATTAACCTTTTTATAGTATCCGCCATCTGTGATAGTTACCGTATAAGACAGTTTATTATAGGCCAAAAGATTGCCGTTTCTGTCATATATATTTCCTCTTGCACCTGTGGTGGCTACCGTTTTCTTTATTTTTTGAACATACTTATCCTGTGCCTCTTTTCCGTTTACCATTTGCATGGTGAAAAGTTTAGATCCAAGGATAAATACCATGAAGGCGTATATTACACTAAGTATAAATAGTCTGGAGGATTTTATCTTTTCAAAAAAGTCCCCTAAAAAATCTTTAAAATCCCTTATCACTAATTAATTCCTCTACTGTCCAATATCCTGAGTTTTTTTATTGTACCAAAGTAAAAAAACCTGTATAATAACAATGTAAATATAAGCGTTATTATTACCTCGGGTATTACAATATTTTTTTCAAATAGTATAAAAAAACTCAAATTTATCTCTTATCAAGAATCTGAAAAACATAAATAAATACATTGTACATAACTTCACTTATTGTACACACTATGAATGGTAAAACTATATATTCCTCATAAAAGAAGGCTGAAAGCTTACCGTTGATATACCCTATCCATATAAATAATAAAGTAAAAAATCCGAAAGGACCTGCAAAGTACAAGTCCATCAAAACTCCACATAACACACCGTAGAGCATTCCTTCTTCCACACCGAGACTGAATCCATAAGTGAATGTCAGTATTATAAGTAAGTTCGGCGAGGCATATAAAAACGGTATGAACGGGAAAATGCATATCTGAAGTGCAAATGCAAATATAATAAAAGCTATATTTACTATTATTCTTCTCATTTAATCACTCACTTCCTTCTTTTTGGTTATTACAAGAACTTCAGATATAGTATCAAAATTCACTATAGGTATTATATATCCGCTCTTTGTAAGCCTTGAAGAATCTTCCTTTAAATCTCTGGCATAGCCGATTAAAATATTCGGCAAATACTTGGTTGATACATTTGATGTAACTATCATATCACCCTCGGAGATATCCGCATCCGACTTTACATCTTTTAAAATCAATCTTCCGTCATTATAAAGCTCAAGATTACCGTCAACTCTGCAAAGAGAACCTGTTCTAAGAGACATTGCACTTACTCTTGATATATCATCTATAATTGAACGGACATTTGCATAATTTTTCCCTACATCGGTCACTATTCCAATCAGTCCGCCATAGCCTATAACATTCATGTCTACTGCTATGCCGTCATCACTTCCCTTGTCGATAGTAAAAGTAGAAAACCACTTTGTACTGTCCTTTGCCACTACTCTGGCGCCAACCTTCTCGTAGTCCGAATAACTTTCATCAAGCTTATACAATTCTCTGAGTCTTGCAAGTTCCCCGTTATCCGCCATCAACTTCGTGTTTTCCTCCGTTAGCTCATCAATTTTTTTATTGAGCAAGGTATTTTCATTGATTGCGTCATGCAACTTTCTTTGCTCTTCTATATTGTCATATATCGCCCTACCGGCAGTATTTACTCCGGATTGAACCGGCAATAATACAATTCCTACCGCCTGTCTTAAAGGCGAAATAATAGAATCATTGAATGAAGTTATTCCT
Organism: uncultured Lachnoanaerobaculum sp.; assembly: GCA_916439285.1. The sequence goes on along the minus strand of CAKAIM010000001.1, from coordinate 35,783 downwards.
ATAAGAATGATACTAATTATACTTAAAATTATCAGTACAAGTCGGTTTCTAGAATCCATTAAATAATCCCCTGTTCCTTAAAGCTGTAATAGCAGTTGTCACCTATGACTATATGGTCTATAAGTTCTATTCCTATACTATCAAGCGCTTTATTAATATCCTTTGTTATATCTATGTCCGCCTTACTCGGCGACGGATCACCACTTGGATGATTGTGCAGTAAAATAACATTTACCGCCAAATGCTTTAAGCTTTCTATCAAGATCTCTCTGACAGAAACCAAAGAAGCATTCACAGTTCCAACTGAAATCACCATATCGGAAATGGGTCTCTGCCTTGTGTCAAGGAAAATAATTCTAAGTTCCTCAACTTCCAAGTGTCTGATACTCTCCTTATAATAATTTGCAACCAAGTCAGGAGAAGAAAAAGAAATGCTCTTTCTTGTGTTTTTTCTCTCCCAAGCTCTTTTGCAAAACTCTCCAAGCGCAAGTATCTGTACGGCCTTAACCTTGCCCACACCCTTGATGGCCATCAATTTATCAATATTATGGTGAAAAATACTATGTATTCCAAATCCTTCACCATTACCCTCAAGAATATTGTATGCAAGATTTACAACATTGACATCCTTTGTACCGCTTCTAAGAAGCACAGCCAAAAGTTCAACATCTGTAAGCGATTCCACTCCATACTCCAGCGCTCTGTCATATGGTCTTTGTTCAAGTGGTAATTCCTTTATTTTCCCCATAAATCCCTTTCCGCTCTCCAAGCATGAAAGGTAATTTTATTTTATCACAAAATATAAAAGTAATTAATTAATATTTTGTAAAGTTCTAAAGCAGTCCTGCATCATATATCTTCTGCAGTGACAGCATTATTCCAAGTTTTGCATGATACCAGGTAAGTCCTCCCTGGAAAAACACCGAATACGGCTCTTTCATCGGTCCGTCCGCACTAAGCTCTATTGAAGAACCGCCAACAAAAGCTCCTGCCGCCATTATCACATCACTGTCATATCCCGGCATCGCCCAAGGTTCGGGCTTTACATATGAATCTACAGGAGCCGCCGCCTGTATGCCCTCACAGAAAGCACATAAGGCTTTCGGATCTCTTAAAGTAATTTCCTGAATAATATCAAATCTTGGCTCGGTAGCATTCGGATGACAGTCAAATCCAAGACTCTCATAAAGATTTGCCGCAAATATAGCACCCTTTAACGCTCCCGCAACTACTGTAGGAGAAAGGAAAAAAACCCTGAAACATACTTGTATTCATCCCAAGACTTGCTCCTATTTCTTTTCCAAGTCCCGGTGCCGAAAGTCTATATGAAGCATTGTCCACACATTCCTTAGTTCCGACAATGTAGCCACCTATAGGAGCCAGTCCGCCTCCCGGGTTTTTTATAAGAGAACCCACTATCATATCAGAACCTACTTCAATAGGCTCTATTCTCTCTACAAACTCACCATAGCAGTTATCCACCATACATATGATCTTAGGATCTATTGATTTTTACAAACTTTATAAGCTCACCTATCTTCTCCACAGACAATGTTTTTCTTGTAGCATAGCCCTTTGATCTTTGTATTGTAACAAGCTTTGTTTTTTCATTTATAGCTTTTCTTATTCCTTCAAAGTCAAAAGAACCGTCTGAAAGTAAGTCAACCTGTGAATATTTAACACCATACTCTTTTAAAGATCCTCTTGAATCTCTTATACCGATAACCTCTTCCAAAGTATCATAAGGCTTTCCTACAGGTGATAAAAGTTCATCACCGGGTCTTAAATTCCCTGAAAGTGCTATATGAAGTGCATGTGTGCCGCTTACCAATTGCGGTCTTACAAGTGCAGCCTCCGCTTTAAATGCTGTAGCATATACATCCTCCAACACATCTCTTCCCAAATCATTGTATCCATATCCGGTAGTTGCTGCAAAAATGTATATCGCTTACCTTATGTTTTTTTGCATTCTGCAAGCACTTTCATCTGATTAAACTCGGCATTCTTATCTATCTCAAGAAATCTTTCCTCCAAAGATGCCAATACTTTTTCAGACAAGTCTATAACTTTTTTTGAAATACCGAATTCCGCATAAATATTATTTAAATCACTCATTATCTATTCTTTCCGTATTAATTTTCTCAATCATATAATCAACTATTTTGTCATTGCTCTCAAATGAGAAAGGATCCACATAAATTACATCCTTTTCTCTCTTAAACCAGGTTACCTGCCTTTTTGCCATATGCCTTGTATTTTGCTTAATATTCTCTATAGCGGTTTCCAAAGAAACCTCTCCGTCCAGATACTCAATTATCTCTTTATACCCTATCCCCTGCATGGAAATATTCGCCGTTGAGAGTCCCATTTCTCTAAGCTTCTTAACTTCATCAACGAGTCCGTTTTCCACCATAATATCCACTCTTTTTATTTATTCTTTCATATAGGATATCTCTTGGAGGATTCAGTACAAAGAATCTGTAATCATATGGTGATTTTTTCTCTCTTTGGACTTCATTATGTGATGAGATAGGCTCATTATTTATCAAAAAGTACTCTATTGCACGAATTATTCTCTTCTTATTATTTTTATGTATGGTTTGTGCTGAAACAATGTCAATTTTTTTCAGTTTCTCATGCATAAAATCCGCACCGAAAGCATCATATTCTTCTTCAAGCTTTTTTCTTACAGAACTGTTATCATCCTCATTATTAAAATCAATATCATAAATAACAGATTGTATATAGAAACCTGTTCCTCCAACCAATATAGGTATATGTCCGTTCTTTACTATTTCCTCTATAGAACATTTTACCATGTTTTGAAACTTTACGATATTGAAATCTTCCTTTGGATTCAGCACATCTATCAAATGATGTTTTACACCCTGCATCTCTTCTACCGATATTTTTGCAGTGCCCACATCCATATATTTATATACTTGCATGGAGTCCGCACTTATTATCTCTCCCCCAAGTCTTTTAGCCAAATCAATGGATACTGAGGTTTTACCCGATGCGGTAGGTCCCGCAAGAATAATCAATTTATTCTTTGTCATACTATCCTTTTAAATTTCTTTTCAATTTCCTGCTTGCTCATTTTTATTATAGTAGGTCTTCCATGTGGACAATTGTATGGATTATCCAGTGACAGCAACTCATCAAAAAGGTCATTTGCCTCCATCAGGGATATTCTCATATTTCCCTTTATAGCCGCCTTGCAAGCCATAGATGCCGTCTTTGCCAAAATAAGCTCTGACGGAGATATAATATCATAATTTGTGCTGTCTGCAAGCATTTCATTAAAAAGCTCCGCCTTCGGTATTGAAGGAAAAATATTAGGAATTGCATTTATCTTATATTCTTTTCCTCCAAATTCCTCTATATCAAATCCTGCCGCCCTAAACTCATCCATATGCTTAATTAAAACATCCTGCTCCAAATCGGTTAAGGTAACTATAATAGGCGGATTTATCATCTGAGCGGAAATCTTATTGTCCTTACTTTCCTTTAAAAGTCTTTCATACATTACCTTTTCATGTGCCGCATGCTGGTCAATTATATACATCTCATTTTCCAGTTGAATTATCCAGTATGTATCAAAAACTTGTCCTATTACCTTTATATACTTTTTTGCTTCCGTATCAAAAAATGAAAGCTGTGATGCAGATTGTCTTGCACTTAAAGTATCTGCCTCAGCATTTGATAGAATCTTTTTGACACATCCCATCGTTTGCTCTCAGCTAGCATACTCAAAATCTCTATAATATCCTGCAGCATTATCAGAAGAATTATTTGAAACATCATCTTTTAAAAGTGCGTAGTCATTTTGCGGATTGTAGTTTGTCTCCTTGGGTATAGTCCACTGTATCTCATCACTTTTAGCGGATTTATTAAAGTCAATATCTCTTCTTCTGTTTTCAAAAGGCTCAGGTGTATTAATAAACACCTTCTTTTCATTGGCAGTGTCTTTACCCACAGGTACCTCTCTGATACTGCTCTGTAATTTAAAAATCTCCTCCACAGCCTCTTTTGTACAGTTGTAGATATGATTTCCGTCAGAGAATCTCACTTCCATCTTTCTTGGATGAACATTTACATCCACACCTTCCAAATAGAAGCTGAGCGCACAAAAAGGATACTGATGTTGCATAAGTCTGTCGCCGAAACCGTCTTCAATAGCCTTTGAAATAATATTGTCCTTTATATATCTGCCGTTTACAAAGATATTTTCAAGACTTCTGGAACTTCTTGTAACTTCAGGTCTTGCAATAACACCTTTTATCTTTACCCCGTCTTTTTCATAATCAACCGCACATAAGGCCTTGGAAATCTCCTTTCCATAAAGCTGATATATTATATCCTTCAGATTTCCGTTTCCGTTTGTCTGTAGCTTCACCTGATTATTTGATATAAACTTAAAGGCAATGTCCGTATTTGACATAGCCATCTTCTCTACAAGCTCACTTATATGTGCTCCCTCCGTAGAAGCGGTTTTTAAGAATTTTCTTCTGGCAGGAGTATTATAAAAAATATCTCTGATAATTATACTGGTTCCGTCCGGTGCTCCTATTTCTTCAAATTCAACCTCTACACCACCTTCCATATAGTAGCGAACACCGGTAAGTTCATCTCTTGTCTTTGTGATTATCTCACATCTTGAAACCGCAGCAATACTTGAAAGTGCTTCGCCGCGAAATCCCAGACTCTTTATAGAGATAAGATCTTTATCACTGACTATTTTTGAAGTGGCATGCCTTAAAAAGGCTGTTTTTACTTCTTTTGAATCAATACCGCAGCCATTATCCGTTATTCTTATCAGGTCAATTCCACCATTTTTTATCTCTACTGTAATGGAAGAACTTCCCGCATCTATTGAATTTTCCAAAAGCTCCTTTACTATTGATGCAGGTCTCTCAACCACCTCACCTGCCGCAATCTTATCAATAGTCCCCTTATCCAGTATATTAATCATAAACTTATATCCTGTTCTTTATCTTATTCTGTAAAGCATACAATGTATTCAAAGCATCCATAGGAGTCATTGAAGTAATATCGATTTCTGAAATTTCCTTAATAATCGTATCATTATTTATCGCATCAAATAGTGAAAGCTGTCCCGCCTCCACTTCACTCATCTTCTTTACAGGTTTTCTCTTTGAAACTGCCGGTGTAGCCTCTGCAATCTCTCTGGCTCTGGTCGCAATATCAGCGCTTGAAAGCTCCTCTATAAGCTCCTTTGCTCTGTTTGTTACACTATCGGGTACACCTGCAAGTTTTGCTACCTGTATACCATAACTCTTATCTGCACCGCCTGTTATTATTTTTCTAAGAAATACTATATTATCACCGTTTTCCTTTACTGAAATACAGTAATTATTTACACCCGGAAGAGTACCTTCAAGTTCTGAAAGCTCATGATAATGTGTTGCAAAAAGTGTCTTTGCACCTATCAGTTTTATATTTGAAATATGCTCTACCACTGCCCATGCAATAGCAAGACCGTCAAAAGTAGATGTACCTCTTCCTATCTCATCCAAAATAACCAAAGAATTTCTGGTGGCATTTCTAAGGATATTTGCAACCTCAGTCATCTCCACCATAAAAGTAGACTGACCGCTTGCAAGGTCATCCGAAGCTCCCACTCTGGTAAATATTCTGTCACAAACACATAAATTTGCCTGCTTTGCAGGTACAAAACTTCCTATTTGAGCCATCATACAAATAAGAGCTGTCTGTCTCATATAAGTTGATTTACCTGCCATATTAGGTCCGGTAATAATAGACATCCTTTTCTTATTCTGATCAAGATAGGTATCATTTGCAATAAACGAATCATCATTTAGCATTGTCTCAACTACCGGATGCCTGCCATCCCTATGTCAATAACACCTGAAGTATTTATTTCAGGTTTTACATAGTTATTGTTATAAGCCACCGTAGCCAATGAACATAATGCATCTATATAAGCAACCGCCTTGGCACTTGATTGTATTCTGTTTACATTCTTTGCAATCTCATCTCTGATTTCAACAAAGACTTCATACTCCAGACTGTTTAACTTATCCTCAGCCCCAAGTATTATATTTTCCAAATCTTTAAGCTTATCTGTGGTATATCTTTCTGCATTGGTAAGAGTCTGCTTTCTTATAAAATAATCCGGCACCATATCTTTGAACGAATTGGTCACCTCAAAATAATATCCAAATACCTTGTTGAACTTTACTTTAAGATTCTTTATTCCTGTTTTCTCTTTTTCTTCAGATTCCAAAGAAGCCAGCCAATTCTTACCCTCAGTTTTTGCCTGCCTAAGCTTATCTATCTCACTATTATATCCGGTATTTATAATATTGCCTTCTTTTAGTGAAAGTGGACTGTCTTCATTTATAGCCCTATCTATTATGTCGATTATATCGTGAAGCCTGTCGAGATTATTATTTGTCTTTTTGATCTCTTCAGACTCAAAAGTTTTTAAAGCCTCTTTTATCGGACTTATCATCTTCAAAGAAGCAGATAGTGATAGAAGATCTCTGGTATTGGCATTCTTTGTTACAACTCTTGACATCAGTCTCTCCAGATCATAAATCGGATTTAAATATTCTCTAAGCTCTTCCCTGTCAATATATCTGTCAAAGAGTTCCGCCACGGCTTCCTGCCTGTTTATTATTCTTTCTTTATTTACAAGCGTACGCTCCAAAAAACCTCTAAGCATTCTGGCACCCATAGCTGTATTTGTCTTATCAAGTACACCTAAGAGTGAGCCGTTTTTCTTTTTCTCTCTCATAGTTTCCACCAGCTCAAGATTTCTTCTTGAGCTGGTATCCACTATCATATAGTCTCCGTTTTTATATGCACTTATTCCCACTATCTGTGCACAGGAGCTCTTTTGCATCTCATAGAGATATCTAAGCATTGCTCCTGATGAGATGGTCGCATCCAAAAACTCTGAAAGTCCCAATGCTTCAATACTTGAAACCGCAAAATGTCTCTTTAATATATCTATACTGTTCTTCTCACTGAAATATGTATTATCAAGTGATGTTATTGTAATATTATATTTTTTTCTTTAGTTCCTCAAGTGAAATACCGCTGATCTCAAAATGCATGATTGCATATAATTTCTGTGGGTTGGTATTTTTGTATCTCATCAAAGAGTTCTCTTATAGAAACCAGCTCTGTAACAAAGAAATCTCCGGTTGAAATATCACATATTGCAAGCCCGAATCTCTCATCAATATAGAATATGGAAATAATATAATTATTTTTTTATCATCAGCTAATACTCCGGTACTTGTGATAGTACCCGGAGTAACAATTCTAACAACTTCCCTTTTTTTACAAGTCCCTTTTGCAAGCTTTAGGATCTTCCATCTGCTCCGCAATAGCAACCTTATGACCGTTTTTGTACAAGTCTGTTTATATAAGTTTCAGCGAGCATGATATGGCACACCACACATAGGTGCTCTCTCTTCAAGTCCACAATCCTTACCTGTAAGGGTAAGTTCAAGCTCCCTTGCCACTTCAGTAGCATCCTCAAAAAAACATTTCATAAAAAAATCGCCCAGACGATAAAAAAGTATACAATCCGGATACTCTTTCTTAGTCTCCAGATATTTTTGACATCATAGGAGATAGTGCCATTTATGCCTCACTTGTCTTTATATGTCCCATATAGTAAAAAGCCTTTTGCTTCATCCAAGATAACATCCACTATTTCACCTATAAGTCTTTCTTGACCTTTGAAATGTACCGTTAAGTTATTCTCAAGCTTTCCGCTAAGATAGCCATCCAGATGATCATTATTGCCCTCTACCAAAAACAGGCATACATTTTTCCTTCATTTTTTTCTTTTGTATTTTTCCATGCCGCAATATCTTGTACGGTTTTTAAAAGTCTGTCAAATCTGTCCTTTATAACCTTAGGATCTATCTGATCCTCCATCTTTGCAGCAGGTGTTCCTGAACGCTTTGAATAAATAAATGTAAATGCAGAGTCATATCTAACCTCTTTTACCACATCCAAAGTATCAAGGAAATCTTCCTCAGTTTCTCCAGGGAATCCCACTATAATATCTGTTGTAAGTGAAATATCCGGAATAGCCGCCTTTATTCTTCTTACCAAGTCAAGATAACCCTCTTTAGTATATACTCGATTCATTTTTTTAAGAATATCAGAGCTTCCCGACTGCAGTGGCAGATGTAAATGCTTGCATATCTTTTTATTCCTTTTCATCACCTCTATGACTTCATCAGAAAGATCCTTGGGATGAGGTGTCATAAATCTTAGTCGCTCCAAACCTTCGATCTGAGCGATCCTGTCTAAGAGAGTCGCAAAGCTTATCTCTTCTCCCAGTCCTCTGCCATATGAGTTTACATTTTGTCCAAGAAGCATGATTTCTTTTACGCCGTCAGCTACAAGGCTCTTGATCTCATCTATTATCTCCTCAGGCTTTCTTGATCTTTCTCTACCTCTTACATATGGCACTATACAATAACTACAAAAATTATTACAACCAAATGTGATATTCACACCCGATTTGAAGGCAAACTCTCTCTTATTCGGAAGCTTCTCAACAATCATCTCGGCACTTTCCATAACATTTACAACCTGCTTTTTAGTTGTAAGATGCTCAAAAAGTATCTCAGCAAGTTTATATATATTGTGTGTTCCAAAAACAAGATCTACATGTCTGTAAGATTTTTTGATCTTTTCAACCTCTTCCGCTTCCTGCATCATACATCCGCAGATACCGATTATCATATCCGGATTTTTTTCTTTGCTTTTTTTGAGCTGTCCCACTCTACCATAGAGTCTGTCGTTTGCATTCTCTCTTACAGTGCAGGTATTAAAAAGTACAAGGTCTGCATCCTCCTCATTCTCAGCTTCCATATATCCAATGCCTGTTAGAATTCCTGAAAGTTTCTCGGAATCTCTCGCATTCATTTGACAACCGAAGGTCACCACCTTATAAGTTGGATATACTCCCCTTTCCATTGCCTTTGCATGTATTATATCATTAACCTCAGACATGAAATATTCCTGTCTTAACAGTTCTTCATTAGGTATTAAATTCTCCATAATCCTCTTTCTAATATTTTGCTATAAAAATATGGTCCATTGCAATATCATACTCATTCACATCAAAATCAACATCTACTTGAAAATCATATGCGAGCCCGTACAAAGTATTCTCTCTATGCTTTCCAAAATATCTGTCGTAAAATCCACCGCCAAATCCAAGTCTTTTCTTATTCTTGTCAAGTCCTATAAGCGGTACAAAAACATGCGCATCTTTTGCAATGATTTCTTCACTGTTAATCTCCGGCTCCATAATGCCAAACTTTGATTTTTCAAGATTTTTAATTGAGCTTATCTTAAAAAATTTCATTTCCTTACCGCATACTCTCGGTAAGCCCAATATAATATCAATATCAAACTCATCCTTATAATATCCGGCAAGTATCTTTTCATATAAAGGTCTTAGATCTATCTCATTTCCAAAGCGGCATAAATCCCAGAATTAACATACTTTTATTTTTCTTTATTAAAAGCATCTATTTTTCTTATTATACTCTCACTTGCAGATAAAACCTCTTCTCTTGACAGTGAATTTCTCTTTTCCAACAAGTACTTTCTAAGCCCTGTCTTATTCATTCTTCTTTCCAAACTTCTCACCAAGGTCTGTTATACTGCCGTCAGCCTCTTCTATGGAAATATTATTAAGATTTGCTCTTAAACTTTCCCTTATTGATTCAATATATTCTTTTCTAAGTGCCGCCTGCTCTATCTTTTCTTCCTCTGTAAGTCCTACGCTCTTTTGCTTATGAGCTAATTCATTAATTCTGTCAATCTTTGTATTATCCATTTTTTCACCTACTATTCCAAACAATTTAACCAATCAAAATCCTTATTGCTCTTTGCCGGGAAATATGTCCCTATTTCCTCACCATTTGCAATATTTTCTATTATACTCATATCCTCCGCACTTGCAATTACCATATCACAGCCTGAATTGGTTGCAATCTGTGCCGCCAAAAGTTTTGTATACATTCCACCTGTTCCAAGACCGGACTTTGATGTAGCTTTTCCCATATCCATATATTTGTCTACATCCTCTACAAAGCTTATAAACTCCGCATCCTTATTTGTATTAGGATCGTCGGTATAAAGTCCGTCAATATCAGATAATAGTATAAGAAGATCCGCCTCCACAAGCGCACTTACAAGAGCAGACAATCTGTCATTATCACCAAACTGAATCTCATATGTAGATATGGTATCATTTTCATTTACTATAGGCACTGCACCATATGCCAAAAGTTGTGTAAAAGTAGCCTTGGCATTATCACGATAGGTATCCTCCGTTATTGTTGATTTTGTCATCAAAATCTGTGCTATTCTAAGATTATATTCAGAAAAAAGCTTTCTGTACTCCATAATAAGTCTGGCCTGTCCTACCGCCGCAAGAGCCTGCTTTTGTGAAAGTGTGGAAGGCTTTTCATTTATACCGAGAGAATGTCTTCCTGTTGCAATAGCACCTGATGAAACCAATACAACTTCCTTTCCTGCTCCTCTAAGATCTGCTATCTGTCTTATAAGTTTTTCTATTTTTGAAAGATGAAGCTCACCAGTTTGGGCGTGAGTGATACTTGAAGAACCGATTTTTATTACAATTCTTTTTGCATCTCTTACCTTTTGTCTAATATCCATACTCCTCCTTATACTTTTCAATAATTCTTTCTGCAACCTTTAATCCGTCCATGGCAGCACTCATTATGCCGCCTGCATATCCGGCACCCTCACCACATGGATATATGCCGGAAATATTTGCTTGTAAAGACTCGTCTCTGCTTATTCTTACAGGTGATGATGTCCTTGACTCTATAGCTGCTACATAGGCATCTTCATTTATAAATCCTTTTATCTTACGATTAAAGTCTAAAAATGCCTCTTTCATGCTCTCATATATCTCTTTTGGGAAGAGCTTATCCACTCTGGCAATAGTAGTACTTCCCTTTATCTCAGATTTGTATTGTCAAATCCGCTACTTTCTCTTCCTTCAAGGAAATCAACCAGTCTTTGTACAGGTACTCTTCCATTGCCCATATGAAAGGTCTCTTCTTCGAGTCTTCTTTGAAACTCTACACCTTTTAGCGGATCTTTAGGATCGGAGTATTTATCAAAATCTTCTTCAGATACACTTACAATAATAGCGGAATTTGCCTCTCCCGAATCTCTCTTATGATAGCTCATACCGTTTATGGCAATTCTTCCGTCTTCCGTAGAAGCATTTACTATATATCCGCCGGGACACATACAAAATGAATACACACCCCTGTCAAAGCTTGACTTAAACGTAAGTTTATAAGGTGCAGGCGATAAGAACCTCGCTTCTTTTTTTCGCCAAACTGTGAAACATCTATCAAATGTTGTGAATGAGAAACTCTTATACCAAGTGCAAATGACTTCGGTTCCATATAAACTCCCATTTCCTTTAAAAGCTTTAAAGGTATCTCTGGCACTATGTCCAAGTGCGAGTATTATATTTTTCACATTCGATTATTTCATGTTTGCAATCTCTTTTTGTTTACTACTTCTATCTTCTTTTTATTATCTTTTATATTTTCTATATTTATAAGTTTGGTATCAAATCTTACCTCTCCACCAAGTTCCTTTATTTCTTCTCTTATCTTTCTTACTATGCCTGTTAAAAGATCTGTACCTATATGCGGCTTATTATCATACAAAATCTCCTTTGGTGCTCCGTATTCCACCAAAGTACTTAGCACAAATTTGTTTCTACCGAAAGTATCTTTTACCAAGGTATTTAACTTTCCGTCCGAGAATGTACCTGCTCCTCCTTCTCCAAAAGAAACATTGGACTCGGTGTCAAGCTTTCCTTCGCTCCAAAATTTATTTACGCTCAAGGTTCTGTCTTCAACACAGCCACCTCTCTCTATTACTATAGGCTTTAAGCCATACCTTGCAAGTAAAAGTGCTGCAAATATACCCGCAGGACCAAATCCCACCACCACAGGTCTTTTACTCTCTTCCGAAATTTCATGCTTTTCTACATCTTCATAAGCATAAACAACCGGCTTTGCAATGCTCAAAGCTTTATTTTTCTTTAAATATTTAGCCTCATTTAAAAGACTGACATCTATGGAATAAGAATATGAGATCTCAGGCTTTTTTCTGGCATCTATTGATCTTTTCCTTATTTCATATTCTTCTATCTCATCTATATTACAACCGATAGTCTTGGCAAGTTTTTTCTTTAAATCATTTTCATCATGATGTACATTCAGCTGTAAAGAATTTATATGTAACATTTTTTCTTCCTTATCTTCCGGCACCGGCTATATATCCGGATGTCCATGCCCACTGCAAATTGTAGCCTCCGCAAATCCCGTCAACATCAAGTATTTCACCTGCAAAGTACATGCTCTTAATATCCCTATACATCAGATTATCATCAACATCATCCAAGGCAATACCACCTGTACAAACTTGCGCCTTGTCAAAATCTCCGGTGCCTTTAACATCAAATTTCATCTCTTTACAAATAGCAATTAGTCTATCAAAACTCTTATTATCACATTTTTTTATTTTTAGATCAGCCCTGATATCTGCCAAACCAATTATTCCAAGCCAAAGCTTAGAGTTTATGAGTCCGTTTCCTATATCCTCCATTGTAATAAATGAAGGTATTTTCCTTCTCTCATTTAATATATTTTCTATATTTCCAAGATGTGAAAACATATCAAGCGAAACTTTAACACTTTCTTTTTTATCAAGAGCAATACTTACATACCTGCTTACTTGAAATGTAGGTATCCCCGATATACCTGTATCACTAAACTGCAATTCTCCAAAAGTCACTTGCAAGTTCCTCATCCTTAACAGCTACCGATATTTTTCCCCTTTGCCCTGACACCTGATGTCATTTTAAAGAAATTTTTATTATCTAAGCTGATACCGCAAAGTGCAGGTAAAACAGACTTATATTTTATATCAAGCTTTTTTAAAACAGGAAAAAAAGATCCGTCACTTCCAAGTTTGGGTGCTGCTTTTAAACCTGTAGCTATAATAATCTTGTCAAAATAAAGCTTTGATTTGCTTTTATTATTTGCGTTGCAGATACAAAGCGTAAATAAATCATCATTCTTATATATATCTGTTACATAGGTATTTAAAAGTATATTCACATCATATCTTTCAAGCTCCATTAAAAGTGCATTTCTGATAGAAGCCGCCTGCTCCGAGTTTGGATATGTATATCCGTCTCTTATATACTCTATTACCCCTATACTGTTAAAAAACTTTATAGTATCAAATTGGTTAAATCTTTCTATAAACTTTATTGCTCTTTCATTATAGTGATAATTTGAAGGCTCTAATTTTGTATTTGTAAAATTACATTTTCCGTTTCCGGTAGAAAGTATCTTCTTTAGAAGCTTGTCATTGTGCTCAATGACAGTAACTTCATCCTTTCCATTACACGCAAATAGAGCAGACATAATACCTGCTGCTCCACCGCCTACAATCCCAACTTTCATTTCAAAAGCCTGACTTTCTGTAAAATATTTACTAATTTTCTGCCCTTTGGCATCTGCAATATCTCATTCTTTGATATAGTTCTTGTACCGATCAAAAGTATTGCATAAACAGGTGCTCCAACCATAATAGGTATTAATGTAAGTATAACCCTGCTGCTGCTGAATCTTAGAATAAAAGTATATACTATATAAACAACTATTCCCATAAGACCTGCACAAATAAAAGGCATAAGATAAGTCTTTATAAGTTCCTGTTTATAGGATAGATTTCTTCTTATACTTCCGGCATTCAAAATACACATCGAAAGAGCAAATACCATATTTCCGAATACCAATCCGATTACATTTGATTTAAATGTAAATAATAATATATACAGTATAATAAAATGTATTATCAGTGATATAAAAGCATTTTTAACCGGCTTATTTATAAGGCTGGTTCCCTGAAGTACAGCATTTGTAACTGTAGAAACAGAGTACAATACAACAACTCCCGATCCGAGAATCATCAAGTATGCAGCCAACATGGCATCTTCCGCAGAATTAAAAAGTATTCCCATTACAGGCATTGAAATAACCGCAAGCCCTATTGCACATGGAAAACTTACAATAGTGGCAAATCTGATAACCATTGATATCTTTGAGTTTACATCACTTCTCTCACCTTTACTAAAACTTCTTGAAATAGTCGGTATAAGGGATGAAGACATAGCATTTGCTATAGCAACCGGAACATTTACAAGTACAAGATATCCACCTGTGTATATTCCGTAAAGTCTTGATGTCTCTTCTTCAAGTCCCAAAGCTTTCATACTCTGTCCGAACACCATTCCGTCAAGCACAGAGTTTATATTATAAATAGCTGTAGACGCTATTACAGGTATTACTGTAAGTATCAACACTCTTGTAATTGTAGAAAAGCTTTCTTTTCTTAGTGTTTTATCATTTAAGATATTCTTTCTTCTTACATTCGCAGTCACAAAAAAGAATGCAAGCATTACAAACAAGGCTATAACTGTACCTGCACCGGTACCTATTGTACCTCCGGCTGCACCGTAAGCCGCCTTTACATCCTCACCCTTTGCCTGTTTTAATGCCGCCTCACACAAATAATAAGCCGCACCCACTGATACAGCAGCATTTACTATCTGCTCAAAGATTTGAGAAAGAGCCGTAGGTACCATTGTAGAATGACCTTGGAAGTATCCTCGAAGCACTCCAAGATATGCCATAATCCATATGGTAGGTGCCAGGCTTTGCAGAGCATACTTTGCCAAAGGCATCTGATACAGATTGCTTGCAAAAAAGTTTGCTCCGAAAAAAACTATAACAAAACCAAGGCCTCCCACTATCGTTGCATATATAAGGGCTGCCCTGAGTATTTTATTTGCATTTTTGTATTCATTCTTTGCAATTCTTGAAGAAACCATCTTACTTACGGCAAGCGGCAATGAATATGAAGAAAGCAAAAGAATAATCGCATACAAATTATATGCGGTGGAATAATATCCCATACCCTTACTTCCTATTATTCTAAGAAGAGGTACTCTGTAGGCAAGTCCTATAAGTCTGACCAAAATTCCTGCAACAGCCAATATGGCTCCCTGCACCAAAAAATTATTAGATTCTTTCTTTGTTGTTTTTACCGGCATTATCTGCTAATCCCCTCAAGCTCTAAAATTTTTCTTTGTTTTTCTTCCATAACAATTCTTTCATCATCTTCCATATGGTCATATCCCATCAGATGAAGCATGGAATGTACCACCAAAAAAGCCAACTCTCTGGTTTTGCTGTGCCCATATTCCTTAGCCTGTTCCAGTATATGCTCTGTAGAAAGTATAATATCTCCAAGAAGCAATTCTCCGGTTTCCGGATTAAATGCATCTATATTTTCTTCAATATCATCAAAATTTCCGGGGGCGGAAAACTCATTAAAAGGAAATGAAAGCACATCTGTAGCCCTGTCAATGCCTCTGTACTCATTATTTATCCTTCTTATTTCCTCATCATCCACAATTGTCACCGAAACTTCCGCCTCATAAGGACAATCTTCAAAATCAAGTGATGCAACTACCATTTTATTGATTATTTCTTCATATGGTATTTCAAGATTCGTTTTAGACTCATAGCTTATTTCTATAGTCATACTCCCTCGCCGTTATAAAATCTGCCAAAAGGCTGTATTTATTTTCTAAATCTCTTTTTATCATCCTTTGATATATTTTTCTTTTCATATATATCATAGGCTTCCACAATTTTTTGAACCAAAGGATGTCGTACCACATCCTTATTGGTAAGCATACATATACCTATATCATCTATATTTTTTAAAATCTTAAGTGCACTGTCAAGACCCGAAGTCTGTCCCTGAGGAAGGTCCTTCTGACTTTGGTCTCCGGTCACTATCACCTTTGAACCGAAACCGATTCTTGTTAAAAACATCTTCATCTGTGCAGGTGTGGTGTTTTGCGCCTCATCAAGAATTATGAATGCATTATCAAGAGTTCTACCTCTCATATATGCAAGAGGAGCGACTTCAATCAATCCCTTTTCCTGATTATGCAGGAAACTGTCGGCACCCATTATCTGATACAACGCATCATATAGAGGTCTTAAATAAGGGTCTATTTTACTTTGCAAGTCTCCCGGCAAAAATCCCAGTTTTTCTCCGGCTTCTATTGCAGGCCTGGTAAGGATAATTCTGTTTATACTTCCTTCTTTAAAAGCCTGTATCGCCATTGCCATAGCAAGATAAGTTTTTCCCGTTCCTGCAGGGCCTACACCGAAAACTATCATCTTTTCTCTGATAAGATCTACATACTGTTTTTGCCCCAGAGTCTTCGGCTTTATAGGTTTGCCTAAGATAGTTCTTGCTATAACATCCTGATCGATTTCAAGAATCTTGTCATCTTCAAGTGTAAATGACAATGAAAGGGCATAATCTATATTTTGCTCTGTGATTTGATTCCCTCTTTTAGAAAGTTCTATAAGATTGTTGAAAACAGATTTCGCCTTATCTACATAAGGTTTCGGGCCTATTATTTTTATACTGCCGTCTCTGGCAATCATACTTACCTTCAGCGTTCTCTCTATTTTCTTCAAATATACATCAAACTCACCACAGACATTCCTTTCATGCTCCATAGGTATATCTATAATATTTTCAATTATACTCAAATTGTTCTCCTTAAAAGTTTTTCTTTAAAAGAAAAACCCCGGTCAAATGACCGAGGTTGTGAAAACACGCAATTAATTAAACTTACGCTTTCTAGCTGCTTCAGACTTTTTCTTACGTCTTACGCTTGGCTTCTCGTAATGCTCTCTCTTACGAATTTCTTGTTGAATGCCTGCCTTAGCACAATTTCTTTTGAATCTTCTAAGTGCACTGTCAAGACTCTCGTTTTCTTTCACAATCACGTTTGACATCTAAGATCTAACCTCCCTCCGGTTGTGAAATTCAAAATCTATATCATTATACCATAAAGTACAGATTCGTCAATATGTATTTCAAATAAATTACACGATTATGTATTTCAAAATAAATTACACGATAAATTACACGCTTATAAGCCATATATAAAGTCTTGGTATACCACAAATAAAACTATATTTATAAAACACCGATTTTAATATCGACTTTATCATAGTCTGTTCTTTGATATCTTAGTCGCTATGCGTATATCTTGATATTTTTTTATTTTTATCATAGTCTGTACTTTATTATCTTGGTCTGTATTCAATCATCTTATTCTATATATCGCGACTATGATATCTTTCTATATTTCTGATATCTGCTTCTGGGCTTACCCGGTACGGTCATTTCTACCAAGCCCATCTCTATTGCCGGATTGAGATAATTTTTTTCTGAAAGTAGGCTTATGTGTCATGCCAAGTCTAAGCATTATCTCATTTGTTGTAAGCACTTCATTACCAAGTACATTTACAAGCTTTTTTGCAAATGTATTCTCACTTGCCGGGTTGTTTGTACTAACAGCAGTATTTTTACTGCCTCCTGATACTTCTTTTCCAACCGTCTTTTCAGCACTGCCTGTAATACCGCTACCTAAAGACTTTTCCTGCTTTATACATTCTTCTTTTGTATAATCAACATCGGATTCCACCCTCCAAACCGATGTTTTCTCTACTATCTGCGCTTTCTTTAATGCAAAAAGGATTGTCTCAAGAATAAATTCTATAAATTTATTACTTTCTCCCGGTCTTCCTATACTGTATGTAAGCTCCTTATATTCCTGTATCCTGTTATAAAGTTCATTCTCAACAGACATACAAAAGAAAATATCCTTCCACTTACAAAGCAAAAGATCCAGCCATAACCTTGAAAGAGGTCCGTTCCCTGCCGCAAAAGGCTGTAAAAGTTCAAATTCATGATATACTATTGCACATTTTATTACAGGATGCAGCTCCGCTCTTTTGTACCATTCAAATATATCCCTTACAGCTCCCGGAATAAATCTTGAAGGAATTGTATTACTTTCAAATATTCCGCTGTCGTTGTTTTCCGCCTTATCTTCTCTAAACTCAGTTGACTCTATAGCAAAACCGCTCAGTATCATCTTTTGTGCAAAGAACAAATCATTTATCGAATATGGATTCAATTTAAATGACATATCATACGCTTCATAGAGATTTTTTACAACTCTCATATCCTTATGATTATCAATAAAATTTCTCTCCATATATAAAAGCCTCTTATCTGTTCAAATGAAATATCACTTTCTTCCATTGCCAAAGAGGCATATACTTTTTTTAATTATATTTTCTTTTACGAATAAAGCGGATTCATCTTACCGGAAAAGACAACTCCGACCCTTCCGACTTCTTCACTTATCTCAGTCAATAAATTTATCATTCTATCGCTCATGTTAAAAAAAGCGGACTATACTCTCTCATAACCAACTCCATAAAACAAAGTTTTTCACTTACTACTTATACTATATCTTATTTTTTTCTTTTTGTTCAAGTTTTATTCTTATTTTTTTCAAGTAATATTTGATTTTTTTCTACCAAAAACCGTCATATTTCTAAATAAAGATTCCGCAAAGAAACCAAAAGTGAACATAAGAAGAATACTTATACCCTGAAAGGTCCGTAAGTGCAAACAACTTTTCTAAGGAATATACCTGTAAATATGAGACCTGCAACATTTAAAAAAATATTATTATATATTTTTCTCAGATCAAGCGGATAGCTTATCTTGATCAAAAATCATAAATCCTACTACCGACATAACCATGGTCGCAACAGTTCCGATACTGTCTGTGGATATCTCAAAAACCTCTCCAAATACTACAAGTGCAAATACCGCTATAACATCTGTCAAACCGCCCGGTAATGCTTTTATCAGCACGTTTTTAATAAAACTGCCCTTTATCCTATTTTTATTCGGTTCAAGAGCCAACAAAAATCCCGGTATCCCTATTGTAAACATGCTTACAAAGGAAATCTGAGCAGGCTCCAGCGGATATGTAAACATAAAAACTGCAGATAATACCGCTAAAAGCAACGAGAAAATATTTTTTACCAAAAACAGGCTTGCAGAGCGCTCTATATTATTGACAACTCTTCTACCCTCATATACCAGATTCGGCATATGTGCAAAGTCCGAATCAAGTAGTACAACCTGTGCGGCATGAGTGGCGGCTTCACTTCCTGATGCCATTGCTACACTGCAGTCCGCATCCTTCATCGCCAAAATATCATTTACACCGTCACCTGTCATGGCAACAGTATGACCGTCTGCCTGTAAGGCTTTTACAAGCTTTTGCTTTTGTTTAGGTGTAACACGACCGAAAACCGTATAAAAAGATATTGCCTCCTGTATCTTTTTATCTGTATCAAGCAGGCTTGCATCAATATAATTTTCGGCATTTTCAATTCCTGCCCGAGAGGCAATTTGCGAAACGGTTAAAGGATTATCTCCCGAGATAACCTTTATACTTACACCTTGAGACTTAAAATAATTAAATGTATCTACAGCATTCTCACGAATGGGATTTGCAAAAGCTATAAAACCTATAGGAGTTACTTTTCCTTTGATACCGTCTTCAATATCACTTCCGTCATACTTTGCAAAAAGTAAAACCCTACTTCCTTTTTCGGTATATGCTAAAATCTCATTTTCAAAAGATATAAAATTATCTTTTAAAATAATTTCCGGAGCACCAAGAATGTAGCATCCCTCTTCAAATGTAATACTTCCGTATTTAAGAGATGAAGAAAAAAAGGTAGTACCTTGACAGTAGCACCCTACAGCCCCTTTTAATTCCTTTCTTATTTGCATATTCTTTTAAAGCCTGCATGGTTGCATTATTATCTTTTGAAGCAAGGGCATATGAAAACAATAATTTTTCAAAATCCGAATAATCTATAGAACTGTTTGCACCTTTACATAAGAACACATCTTCCACTTTCATATCAGGTTCTGTAATCGTACCTGTTTTATCCACACAGAGCACATCAACTCTTGCCAAAGTCTCAATACTTTTCATATCATGAAGCAGTACCTTTTTTGTTGCAAGTTTCATAGTACTTAGTGCAAGCGCAACTGTTGTCAGCAAATACAATCCCTCAGGAATCATCCCCAGTACGGCGGCAACTGTTGAAGTTACACTTTTTCTAAGAGTATCCCCGTTTACATAAAAGCTTTGTAAAAATAAAACCGCACCTATAGGTATGATCACAATACCTACAGCCTTAACAATCAAATTGATATGCCTTATCATCTCCGATTGTTCTTTACTTTTCATAGTTTTTGCTTGTGTACTGAGTTTTGAAATATATGACTCTTCTCCCACTTTCTCAAGTTTTGCATAGCATTCTCCGGATACTACAAAACTTCCTGATAAAAGCTTACTGCCTACAGCTTTTTCAATTTCATCAGACTCACCCGTAAGTAAGGATTCATTAACCTGAACGCTTCCGGAAATAACAATGGCATCCGCACAAATCTGCTTTCCGGCTTTCAGCAGAATAATATCATCTTTTACCAGCTCCTCAGACAATATATTTTGAAGTTCTCCGTCTCTTATCACGTCACTGTGAGGAGCACTTAAAAATTTCATCGTATCAAGTGTCTTTTTTGCACGCAACTCTTGTACTATACCTATAAGTGTATTTCCAATAATAACAGGTAGGAATGTAAGATTCCTAAACGAACCTACCATAATCAGTAATATAGAAATAATTAAAAATATCAGATTAAAAGTATGTACATACATTTGACAATACTATTTCCATAGTTGTTTTATCGGTTCCCATATTTAATTTTATTTGTAAGACCCGATGCAATTCTTTGTTGCACTTCGCTATCTTTCAATCCGATAATTTTATTATCGACCTCTCTTATCTCATCCATAGTGTCAACTTAATTTTTCTCTTTTTCAATTCCCATCTGTAGTGACCGACTATTTCATCTTCCTTACTTTTCAGATATTTTTGTTCATATGCTCTTTGATATTTACTGCCGTGATGAATAATATATGGAATTCCATTTTTATCTCTTCTGTCGGATACTATTCCGATATGCTTTTTGAAAATAACAATATCTCCACCCTGCCACTCTTCTATCTCGGAAAGATCTGTAGTAAGACTTTTTGTATTGTTTTTAAAATACACCTGAAGATTTCTTACTCTGCGATAATCAATATTTTCATCAGGTGATTGTATGTCATAATTTTCCGGATGTTCATGTATATCCTTATCCACAAGTTTTTGTAAATCATATCCCGCACCAAGAAGTGCCGCAGCTACGACATCCGTACAAACACCATAACCGTCATTTGGTGTCCCACCTATATAGTATCTGCTCTCATACTTAGGTTTTGTCTGTATATACAAAAGAGCACTGTTTAATATATCACTCTGATCATCAATTCCGTCTTTATCCATATCAACACTGCTCTTAAACTGTTCTATATGCCTTTTATAAGCATCCTTAGGTCTCTTTACAGAAGTGCTTCTATGACAATGTCTTATAAATATCAGTAAAATCATTACTGCAAGCAATATACATGCAGCAATGATTTTAAAAAGTTTCTTTGATTTCATTTATATACCTATACTATTCTAATTATTATGGCTGCAACAATTACCAGAAGCATCAGTATTATGGAAACTGATATAATTACGGCTTGTAATTTTCCTCTGTCCCTGTATTTATTTGAAATATACAAAATATCAATTAAATTTACCCCGGGTATGAATCGAAAAACCTTATGCCTGTTATATTTGTTGTTACTTAGACCATATTCATCTTTATAACAGCGGACCAGGTAACCGGCCGCCAACATTCCCGGTGACAATAAAACATAGTACAGCAATAGTAGTATCATCAAAAATATAATACAGGGTATTGCAATAAACGGTACGAAAAAGATTATTGCCGGTACCACCATACATGCAATCAACATAAATATCTCGCCCACAGCTACACCAAAAATACATATTGCACACAATAATGAAATCGGAAACATTGCATATCCGTAAAAAAGAGCTCCGTCAATACAATAATTTATATCATTCCTTTTTATAGCCTTATTCACGCTTATGATTTGCAATATAAGCGGTATTAAAAGTAAGATAAGATATACTATATGAGGTGAAATATCAAATTCTTTTTTTACTGTAGTGTTTAGCTGAGATATAATAACATACGCCCATCTGTAAACTACTATATTATATATTATACCTAAAATCCAAGGAAAATGCTTTTGTGTAGATTCCTCATTTATAATACGGTCTTTTTCTAATATAAAATCATTTTCCATATCACTTATATCTCCTTTTTAAGAATTATTATTTCTTAACATATTATATATAAAAATAATACTTACAGCTATAAATATGCCGGTAGAAACGGCTGTAATTACAGCCAATTTCTTTTGCCCTGTTCCAATAATGTATCGAAATATATAATGCATCTATCAAATCAGCCACCGGGACAAACTGCAGGAGTATATGTAAAACGCAGCTACCAAGTTTCATCTCTTTTTGTTTTCTACCGATAATTACAGTACCTACTGCCAAAACAAATCCGGGTAAAGCGGCTATAAAAGAGATTGCCAACATTATCGGTGAAAGTATAAAAGCCGCCATAAGTATAAACGGCGCAAGAAAAAGCGTTGCAGGTAAAAATAAAGGGCTATAAGTGAAATACTTAGTCCACCTAGAAATATAACAAGTGCCAGAAAAATAAAAAACAATGTAGAAGGCAAAATGGTATATTTAAAAAATAAAAAGCCGTTTATACAATAGTCTATATTCCCACTTCTTATCTCAGTCAACGCTCTACTGATCTGAACTGTCAGAAGTGTTATAAACGCAATAAGAAATACTATATTAAACCCTATAGATAGCCATTTATTTAAATTAAAGTACTTCATTCCCGAAATAACAAAACCGATCCACCCATACAATACCAAAATATAAAGTATTGATATTAGCCACGGATATTTTTTTCCATACTTTTTATTCTCACTATCTACAGTTTCTTTGCTTATACTGATATCTTCTTCTACATTGTAATTTTTCTCTATCACCCATAATATTACCTCAAGTTTATTTTTTTAACCTAAATTTTTCACCCTCATATACTCTTATCGGATTGCCTCTTACTATCTCGGTATGCTTGCTCCATGCATTGTTCTTACTTTGTTCAATTTGTGAAGTATTCTTATTTTTCAAAACAATGGCAAGTTTTCTAAGAGCATCCTTTTTATTCATAAGCTGACTTCGTTCTCTTGTTGAACTTATCCTTATTCCTGTCGGAATATGTATAACTCGTACTCCTGTTTCTACCTTGTTTACATTTTGTCCACCCGGTCCGCTTGCATGGAATTTCTCTACTATTATATCCGCTTCAGAGAAATTATCATCTACATTGACTGTTTCCGGAATAAGACTTACATCCACAAACCAGTTCTTTCTTTTATGCTCCGGCCTATAGCGACTTTTACAAATCCAAAGCATGGTACCTTCAAGATATGACAAATCCTCATCAGACGAGAGCATCACCGAATAAAAAGTTTCTCTTTCCTCTCCGTTCACATAACTTAAAATCTCTAAAGACGGAATTTCTTTCATTAAAGCTTTACATATACCGAATACAGCTCTTTGACATTCCACCGGACCCATGCCGGAACTTATTTGTAGAATCATTTTCTGTCCCCTCCCTTATAGTTATATATAGGAGTAAGAACATTTTCCACCTTTACGGTATCTTTTTATAACTTCTTTTTATATAGTCAATTCCTCTATATGCAAAAGGTGCTTCGTCCAAAGTATCCTTACTTATGCAGCTTGTATAGATACCCTTCATCTCTTTTTTGAACTCGGAAACCGTATGCGAAGAATTTACTTCTCCTCTTGAAAGTACTCTTCCGCTCCCATGCGGTGCCGAATTATTCCATTCTTCGTTTCCAAGTCCTCTGCCAAGTAAAACACCTTCCTTCATATTTATAGGAATTATTACCTTTTCATCCAACTTCGCTGAAATGGCACCCTTCCTTAATATGGGCTGATTTCCTGAAAAATCCACATAATTGTGAGAACATGAAATTTCTTCTATTGCCTTCCACTTCATCTTTTTTTATAATCTCAGCAGTAATTATTTTTCTGTTTAATATCGCATACTCTTCCACGATTTTTAGATCATGTAAGTAATCTTCCATCAGATTACCGCTAAGGTAGGTCATTTCAAAGGGAATATCATTTATACCGTTATCTTTCAGTTCATTCTGTCCCTCTTTCATATAGTACTCAGCCACTTCTTTTCCAAGATGTCTGCTACCTGTATGCACTATAAGAAAAACTTCACCGTTCTTTGCTGTATCCAGCTCAATAAAATGATTTCCACCACCTAAAGTACCAAGACTAAGCAATGCTTTTTCAGATCTTATATGCGAAAAACATTTAAGATTACTTAATTCAATTCTGTCGGCATATGCATGTACATCTTTTCTTACAGCAAATCCGACCGGAACATTATCTCTGATTACGGTGTCAAGCTTCATAAAATCATTTCTTATTTTACCGAGTTTTACCGCAAGCATACCGCAACCGATATCTATTCCCACTAAAGAAGGTAAAATCTTTTTTCCCACAGTCATTGTAAGGCCTATAGGTCCTACCTTTCCGGGATGAATATCGGGCATTACCCTAATCTTTGCGCCCTGTGATACTTCATTATCACAAATCATTCTCACCTGAGACTTTGCCACTTCTTCTACCATGGATTTTTCCACAGTTTCATCACACATAATATACGCCTGTGCGTATTTTCCATTTAATTGTATCAAAATAAAAACCTCTGTTTTCTTCTGTTTCAAAGGCTTTATCGTTCATTCTCTAATAAAAAAAGTTTTAGAATAATAGACAGCGAACAACTATGCCTCTGTAGTTTATAGTTCCACTTATTGTATTATTCATTGTATTCCTCATAGTTATTCTCCTTTCGATCTCTATTATTTATTGTAACCCTAAAATTATATCATAACATTTTAAAAAACGCATCTTAACTTTCTTCTACATATATCTTTCGTGAAAATAACGCAACTATTATTGAAACCACACCAAAGATAATCTCTACATAAATTAAAGGTACATGAAATCCGTTTAATATAACTATCAAAGTATCCACCACAAAATGAATTAAAAGTGCTAAAGCAAACAAATATCTTTTCCCTTTAACACTTGACCATACAAGAACAGACAGTGATATCTGTAAAATAACAGCAAATATTCGCTCAACTATACCAAGTAAAAATATATATGGTGGTGACATAGTCAAGGTGTTTACCGTATCTTTAAGCTGTGTAAGATCATTCCCTCCTACATTGTCCAGAATAGTCGAAATAAGTCCGCTGTTTATTGAAACTGAAAGAGCCAAACTGCCTATCATAGTCAATCCCAAAACAGATGCGGCCTCAATTCCGCCATGACCTGCACCATACATACATGCATTTATGCTTTTATCATTATTCTTTCTCAGAATAAGCCCGAATGCAATCAGTCTTCCCGTTTCTTCAAATATTGCAGCCATCAGTCCACCATACAATGCGTAAAGTATTACATTATTTTTTATAATCTCACCGAACGGTAATCCGAAAACAATTCTGTGAACGGAACTTTCAAGAACCGTTACAAAGAAAATAAATACTATTACACCTATAAAAAACGGAGCAATATCCGCACGCTTTTTCTTCCTGAAATAAACAAAAAGTATAACCGGAATTGCAAATCCCACTATACAGGATATAACCATAAATACCATACTTAAAAAAGGAACTCTATCCATTGTTTACCTCCAATAAATTATTTTTCCTATAAAGTTACTACCCAAAAAAACGGTCTAAGTCCCAAATCCACAATAAATATAATACCAAGTAATACGGTAAATATATTTACAACTTTTTTTGATTTGATTTTTTTCAATACAAAAATCTTATTGCCGGTTCTATCAGGTATATTATTATCAGTCCTCCAAGTCCGAATTTCACACTGCTCCATAGAGCAATCCTTCCTTCAAAATTACAGAAATAATTACTGTAGTCCCACAACCAGTCACCCATTATAAGCTCCATAAAATAGCTACCGATAAGTTCAAGTATTGTAGTTATAAGCATAGTTGACAAAAAAATACCAAAACAAAAAGATATACTTATTCTTCCTAAATGTATTTTTCTTATTTCTTATCGGCATCAAAAAGTGTTATTAATATTATTCCCCCAAAAACCATAAATCGGCAAATACGGACCGAATAAAAAAATCCACGATTTACATATCCGACATGCGTTTCCAAAAGTCCAACCAGTACTTCATAAATCCATCCAAGGAATGCACATGCCATAAACATAAGAAAGATATCTCTAAGTCTTTTTTTAATTTCATGTATTATCATCCTCCTTTTTTTATATTGTATCCTAAAAATTTCAAAAAAATTTCATTTATTTTTATACATTGATTTTTTTCATATATATAGTTTATATTATTCTAGGTACCAAATGTTCAAGCAAATATTCTTGCTTTTAGAAATATATTATATAGAAGAAAGAGATATAAAAATGAATTTTTTTAGAAAAAAATCAGACCGAAAGAAAAAGCTTAAGTATTTGAGATGGTTTGATATCCTTATTGTTACCTGTATTATGTTCGGTATATTTATCATAACATCGACACAAATATTTATAGGATTACTTCAGTCTGATCCACAGGCTATACAAGATTCAGCGGAATCTATGGATATTGCCTCAGACGGTGCGGCCTATACCGGAAATTTTACATTACAGTCTATTCTTTTAATTATTGCGTTACTGTACTTACTTATCAGAAATTTTGATTTTAAGCAATTGAAAATAAGATTACATTGGTCTGTAATTATTTGGGTTCCGGTACTATTTTCAATCATTGGTCTCTTCGGCGACCTTGTTACTACAGTGAGCGGCGACTACAACTATTTTGATCCTTCATTGCTTCAAGACATAAATCCGATGGAAGCATTAAATAAATTCCTGGCACTTTCACCGCTTGCAATCGGATATGCTTTCTTAAACGGATTTTATGAGGAATTTTTCTTTCTCGGTCTTTTGACCTCTGTAAAGGATGAACATAAATGGTACGCTCTGGCTTTTTCAACTTTGGTCAGAGTATCATTCCACACTTATCAAGGCCTTCTTTGGTCATTGGTAATAGGTGTGGTATACGGACTATTCTATTATTTCATGTACAAGAAAGTAATAAAGAATTTGTTGCCTTTCTTCCTTATGCATGCACTTACTGATATGTTCGGTTCATCACTGATATATTTGCTTATAAACTGGAATTATTAACAAACGAAAGCCTTTAGGTGTTTTTTTGTGTACCTAAAGGCTTTTTTTATTTACTTTCCTATAATATAATTTTACAATATCAGGTAAAACTCCTGCATTTTTGTCGCCAAATTGTTTCTATCTGTGTTTCAGGTACCGGTGAAGTTCCGATTCCAACCTCAACCGTAACACTTGGAATACCCTTCTCCCAATCAAGCCAGTCTTTAAAGCCTGTACCGTACTTTGATCCGTCTGCTTCAGGTGAGACAAGCCTATAGCCTGTATGAGCAGCCACTATATCAGCCATCGCTTTGTCCATTACCAAAACTTCTGCAGATGCATGTTGATTCGACCAATATATAATCTGTCCTTGTGTGTGATAGTTAAGTACAGCCGAAAAATTCTCATTATTTACAAGTTTTATAAGATCCTGTGTCTCACTTTCAGAACCTGCACTTGCTCCCTTATAATATTCATTTGAAGGTTTTTTCCTACTGTCGGCTCTTTGATTCCATCCCTGAGTCGGGAAGTTGTGGTTGATATCAACACCGTTTAAATTATTCTTCCATTTATTTAAAAAACCAGTTATACTTATCCTGATTTTCTTTAAGTCCCCATTCTGACCAGCTGTCAATTATCTCCTGTAATTTCTTCTTTGACTCTTCTTTATTAAGTCCTGCCATACCGCTTTGTGAAATCGCTACTCCATCAGGATTTAACATAGGAATATATTGTATACATACTGCGTCCAGACTCTTATCTCCTTCCGCTCTCTTATCAAGCATTTCCTTTACCTGACGCATTACTACTGAAGCTGTAATATATTCTCTGGCATGAATTGCTCCTATTACAAGAATCTTTTTTGAAGCATCTTTGTTTCCTATTACTATTCTGTATATATTTCTTCCATCAGGTGTTGTACCTATTGAATCCGATGTAACCCCCTCGTACTTTTTGCTTAAATAGATTTATATCACTTTCCATCTTTTGATATGTATACATATCTGTGCTTAAAAATGTAAAATCTGTAGTTTGTACTACACTTTCTGTCTGCGCGGCCTTATAACTTGCCGAACTGTGTCCTATTATTCCTGCAAAGGCAGGTATTACCTGTGTCAGTATAATACATGCTGACAGTGTCATTACTCCTAAAAACATATTTCTTTTTGCATATCTTCCTCCGTTGAAAAAAACTCTTTTCACAACTATACGATACTTTGAAAAAAATTACTAGTTACAAAAACATTAAACAGATATAGAAAAATTTGTCGTACTTTT
The DNA here is from genome assembly GCA_916439285.1 of uncultured Lachnoanaerobaculum sp. The sequence goes on along the minus strand of CAKAIM010000001.1, from coordinate 7,123 downwards.
GAAGAATATCCATTCATAAGTACCATATTATAATTATTTTTTTACAATGTCTTGTGAATAAAATTTATCAATCCACTATGTTTCTAAATAAAAAAACAAGACGAATAAATCAGTATTATAATCGTTTTAGATGTAATAATTGTAACCATAGGCAGTTGAAATCTGTAATCTTATTGTTAAATTATCTACTTTTTTTAGAAAAAAATATAGCAATTTATTTTCTTTTTATGCTAGAATCAATCTATAGTATTTTACTATAGATTAACAACTCGAAAGGAGTAATTTTAATTATGGCAAAGAAACCGGACGAAAAATATGGACTTTTTATAAATGGTGAGTTTAGAGATTCAAAAGACGGTAAGTTTTTTGATACATACTCTCCTGCTACCAAAGAAAAAATCGCAAGTGTAGCCGAGGCTACTAAAGAAGATGTAGATGATGCTGTAAACGCTGCTTGGGCAGCTTTTGATTCTTGGAAGAACCTCGACAAGATAAAGAGAGCTGAGATTCTTTTAAAGATTGCTGATGTTATAGACGCAAACAAAGAGGATCTTGCTTATATCGAGAGTCTTGACAACGGTAAGCCTCTTCGTGAGACATTAAATGTAGACATTCCGTTTGCAGCAGATCATTTCAGATATTTTGCTTCCGCTATTCGTACAGAGGAAGATACTTCAAACTTCCTGGATTCAAAGACACTCTCTCTTGTATTCAGAGAGCCTATCGGTGTAGTTGGACAGATAGTTCCATGGAACTTCCCGTTCCTTATGGCGGCATGGAAGCTTGCACCTGTACTTGCATCAGGATGCTGTACAGTATTAAAGAGCAGCTCTTCTACTCCTCTTTCAATACTTGAGCTTGCAAAACTTGTAAAGGATATTATTCCTAAGGGTGTATTTAATGTTATCTCAGGCGCAGGAAGCAAGTCCGGACAGTATATCCTCGATCACAACGGATTTAGAAAGCTTGCCTTCACAGGTTCTACCGAGATAGGCTATTCAGTAGCAAAGGCTGCAGCTGAAAAACTTATACCGGCAACACTTGAGCTTGGTGGAAAATCAGCAAATATATTCTTTGACGACTGTGATCTTGACCTTGCCATTGACGGTGTTCAGCTTGGTATCCTCTTTAATCAGGGCCAGGTTTGCTGTGCAGGTTCAAGAGTTTTTGTACAGGAAGGTATCTATGATGAGTTTGTAAAGAGAGCTGTAGATCAGTTTAACAAGATTGTTGTAGGAAATCCTCTTGATATTAATACTCAGATGGGTTCACAGATAAATGAAGGTCAGGTAGCAAAGATTCAGGCATGTGTAGACAGAGCCGTAGCCGACGGTGCTACTATTGCATGTGGTGGTTCACGCTATACAGAAGGTGAGCTTGCAAACGGATCATTCTACAAGCCTACACTTATAACAAATGTAACCAATGATTCTTATGCTGCACAGGAAGAAATATTCGGACCTGTAGCAGTTATCATAAAGTTTAAGACTGAAGATGAAGTAATCAAATATGCCAATGAAAGCGTATACGGTCTTGGCGGCGGTGTTTGGACCAAGGATCTTAACCGTGCATTCCGTGTTTCAAGAAGTATTGAAACAGGTAGAGTTTGGGTAAATACCTATAATGCAATCCCTGCAGGAGCTCCGTTTGGAGGATATAAGACATCAGGTATCGGTAGAGAAACACATAAGGTAATCCTTGATCACTATACACAGATGAAGAATATACTTATCAAGCTTGACGAGAATCCAAGCGGATTCTATCCAAAGAAGTAATATAAAGAAAAGTATTGTAAAGAAAAACTCTCATTCCGGCAAAACCGGTTTGAGAGTTTTTGTGTCTTTATATATGTATTACATTTGGGTTTCTACCCTTACTCAAGTTTTCATGCCTTAAATAATTTCCATATTTCATGTTTGTTATTTTTAACATCACGATAGGAAATATAATAGACTTTATACAGTATAATGCCAAAAGAGTAAGAAACAACTCAGGTTTTACCCTGATAGTAAGTAGTTTTGTAGTATATCCTATATACAATACACCTACATTCAAGACCACATTAAATAATGTAGTAAGTACCGGAAATACTATATCCACTTTGGTACGTGGTGAAAAGCACTTAACGGCAAATAAAGACAGTACTGAAATATTCGTAATACATATGGGCTTATAATCATGTCTATAAATTACCATGGTTTTTACATTATAAAATGAGCATTCATGTTGATATAAGCTAAATTCGTTTATCCATGTATATGTAATATTTGATATATCCTCCCATGGAACCGTCAAATCTATCTTTTTTAAATAAATACCGTCCTTTGAAATAACACATTTTGTCACCACAAATGAAAAAACAACAAACATTACAAGCCATACAATATTCAGTATTGTACAGAGGTTTTTTGAATTAAATAAATGCCCTTCAAAATACATATCTTTGCCTTCACCTATGAAATAAATTACCATGGTGGCAAAGATGAATATAAACAATATCCATCTATAATATATGCTGTGAAATCTTATACCGTTTTTCATATCATACCTCATTTGTACTTACAATGCATCCTTAGGACAACTCCTGACACATTCCATACATAGAATACACTCTGTGCCATTTTTTCTTTTTCTTGAATTGTCCGTCATATCAACATCCATAGGACATACCTTTTTACATTTATTACAGGAAATGCATTTACCTGTATCACATTTTATTCTGACCAAAGAGAAATAACTCATAGGCTTTAGAAAAACTGTTATCGGGCAGATATATTTGCAAAATGCTCTGTTATCTTCAAATATATAGGCAAGTGCTATACCTACTATATAGTAGACTAAATTACCTATTATAAATGAAACGAACATAATTCTATCAAGATGCTTTACCTTTGCAATAAAGAGTGTTGCAACAAAAACCTAATGAAAGTAAAAAAACACTATATATCTTATCCATTCAATATTTTTTCTTTCATGCTTATGAATCTTATATGGCAAAAAATCCAGTATCATTGCCGTCCAACATGCATATCCACACCATCCTCTTCCAAATATGATCGGCCCAAATATCTTTGCCACCACATAGTGAATAGTTGCGACCTCAAAAACTCCTGTAAAAAGATAGTACCAAAAACCTTCTATTTGCATATTTTCATTCTTTATGATTCCCAAATATATAAGTATATAAAGCCCTACAAGCAATTGTACCACTCTTCTTGCATACTTATATTCTTTTACAAACAAAAAAATACCAAATGATATTGATATTCCTATATAACTGAAATTAAAAAAATAAAATAAATTATCCAATGCCAACCAAAGCACGACAGCAATTGTTTCAAATATAGAAAACATCAGTATAGGCAGTAAGTACTTCTTCAAATTATTGTCCTCGATTCATTATATATCTTCCTAAAGTTTATAAATGCTTTGTTTTTTTATTTATTGTATATGTTAAAATTATATCACAAGGAGGGACGACATGAAAGTAATATTGAGTAGAAAGGGAATGGATAGCGAATCCGGAAGAGTGGCAAGTCCAATACTTCCTGACGGTACTTTACTATCACTCCCTATACCCGATCGAAAAAGCAAGAAAAAATACGAAGATATACAGTATAAAGGACAAAACTATAGAGATATTATAACGCGGCTTCATCCGGATTTTGATTTTGAAAGTTATCCTACCTGTCATCTGGATCCTGATATATATGAAGATATTGATAATAGACCTGTTGACTGGGTTCCGGCATTTGGACAATGGGGAGTAGCTGCAACACATCTTGATAAATCATGCGTTGATGTCGGTGATATTTTTCTTTTTTATGGAATGTTTAGACAAACTGAGATTAAAAATGGAAAGTTATCCTACATAAAGGGTGCTCCTATCCGCCATATAATCTACGGGTATATGGAAATTGGTGAAGTTATAAAAGATGACAAAGAAATTGCAAGCAAGTACAATTGGCACCCACATAGTATAGAACCTTTCTATACCAATAACCGTATATATATTTCAAAGAAATGCTCTACATTTCATTATGATGATTCTCTGGTACTTACGCAAAAAGATCAGCCACGCAGAAGTGTGTGGCAATTGCCTTCATTCTTTGCAGAGAAAGGTATTGCTATTTCTTGGCAAGGTCATACTCATCCTGTTATCAAAGGTGATTCATCAATATTAAAAACCGCCTCCCGTGGACAGGAGTTTGTTATAACAACCGATACAAAAGAGCAGGAAGAAAATCTTTCTGACTGGGTAAAAGAAATAATAAACCATAAGTAATAATAAACTTGATTTAAGCCGGATTTTTGCCGGCTTTTTTTATATTTGCTCTAAATATATTCGTATTTATTCATTAAATCGAATAATGCCATTCACATATTGAAAAAAATCAAATCACTAGATATATTGAGGATTTAGCCTATTTTTTTTATATAATTTACCTATATTTTTATTGAAATAGTGATATTTTATAAATTAGGAGGATTTCATTATGTTACGACTTCCGGATAACTTCGAGTCTTTTTACAGATGCAAGAAAAAGCCGGCTTTATGAAAATGAAGGAACACAAAGACAATGGCGGAAAAATTGTCGGAACTTATTGCTCATTTGTTCCCACAGAGCTGATTATAGCGGCAGGTGCCATACCCGTATCGCTTTGTGCAACCAGTGAAGAACCTATAAGTCTTTGCAGAAGCACATCTGCCCTCAAATCTTTGTCCATTGATAAAAAGCAAGTTATGGTTTTGCTCTTACCGATACCTGCCCATATTTTTATTTTTCCGACTTTATAGTAGGTGAAACCACCTGTGACGGAAAAAAGAAAATGTTTGAGCTTATGAATGATTTGAAGGAAACCTATGTTATGCAACTTCCGTCTTCAAGAGATGAAATTGCTCTAAATATGTGGGAGGAGGAAATACATAAGTTTTGGAAAAAGCTTGAAGATTTCTATGGTGTAACCATTACCGAGGAAGATGTCAAAAAAGCAATATTATTAAAAAATGCCGAAAGAGATCTGGTACTTGAATATCTTGAACTTGGAAAACTCAATCCCTCTCCTATCTCAGGTTATGAAATCGGAACAAAACTTGATACACTTAGTTTTATTCCAAGCATGGAAGAACGTTGTAAGCAGATAAGACAAAGAATTGATGAAGTAAAGGCCGATTGGGAGGCAAATTATAAGGGTAAGGTAGCAAGAAAGCCGAGAATATTGATAACAGGATGTCCAAACGGCGGCGTACGAGATAAAACCATTAAAGTTTTGGAGGAGCTTGGTGCGGATGTAGTTGCATTTGATAATTGCAGTACAAACAGAGAAAAGATTGAAAAGGTAGATACCACTTTACCTGTAGCAAGAGCCCTTGCAAAAAAATATCTGAATATCAATTGCTCCGTAATGAGTCCTAATGACAGCAGACTCGGTTTTATAACAGATATGGTAGATGAATATCAGGTAGATGGAGTGGTTGAAATAATACTTCAGGCCTGCCATACCTTCTCTATAGAATCATTCAATGTTAAAAAGGCTGTAGTTGCCAAAGGTGTACCTTATCTGAAGATAGAAACAGATTATTCAAAGGCCGATGTCGGACAGATAAACACAAGACTTGAGGCATTCCTTGAAACTGTAGCTGTATAACGAGAGGATAGACTTAATAAATGGATAAACAATATTATGTGGGCATAGATATAGGGTCCACCGCCTCAAAGGTGATAGTACTTGATGATGAAAAACTCGTCAATTCTTTTTGTATACCTACAGGTTGGAACAGCAAGGAAACTGCAAAAAATATTTTACAAAGGATACAAGATGACGGACTTTCTGAAAATATGAACTGTGCCGCAACCGGATACGGAAGAATCTGTGTAGATTATGCGGATAAAGTTATAACAGAAATAACCTGCCATGCCAAGGGTGCCTATGCTCTGTTTGGAGTTGACGGGACCGTCATAGATATAGGCGGTCAGGATACAAAGATAATCAGCCTTGAAAACGGTATGGTACGAGACTTTCTAATGAATGATAAATGTGCGGCAGGTACAGGTAAATTTATCGAAGTCATGGCAAACAGACTGGGCACCGACTTTGAAGAGCTTTATGCTCTCGCATCCGTTGGAGATTCTCTGTCTATAAGCTCTATGTGTACAGTATTTGCAGAATCAGAGGTTATCAGCTATATAGGATCCGGTGAAAAAAAGAGAAAATATAGCCGCCGGAGTAATAGATTCCGTAGCCAATAAGGTTATAAACCTCGCTCAAAAGCACGGCCTCCTAGGTGAAATCATGCTCACAGGCGGACTTAGCTATACACCGTATTTTATAGAGTTGATGTCACAAAAGCTTGGCAAAAAAATCCATACACATCATCTAGGAAGATATGCCGGTGCTATAGGAGCCGCAATTTCTTTAAGACCGAAAAACAGTACTCCTATAAATTTTAATTAAAAATATAAATGACTTTCTCATTTCACAAGGCTAAACTTGTATATGTGAAAGTCATTTTAATTTACCATTCAAACAATAGCCACTGATGAGTGGACGCGTCACCTTTATTTACATATTTTACTTCTTCCGCACCGCCTGTTACCAAAGCAGGTGCAAAGTAATATATCTCATTTAAAGGCAGAACTCCAAGCTTCTTTTTTGCCTCATCAAAAAGATTCCGCCTTAATATATCTTCTTCAACCTCACTGTCGACAAGATATTCTACAAACTCCTCCACGGTATATGCCACTACAAAAATCTTTCTGTAATGTATATCCAAAAAAGATATATCATATTCACCCTCACCAAGATTTCTAAAGTAAAACAAATCACCAAAAGCCTGTCATCATAAAAAGGAATTCTTGAATAGTCTTCTTTTTCCAAGCCATCTATAAAAAGCTGTCCATGTATTTTTTTCCGGATCTATAAGCTTTTATAATACCGTCTCCATAATTACCAAAGCCATATTCCTTAATAAAAATCAAGTATCTTCTCATTTACTCCGGCACTCTCGCAAGCACCTATTATATGATCTGACGGCTTTTGTAAGATTCTTATCCGGCTTATATTTTTCTATAAACTTATCCCAAACTGATTTTTTTGTTCTTTTTAAATGAATCGAATAATC